>CAYTKA010000016.1:0-57347 GCA_964438255.1 uncultured Gemmatimonadaceae bacterium | reverse complement strand
CCGACCGTCCGACCGTCCGACCGTCCGACCGTCCCACCGTCCCACCGTCCCACCGTCCATCACCGTTCAATCCTGAACAAGAACGGCTGCTGCACGTGCTGTCTCACCCGGCGCCCCCCGACCTCGGCGGGGGCGAAGCGCCAGCGGAACAGCACATCGAGCACGGCGCGCGCGAACTCCGCCTGCACCGAGCGCGGCACCTCGAGCGTCTCCCGGTCCACGAGCCCCGTCGTATCGACGACGAAGAAGACGCTGAAGCTCACCTCGGCGCGGCGATCGAGCATCGCCATTGGATAGCGCGGCTTCGGGTTTCCCGGGTCCGGCAGCGCGCCGCGCTCCACGGCGCTCAGATCGTACGCGTTGTACCGCGCATCGCGTGCGCCCCGCGCTCCGTCGAGCCCCAAGTGAAGCGGATCGTCGTCGCGAACACCGGCGCCCATCAGCGCCAGGTCGGCGTATTGATAATCGGGCGGCACATCGAGCTCGACCGGCGCCAGCGACAGCTCGACGTCGAATGCGAGCTGCGGCGCGGGCAACGGCGGATCGTCTGTCGCCGCCTTCGCCGGAATGATGATTCCATGCCTCCCTGGCTCCCCATGTCGTCGTCCGGCAATCGCTGGCGCGGCGACGTGCAGTGCGATGTATCGCACCTCTTCCGAGATGTTCCCCGCCATGTGTGCGACGGACACCGCGGCCTGCGATGCAAGGGCGAGCGAGATCAGACCGACGTGAATCGTCGAGCTGAGAGCGACCACCGGCACCAACGACCGGCTCGCAGCGGGAACGCTTACGAATGGATGTAACACGACACCACTCCAGTTGCACAGTCGGACCCAGCGAGCCACTTCGACTGCCAACTCATGTCCGTGAAAGAGTCGTGCCGAACCCGTGTCATCCCAACCCCAACCCCGCCCCCGGCGGTCTTGCATTTTTGACGCTGCCAGGACGTTGGCCCGCCGCCATGGCGGCCCCGACGGCGCCCTCTCCTTCGTGACCGCGCATGGGCACACGCACTGCAACGCAGTGCACGAGCGGCCACGCCGGGCAGCAGCGGATCCGCGCCGAGCTGGAGACGCCGGCGCTACGCCTCGCCCGTCACCGCGGCCATCGGTAGCCGATCGGATAGAGCGGCGACGGACTGTCGTGCGGTACGTCGGGGCGCTGCGCGCGCACGGCGTCCATCGAGCGCGGCAGCTCGACGGGGAGCCGTCCCACCGGCACGACGCGTCCGGTGAGCGCGTCGAACAGCGCATCGTCACTCGCGCCAAACTCGCCGATCAACGTCTTCGCGAGCGGAACGAGCGGCGTCAGGATCGCCGGCCGATCCAGGTACACGACGACGATCGTCGGCACCTTGGCCGCGGTCGACTGCACCAGCGCGAGCGTGGAATCCCCGCCCTTGAAGTCCAGATCTCCCTCGTGCATGAGGTTGCCGAAGAAGAACGTCGGGTGCAGCCGCTGGTACGGCGCTCTGATGCGCAGCACGGCGACGTCGGCGTTTGCCGGATCGCTCACGATCGTGTAGCCGCGCGCCCGGGCCACCGCCGTATCGACGCCGCGAACGTACAGCTTCGCGCCCGACCGCGGCAACGCCGGCGTGCCGCGCGCGTTTTCCAGGACGACGAGCGCGCGCGCCTGCGTTTCAGTCGCCTCCCGTTTGTGCCCTGCCACGCTGGCGAGATGATCGGCGGCCACAGGATCGACGTACGGATTCTCGAACAGGCCGAGGTCGAACTTCACGCGCATGATGCGCGTCACTGCGTCGTCGAGGCGTGCCGGCGAGACCAACCCGCTGCGGACGGCCTCGGCGAGCGGCTGTGCGTCGTCGACGCCGCCGAACTGATCGACGCCCGCGTTCATCGCTTTGGCGAACCGCTGCGTCTTGGTGAGCGACTCCACTCCCCACGGCATCCCGATCTGCCGCGGCGCCTGACGAGGGACACCAGTCCTGCACTCGACCGGACAGTCCTCCGTGATCGCCCAGTCGGAGAGAATCATCCCGCGGAACCCGTAGCGCCCACGGAGCTGCCCGGTGAGGAGCTGCCGATTGAATCCTGCGCCGACGGGTTCGACGGGCTTCCCCTCGATCGACAGGTCGTCGAGGATCACGTACGTCGGCATCACGCCGACGACACCCGATGCGATCGCACCGAGAAAGGGTGTCACATGGGCGCGAAAGTCCCCACCCGGGAAGCGCGCGTAGCGGCCGTAGTAGTTGTGGCCGTCGAACCCGTCCACCGATGCGCCGTAGCCGACCCAATGCTTCACGACGGTGGCGACGCCGTCACGTGCGAGATGCGTCGGGCTCCCTTGCATTCCCTGGACGTAGGCCGTGACGAGCGCCTCCACGCGCGTCGGCTCCTCGCCGAACGTCCCCGAGATGCGGGACCATCGCGGCTCCGTCGCCAGATCGGCCTGGGGAGACAACGCCATGTGGATGCCGACGGCGCGATACTCGTCGCGGACGACGCTCGCGAAGCGGCGCACGAGGCGGGGATCATCGAGCGCACCGAAGCCGAGTGGCTCCGGCCACTGCGAGAATCCCGATGCCGCGACGCTCGCGCCGGCCATGCTGTGTAGGTGATTCCGCGGGTCGCTGCTGATCGTGAGCGGAATTCCCAGTCGCCCGCGTTCGGCGATGCGCTGGAGTGCGTTGTTCTGCGTTGCGAAGTCGCTCGGCGATACCGACATCCGCGTGATGAGACTGTTCACGTGTCGCGTGAGGATCGCCACCGCGGCCGCCGTCGTGTCGTACGCCGGTCCCGCTGCCATCGGTCCTCCGGCGATCGGCGCGGTCCCATGGAGCGCCGCACCGGCTTTCTCCTCGAGTGTCATGCGTCGCAGGAGATCGCGCGCACGCGTCGCCGAGGAGAGACGCCAGTCCTCGTAGGGCTCGAGCGTGCCGTTCCGATTGAGGTCGCGGAATCGCTTGCCGCCCACTTCGATCACATGCGCGTCGCCGGACGGCAGCACGGGCTGCGTCCTCACCTGCGCAGGCAGCGACGCGGCAGCGAACAGCAACGGCAGAACGGCGCTCAACGGCGCGAAGGCGAAGGAGGGACGCATTTCCACGTGGGTTGGGTTGCCGCCACCATGCTGCGGTCTCGAGCGCTGCACAAGCCCCGGTCTGACGCCAATGGCCGCCGGCAGCGCTCTAGCTGCCGACCTGCAACACCTTGGCACCGCGCACGGCTCCCGCGCGAAGCGCGGCCAGCGCATCGTTGGCCCGCTCGAGCGCCAGTATCTCGACCGTGGGACGCAATCGCAGCTCCTCGGCCGCAGTGAGCGTCTCGCGGACGTCGGCTCTCGTGACGTTCGCGACGCTCTTGATCTCTCGCTCGCGCCAGAGATGTGTCGCGTAGTCGAGTCGGAGCAGCTCGCGTTGATCGCGTTGCTCCTTGCGAATCGCGTTGATGACGAGGCGTCCACCCGGCTCGAGTCGGCGCAGTGCTTCGACGATCGGCGTCCACGCCGGCGTCGTGTCGATGATCGCGGCGAGGGGCGACGGCGGCTCGTCGGCCGTATTCCCCGCCCACGCGGCGCCGAGCTCGCGGGCGAACGCCCGCTCCGCATCGCTCCGGGCGAACACGAACACCGGAGAGCGCGGGTATCGGTGCCGCGCAAGTTGCAGCACGAGATGCGCCGACGCACCGAAGCCGGTGAGGCCGAGCGGGGCACCGTCCTCGAGCCGGACGAGACGGAGCGAGCGCCAGCCGATCGCTCCTGCACAGAGGAGCGGCGCAGCCTCGGCGTCGCCGAGCGCCGCAGGGAGGACATGCGCGAACGCCGCGGGTACGGTGAGATATTCCGCGTAACCGCCCGGCACGTCGCATCCGGTCGCGCGGAAGTTCGGGCAGAGGTTCTCCAGGCCCTTCACGCACCAGCGACAGGTGCCGTCCGCGGAGTTGATCCACGCGACACCGACACGATCGCCAACGCGGAAGCCGGCGTTCGCGTCGCCGTCGCCGAGTGCGTCGACGGCGCCGACGACCTGATGCCCCGGGATGAGCGGGTAGCGCGGTGCGGCGAGTCGCCCCTCGACGAGATCGAGATCGGTACGGCAGACGCCGCAGTAGGCGACGCGGATGCGCAGCTCGCCCGGCTTCGGCGACGGCATCGGTACGCCGGCCATCTCCAGCAACGCCCTCTCGCCGACCGACGACGGCGGAGCGCTGAGGACCATTGCACGCACTGCGCGCATGGGCGAAAGCTACACGCCTTTCCGGGAGGACGGGGACACCACTCGCGCCGCCGAGTGCGCGGCGGTACTTTCGCGCCATCTCGACGACCTCTGCCTCGTGAGCGAAAGCCGGAGCTTCTCATGCGTCATTCACATCAGGTGACACGCCTTGCCGCCGTCGGTGGCCTTCCCGTCCTTCTCCTCGCGAGCGCCGTCGGCGCACTCGGCGCGCAGGAAAAACGATCGGACACCCTGTTCACGGTCGACAAATACCTGGAGCTGCAGCAGGTTGCCGACCCACAGATCTCACCCGACGGCTCGCAGATCGTGTACACCCGCCGCTGGGTGAACAAGGTCGAGGACCGTTTCGATCCGGCGCTGTGGATCGTGAGCGCTGATGGGACACGAGACCGATTCCTCACCAAGGGAGGCACGGCGCGCTGGTCGCCCGACGGGACGCGCATCGCCTACGTCGATCAGGGTGAGCCGCGCGGCCAGCAGATCTTCGTGCGGTGGGCGAACAGCGACGGTCCGGCGTCGCAGATCACGCACGTCGATCAGCCGATCGGTGATCTGCGCTGGTCGCCGGATGGAAAGTCCGTCGGTTTCACCATGTTCGTTCCCTCCGAGCGCACCTGGAAGATCGATCTCCCGCCGGCCCCGGAGGGCGCCAAGTGGACGCCGGCCCCTCGCTACGTCACGGACCTGCACTTCCGGCAGGATCGTCGTGGCTTCGACAAGCCCGGCCGCCTGCATCTGTTCGCCGTCTCCGCCGACGGCGGTTCCGCGCGTGCGCTCACGTCGGGGGAGTGGACGATCGGAGCACGGTTCGACGGTCAGCAGGGCATCGTCGCGTGGGACTGGTCGCCGGATGGACGAACGATCGTCGTCGCCGGCCTCGATGATCCGAGAGCCGACACCGTCTTCCGCAACTCGCATCTCGTGGCAGTCGATGTCGAGTCGGGGGCGAAGCGGCGTCTCGAGCCGCAACCCGGCATCTGGAACGAGCCCGTGTTCTCCCCCGACGGGCGGCAGATCGCGTTCATCGGTCATCCCGCCGCGCGCGCGACCTATCAGGCGCCGGAGGTCTACGTCATGAACGCCGACGGAAGCGGCGCGCAGAAGATCACGTCGCTCGACCGTGATCCGGGGACGCCGCTGTGGGCGCGCGACGGGAGCGGCGTGTACGTGACCGTCGCGGAACGCGGGACGTCGAACGTGTACTTCGCGCCGGCCAGCGGCGCCGGCGCCGTCCCGGTGACGAGCGGCACTCAGATGATCGGTCTCGTTTCACTCGCGCGTGCCGGCGTCGGCGCAGCGGTGCGGAGCGACTTCACGCATGGCGCGAACGTCGTGCGCGTGGAGACGGGCAAGCACGGTGCGACGGCGTTCGCGCAGCTGACGCACGTGAACGACGATCTGCTTGGCCGGCTGCGGTTGGCCTCCGAGGAGCGCCTCGTCGTCCGCTCGACGAACGGGACCGACGTCGAAGGCTGGATCGTGAAGCCGCCCGGGTTCGATCCGTCGAAGAAGTATCCGATGATCATGGAGATCCACGGCGGGCCCCACGGCATGTACAACGTCGCCTTCAATCCGATGTACCAGAACTTCGCCGCGAATGGATTCGTGGTGCTGTACACGAACCCGCGCGGCTCCACGGGATACGGATCGGCGTTCGGGAACGCGATCTACCGCAACTATCCCGGCCCCGACTATGACGATCTGATGGCCGCCGTGGACGGCGCGGTCGCGAAGGGATACATCGACACCGCGCGGATGTACGTGGGCGGGTGCTCGGGCGGCGGCGTGCTCTCCAGCTGGGTGATCGGTCACACCGATCGCTTCGCGGCCGCGGCAGTGCGGTGTCCGGTGATCGACTGGATGAGCATGGCCGGCCACACCGACATTCCGCTGTTCACCTACTCGTGGTTCGACAAGCCGTTCTGGGAGGATCCGAAGCCGTGGCTGGCGCACTCGTCGCTCATGTACGTCGGCAACGTGAAGACGCCGACGCTGTTGATGACGGGGGTGCTGGACATGCGCACACCGATGCCGCAGACGGAGGAGTACTACGCCGCGCTGAAGATGCGCGGTGTGCCGGCCGCGCTGCTCCAGTTCGAGGGGGAGTACCACGGCACGGGCTCGAAGCCGTCGAACTGGATGCGCACGCAGCTCTACATGATGAGCTGGTACAACCAGTGGCCGCAGCAGCCGCGAATGGCCGGGAGTCCCAGGGCGCAGTGAGCGGGAGCGGCGCGGCGTTGGAGCGGCAGTCGCCGACGCCATCCCGGCGAATGGCGATCCGGGATACCGATCTGGTGCACCATTCCCGCCGCTGATAGCTTCGCACACCATCGCCCGCCTCCGAGAGGCCCACGGCGCATCCCACTCGCGTACCCCCGACGTTCGAGGCCCGTCCATGCGCGTCTCACGTACACCGCACGTCGTCACCGGCAGCCTGCTCGCGATCGCCGTCCTCTCCGCACCGGCACGACTCGCTGCGCAGTCCGATCCCGCCATCGACGCTCGCCTGAACGGCTTCGACGCGTACATGGCCCAGGTGATGAAGGACTGGAACGCGCCGGGGATCGGCGTGGGCGTCGTCGTCAAGGACAGACTGGTCTTCGCGAAGGGATACGGCTACCGCGACTACGGGAAGAAGCTGCCCTACACGCCGACGACGACGCAGCCGATCGCGTCGAACTCGAAGCTGTTCACGGCAGTGGCGGCGGGGATGCTGGTGGAGGAGGGGAAGCTGGCCTGGGACGAGCCGATCCGGCGCTACGTGCCAAGCATTCGGTTTCACGACGACGAGCTGGATCGCTCGATCACGCTGCGCGACATGCTGTCGCACCGCACGGGGGTCACGCGGCACGACCTGATCTGGTACAAGTCGCCGTTCACGCGCCAGGAGCTGTGGGACCGGCTCCGCTACCTCGAGCCGTCGGCGCCGATGCGCACGACGTTCCTGTACAACAACCTCATGTTCACCGCCGTCGGATCCGTGATCGAGCAGGTGAGCGGACTGACGTGGGAGCAGTTCATCCAGCGCCGGATCTTCGATCCGCTCGGCATGGCGCACTCGACGCTCACGGTCGAGGACAACATCAAGGGACCGGAGCCGGGGGTGCCGTACAGCGAGCGGCGCGACAGTACGGTGCTCTACCGCCAGCCGTACTACACGGCGGAAGTGGCGATCGCGCCGGCCGGAGCGATCAACTCGAACGTCCGGGATCTCTCGCGCTGGGTGATCGCGCTGCTCAACGGTGGGAAGATGGACGGAAAGCAGGTGATCCCGGCTGCGGCAATTCGCGAGACGATGGCGCCGTCGATCGCGCTCCCGAACAGCGCGCTGGAGAGCCGAGGGTGGGGCGAGCTGCTGAACACCGCCTACGGCATGGGACGGTGGACGGGCTCGTATCGCGGACACCTCATCGCGTACCACGGGGGCGATCTGCCGGGATTCCACTCGCAGATCTCGATCCTGCCGAACGACTCGATCGGGGTGATCGTGCTCGTGATCGGCGACCATATGGCGCCGATGTACAACGGGCTGACGTACGACATCTACGAGCGGTTGCTGGGGATGTCGCTCACGCCATGGTCGGAGCGGCTCAACGCGATCCGGCTCAGGAACAAGGCGGCGGGTACCCGCGCGCGCGCAGTGGCGTCGGTGGGGCGTGTCCCCGGGACGCGGCCGTCGCACGCGCTGGACGACTACGTGGGAGAGTACGAGCATCCGGCGTACGGCGTGCTGACGATCGCGCGCGGTGACACGGGGCTGACGTTCGACCTGCACGGGATCCGCCTGCCGCTGTCGCACTTCCACTACGATCGCTTCGACACACCGGACGACGAGCAGGACGGGAAGTGGTCGGTGAACTTCCGCACGAACCCGATGGGCGAGGTGGATGGCGCGGAGCTGTCGCTCGACCAGGCGGCGGTAGTGTTCGCGCGCCGCGTGCCGCCGGCGCTGCTCGCGGAGGGCACGCTGCGGGCGTACGCGGGAACGTACCGCACGCCGAGTGGGGGAAAGACGGAGGTGACGTACCGGCCCGGAGTGGGGCTGGTGCTTCCGGGTGCGAGACCGGTGGCACTGGTACCGTGGCGCCCGCAGCAGTTCCGGTTGAAGGAGTTTCCGGACAACGTGGTCTCCTTCACCGTGGAGAACGGAAGGGTGACGGCGATGCGCCAGCGCGATCCGAGCGGCGAGTACGTGTTTCCGCGGGAGCCCTGACGGCGGTTTGGGTGCTCCAGGTTGAGTCGAGCGTCGGTTGATCCACCGCCCGGCGCACGTCGGCCGCGCGCCGAATCAGCTCGCGGGCAATCGCGTGCCCATCTACCAGCTCCCCCTCGTACTCGGTTTCCGGGAGTCGCGCCGGGGGTAGCCGGCAGCATGGCCCGACGGGCGCTCGAGACGCACCGCCGCCGCCCCGACCATTCGCGAAGGGAGCACGATCAGAGGTGGCGAGCCGCCCACACGACGCGTTGAATAGCCGAGGCGAGAACGAGTGCCGTCATGAGCGCGAAAAGCGGCAGCAGCATCCGCGGCAGCACGAGAAAGAGCGTGTACAGCGCGATCGTCTCCGTGCCGCCGACGAGTCCTCGCGGCATCGTGATCGTCGTCAGCTCTCCGCGCGTCGCGGCCCCTGCCCCGCGTCGCTCGAGAATCGCGGCGAGGTACATCCAGGATGCCGCGTTGACGTAGTAGCTGCCCAGCATTCCCACCGCGGCGACGGCGAGCATCGGGCGTTCAGCATGAGGAGCACCGAGCACGAGCCCGAACGGCAGTGCCGCGTAGACGACGAAGTCGAGCACGATGTCGAGGTAGCCGCCGATGTCGCTCTGAGCGCTCTGCACGCGCGCGAGCGTTCCGTCGAAGCCGTCCAGGACGCGGTTCGCGAGCCAGAGCGTCAGGGCGGTTCTGTTCGCGCCGAGTCCCGCCGCCCACGCGGCCGCGAGCCCCACGACGAAGCCGGAGAGGGTGACGGCCATCGGGTGGATGCGACAGCCGACAAAGATCGCAACGGGTGTCAGCAGTCGCTCCTTGACCGGACGAAGGATGTCGTCGAGCATGCGTGCGACTCGTCAGGCGGGATAGATCATGACGCTGCACGGATCGAGCGACACGGTGACCTCCCGGCCAACGGCCCGCGTCATGTCCAGAGTACCCGCGACGGCCTCGATCAGCGTTCCGTCGGCGCCGTTCTCGAGCTGCACGACGACCGTGCTGCCTCGCGGGCGGAGGCGCACCTCCGTGATGCGGCCACGGATCCCGTGCGCTGGCTCGGCGTCCGCGTCGAGCCGCACACGCTCCGCGCGGAACGCGACGGTGACGGCGGATCCCGCAGCCGGCGCCGTCGGCCCGCTGCACGAGGGGCTGATCACGCCGACCGCACACACGATCGCGCCGTCTTCGCGTACGCGGCCGGGTAGCTCTTGATAGATGCCGAGCAATCGTTCGACGGCCTGCGTGGCAGGTCGCGCGAAGAGCACGCCCGGAGTCGCCACCTGCACGATTCGGCCGTCGAGAAGGACAGCCACGCGGTGGGCGAGCGAGGCGGCGTCCTCGAGGTCGTGCGAGACCAGCAGCATGGCGGGCCCATAGTCCGCCTGCGCGTCTGCAATCGCCGCGCGTACGTCGTTCCGGAGCATGGGGTCGAGCGTGGCGAAGGGCTCGTCCAGGAGCAACGCCGCAGGTCGAGCGGCGATCGCACGCGCGAGTGCAACTCGGTGCCGCTGTCCTCCCGAGAGTGTGTGGACGGATCGCTCCGCGAAACCCTCGAGCCTGACGGCGGCGAGCGCCTCGCTCACGCGTCGGCGCACGGCATCGCCGCGCGCGCCGCGCACCCGCAACGGGAACGCGACGTTCTCACCGACGCGAAGATGCGGAAACAGGACTGGTGTCTGGTGCAGATAGACGATGCCGCGGCGCTCGGGGCGCAGCGTGGTGACGTCTCGTCCGGCCACGAGCACTCGGCCGTCTTCGATGGCCACGAGACCCGCGACCGCGCGCAACAGTGTCGTCTTCCCCACTCCCGACGGACCGATCACCGCCACGCGCTCACCACTCCCGAGGGCCAGTGAGATGTCTGCCAGACCCGGCGCGTCTCCGAAGGGAACGCGGAGCTGGCGGAGCTCGAGTGCAGACGTTCCAGTCTCGCGTGCCTCCTGCGCCGTCGTTGCGGCGCTCATGCAGGCGCCACCACAGTTCGCCGGGCCGCCCAGCGAAGCGCGGCGAATCCGATGAGGAGGGGCAGCATGAGCAGAAGGGCTCCGACCGCGGCAGCGCTGTCCTCGCCCGCGCGCACGAGCGCGAACAGCTCGATGGGGAGCGCCCGCACCGCCCCGCCTCCCACGACGAGGGTCAGCGCGAACTGGCTCCAGGAGATCAAAAACCCGAGCGACACGGCTTCGGCGATCGGACGCTTCAACAGCGGGAGGGTGACGTGCCGCCATGTCTGCCACGGTGTGGCACCGAGCGTCCGTGCTTCCGCCTCCACGCGCGTGTCGAACAGGGTGAAAATTCCGAGAAAGTAGAGCGACAGATAGCCCACGGCTGGTACCAGGTGCGCCAGCAGCACTCCGAGCGGCGAGCCTCCGAGCCCGATGTCCAGGACCATCACCTGGAGCCCCGTGCCGAGTGCGAGGGGTGGCGCAGCGACGGGGAGAAAGGCCGCTGCAGCGCCGAGGTGCCGGCGCCACCCGTCGAAACGGGCGAGCGCACGGCCCAGCGGAAGCGCCAGGGTACAGCCGAGGAGCCCGGTCGCGGACGCGAGCATGCCGCTGGTCAGGAGCGCGGGGGCGAGCGCTGCACGACCGAGCGCACGCCACGTCTGCAGCGTGACGATCGTGGGGACGAGCGCGGGGAAGAGCCAGCGTCCGCTCATCGACCAGAGCACCAGAACGACCAGCGGACCGATGGACGTGGCCAGGAGCGCGGCGAGGAGCGCGCCGCGCAGGAGACGCCATGCGCCGCGCCTCGGCCTCGTCGACACGCGGGGGGAGCTCATTCGTCGATTGGGGCCAGGCGCGCGCGGCTCCACTCATGCGCGACGACGGCGACGGCAGCGAGACCGAGCAGGAGCAGACTCACGACGTACGCGTCACCGCGTCGCGACAAGTCGGGGTCCGCCGCCCGGTCCGCGACGAGCAGTGGGAGGACCAGCGGGTTGCTCGGCGCGAGCAACGCTGCCCCTTCGTAGCTCCCGGCCACGAACACGAACACCGCGACGATCGAGGGGAGCAGCCCCCTCCAAAGAATCGGCCAGGTGACGCGGCGGAAGGTGGTCCACGAGCCAGCTCCCAACGTCCGCGCGGCTTCCTCCACCGCACGCGTGCGAGATGCGAGGAGCGTCGTGGCGACTACGGTGAGAAACGCACACTCCTTCCACGCCATCGTGAGCGCAACCCCCAGCCCCAACCGGTCGTAGACGAGCGCGGGTAGCTCGGCCGGGGTGTGAACCAGCCCGACCGCCACGCCCAACCGCGCAAGGAGCCCGCTCTGCCCGAGAATCCAGACGCCCAGCGCGCCCGCGACCAGATGCGGCACGGCGAGCGGCAGCGCCGCGAGGCCGCGCGCCAGAGCATCCATCCGCCCCCCGCTGCGAAAGAGCGCCGCCACGCCGACCGCACCCGCCGTCGCGAGCGTGGTCGACAGTGCCGCGATCCAGAGGGTGAAGCCGAATCCCATCCACGTCGCGCGGTCGCTCAGCACTCGCGTGAGACGCTCGACGCCGGCACCGGCGGCACCCGGTCCGGCCACGCCGACGCTGGCCGCCGCCGCGTAACCGATACCAACCAGCACGGGAGCCGCGACCAGCAGCGCAGCCGCCAGCGCCGCGGCGTCCAGCGAAACGCCCCGTTGCCTGGTCACCGTGGCGGGCTCGCACGGATATAGGCGCGCCAATCGGCCGCGAGCCGCTCGTGGTAGCGCGGCGAGATCTCCGGCCGCGCGTACTTCTCGAGCGAATCGCGCGGGAGTTGCCGTGGGTCCGACTCCATCGCCTCGAAGCGGGCGCGCCAGTCACGAGGAAGTCGCGCGACGTCGAGCACGGTCCCATCGGCCCACACCTCGGGCTTCTGCTTCTCGAGCTGCGCCTCCGGTGAGAGCAGGAAGTCCGCGACGACCAAGGCTCCTGCCGCATTTGGAGCATTGGCGGGAATGCCGACGTAGTGCGTGTTCGCGATCGTACCGTCGGTGAGGAGCAATGGCCGCGACGTCGGCGGGAGGATGCCCTGCCGCACCTTCGTCACCACCTCGTTCTGGTTGTTCGACATGCTGAAGTCGATCTCCCGATTGGCGAACAGCCGGTGCATTGCCGCGACGTCTGGCGGGTAGGTCGTTCCCCCGCGCCAGAAGAACGGACGCAGCGAATCGAGCCATGCGAAGGCGCCCGCGCGCGCTGCGGCGTATCGCGTCGAATCGAATCCTCCCTGTAGCTGCGCCACCCCTCCCGCCTTGGCGTAGAGAACGCTCTTGAGGAAGGTAGTGCCGGTAAACCCTTGGTCGTGCGTGAATCGCCCCGGGTGCGTGCGGATCCACGTCGCGAGCTCGGTCAGAGACCGCGGTGGCACCGGGGTACGTGCGGAATCGTAGATCAGCGCAAACTGCACGCGTCCCCATGGGCTCTCGTAGCCGGCTGGATCCTGCTCGAAGTCGCGCGTCACGATGCGGGACGCGCGGTTCTCATACGTCGCATTCGGCAGCCGCGTCGCCCACGGCCCGGCGAGGAGGCGCTCGCGCCGAAGATTCGCGAAGGTCTCTCCATTGATCCAGACGAGACTCGCCGTCCCCGAGCGGCGGCCTGCTTCGCGCTCGACGACGAGCTGGTTCACGACCTCCGGCCCCTGCCCCTCCACGGCGTGGAGCGTGATCCCGAACCGGTCGCGCAGGCGCGGCGCCACCCAGGTGTCGACGTATGCATTGATCGACGGGTCGCCACGCCACATGCGCCACACGACTTCGGTCCCGCGCGCGCGAGCACGAATGGAGTCCCACGGCAATCTCGCGAGCGTGTCCACGGTCGCCTGTCCGCGCTCCGCGGTCGGCGCGCGATTCGAATCACGCCGCGCACACGCCGTGAGACTAGCCGCAAAGAGCGTCACTGCCGTCGCTCGAAGCCACGGTCGCGCGAGGCGACGGCGCGCCGATTCAAAAGACATAGCGCGCCGAGAACTGAATCTGGCGCGGCGCGCCGGCGTTGGCGATCACGATCGGATCGCCCGGCCGACCGACCTGAGTACGCGTTCCTCCGCCCGGGATCCCGTTGGCGACGCCGCTCACGTTCACGCGGTTGAACACGTTGAACACGTCCGTCCGCAGCTCCAGCCGCTCCGCCGACTCACCGGTCAAGGGGAGCGCATACGCCACGCTCCCGTGTACGAGAAAGCTGCTCGGCAGCCGCTCTCCGTTACGCGGCACGCCGTAGAACCGGTCCTGGTTTCCGAGGAAACCATTGCCGAAGGTGTCGCCCGATCCGTCCAGATCGCGAAAGAACGCGATGCGGTTGATCGGCGTCCCGGTCTGAAAGTCACCGATGCCGGCGAGCATGAAGTGCCTGACGCCCAGGTACGTCGCGCGGGCCGTGACCTTGTGCCGCCGATCGTTCACGGCGTCGGCCCATTCCAGATCGAAGCGATTCCCCTGCGTCGCGTTGAAGTTGATGTCCTCGGTGTTGTTTCTCGCGCGCGACCACACCCAGTTCGCATCGAGTACGAGCGACTGCGTCGCATCATATCGCACTGCGGTGAAGAGCGCCGCGTATGTCGCCTGCCCCCCGCTCTCACTGGTGGTGTGGCGCCTGAACCCACCGGTGACCGGCATGACGGGGCGGAACTTGTCGCCCTCACTCACCGGCAATGACACGGTGTCCGCGGGGCCGATGCCCCGCGTGTCGGGGTTCAGGTCCCAGGATCGCGGCAGGTGCCGGGTGTCCACCCAGACTGCATCGAGCGAGACGGCGGCTCGCGTGCCGAACTGATGCTGCACACCGCCGGAGAGCTGTCGACTCGACGGCTGCTCGAGCCCGAGTGCGAACAGTTCACGGATCTCACCGGGCGGCAGCTTCGTGCGATCGAGCGTGGCCGTGCGCGGCCCCTGCAGGAAGGCCGGGGCCTGCGCGCCCTGAAAGGTCACCGTCTGGTTGCCGTTCGGTCCGAACTGGATCGCGTCGGAGTAGATGGCATAGGGGAACTTCCCCGTGTAGAGCCCCGCCCCTGCACGGAGAATGGTCGAGGGGCTGGCGACCCAGTTGATGCTCGTGCGCGGTTGCCAGTTGTCGAGGTCCGGCGAGCCGTTGCCACGTCCGGTCAGGTCGTCGTAGTCCCAGCGGAGCCCCGCCGTCACGGTGAGCGACGCCGTCGGCCGCCACCGATCCTCGACGAACGCCCCGAAAAGCATCTGCGACAGATCGACCTCCTTCTGTGCTGCGTCCACCGTGTACGCGAGCACGCGCACGTTCGTCGGGATGTCGGCGAAACGGTATCGCCCGTCCGGCTGCCGCGGGATGTTGCCCTCGTCCAGCACGACATACGCACCATTCGGATTCGTGCTCGACGCAGTGAGTCGAAACGCCGAACGCCACGCATCGGCACCGAGACGCAGTGTGTGGCCGGCCCACCGGCCGCCGAACGTCGTCTCGAAGACATCCTTGAGCTGAAGCTGCGTTTCATGTTCGTCGAAGACGAAGTTGCTCGAACCCACGACGCCGACATCCACGGTGTCGGCGCCGCCGCCGGCGTTCGCCTGCACCTGACGAATCGTCACCTGCGGGCGTGAGAAGTCGGATGCCGCCGGCGGATAGTTCCAGCGGAAGGTGCCGAGCTGCACGCTCGCCTCGTTGCTCGCACGGCCGTCGCGCAGTGCGCTGTGGTGTACGAGCGCGCTCGCCGAACCGATGCGCTGCACCGTGATGTCCGCCTCGGGTGCGACGATTCCGCTGCCGCGCCCCTCCCGGCTCACGCTGCTTGCCGCGATGCGCAGCGTCGTCGTTTGCGTGGCGCTCCAGCCGTGGTCGACACGAGCAAAACCCTTCCACGTGTCGCGCAGCTCGCGCCCGGTGAACGTTGCGCGTGCGGTGGACGCGATCCTGTCCTCGTTCTCGCGTGTGTACTCGAGGGCGCCGAGGACGTACGTTCCCGTGCCGTCCGTGGAGCTCACCCGGAGCGGACCACCTCCCGACGCACCGGCCTGCGTGCGACGGAACCCCTCCTGGGCACGCCGGAAGTCGGCAGCATTCTGCCCGCGAGGCACGACGGCGGGCCGCGCGTCGACGGGAATGCCCGGTCTGTTGTAGACGAAGGCGTCGCCCGTCCACCGGTCACCGCCGGCACGCGACTCCATGTTCACGATGCCGTTCGACGAGCGCCCGAAGTCCGAGCCGTACGTGGTTGCGAGCACGTCGAAACGGGCGAGCGCGGAGAGCGGAACTTCGACGCGTGGACCGCCGAGGAACCCCTCGTTGTTCTCCAGGCCGTCGAGCGTGTACTGCGTGTAGAGCCCATTCGCGCCGTCGACGGTGAGCTTTGGCGCGTCGCCGAAAAATCCTGTCCCCTGCGCCACGCCGGGGATGTTATACGCCAGCGGGATCGGGTCGCGCGAATCCGTGGGCAAGTGCTGCAGCTCGAGCGCTTCGATCGTCCCGCCCGTCGTCGCGTCCTTGGTGTTGACGAGCGGGTGCGCCCGCGCGGAGACGACGCTCACCACATCGAGGCGCGCGAGTCCTCGGAGCGTGACGCCGATCTCGCGCCGCGCGCCCGGCTGAAGGGCAGGGATCGGCACCGAGATCGGTTCGAAGCCGACTCGGTGAATGACGAGCGTCCCGGCGACGCCAGCGCGTACGGGGAGCGTGAATCGACCGGCGACATCCGATGACGTCGTCGATTCGTCGGGCGACCAGCTCAGCGTCGCGCCCGCGACGGGTCGGCCGGCCTGCTCGCGGATCACGCCGCGCAACCACGCGGTGTCGGCGGCGGTCTGCGCGCGTGCGTCCAGCGCACTTGTCACGACAAGCGCCATCGCCGCAGCGATCGTGGCGTTGGTGGACCACGCGCGAACAACGTCGAACCAGCGTCCTGTCATCTATTCTCGTGCTCGTGTGGGGGGGCACCGCTGCGCGAAAGCGTAGCCATGCTCCAGCTCAGCGCCGGACGTACCAGTTGGTGATGCGTTTGAGGGCGCCGGTGAACCGCGACTTCGTGTACTGCTCGGCGGCCTGCTTGATCGCCTCGGGGTAGGTGGGGTACGCGTGAATCGTGCTGCCGACCGCGTGGGCGGAGATCCCGTGCTTCATGGCGAGCGTGATCTCGCCGATCAGGTTGCCGGCGCCGTGGCCGAGGACGTGACCGCCGAGGATCTTACCGCGGGATGTCGTCACGAGCTTCACGAGGCCGAGTGTCTCGCCGTCGGTCACCGCACGGTCCACATCGGTGAATGCGCGTCGCCAGATTCGGATGCCGTTGCCATGACGCTCGCGGGCCTCGTCTTCGGTGAGTCCGACGTGCGCGAGCTCGGGCTCGGTAAACGTCACCCACGGAACTATGGAGTAATCCGCCTTGCGCGGGAACGGGAAGAACGCGTTGCGGATCGCCAGGCGTGCCTGATAGTCGGCCACGTGCGTGAAGCGGAGCGGTCCCACGCAGTCGCCCGCAGCCCAGACAGCTGTGGCCGTCGTGCGAAGCTTGTCGTCCACGGTGATCCCCCCCTTGCCCGACTCCACGCCGCCACGCGCCAGCTCGAGCGAATCGACCCGTGGCGTGCGTCCCGTGGCGACGAGCAAGGCGTCTCCCTCGAGTGTGACGGACGCTGACGCACGGCCTTCGTCGCTCTCCGGCGCTATCACCAAGCGGATGCGACGTCCGTCCGGTGCGCGCTCCGCTCGGGACGCCTTCATCCCCACGCGCAGTTGCACTCCGTCAGCCTCGAGTCGCTCGCGGAGGAGGGCGACGAGCTCCTCGTCCTCGCGCGGGAGGAGCTGCGGCATCGCCTCGATCACATGGACCTCGCTACCGAGCCGCGCGAACGCCTGCGCCAGCTCGAGCCCGATCGGGCCGCCGCCGAGAACCAGGAGCGTTCGCGGCTGCGCGCGCAGCGAGAAGATCGTCTCGTTCGTGTGGAACGGGATGTCCGCCAGCCCCGGAATCGGCGGTACTGCCGGCGCGGAGCCGGTGGCGAGGACGATTCGCTTGGCGGCGATCGGACGTCCGTCCACGGCGATCGCGCGCTCACCGGTGAAGCGTGCCTCCCCGGGAATCACGTCCACGCCCAACGTGCGAAAGCGCTCGGGGCTGTCGTGCGGTGCAACGCGCTGCTGCGCCGTCTGCACCCACTGCATGACGGCGGCGAAGTCCGTGTCGACGTCGCGAGCGCGCACACCGAAACGGTCGGCAGACCGCGCTTCCGCCTTGGCGCGCGCCGCGGCGATGAATGCCTTGCTCGGCACGCACCCGTTCCACAAGCATTCGCCGCCGAGGCGCTCGCGTTCGACCAGCGCGACGCGTGCCCCGATGCCGGCGCTGCCCGCGGCGGTCACCAACCCCGCCGTTCCTCCACCGATGACTACGAGGTCGTAGCTCGCCAAGGTCACGCTGATCTCTCCGTCACGGGTGCCTTCTCCTCCCGCTCCATGCCGGTGAAGAGGTTATTCAGCGCTTCCGCGAGCGTCGGATGCGAGAACACGGCGTCACGCAGCACTGTGTAGGGCAGCTTTCCCAGCATCGCGACCTGGAGCACCGCTGCGATCTCCCCGCCCTCGATGCCGAGGACGCGCGCGCCCAGGATCTGCTGCGTCTTGTCGTCGACGATCGCCTTCATGAACCCCCGCGACTCGTCCACCTCGAGTGCGCGGGCAACGTTCGTCATCGGCAACGTGGCGACTCGAATGCTGTGCCCGGCCGCGCGGGCCTCCTGCTCGGTCATCCCGACGGCGCCGAGCTGCGGATCGATGAATACCGTGTAGGGGACGAGTCGGTCCTTCGTCGTGGCGGCACGTCCCTCGAGGAGGTTGGTGCGCAGGATCCGAAAGTCATCGTATGAGATGTGCGTGAACGCCGGCCCGCCCTTCACGTCGCCGATGGCGTAGACGCCGGGCGCCGACGTCTCGAGGCGCTCGTTCACCCGGATGTAGCCCCGCGCGTCCGTCTCGACACCTGCAGCATCGAGCCCGAGATCGCGCGTGTTGGGCGTGCGGCCGGTAGCGACCAGCAGATGAGAGCCGACGATCTCGCGCGCCGAACAATCGGTGGACGCCTTCTCGCCCTCGCGCGGCCGCTCGCGCGAGAACAGTCGCACGCCGTTCGCCTGCCGCTCGACGCGCACGACGGCGGCCGAGAGCAGCACCTCGATCCCGTCCTCGCGCAGAAGCTCGGTCACCGCCTCGGCGACGTCGGCGTCCTCACGCGGGAGGAGCTGCCGGTCGCGCTGGACGATCGTCACGCGGCTCCCGAAGCGGCGGAACGCCTGCGCGAACTCGAGCCCCACGTAACCACCGCCGAGCACGATGAGGTGCGTCGGCGCCTCGGTCAGCTCCATGATCGACGTGGAGGTGAGGTAGTGCACGCGGTCGAGGCCGTCGAGCGACGGAATGGCCGGTTGCAGCCCCGTGTTGATCACCACGACATCCGCCGAGAGCACGCGCCGCCTGCCGGAGCCATGGTCGGGGTCGCCCTCGGACGTGCCGTCCGTCGACACTTCGACCTGCCGCGGGGCGACGAACCGTGCCTGGCCACGCACGAGCTCCACCCCCGCTCGCATCAACGCGCGCTCGCTGCCGTCGCGGAAGCTGTCGACGATCTGCTGCTTGCGCTCGCGCACCCGCGCGAGATCCACGCGGAAATCATCCGCCCCTCCGCCGCACGGGTGCACGCCGTAGTCACCTGCTCGACGCGCGAGATAGGCAGCGCGCGCGCTGGCGATGATCGTCTTGGTGGGGCTGCACCCTTCGTTGATGCACGTCCCGCCGACGTGCACACGCTCGACCAGCGCCACCCGACGTCCGGCGCGGGCAAAGGCACCGGCGAGCGGTCCTCCGCCCTGGCCGGCGCCGATGACGAGCAGGTCATAGTGCGCCTCGCGCTGCGATTCAGATGCGGCGGGGGTGTCCACGGCTCGGCTCTCCAGGCGAGGGACATTCGGCATGTGCGTGCGGAGTCGGCCTCACGCGGATGCGGGGTGAGGGCGCCGGCAGCCAGCCACGTCGCCGCAGATCGCGAGATCGCGCACGCGGCCGGGCAAGGCACAGCGGACTCCTGAAGTTCCCGGAACTTCCGCCTGCCGTCGGGACTTGCCCGCGGACGACCCTCGCGAGCGCTCATCTTCATCTGGAGGAGAGTGGATCATGACCACGCGTTCCGACCTGATGCTGACCGTGATGTGCATGTCCGTGCTCGCCGCAGCCGCGGCGTGTCGATCCGAGGCCGGTAAGCGCGCCGAGAGCACCGCTGCCGCTGCGCCTGCTACGATCGACACGGGCCCGCGCGCCATGGCTGGCAGCATGAAGAGCATGCACGAGGACACCCTCGCCGCGCGCGTCCAGGCGCACCTCCAGCGGCTGGCGACGAACAATGCCGACTCGCTCAAGGCGCTCGTGCCCATCGACCGCGACGTGGTGACGACCCTGATCGCCGACTGCGAGAAGATGATGCGCGAGATGAAGATGCCGCCGCCGCGCAAGTGGAACGATGCGGTGAAGGATCTGCGTCAGGAGCTCGCCCGCATGGCCACGATGAGCGGCGCGCAGCTCCAGGGCGTCATCCCTGAACATCGCAAGCGCATCGAAGGCATGCTGTCGATGCGGCGGGACATGATGCGCATGATGTGACGTGCCGAGCTCGCGCCGCCTGACGACGGCTGGCGACGCGTGTGAACCTACGCCTCGCTGAAGCCCCGTTCGTAGAGCGCCGCCATGAGTGTCGTACGCAGCCGCTCGAGGTCCGAGTGCTGCCGCCGACGCGCGGCCAGTGCGTCGAGGAAGGAGCGCTCGAACTCGTACTGCGGGAAGCACCGCTTGCACACCTCGATGTGCGCGCGGATCTGCGACATACGCTCGGGCGTCAGCTCACCGTCGAGGTAGTCCCAGAGCTGGCGCATCACGGAGTCGCAGTCGAGCATCGGCGCGTGCGCCATCGCGCCGCCGCGCCCGTCCGCTGACGGCGCTTCGGGCTTCTGGAACGGGCGCGAGAACAACCGCGCGAACCACTGCGAAGAGAACCGCTTCATCATGACTCCTCACCGGACGTCACAGCACCGAGCCGCCGAGGCACGAGCCCCGCGTCCCGCGCATGATCGATCAGTGCTTCCTGGAGAAGACGTCGCGCGCGGAAGAGGCGCGAGCGCACCGTGCCGATCGGGACGCCAAGCGTCGCCGCCGCCGCCTCGTACGATTGATCGTTTATGTCCACGAGGAGCACGACCTCCCGGAACGTCTCGGATAGCGCGTCGATCGCCCGGTCAATGGCGTCGGACAGGTCAAAGCGGGTGAACAGGTCGCCGTACCCCCCTTGCCGTGCCGAGTCGTGCACGGCGACGGCACCCAACGCCTCGAGCTCCGGGTCCTCACAGGTCACCTGTCGCTCCTCCCGCCGCCGCCGGCGGTAGAACGTGTTGCGACAGATCGTGAACAGCCAGCCCCGACACTCCGTCCCCGGCGTGTAGGTGTCCCACGCCTCGTACGCCTTGAGAAAGGTTTCCTGGACCAGATCGTCCGCGTCGGCTTCGTCCCGCTCGAGGGAGAGCGCGAAGCGGGCGACTTCGGGTAGCCAACGCAGCGCCTCCGCCCGGAACTGGTGGTCGCGCTCCTCCTTCTCCTCGTCAGCCAACGTCGGGGCGTCCATCGCGCGGGTGCAAGTCACGAGCGCCGGAGAGAGTTCCAGGGCTACGCACGACGTGATCTCGGGGGGGGCGCTCGACGGTCATCAGGCTGTTGCCGCCCGTTCCGGCGTGCGGAACGCGGCACCGGAGAGCAGTCGATCGGCCACACTCGTCCCGCGGTCACGGAATACGGAGCGGCCGGCCGGAACTGCAGACGGCCGGCCGCTCTCCCAGTCTCGTCACCCTCCTCACATGTGCGCCCGATCCGGATCCGCCGCGTTCGGCTCGGTCGCGAAGATCAGTCCTTGCACGTAGGGGCTCGAGCGGTCCCCGTTCTTGAACGCCATCGCCGTCCGGGCATAGAACGCCCGCGCGTCGCTCACCGTCCGCCGACCGATGATGATGTCGTGCGCGAGGTTGAGGGCGAGCAGGTTCATTTCCTCCTTGTCGCACTGTGCCGACAGCTCGCCCCGCGTTCGGTGGAACCACACGCTGCCGTCGTAGTCGTGCAATTCGGCAAGTCTGTTCGCCGGTACGCTGTGCTTGACCGTCTGCGTGAGATAGTCGGTGTGCGGCATCGGGAAGTTGTGCGGCTGCCCGTCGCGCAGGAGCACCGTCTTGACGAATGGACCGGTGTTGTACCAGGCAAGCATGCGGTCGCCGACGACGGTCGGCTCGCCGTATTTGGCGATCAACAGATCGGCCGTCTCCCGCTGCGTGGCTGGCCAGGAGACGAGCACGTCGCGGACGACGCGATCCGAGACGGGGCTGATGACGACCTCACCTCCCGAGACAGTTTCCACGCGCCGAGGCGCGCAGGCGCACAGTGTAGCGAGCGCGATTGCGCCGACGGCGATGGTCCGATGTGAGTGGCGGGTGCTGAACATGATGCGACCTCCTTCGGATGAGGGGTTCAGTCGTTTCCCGTTCGTCAGATCGCGAACGAGGTGGGCTCGCGTTCACGCGCCGACTGCCTGACCCCTGCTGGACATGCAGGCGCTGGACGCCTGCATACGTCGCGCCAGGTTGGTCACGACACACTGCATCAGTCTCACGCATTGCGTGATCACTGGTGCATTCGGCGCGAGCAGCATGGCACGCCTTTGGCGCCTATTCCGACACCGACTTTGGGCTCGTCTTCGGCCTCGCGTACGCGGGGCTCTCGCGGCGCGGGAAGGTGACACGATGATCCAGGGGTCTGCCGGTTCCTCGGGAACAACGAGAGTGCCGCCGACACAGCACGATGCCGTCACGTCTGACGGTCATCGGCTCGGTGGCTGGTGGATCGTCACCACCGTGGTCCTTCTCATGATCGTTGCCGCACATCCGATCCGCCGCTGGCGGCGCTCGCGATAGCGGAGATTTCCTTCCTTCCTCTGCCCTTGCGTCCGCTGCACAGGGGCGGAGACGGGAGGGCACAAGACAAAGGCTCGCCAAGCTGTTGGCTTAGCGAGCCTTGCACATAGCAGGGGCGGGACTCGAACCCGCGACCCCGGCATTATGAGTGCCGTGCTCTAACCACCTGAGCTACCCTGCCTCAGTTATCCCGACCTGCCCAAACGACCCGGCCGGCCCTCGCGGACCGGCCGGCGCCATTCCATAGCGGGGGCGGGATTTGAACCCGCGACCTTCGGGTTATGAGCCCGACGAGCTACCAGGCTGCTCCACCCCGCGTCAGTACGCGAATTATAGCCGTCACACCCCGAAAGTCAACGCGGACAGGCCCGACAGACTGGTTGTTAGGTCATCCCCCCTCACGGCGTTCGCGTCACGCTGTCCGACACGCTGTCGGCGAAGCGATAGAGCAGCTCCTTGGTTCCCCGCACCATCCCGAACTCCTCCCGCGCAATCCGCTCCTGCAACGCCGCATCAGTCTCGAGCCGGTGCTTGTATCGCTCGAGCGAATCGACGATGACTTTCAGTGAATCGTTCGTCCGGTTCAGCGCGACGCGACGCCGATGCTGGCGCCAGAGATCAGTCGTGCCGTACTCGCCCCCCTGCACCGCGAAGGCGAGCGCGGCCACGATGATCGCGAGCTTCACCAGTCGCACCAGGCGCGCTTGACCGCTCCCTGATCCCCCGGACCGCGATCTGGTCATCCCGGTCGCCGATCTCTACATCCCAAAGATCGCGCCGCCCGGATACTCGGCGGCGTTCGCGAGCTGCTCCTCGATGCGCAGGAGCTGATTGTACTTCGCCACACGATCGGTGCGCGACGCGGAGCCGGTCTTGATCTGCCCCGCGCCCGTGCCCACGGCGAGATCGGCGATGAAGGTGTCCTCCGTCTCGCCGCTGCGATGCGAGATGATCGAGTGATAGCCCGCCGCACGCCCCATCTCGATCGCCTCGAGCGTCTCCGTCAACGTCCCGATCTGATTGACCTTGATCAGGATCGCATTCGCGACCCCCGTCTCGATTCCCCTCGACAGACGCTCGGTGTTGGTGACGAACAGATCGTCACCGACGAGCTGGCACCGATCGCCGATCGCATCCGTCAGCAGCTTCCACCCCTCCCAATCATCCTCGGCGAGCCCGTCCTCGATCGACACGATCGGGTACTCGTCGATCCACTTCCTGTAGAGCTCCACCATGCCGGCGGCGTCGCGCCGACCGGCGCCGCTCTTCTTGAACGTGTACGTGCCGTCCTTGTACAGCTCCGTCGCCGCGCAGTCGAGTGCAAGCACGAGATCCTTGCCGGGCGCATAGCCCGCGCCCTCGATCGCCTCGAGCACGACCGTGATCGCCTCTTCGTCGCTCTTGAGATCCGGGGCGAAGCCGCCCTCGTCGCCGACGCCGGTGCTCAGCTTCCGCTTCACGAGCACCTTCTTCAGCGAATGGAATACCTCGGCACCCATGCGCACCGCGTCGCCGAAGCTGTCGGCGCCGACGGGGATCACCATGTACTCCTGGAAGTCCACCGTGTTGGTCGCGTGCGCGCCGCCGTTGAGGATGTTCATCATTGGCACGGGCAGGACGCGCGACATCGGGCCGCCGAGGTAGCGCCAGAGGGGCATGCCGAGATCCGCCGCAGCGGCGCGCGCACAGGCCAGCGACACGGCGAGGATCGCGTTCGCGCCGAGGTTCCCCTTGTTCGGCGTGCCGTCCATCTCGATCATCGCCGCGTCGATCCCCATCTGATCGCTCGCGTCGGCACCGGTGAGGGCGGGCGAGATGGTCTGCTCGATGTGCTGCACGGCGAGCAGCACGCCCTTCCCTCCGTAACGCTCCTTGTCGCCATCGCGCAGCTCGATGGCCTCGTGCTCGCCGGTGCTCGCCCCGCTCGGCACGGCAGCGCGTCCGATCACGCCGCTGTCGAGGTGGACGTCGCACTCGACGGTAGGATTGCCACGGCTGTCGAGGATCTCACGGGCGTGAATGTCAGTGATGAAGGCTGGCATTGGGGTGGGGTTGGGGAATCGTGTCGGGCGTTGAGACGGTCAGACGGTCAGACGGTCAGACGGTCAGACGGTCAGACGGTCAGACGGTCAGACCATCAGAGGCCTTTGCAGGCGTCACTCCGTATTCGTCGTGCAGCAACGCCTCCATGCGTGACGAGACTGCGCGCATCAGATCATGCCGGTGATCATAGTCATAACCCGCCGTCGGAACAGGCTCGAGCAGATGGACGTGCACAGTCGCCGGGCGAAGGCGGAAGCTCCCCTTCGGCATGACGGTGCGCGTGCCGTACACGACGATCGGTACCACCGGCGCGTGCGCGGCGATCGCGAGGACGAACGGGCCTTTCTTGAATGGACGCAGCGTGTACGAGTACCCGCGCGTCCCCTCGGGAAAGACGACGACGTTGAGCCCGCGCCGGATCTTCTGCGCGACCACCTCGTACGACGCAAACGCTGATTTGCGGTTCTCCCGCTCGAGGAAGACGACGCCCGCGCCCTCGGCACCCCAGCCGAAGATCGGAATCTTCCGTAGCTCGGCCTTGGCGACGAAGGTGTACTGCGGCAGCACCGACGCGATGGCGAACACGTCGAACCAACTCACGTGATTGCTCGCGTACACGGTGCCGTGGCCACGCGAGGCATGCTCGGCGCCGTGCACGACGACCTGCACACCCGCGGCCCAGCAGAGGGAGCGCGCCCAGGTGCGCATGCACCATTGCTGCACGACCCCCCGCTCGTCGCGGAAGCCGAGCAGGCTGGCCAGCACGGCGACCGGCGCGAGGAAGATCGTGACGAACCAGAGGACGATGGCGGTGAAGAGCGTACGCACGCTACGAAAGGTGATCGGGGCTGCACGCACGGTCAACGCTCGCGCGGAATCTCAACACGCGCTCACGACCAGCGAACATCAGCGCCGCGACGGTATGGTGTTCATGGCTCGAGGTGATCGTGGCCGCGCATGGCGTCGTTGCGTGCGCCGCGGGCGATCACCGGCACGGGGCCGGCGCGCTCGACGACGCCGATCGCGGTCAGCGGGAGACGGAACCGATCGGTGAACTGACGCGAGAGCTCGAGCGGATCACCGCGCAGCGCGACGAGCAGCTCGTACTCTTCACCGCTGGCGGCAGCGACGTCGGGCGACACGCCGTCCACACAGGGGAGGGTCGCGAGGTCGATCGACAACGTCACGCCGCTCGCGAGCGCCAGATGCGTCGCGTCGGCCAGCAAGCCATCCGAGATGTCGATCGCGGCGCGCGCGCCATGCTCGGCCAGCCAGTGCGCCTGCTCGATGCGCGGCACTGGTGACACGAAGCGGTCGAGCTGTTCGGCGGTCGGGACTCGATTGGCCTCGAGGGCACCGAGCGCGGCGCGTGGACCGCCAAGTCGTCCGGTGACGAACAGTCCGTCGCCGGGCTGGGCACCGACACGGCGGAGGGGTGCGGCCGCGCTGCCGAGCACCGTGAGCGTGAGGGAGAGCTCGGTCGCACGCGTGACGTTGCCACCGAGGATCGGGCAGGCAGTGCGCCGTGCGGTGTCGCCCACACCGCGCGCGAGCTCGGTGATCTCGTCACGCCACCCTGCGGGCACGGCGAGCGCGACGAGAAGGCCGAGCGGCCTGGCGGCCATCGCCGCGAGATCACTCAGCGCGGCGGCGGCAGCTCGCGCACCGATCTCGCGTGGTGTCATCCACTCGCGCCGGAAGTGCACGTCCTCCACCGCGGCGTCGGTGCTCACCACGAGCATCTCACCGCGCGGCACCTCGAGCAGGGCCGCGTCGTCGCCGATGCCGCGCGCGAGGTCGCCCCACTGCGCGATCATCGCACGGATGGCGTCGAACTCGGCGCCGTGAGCCATGGGGATGTTGTTACGCGAATCCATGGAATGGCATCAGCCTGACTCCCCAACCGCCGGCAGCTCCGCCAACCTCGGCGGCCTCGGGTACGGCACCCCCAGCGTCCACACCCCCGGCAGCGCGGCCAGGACGTCGTCGAGGGTGTAGCCGCGCACCTGACGTCCACTCACGGCGGACGCCGCGCGGCCGTGTGCGAACGCGGCGAGGGCGCCGGCCACCGTCGCATCGCCCGTCTGTGCGAGCAGCGTGGCCGCGATGCCGCCAAGGACGTCGCCCGAGCCACCGGTGGCAAGCACAGGTGTCCCTTCCGCGACGACCACCGCGTCATCATCGACGCCGGCGACGATCGTCGGCGTGCCCTTGAGGAGCACGCTTGCCGTGGTGCGACCGGCGAGTTGGCGCGGCGCGGCGAAGCGGTCGGCGAGGATCTCACCCACGTTGCGGTCGGCAAGCCGCGCGAACTCGACTGGATGCGGGGTGAGCAGCGCCTGCCGTCCGCCGAGGAGGGGTGCGAGCGCGTCGGCCTCGCCGGCGAAGGCATTGAGCGCATCGGCATCGAGCACCACAGGGCCGCGCCACTCGCGCAGCACGCGCTCGGTCAGCGCGCGCGCGTCGCGACGTCCGAGCCCGGGGCCGACGAGCACGACATCGGCCCAGTCGACGATCGACGCGTGCAGCGCCGCGGTGTCGTCGGGCCACGGGGCGGCGAGCGCGGCGGGCTCTCCCTCCTGAATCGCGGCCACCGACTGCGGCGCGACGATGCACTTCACCATCCCGGCACCGCTGCGCAGCGCGCCTCGTGCGGCGAGGATCGTGGCGCCGGCCATGCCTCGCGCGCCGCCGAGCACGGCGACCTTCTTTCGCGTCCCCTTGTGCGCGTCGGCGGGGATGCGTGGCAGATGCGAGCGGAACCAGAGGGGCGTGGCGAGCATGGCGCCCCGCGCCGTGGCGTGCGCGCCGAGTCCGATGTCGAGCACCGTGATCAGGCCGCAGAGCTCGCGCGCCACGAGATGGCCCTGCTTCACGCTGCCGAATGTCAGGGTGAGCGTGCAGCGCGGCGCGCGCGCGTGCTCGCCGCTCGTCGCATCGAGCCCCGTGGGGACGTCGAGCGCGACGATGGCGCCACCACGCCCGGCGATCAGGTCCAGGCCGGCCACCCCCTCGGCGATGCGGCCGCGCGGCGGCGCACCGGCACGAAAGCCCGTGCCAAGCAGCGCGTCGACCGCGACCTGCTCGCCTCCAACCGCGAGCGCGGAGATGTCAGCGGATGCCGGCACGCCCGCGGCGAGCGCGGCGGCGCGCTCTGCCTGTGCGTCCTCCGTGCGTGCGTCCTCGCACTCGACGACGCGCACGGGTACGCCGACCGCGTGCAGCGCCGCGGCGACGACCCATCCGTCGCCGCCGTTGTTTCCGGGTCCGGCTGCGATGACGACGCCTGCCGGAAGCTGCGTGCTGAAGCGTCGTCCGATCTCCGCGGCCGCGGCCGCGCCGGCCCGCTGCATCAGCGCGCGCGAGGGAACTCCGGCGGCGATCGCCGCAGCGTCAGCGGCAGCCGCGCCGGACGCGTCCACGACACGGACGGAAGGAACCGTGAGCGGCGGCGCTGAACGCGACGTCATGAACGCGAGCGCGCGGGACGCGTGCGAAGCGGTGGCGTACTACTTCTGCGACGTGCCAATCGCGCGGCCGTAGCTCAGCTCCCCGTTATCGACGCGAAGATTGAATCCGCACTCGGGGTTGGAGCATGCCCAGGCCTTGTAGGTGATCGGCGCGCCGTCAC
This sequence comes from uncultured Gemmatimonadaceae bacterium, assembly GCA_964438255.1. Taxonomy (GTDB): domain Bacteria; phylum Gemmatimonadota; class Gemmatimonadetes; order Gemmatimonadales; family Gemmatimonadaceae; genus AG11. The sequence continues at coordinate 29,330 of CAYTKA010000016.1, read as the reverse complement.
GTCCATAATCGCTCAACGGCAGCAGGATGCCCTTGCCGCACTTGCGGCACGTGGGAAGCTCCGAGGGCAGGCTCATGGCTTTCGGTCTGGCGAACGTTCAGACGAACTGTGCGCACCAGGGATAGTCGCGCTCGAACGCCTGATCAAACTCGAATACCTCGGCGAACTCCTCGCGCGTGTCGGTCGCCTGACTCATGAGCAGCTCGAGCTCCACGAGCGTGAACACCACGTCGCCGATGTCCGCGGTGCTCCGGACGCCCCAATGTTCCAGCACCAGCCGCGCCATCACGCCGAATCTTTCCAGAGCGAGGTCGCGGCAGGCAAAGGCCAACTCCCGTCCCGAGATGTGGCGGCGCTCCGGCAGACGCTGCTGGCAATACTCCAGTGCGCCAAGCACGAAGAGATAGGCGCGCTCGTCGAACCGCTGCTCGCGCATGCGGATGCGGTCCATGATTCCGTCGCGGAAGGCCAGCTCGGGCAACGATCGCTCTCGGCGGAGGGGTACGAGGGTGAATCAGCCCCTGCCTGGACCGACGCTGAATTCCCTCGTAATGACCCTGGATAATGGTGGGATGCAGCGGGGCGGTCAACCGCCGTTTCTTACTCGGGAGACGCGCAGTTTTCGTCCGTGACCGCCCTCATGGCACGATGGTCGGGGTCGCGACGGGCAACTCGACATACGTTGCCGCTCGGCGCGACCGGTAGATCCGCTGCGTCGCCTTCGTGAAATCCGAATCCTTCGCCGCGAAAATGTTCGGGACGAACTTCTGCGGATTGCGATCGATGAGCGGGAACCACGTGCTCTGTACCTGAATCTGGATCCGGTGTCCCTTGCGGAAGCGATAATCCTGCGTGTGCAGATCGACGACGAATGGCTCGACCTTGTTCGGCGTGAGTGGTTCAGGGCGCTCGAAGCTGCGGCGGAAACGCCCGCGGAGCACGTCGTTCGCCACCATCAGGGCACGCCCATTCAGCTTTGGATCTGATGCATTGCTGTCCGGATAGACGTCGATCAGCTTCACGATCCAGTCCGCATCGGAGCCGGTCGTCGCCGCAAAGAGATGCGCCCTGATCGCACCGGCGATCGTGACGTCCTCGGTCAGGACCGGCGTCTCCCAGATGAGCACGTCCGGGCGGCCCTTGAGGAAGCGTTGATCGTCGACCAGCCATCGGCTCCAACTCCCGCCGGAGAACAGCGGCTGGATCGGACGCTCGCGGTACGGGACCGGATTGGCCGGATCCGAAACGTAGCTGTCGAATGCGGTGCGCGACGCGTCCGTCGGCGGCAACCAGGACAACGTGCCGTTCGCGGCCGTGTACAGTCGGCGGGGCGTGACGTGCTTCTTCGGCGGCCAGCTCTCGTGCTTCACCCACTGGTTCGTCCCCGCCTCGAACGTCGTTGCCTCGGCGAGATCGAGCCTGCCGCGATCCTTCAACCAGTAGGCGAACCATGGCGCCTGGATGTTCCGGCGATAGTCGCGCGCCGTTTCGCTGCCGAAGTCGATGTCGCCGAGCTTTCGTCCCGACGGGCCCGCCCACCCGCCGTGATTCCACGGCCCGACGACGAGATAATTCAGGTGCCGTGCGTCGTGCGGCTCGAGCGCCTCGTAGATCGTGATCGGCCCGTAGAAATCCTCCTGGTCCCACCAGCCGGCGACGTTGAGGGTCGGCACGCGAACGCGGTCGAGATACTTCGCGACGCCCTGACGCTTCCAGAAGGCATCGTAGTTCGGGTGCGACGCGAAGTCGTTCCACGTCGGCACTCGACCGCCGAGAATACGCTCGTTCACGTGCGCGAGGCTGCCGAGCGTGAGGTACCAGTCGTAGAGATCGGGCGAGTCGAACTTGAACGGGTTGATCTCCTTTCCTGACTCCATCGCCGCAGCGTACTCGAAGCCGTAGCTCAGCCGGAAGGCGCCGTTGTGGTGGAAGTCGTCGCCGATGAACATGTCGGCAGGCGACGCCTGCGGCGACACGGCCTTCAGCGCGGGATGCGGATCGAGCATCGCCATCACGGTGAGCCATCCCGGATAGGAGATGCCAAGCATCCCGACCCGGTGGTTGTTGTGCGGCACGTTCTTGAGCAGCCACTCGACGGTGTCGTATGTGTCGGTGCTCTCGTCGATCGCCTTCGCATCCGACGTGTCGCGCATGGGACGCAGCATGACGAACTGCCCCTCGGAGCCGAATCGGCCGCGGATGTCCTGGAAGACGAAGATGTAGCCGTCCTGTGCGAGCTCGGCATAGGAGCTGCCGAGTACGCGCGGCGCCGCGGCGATCCCGTAGGGCGTACGCGTCAGGATGATCGGCAGATCGGCCGTCGATCCCTTCGGGGTGAGCATCAGCGTGTGCAGACGCACGCCGTCGCGCGTCGGGATCATCACCTCGCGCTTGTCGAAGTCGTCGGCAGTCGGCGTGCGCGGCGCAGCCGCGGTGGCTGCCGGCGTCTGTGCGCGGAGTGCCGGCCGGGGTGCGGCCCAGAGCGACGCGAGCGTCAGCGCCGCGACGAGCCGAGTGATGCGTCGATCGACGGAGATCATTCGACCTGACTCCTGCCGCGTGAGCGGACGAAGAGGTTACCGTAAAGCCCCCGCACCGCGCCGATGCCGCCCGCACCGTCGGGGATGAAGGTCAGCGTGAGCGGGGACGCCGTTGGCGATGTGCGACTGCGGAAACCGTCGTACTCCCAATGATCGAGCGCGCCGAGATCGGCTTTGCCGAAGCGGGCGCGCAGCGCACCGTCCGCGAGCGTGACCTCGATCGTCCCGAACGTCGAGTCCACGTACGTGCCGAGGTAGCGGTCGAGGGAAACCGAGGGATGCGTTCCGGTAACGTGCGGCGTTGCGTGTGCGCGCGCCGCTGCGCGCCGGTCCGCGAACAGCTTGTGCAGGTCACCGCTCCAGTCTCTCCCCGGCGCCCCGCCGGCCGCATATAGATCGAACGCCTCGTACATCAGCGCGTGGCGCAGCTCGGCGTGGTCGAGGTTGGCCAGGACGTACACGCCGACCCGCTGCTCGGGGAGCAGACCGATGAGGGCACTCATCCCGTCGATGCTGCCGGTGTGCATCCACACCGTGCGGCCGCGGTAGTCCTGCACGAACCAGCCGAGCGCGTAGCTGAAGACGTGCGGCTGGGAAAGCTCGAGGGCCGGATATTCCGCCATCGGCGCGCGGATCTGCGGTGCGACGATCTCGCGGAAGGTGGCCGGGGTGACGAGCCGGCGCTGGGCGACACGCCCGCTGTCGAGCATGAAGCGCATCCACTTCGACATGTCGGAGACACTCGACCAGACCGAACCGGCCGATGCGACGAGGTCCGTGCTGCGCACCGGTACGACTCGCACCGTGTCGCGGATGTCGCCATGCGGAACGGCGACGTTCGACTTTCCAGCAATCGTGGCGACCAGCGGCTCCGTCTCGTTCATGCCGAGCGGGGTGAAGATGCGCGCTCGAACGAACGTCTCCCATGGCATTCCCGAGAGGCGCTCCACGATCGCGCCGCCGAGTGCATACATGACGTTCTGATATTGCCAGGTCGCGCGGAACGACGCTGTCGGACGCACATACCGGAGACGCCTGATCATCTCGACCGGCGGGACGGGATTCTCCGGGAACGCCCAGAAGAGATCGGTCCCGGGGAGGCCGGTGCGATGGGTGAGGAGGTCCCGCACCGTGAGCTCGCGCGTGGCATATGCGTCGTACAGCCGCAGCTCGGGGAGGATGTCGATGACGCGGTCGTCCCACGTCAACCTGCCTTCGTCGACCAGCATCGCGAGTGCGACCGTCGTCATCGCCTTCGTCGTGGAGCCGATGGCGAAGCGCGTGTGCTCGGTGACGGGCGCGGTCTTCCCGAGCTCGATCACGCCGTAGCCTCGGGCGAACACGAGAGAGTCGTCCTTCACGACGGCGATCGCGAGCCCCGGTACGCGCCAATCGCGCGCCGCCTGGGCCACGTACCGGTCGAACGCGGCGAAGTCCGGCGGACTCTGCGCGGCGACATACCGTGGGAGGATGAGTGCGGCCGCGAGGAGGAGGGCGGCCCGGCGTGAGAAGGGGCGGAAGGTCATGGGTGAGGGGTCGGTAGCGTCATCCTGCCGGGGCCAAACAGGATCTGTCCTGCTCTCGCGCCCGTGTGCTGGCCGTGATCGATCGTGACCACGCCGTTCACGAGCACCCAGTCGATTCCCGATGGGAACTCGGTCGGTCGCTCATACGTGGCGCGATCGGCGAGCGCATCGTAGTCGAAGATGGTGACGTCGGCCTTTGCGCCCTCCTTGATCACACCGCGGTCGGCGAGGCGATAACGCGTGGCCGGCCAGGACGTCATCTTGCGCACCGCTTCCTCGAGCGAGAGCACGTGGCGCTCCTTCACGTACTTCGAGATGACGCGCACCGCGTTGCCGTACGAGCGCGGATGCGGCAGGCCGAGATCGTCGCCGCCACCGAACGTCGCCGCGGCGCCGGCATCGCTCCCGATGCTGATCCACGGAAAGCGAAGCGCCGTCTCGATGTCCTGCTCGCTCATCATGTAGTAGATCGCCATGACGCGTCCCTTCCCCTGCGCGACGAGATCGAACGCCGCATCGGCGGGATCCTTCCCCATCTCACGGCCGATCTGCGCGAGCGTCTTGCCATTGTACCTCGCGTTGTCGGGATTACGCGCGTTGGCGAGCACGATGCCCTCCCATCCCCCGGCCGCCTCGATGATGTTCCACCACCCGGGCACCCCTGTCTGCTGCTCGCGCTTCAATCGCGTCCGCACGTCGGGGCGTGCGAGACGCGCGAGCAGCGAATCAATGCCACCGTCGAATGCCCAGCTCGGAATCGTCGCCTCGAGTCCGGTGCCGCCGGCGGTGTAGACGTACATGTCCGCCGCGACGTCAACCCCGCGCGCCCGCGCTGCCTCGACGACCTGGCGCACAGAATCCATCAACACTCCCCAGCCGGGCTTGTATGCGACCTTGAGATGGAAGATCTCCACCGGCGCTCCGGCCCGCTCGCCGACTGTGATCGCCTCTCGCACGGCCTGCACGACTTCCTTCCCTTCGCCGCGGATGTGGCTTGCGTACACGCCGCCGTACTTCGCGGCCACCTTCCCGACCTCCACCAGCTCGTCGGTCGTTGCGTAACTGCTCGGTGGATAGATGAGAGCGGTCGTCATCCCCATCGCACCGGCGCGCATCGCGGTGTCCATGATGGCTCGCATCCGCTCGAGCTCCGGCGCGTTCGGCGCACGCGACGAGCGGCCGAGCACGGGGACGCGCGTCTGCGTCTCGCTGAAGTACGTGCCGAAGTTGACGCTGATCCCACGCTGCTCGAGCTGGCGGAAATAGTCGGCGATCTCGCCCGCCGGGACGGGGGTGCCTCCTTCACCGGCGATCACCGTCGTCACTCCCATCATGAGCTTGTTCTCGGCGAGCGGATTGCGGCGCAGCACGCTCCCCGACTGATCCATCACGTCGAGCCAGCCCGGTGACACGTACCGACCGCGCGCGTCGAGCTCCGTGCGACCGCGGCCCGGCACGATACCGATCTTCACGAAGCGGCCGTCGCGGATCGCGACGTCGGCGGCGATCCAGGGATTGCCCGCGCCGTCGAGCACGCGTCCGTTGCGGACGACGACGTCGTAGTCGGGCGTCGACGCCGACTGCTGCGCGTGCAGCACGTGCAGTGCGGGGACGAGCAGCAACGCCGTCGCGACGCGCGCTGTCGCGCGCATCAGGTCAGGGGTAGCGAACGATCTCATTGTCCAGTGGGATCTGTCGCGTGCGCACCTGCGACGTGCCGGTGGTACACCCGGAGAGCGTGCTGCGACATGAGCCGACGCGCTCATAGCGGTCGTAGGCGTATGGGATGCCTTCGCTGCCAAGCGGTGAGTTGGCATCGGAAACGTGGAAATGCAGATGCGGCTCCGTGGAATTGCCGGAGTTGCCCACCAGCCCGATGATCCGACCGCGGCGCACGCGGTCGCCGAGCTTCACGCCGATCGAGCCCGGTTTCAGATGCGCGTAGAAGGCGTAATGGCCGCCGCCGATGTCCAGGATGACGTGATTTCCGCCGACTGTCTCGAGCGTGATCGGCACGGCGCGCGAGTGGATGCCGGGCACGTTCTCGGGAATGCTGTCCTTCACGGCGACCACGTGTCCGTCGGCCACGGCGAGCGCGTCCTGCCCCTCCGCGCCGTAGCTCTCGTTCTTCAGCCGATCGCCTCGAGAGGTCGTGTTGCTGTCGTTGAGCATCACGTAGTCGATCGCGAATCGCTGTGCGATCGCCGGCGTTCCATTGACCGTGATGAGGGCGCGGCGGTGACCCGATCGATTCGAGGGCCCATTCGCGGCGAGCCATGGGCCGCCGCGCAGGGGTGGGCTGATGACGAGTACACCGCGCGTGACCGGGACCGATGCGCCGCTGACCGTGACGGTCACGGTTTTCGGGTTTGTCGAATCGGCGGTCGTCTGCTCGAGGATGACGCGGTGACGGACGCTCGATGGAACGGCCTTCGCATCGACCGGCACCCAGAGATACACCACGGCGCGCAGACCGCCGCCGAGCCGCGCCCGGTCAGCGGGCTGTACTCCTGACAACCCTGGACGCGCCAGCGTCTGCACGAGCGCGCTATCGCTCAGCGTCAGCAGCGTACGCGGTACCGGGTCACCGGCCGCAACCTCGACGCTCTTCAGCATCAGGGGAACCGCACCCATGTTCGTCACGTGCAGCTCGTAGACGAGAAATGGACCGGATTCGCCCGCACCGAGTGAGGGCGGTTTGGGAACGCGCAGCTCGACCGGCGGTGCGATCTGCGCGCCGAGGGTCGCCGCGCCGCTCGGGAGCACGGCGACGCTCAGGCATATGGCCAGCGGCGAGAATGGGATCCGCATCGTCACGGCTTCCCGGCGAGTGTGGGATTGTTGATGCGCTCCACGTCGGGCAGCGGGAAGCACACCTGCGAGCCGTATTTGCCGCCGTACGGATAATCGGCGCCGGCAGCGGGCACGAGCTGCAGTCCGTAGCGGCCGAGATGGAAATCGCCGAGTCGGTGGCCTTCCATGAACAGCTCGCGGCGGCGCTCTTCCGCGATCTGTGTCAGAACGTCAGCGGACGTGGCCCCTGTGGGCCGCGTGTATGACGGCAGCCCCGGCGTGCGGGAGCGGGCATTGTTGATCGCGGTCGTCGCGGCATTGAGATCACCGGTGCGCGCCGCGTTCTCCGCGATGATGAGCTGGGCCTCCGCGTAGCTCGCCAACCGAACCGGCGAGCTCACCGTCGCATCCTTGGCCGGAATGAACAGCTGCGACCTGGTCGCTGTTCCTTTGCGATTCAGATCGATCACGACGACGCGGGGATCCTGTCCTGTCGTCGCGCCAGGCGGTGGAACGTTGCGAAACGACGAATCGACGGTGGAGTACGCGAACTGTGAGATGTGCAGAAAGACGACGTTCTGCCGTCGCGCATTCACGGCGTCTGGCGACGTGTTCACGACGAACGACGCCGGGATCGGGCCCGCGTCCGCCGCCGCTGCCGCGAGGTTTGCTGCCGAGCTCGTGGTCGACGCGCTACTCAGATCGAACGCGGCGCGCGCGCGTCCCAGCCGCGCGAGATTCAACGTCGTCGCGTCACCCGCGGCCGTCGCCGCCGGGATGGCCTTGGTGAACCGGGCGACCGCTTCGGTGAAGAGATCCGCCGGCGCGAGCTCCGGCCCGAGGTTGAGCGCCGCCGAGCACATTCCCTCCCCGAGCAGGATGAGGCTGTAGCCGGCGTACGTCGCCGCCTGCCCGAGGAGCTTCTGCCGGTTCGGGACGTCGGCGTCGCTCCAGGTCTCGAGCTTCGCCGCTGCGGTGTCGGCCGTCGCCCGTGCGACGGACAGGGGGGTGTAGATGCCCGGCTGCTGTGTGCTGCTCGGTGTGGGGGAGCCACAGTTGTTGGTGCCGTACGACGCATTGGTGAGGAGGCGGCGCGCATCGTAATCGAAGTTGGCCGACTGCGCGATCGCCACCGTCAGCTCGTCGGAGAGCAATCCACTGCCGACGACGTACCGGTTGTACGCGCACTCGAAGTCGGCGATGGCGCCGTTCACCAGGAGCGTGGCGTTGCCCGGGGTGTAGAGCGTCTCCACCGAGAGCGCGCCCTGATTCTCCTGCTTGAGGCTCGTGATCTCCGTGCAGCCGAGCGCCACGAACAGCGCGAGCGCCGGGATGGCGCGAGCGGACCGCACAGCGAGCCGTGGGGATGTGGGTCGCATGGTCAGAAGGCGAGGTTGATCGTGGCGATGAAGCGGGTGAGCGGCGGCGTCAGCCCCTGATCCTGGGTGCTCGCCGTGTTCGCATTCGAGATGACCGCCGAGTTGGCCTCGGGGTCGAGCCCTGCGTAGCTGGTCCAGGTGTGGAGCTCTCGGCCCGCCAGTGTGATCGATGCGCTCGAGACGCCGCGGAGCCACCGCTCGGGGATCGTGTACGTGGCCGAGACCTCACGCAGCTTCGCGAAGCTCGCATCCTGGTAGAACTGATCCAGCGTCCCTGCCGCCGCAGCGGTGCCGACGTGCTCCGCGAGATACACGGGATCGTACTCCAACGGGTAGTAGTTGGAGCGGCACAGCGGTGCGCCCACGAGGCCGAAGCAGCGCACCTGCTCGTTGTTGTTGCTCACGCGATAGCCCCGCTTGAAGTCCACGAGCGCGTAGAGCCGCAGGCGTTTGGCGAGGTACACCGTGTTGCCGATCGCCCCCGTGGTGGCCGGCGTCGGCGTGCCGATGTACACGAACGGCGCCGCCGCACACGAGACTGGCGCCTGCCCCTCGCCGCCGTCGCAGAGCACGTTGATGGGGAGACCGGTGGCCGGATCCCGGTCCGCCGACACGACGCGGCGTGTATAGATCCCGCCGATCGGGCCGCCCACGCGATTGAACTGTCCCGCGCTGACGATCGTGCTCGGCAACGCGCCGAGATCGCTGATGACGTCTTTGTTGGTGGCAATGTTGCCGGCGATTTCCCACGCGAAGTCGTTGCGAGTGATCGCCTGGAGATTCGCCTGCAGCTCGACGCCGTGGTTGTCGACCCGCCCCAGGTTCATCAGCTGATTGCCCGCGAACCCACTCGACGGCGCCACCGGTTGGCTGATGATGACGTCCGTCGTCTTCTTGTTGAAGTAGGTGAAATCCACGCTGAGCCGATCGAGGAGCGAGCCGTCGAATCCGAGCTCGAGCTCTTTGCCGCGCTCCGGGCGTAGACTCGCGTTGCCGATCGAGTTGGGGGTCACCGCACTCGTACCGCCGGGCCCCTGAGCCGCCGCGTACGTGCGCAGCGCGCTGAATGCCGCCGGTGCCCGTCCTGACTCGCCGTACGCGCCGCGCAGCTTGAGCGCAGTGACGATGGCATTCGCTCTCCAGAACGGCTCTTCGTGGATCACCCACGTCGCGCTCAGCTTCGGGTAGGTGATCCACTTGAAGTCGGCACCGAACGCACTGTTGTTGTCCACGCGCAGGGCACCGGTGAGGAACAGGCGGTCGTGCCAGGACAGCTGCTCCTGCGCGAACGCGCCGATCGTCGTGTTCAGCGTGTCACCCTGCGTCGACGTCGCGGGCGACGAGACGGCACTCACCGTTTCCACACCCTGTCCGGGAAAGCCGGTACCGCCGAGAAAGCTCGAGCTGAGCTCCGTGCGGTACAGCTGCCCGCCGAGCGAGGTGCTCGCGCTGAGAGCCGGGGTGAGCGCCAGCTTGGCCGTTCCGGAGTAGTCGGCGGAGATGACGCTCGCGCGCCTGAGCGTCTGTCCGATGCTGCCTCCGGCCGCCGCCGAGCCGATGAACGCGGCGAGCGCCGGCGGCGCGAAATGCTCGATGGCGCGGCTGTCATCGCTCGTTTGATCGAGGCCGACGATCAGACGCTGCGTGAACCAGCTCGTGGGCCGGTGGGTGATCGTCCCGCTTCCTGTGAACCGATTGATTCCCTGTGCGTTGTCGTAGAGCGTCTGCGGAACTTCGGGCGGAAAGTTCGGGAAGAACCCGCGCGCCGCGGGAAAGAGAAGCGAATGGCCGGCGATGGCGCCCAGCATCGCCGACGCACCGAAGTCGGCCCCGAGATGGCTCGAGAGGGTGACGAAGTTCAGACTGGTCGAGATGTCGATCGTCGACGACGGGACGAGACTCAGGTTGGTGTGAAGGGCGAACTGACGAAGCGAGTTGTTCGGCTCGATGCCCAGGTCGTTCTGATACGTGCCCGATGCATAGTAGGTGACGATCTCGCGTCCCCCCGAGAGCGAGGCGTTGTACAGGCGCGTCTGCCCGGTGCGGAACAGCGGCGTGCCGCGGTCCGCCTCGCTCTGAACGCCGTTCCACGCGACGATGTTGCCCGACGCGTCCTTGGCGTAGTTCGTCGGGATCCGGTTCGCCGCGTCGCGGAACCAGAGCGTCCCATCCTGCACCTGCAGCCGAACGATCGGTTTGCCCCCCGCCGATCCTTTCTTGGTGATGATCTGGATGACGCCGTTGGCTGCTTCGGTGCCGTAGATCGTGCTCGCCGCGGGTCCCTTGATGATCTCGACGCTTTCGATGTCCTGCGGATTGATGTCGTTGAGACGGCCGCCGACGTTGGAGCCCTGCCCGCCGAGCCGACCGCTTGGCGCGACCGGTCCGGCGCCGATCGCGTTGTTGACGCGAACGCCGTCCACGTAGATGAGCGGCGCATTGCTCAGCCCGATGCTGTTGCGGCCGCGGATCTGAATCGACGGCCCTGCACCGACACGGCCAGTGCTCTGCCCGATGCCGACTCCCGGTGCACGGGCGCCAAGCAGGCTGCTGAGGTTCTGCGCCCCCGACTTGGACATCTCGTCGGCGGCGTTGATCGTCGAGACCGCGTTGCCGATCGCACGCCGTTGCTCACCGCCGGCCGTGCCGGTGACGATCACCTGCTCGAGCGACGTTGCCGACGGGTCGAGCGCGATCTCGACGACCGCGTCGCGATCGCCCGTCACGGCGACCGACCGGCGAGCCAGCGCGTAGCCGAGGCGGCGCACCACGAGCACGTGCGATCCCACGGAGACGTTGGTGAGCCGGAAGCGGCCGTCCTCACCCGTCACGGTGCCGATACGACCGTCGTCGAGCTGGACCGTCGCGCGCCCGACGCCCTGATTCGTGCGAACATCGATCACGCGCCCCGTGACCATCGGGGCAGCCTGCCTGCGCGTGAGGGGGGCGGTCGCCGATGCGGTGCCGGGCATGCAGAGCCCGAGCGCAGTGCATATCCCGCAGAGGGCGAGCCGAACGACGCGCGATGCGTTCGGAGAGAGCGCAATTCGCATGTGAAGCTCCTGGAGATGATCTGCCAACGCCTGGACAACAAGCGAACGATCGAGACAGCTCGACTGGACAGCGTTACCGCATCGTCGTGACGGTGGTGCCGGTCGCTCCGCCCGCGCGCCACCCTGGACCGCGCAGAATCCGCCCCGGACGTGCGCCCGTGTGCTTCCCGTCGCGAATCACCTCGACGCCGTTCACGAACACCTCGGAAACGCCGACCGATGGCTGATTCGGCGTCTCGTACGTACTGCGGTCCTGAATGCGCGCGGGATCGAACACGACGATGTCGGCATACATGCCCGGTCGCAGCACGCCGCGATCGCCGATGAGCAATCGTTCCGCGACGGCGCTCGTCATCTTGCGAACGGCGTCCTCCAGCGGGAGCACGTGCTCATCGCGCACGTACTTGCCCAGGATGCGCGGATACGTTCCATAAGACCGCGGGTGCGTCGGACCACTCGCGCTGTCGGGATCGGGGCCGATCGCGTCGGTGCCGATCTTCATCCACGGCTGCTTGAGCTGCGTGCGGACGTTGTCCTCGTTCATGAGGAAGTAGATCGCACCGACGCCCTGCGGCTCGGCGAGCAGAAGATCCATCAGCGCATCGAGCCAATCCTTGCCGGACGCGCTGACGACCTCGGCGAGTCGATGTCCGGAGTATCTCTGATATTCGGGGCTGCGGAGCGTCGTCAGCAGCACCCCCTCCGTCCCCGCCTGCTCGCACAGGCTCTCCCAGTACGCCGGCGGATGCGCGAAGAACTCGTGGATCTTCTTGCGCATCGCGGGATCACGCAGGTTCTCGCGCAGCTTCCCATTCTCCGAGACCCATGGCGGCAGACACGCGCCGAGGGACGTACCGCCGGCCGTATACGGGTACATGTTCGCCTGCACGTCGAAGCCTGCCGCACGTGCCGAGTCGATCTTGGCGATCATCGCCGCTTCCTTGCCCCAGTTGGCGCGCCCCGCCGCCTTCAGGTGATAGATCTCCACCGGCACGCCGCCTTCACGCCCGATGCGGAGCGCCTCGTCCATCCCCTCGAGCACACGGTCCGCCTCCGACCGCATGTGGGTGATGTAGATCCCGCCGTACGGCGCCATCGCCTTCGCGACTGCGATCAGCTCCTCGGTACTCGCGAAGTTGCCCGGTGGATAGATGAGCGCCGTACCGAGCCCGAACGCCCCGTCCTCCATGGCGCGTTGCATCACGGCGCGCATCGTATCGAGCGGCGCACCGGTCGCGGCGCCCATGCGCAGCCCCATCGCGTACTCGCGGAGCGTGCTGGCGCCGACGAAGGAGCCGACGTTGGTGCTGGGCCCGCGCTCGTGCATGGTGCGCAACCAGCTGTCGAAGCCGTGCGGTCCGAGGAAACGGCGGGCGGAGGCCGCGGCAGCCGGCCGCTCCGCCGCCATGTCGGCGATCGAGATCTCGCTCACCGGCGCGGCGGTGTACGCCTCGCCCATGATCGTCGTCGTGATTCCCTGCGTCAGCTTGCCGACGGCGCGCCCGTCACCGGTGGTGAACTGATCGCCCGCCTGGATGTCGATGAAGCCAGGGGCCACCACCATCCCGGTCGCGTCGACGCGCCGGTGCGCCGCAGCGGTGGCCAGCGCACCGCCCCGCCGAGCCACCGTCGCGATGCGATCGCCGCGGAGGCCGACGTCACCGTAGAACCAGGCGTTGCCGGAACCGTCGACGATCTTGCCGTTGACGATCACGACATCGAACGGCTCGTCGGACGACGGCGCCGGCAGGCTCGCCGCCGGCCCCCTCCTGGTGGATGCGCAGCCGACCGCGGTCGCCAGGAACACCGCGACAGCCACGCGAGCGATCATGTGCACCGAAAACGATCGGCGGACGAGCGCTTCAGGACGCCGCAGGCGCATCGTGCTTCTCCGGAGAGTGGACGAGGGAATGAGAGGCGAGGGGCGCGCTCCGCAGGGAGCGCGACCGCCAGATGTAGAACGCAGGGGTCCCGAGCAGGACGGCTCCGAGCCCGAGCGCAGCGCGACCCGGCTGCGTGACCACGGTATCGGCGACGAGCCATGCCGCCGCCGCGACGAAGAGAATGGGAATGACGGGATAGCCCGGCACGCGGAACGGACGGATGGCGTGCGGCGCTTTGCGGCGCAGGAGGATCACGCTCGCGCCGCCGAGTGCGTAGAACACCCAGCCGGTGAACACGACGTAGGTGAGGAGCTGCTCGAACGTCCCGGTCGCGGCAAGCACCGCCGCCCACGCCGCGACCGCCGTGATCGCGAACGCCGGCGTTCCGGTGCGCAGACTCACCAGCGCGAGCCGCTCGAAGAACACGCCGTCACGCGCCATCGCGTAGTACATCCGCGGCGCGGTGAGCATGAGCCCGTTCGTCGCACTGAAGATCGACACGAGAATGAGCGCGCCGACGATCGCACTCGCGGCGACGCCGACGAGCTCGCGCACGGCATCGACGGCAACGTGCTCGCTCGCCGCCGCGGCAGGCACGCCGAGGGCCTTCATGTAGCCCACGGCGGCGAGCACGTAGATCAGGATCAGCCCGAGCGTCGCGATGGTGATGGCGCGCGGGAAGGTGCGCTGCGGGTCACGCGTCTCTCCGGCGCAGAAGGTCACGTACTGCCATCCCTCGTATGCCCAGAGCACGCCGATCATGGCGGCGCCAATGCGCGGCGCAGCGGCCGGCGAGCCGCCATGCGATGCGAATAGCGACCCGATCGGATGATGTCCGAGCGCGATGAGCGCGGCGCTCAGGCTCGCCAGCGTGACCACCTTGGCCGCCGTCGTCCAGTTCTGGACCGCCGCACCCTTGCGCGTGCCCGCGACGTTGATCGACGCCGTGACGACGATGACCCCGATCGCGACGAGCTTCCCCCCCACGGCACCAAGCGGCGCGAATTGGGACAGATAGCCGGCGAAGGCGACGGCGAGGGTCGCGATCGATCCGCTCGTGATCACGACGAAGCTCGTCCAGCCGTACAGGAACGCGGGGAGCTGACCGAACGCATCGCGGATGTAGACGTACAGTCCACCCGCGTCGGGGCGCATGGCACCGAGCTCGGCATACGTGAGCGCGCCGAGCAGCGACAACACCCCCGCGCCGATCCACACGAGGAGCGCGACCCGCGCGTCGAGCCCGGTCTGACGCAGCACGACGCTGGGCACCAGAAAGATGCCCGACCCGATCACGGTGCCGACGGTGATCAGGACGAGATCGATGAAGCCGAGCGATCGCCGAAGGGAGGTCGGCGTCGACGGCGCAGGCGCCATGGGGGTGCTCACGTACTCCCCCTGGCGATGGCGGCCGACGCGTGCCGCGCTGCACCGGCGAGCACGGCGGCGCCGACGAAGATGGCCTCCTCGGCGACGTCGAAGTGCGGCGAGTGTGCGGCGATCGTCGCATCACCCTCGTGCTTCGCGCCAATGCGGACGAAGCAGCCAGGCATGCGCTGCTGGTACCAGGCAAAATCCTCGGCCGCCATGTTCGGCGCGCCGAGTGGAACGACGGCGGACGCACCGAGAATCTCCGCGGCCGCGGCCGCGGCCCACTGTGCCGGCTCGGCGTGATTCACGACCGGCGGCACCCCCGTGCCGATCGTCACCCGAGCGTCGACGCGATGCACGGCCGCGACGCCCTGCGCGATGTCCGCGATCTCCGTGCGCAGCAGCGCCCGCGTGTCGTTGTCCGTCGCGCGACAGGTGCCGGTCAACACCGCCCGGTCGGGAATGACGTTCGGCGCCGTTCCCGCCTGCACCGTTCCCACCGTCACCACGGCCGGTGCCGCCGGGTTCACGCGGCGCGAGACGATCGTCTGGAGCGCCATGATCAACTCCGCCAGCGCGACCACCGGATCGGCCGACTCGTGCGGGCGCGCGCCGTGCGCGCCGCGGCCCACGAGCTCGATCTCGAAGTTGTCCGCCGACGCCGCGAGCGGTCCCGGTTGCGCAACGACCTGGCCGACGTTGAACCGTCGGTCGACGTGCGCGCCGAAGATCGCAGCCGCCTCGCCGAGCGCTCCGGACTCCAACATCGCGAGCGCCCCCTCGCCGATCTCCTCCGCGGGCTGCAGCACGATGAGCACGTCCCCCTCGGCCGGGTGCGCCGCAAGGAGCGCCGCCGCGCCAACAGCCCACGTCGCATGCACGTCGTGTCCGCAGGCGTGCATGACGCCGTCGTACATCGACGCGAAGGAGAGCCCGGTCGCTTCCTGGATCGGCAGCGCATCGATGTCGCCACGGATCGCCACGGGGCGGACGCTGCGGTCGCGCCCCGGGATGCGTGCGACCAGACCGGTGCCGGCCACGCGCTCCGCCTCGACACCGGCGAGCACACGGAGCTCGCGCGCGAGCACCGATGCCGTCCGCTGTTCGCGGAACGCCAGCTCGGGATGGCGGTGCAGATCGCGGCGCAACGCGACGAGCTGTTCGCGCAGCCGGGGCGGCACCTGGCCGCCGAGGGCGTCCGGAGTCGAGCTGGCCCGCGTGCGCGCGCGTGCGATCATGCGACCGGCACCGCCGTGCGGTGCGCCGTGAGCTCCTCGCGCCGCACGGTCAGCTCGTCGAGCCAGTGGGTGTCGACCGTGACGCCGAGCCCCGGACCGCGCGGGACCGTGACCATCCCGTCCTGCATCGTCCACGCGGGAGTGACGACGTCGCGCGCCCAGTAGCGTGCGCTCGGGCTCAGGTCCCCGGGGAGCGAGAAGTTCGGCAGCGACGCGAGCGCGACGTTGTATGCGCGGCCAATCCCACTCTCGAGCATGCCGCCGCACCACACCGGGAGCCCCGCTGCGGCACACACGTCGTGGATCCGCTTCGCCGCAGTGAACCCGCCGACGCGACCGGGCTTGATGTTCACGATGCGACCACTGCCGAGCTGGATCATGTCCTCGGCGCGCTCGACGCTCGTGATGGACTCGTCGAGACAGATCGGCGTCGTCAGACGGCGCTGCAGCGCGGCGTGGCGCACCAGATCATCGTCGCCGAGCGGCTGCTCGAGCATGATGAGATCGAATGCATCGAGGGCGGCGAGATGATCGGCGTCGGCGAGCGTATAGGCGGAGTTGGCGTCGGCCATGATGCCGATCGCGCTTCCCAGCGCGCTCCGCACGGCAGCGACGAACGCGACGTCCCTGCCCGGCCCGATCTTCACCTTGATCTTCCGGTACCCCGCCGCGACGGCGGCCTGCGCGCGCGCGACGAGCGACGCGGGATCGCTCTGCAGCCCGATCGAGATGCCCGTCGGCACCCGGTCGCGTGTTCCGCCGAGCAACGTGGAGAGCGCCACGCCGCCTCGCTCCGCCGCGAGTCCCCAGCACCCCATCTCGACGGCGGCCCTCGCCATGTTGTGCCCCTTGATGTTCTCGGCGAGCAGCGCGTGCACGTACTCGGGGCCGGCGAGGTCTCGGCCCAGCACACGCGGCGCGAACCACTCCTTGATCGCGTACCAGGCCGTCTCGATCGTCTCGGGGCTGTAGTTCGGCATCTCGAACGCGACGCACTCCGACCACGTCGTCGCGCCATCGCGGTCGGTGAGCTCGAGCAGCGCGATGCGTCGGTGCTGCACCACGCCCGAGGAGATACGGAAGGGCTCCTTCAGCGTGAGATGGATCTCGCGGATCGCAATGCGGTCGATGTGCAGCATCAGTCGCGGACGAAGGAGAGCCTGGGCGTCAGCCGCGCGGCGCGGCGCGGTCGAGCAGGTAGAACGAGCGGGCGGTGACGGGATCGAGGTGCATGCCGGCGACATCATAGCCGTGGCCGAGCGCCCACGTGAAGTGTTCGCGCGTGGCGGCGTGCCACGCCGCGGCTTCCTCCGGCGCGCGCGCGAGCAGTTGCGCGAAGTCGAAGGGGATCTCGAGCAGGATGTGTGGTGGCGTCTCCGGCGGCGTGACGAGCTCGTCACCCCGCCGCCGGCGCGCGGTGAGGATCGGCAGCGCGGCATCGACGGCCGGGTGCGGCGCGCGCCGGGCAGCGGCCGTGGAGCACACGACGACGAGCCGATCGGTCGCCAGCCCGTGGTGCAGCGGACTGCCCGTGTCGCCGTACATGTCGGGGACGTAGCGGACGACGCGCGCCCCGAGGACGTCGAGGTTGAGATGCGCGTTCTTGGCGATCAGCGGATCATACGTCCAGTACATCTCGGCGATGCCGCGGCGTGCGAGCTCGGCTCGCTGATGCTCCTTGAGCATCCGTCCGATCCCGGCGTTGCGGAGCGTGGCCCGGACGCCGAGGACGTGCGACCAGTGCGTGATCTTTCCGTCGAGCACTCCGGTGAGCCCGAACACGAAGCCGACGAGCTGGCCGTGGGCGTCGAAGGCACCGAGCGCGATGCCGCCGACGTAGGTCGCGACCTGCATCATGGTTGCCGGGATCGCGCCATCGAACTCGTCGCCCCAGATCTCGCGCTCGAGCGCGACGCAGGCGCGGTAGTCTGCGAGGGTGGTGAGTGGGCGCACGGTGATCTCCGGCGCGGGGTGCGCGGCGCTGCCGGGACGAACACGCCGAACGGAGGACAGGGAGTCTGACGTCACGACCATCGACGGGGAGGGAGGCGATCGGGGACGGGCGAACATACGCCCTCTGCCGGTATACCACAATGGTCTACCGAAACGCGGCGCGAGACCGGGCCGCGGAGCGGGGGAGGCCGCCCTCGGCGCGGCTGCTTGCATGCGCCGGAGCGCAGACCTACACTTCCGCCGCATGGCATCTCCGACTGCCGCCCGCCGCGCCCCCGGCACGCCGTCCCGGCGCCCGACGGCGCGCGCTGCCGCCGCCCCCACGGACAACGTCTCGCGGGCCTATCGCGAGCTTCGCCACATCATCGTCTGGGGGCAGCTCCCCCCCGGCTCCCGGATCTCCGAGCGCGTCATCGCCGACCGGCTGGGGCTCAGCCGCACCCCGGTGCGCAGCGCCCTGCACCGCCTGGAGCAGGAGGGGTTCGTCGCCTCCGCCGGCCGCGGCCGCGAGCGTCGACTGATCGTCGCGCCGCTCACGATGACCGACGGCCAGGAGGTCTACCACATCGTTGGCCATCTCGAGGGGCTCGCGGCGCGCACCGCGGCGCTCCTGCCCAAGGTGCGCCGCGACGCGATCGTTCACCGCCTTCGCGAGGTCAACGGCGAGCTCGCCGCCCGCTCGCGCAAGCACACCGACCCGATCACCTTCTTCGACCTCGACATCGAGTTCCATCGCAGCTACGTCGAGGGGGTCGCCGGCCCGCGGCTCCTCGCCCTGCACCGCGCGATCAAGCCGCAGAGCGAGCGCTACTCGCGACTGTACGTCAGCGTCTTCCTCGATCAGATCTCGACGTCGGTGCGCGAGCACGAACGCATCGCCGCGGCGATCGCGCGCGGCGACCCGGACGCGGCCCAGCGTGCCGCCGAGACGAACTGGCACAACGCCGCTGACCGCCTGGCGCGCATCATCGAGCAGCACGGCGAGCGCGGTGCCTGGCAAGGCACCGATCTGCGCCGCGAAGTGGGCTGACGCCGCGCCCTACAGCTTCGTCGCCAACCAGTCCACCACCGTTCCGATCACCGTGGGTTCGACGAGAACGGGCGCCTTGAGATTCCTGTAATTCCCCGGAAAGCCGTTGGTGTCGTGAACGAAGAGGTGGTTCACGTCGGGCACCACGGCGGCGGTCACGTCGCGGTTGCCCCCGTCGCGGATCACGGCGGCCTGCTCCGCAACCTGATCAGGGGTCGCCTGCTGGTCGTACTGGCCGGTGAGAATGAGGACCGGCACCGTGATCCGCCGCAGCGTCGGGGCCGGGTCGTACGGCAGGATGAAACGCATCCACGCGTCAGCGGCCATCATGGAGTCGATCCGCGCCGGGATCGCGGCGATCACCGAGTCGCGCCGTGCGGTGCCGAGACTCGTGTCGTGATTGGCGAAGTTCGTCAACTGGTACGTCAGTGCACTGCCGACGGACCGCGACACACCGCCGAGGAGCACGAGCGCCTTGAGACTGGGTTCCTTGAGCGCGACGATGGGAGCGATGACGGCGCCCTCACTGTGGCCCACGAGCGCGAGGCGGCGGGCGTCGATCTCCGGACGCCGGCGCAGGTAGGCGAGACCGGCCCGAATGTCCTCGGCAAACTGGAGCGACGTCGCGCCCTTGAACGTGCCGGTCGACGCGCCGGTGCCACGATCGTCCATGCGCAGCGTCGCGATGCCGCGCCGCGCGAGTGAATCGGCGAGTTGATGGAAGGGTCGATAGCCGGGCAGGCCGATGAACTCGTCGCGATCCTGCGGGCCGGACCCGGTGATGGTGACGATCGCGGCGACGGGATGCATCACGCTCGCCGCCCTCGGCAGCGTCAACGTCCCGGCGAGGACATGGCCCTCGGCGGTCGGCACGGTGACGTTCTCCGCCGTGTAGGGCGCGTCCGCCGGAGCCGAATAGTCGGGCGCCGGCGCATGCGCGGCCGCCGGCGGCGCCTGCGCAGTCAGGGGCGCCGCGGCGAGAGCGGCCGCGAGCAGCGGAAGACAACGGCGGGGCAACGCACGCAACCAACGGGAGCGGAGCGACATCGACGTGCCTCGGACGAAAGTGGTATACCAGTTCAGGATGCCACAACGATGTACCAGACACCCCGGGTAGGCAAGAGCCCGGCGCCGGGGTAGCTTCCGACGCGCTGCTCTCGCACCGGGTGGGCCCCCCGCCCGGGCTCACGCTCCCGGAGGCCCCCGATGCGCCCTGCTCCCCCTCGTCGACGCGCCCTGTACGCCCACCGGCGTACGTCCCTTCTCGTCGCGCTGACCGCGATCGCCGCGTGTCACCCCACGGGCTCACTGGGGGGACCCGGTGCCTCCACGGACGCCGCTC
Source organism: uncultured Gemmatimonadaceae bacterium (assembly GCA_964438255.1). GTDB lineage: Bacteria > Gemmatimonadota > Gemmatimonadetes > Gemmatimonadales > Gemmatimonadaceae > AG11. The sequence continues at coordinate 9,222 of CAYTKA010000016.1, read as the reverse complement.
CGCCGCCGCCACCCGAGCGCTGGCTCGGCCTGCTGGGTGAGTATGGGCCCGCCGAACGCTCACGCATCGTCCTCGAACGCGATGGGCGTCTGATGCTCCGCGCCAGTGCGACCGACGAGCGGGCACTCGTCGAACAGTCCGACTCGAGCTTTCTGACACGGGGGGGCACGCAGCGGATCGTCTTCAGGCGCGCCGCCGACGGTCGGATGTCCGTCGCGATCGCCGACACCGTGTTGCTGCGGCGGCAACTCGGACCGGAGTCGGGGAATCAGCTCGTGATCACCCCCACGCGGCCGATCGCCGAGCTGCGGCGCGAAGCGCTCGCGAGTCAGCCCCCGGTCGAGACGGGACCGTTCCGCCCCAGTGACCTCGTGGAGCTCGTGCGCCTCGACCCCACGATCAAGCTGGAGATTCGCTACGCGACGACCAACAACCTCTTCGCCACGCCATTCTACACCGAGGCCCGCGCGTTCCTCCAGCGCCCCGCCGCGGAAGCGCTGGTGCGGGTGAACGCCGCGCTCCGCCCGCGCGGCTTCGGGCTGCTCGTGCACGATGGCTATCGACCCTGGTACGTGACGAAGATGTTCTGGGACGCCACTCCCGAGGAGAAACACATCTTCGTCGCGGATCCGGCGCTCGGCTCGAAGCACAATCGCGGCGCAGCCGTGGACCTCACGCTGTACGATCTCGCGACGGGTGCCCCGGTGGAGATGGTGAGCACGTATGACGAGACGTCACCGCGCGCCTATCCGGATTACCCCGGGGGCACCTCCCGCCAACGCTGGCACCGCGATCTGCTCCGCCGCGCAATGGAAGCGCAGGGCTTCACCGTCTACGAAGCGGAGTGGTGGCACTTCGACTACGCGGACTGGAAGCAGTATCCGATCGGCAACGTGGACTTCAGCAAGATCCCGTAGCTCCGCCGCGAACGGACACGACGATCGCGACGATCGGACCTGTCGATCCGATCAGAGCGCGCGGGCGACCACCGACGACGGATACAGCGGGAACCGGCCGCTCAGCGACTTCACCTCGTGCCTGACGCGTGCCGCGACATCCGCCTCCTCCGGTGCCTGGAGCACACGGTCGATCAGGTCGGCGATCGCCGCCATCTCGCGCTCCTTCATCCCGCGCGTCGTCACCGCCGGCGTCCCGACGCGGATCCCCGAGGTGACGAATGGCGACTGGGTCTCCTTGGGCACGGTGTTCTTGTTCACGGTGATCGCGGCGGCGTCGAGCGCTTTTTCGGCCACCTTCCCGGTGAGCCCCTTGTTGCGCAGATCCACGAGCATGAGGTGATTGTCCGTTCCGCCGGAGACGAGCTGGTAGTCGCGCTCGACGAGCGCCTTGGCGAGCGCCTTGGCGTTCGCGACGATCTGCCTGGAGTACTCCTTGAACGACGGCTCGAGCGCTTCCTTGAGCGCGACGGCCTTGGCGGCGATCACGTGCTCGAGCGGTCCGCCCTGCGTGCCGGGGAACATCGCCTTGTTGATCGCCGCGGCGTGCTGCTCCTTGCAGAGGATCATCCCGCCGCGCGGGCCGCGCAGGGTCTTGTGCGTCGTCGTCGTGACGACGTCGGCGTGCGGCACGGGCGACGGATAGATCCCGGTGGCGGCGAGTCCGGCGAAGTGTGCCATGTCCACCATGAAGATCGCACCGATCTCCTTCGCGATCGCAGCGAACGCGGCGAAGTCGATCGTGCGCGGATAGGCGCTGTAGCCGGCGATGATCATCTTCGGCTTGTGCGCGAGCGCCTGCGCGCGGACGGCCTCCATGTCGATGTATCCGCTGTCGTCGAGCCCGTACGACACGGCCTTGTACAGCAGGCCGGAGAAGTTCACCGGTGATCCGTGCGTGAGGTGGCCGCCCTGGGACAGGTCCATGCCGAGGAAGGTGTCGCCCGGCTTGAGGAAGGCGAGAAAGACGGCGGCGTTGGCCTGCGCGCCCGAGTGCGCCTGGACGTTGGCGTGCTCGGCGCCGAACAGCTTCTTCGCGCGGTCGATCGCGAGCTGCTCCACCTTGTCCACCACCTCGCAGCCTCCGTAGTACCGCTTCCCGGGCAGTCCCTCGGCGTACTTGTTGGTGAGCGGGGAGCCCATCGCCTCCATCACGGCGGGAGAGACGAAATTCTCGCTCGCGATGAGCTCGAGCCCGTCGTTCTGTCGCGCGATCTCCTCCTCGATCAGCTCGGCGATCTCCGGATCGGTCGCACGCAGCGCTTCGCCAGGCGGGCAGCGCTCCCAGTCGGCCCAGGACGACATCAGCGGTTCTCCGTTGTGGTGGTGTTCTCGTCCCGCTCGATCTTCGCCACGCGGCGCGCATGGCGCCCGCCGGCGAAGGGGGTCTCGAGCCAGGCTTTCAGGATGGCCTTCCCTTCGTCCTCCCCGATGAACCGCGCCGGCAGCACGAGCACGTTCGCGTCGTTGTGCTCGCGCGCCAGCGTGGCAATCTCCGGCGACCACGCCACGGCCGCGCGCACGTGCGGGTAGCGGTTCGCCGTGTACGACATCCCGAGCCCTGTGCCGCAGAGCAGCACCCCACGCGCGACGTCTCCCTCGGACACACGCTTCGCGAGCGGATGCGCGTAGTCGGCGTAATCGGTGCTCGCCTCGGACTCGGGGCCGAGATCTTCCACGGTGTACCCGAGCTGCTCGAGCTGCGCCTCGAGCTTCTCCTTGAGCGCGAAGCCGGCGTGGTCGCTGGCAATCAGGATCGTTTCGTGTGGAGCGTTGCTCATGGAATACCCTGTATCCGTCATCCCGCAGGAGCGGAGCGAGTGTCGGGATCTGCTGTACCTCAATTATAGCTCGGATCGACCGACGGTCTCTGACTATAATGCCGTGACAGAAGATCCCGACACTCGCGCCTGCGGCGCTCCTGCGGGATGACGCTACGCGGCGGTCACGTGTTGGGCCACTGCGGCCAGGTCCGTACCATGCTCCCCACCGCCTTGATGCGCTGCTCGGCGAGGCGGTCGGCGGCGACGTAGGTCGGGATGCGCTCGGTCTTGGCGATCTTGAAGACCTTCAGCACGGTGTCGTAGATCTCGTCCGCCTTGCGGAACGCGCGGGCCGAGCTCCAGCCGGCCAGCTCCGAGTAGACGTTGATCACGCCACCCGCATTCGCGACGTAGTCCGGCGCGTAGAGAACCCCCTTCTCCTCCAGCGCGACGCCGTGGCGCTCCTCGAGCAGCACGTTGTTCGCCGCACCGCAGACGATCTCCACCTTGAGCTGCGGGATCGTCTTGTCGTTGATGATGCCGCCGAGCGCGCAGGGGGCGAAGATGTCCGCCTGCACGGAGTAGATCTCGTCCGGGGCCACGGCGCGCGCGCCGAACTCGGCCACCGCCTGCCTCACGCGCTCCTGATCGATGTCGGTGATGACGAGCTTCGCCCCCGCTTCGTGCAGCTCCTTCGCGAGATAGTAGCCCACATGCCCCGCCCCCTGGATCGACACCGTGCGTGCGCTCAGGTCGTCGGAGCCCCAGCGCGCCTTCGCCGACGCCTTCGTCGCGCGGAAGACGCCGTGCGCCGTGACCGGCGAGGGGTCCCCCGAGCGACCGGCGAGCCCGGAAACGTTCTTCGTCTCCATGTGCACGTAGTCCATGTCGGCCGTGCTCGTGCCGACGTCTTCCGCCGTGATGTAGCGGCCGCCGAGTGACTCGACGAAGCGGCCGTGCGCGCGGAAGATCATCTCGCGATCGGTCGTCTTGTTGTTGCCGATGATGACCGACTTGCCGCCGCCGAGGTTGAGGCCGGCCACGGCGTTCTTGTACGTCATGCCGCGTGCGAGTCGCAGCGCGTCGACGATCGCCTCCTCGTCGGACGCATACTGCCAGAAGCGCGTGCCACCGAGCGCCGGACCGAGCGTCGTGCTGTGAATCGCGATGATGCCGCGGTAGCCGGCCGACGTGTCGTTGCAGACCACGAGCTGCTCGTGGCCCATCCCGGCGATCGTATCGAAAAGCTTCATTGCCAGTGAACTGGGAGTCAGGTGGAGGTGCGCGAGGCGTACAGCTCGCGCGCGATGACGATGCGTTGGATCTCCGAGGTCCCTTCGTAGATCTCGGTGATCTTCGCGTCGCGGAAGTAGCGCTCGACCGGGTAGTCCTTCACGTACCCGTAGCCGCCGAAGATCTGTACCGCTTGATTGGCGACCCACATCGCGGTCTCGCTCGCGAGCAGCTTGCTCATCGCGCCGTGCAGGGTCGTGCTCTCGCCGCGATCCTTCGACATCGCGGTGAGGTGGAGCAGCGCGCGCGCTGAGGCAATCCGCGACGCCATGTCGGCCAGCTTGAACTGGATGGCCTGAAAGTCCTTGATCGGCTGCCTGAACTGTTTTCGCTCGGCCGCGTAGTCGAGCGACGCCTCGAGTGCGGCACGCGCAATGCCGAGCGCCTGCGCGGCGATGCCGAGCCGCCCGTTGTCGAGCGAGCGCATGGCGTAAACGAATCCCTGCCCGTCCCGGCCGAGCAGATTCGCCGCGGGGACGCGCAAGCCGTCGAAGGTGAGCTGCACGGTCGGCGACGCACGCAGCCCCATCTTGTCTTCCTTCTTCCCGACGTGAAAGCCGGGGAGGTCGGGGGTGACGATGAATGCCGAGATTCCCTTCGACCCACGGCGCGCATCGGGGGTGTCGGTGCGCGCCATGACCATGATGACGTCGGCGAAGCTGCCCGACGTGACCCAGCTCTTCGTCCCGGTGAGCAACCAGTCGTCGCCGTCTCGCACCGCCTGGCAGCGCACGGCAGAGGCATCGGATCCGGCGTCCGGCTCACTCAGCGAGAAGGCGCCGATCTTCTCCCCGCGCGCCATCGGGCGCAGGAAGCGCTGCTTCTGCTCCTCGCTGCCGTAGTGCAGCAACATCTGCGTGGGCAGGGAGTTGTGCACGCTCATGAGGACGGCCGTGGACGCATCGGCGACGGCGATCTCCTCGAGCGCCATGAGATATGAGAGCGTGTCCAGGCCAAGGCCGTCGTACTCCTCGGGGATGAGCATGCCGAGGAAGCCGAGCTCGCCCATCTTGCGCGCGACGCTCAGGTCGAAGCACGACTCGCGGTCCGCCTTCTCGGCACCCGGCGCGACCTCGTCCGCGGCGAATTTGCGAGCGAGCTGTACAATCTCCTGCTGGACGTCGGTGAGGGCGATGAGGGACACGGAGACGGTGAGCTGGTGAGATGGTGGTGACATGGAGCACTGTCATCCCGCACGAGCGTAGCGAGCGTCGGGATCTATTTCCTGGCGATTATCGCGTCAGAGCCAGCAGACCGCCCAGAGGGCACCCGCACTCGCTCGCTTCGCTCGCTCCTGCGGGATGGCAGCGCCCGGTCCTACCGTCTCCCGTCAGTAAGTATAGAACCCGCGGCCCGATTTCCGGCCGAGCCAGCCGGCCGCGACGTATTTCCGGAGCAGTGGACAGGGACGGTACTTCGGATCGCCGAGTCCGGCGTGCATCACCTCGAGGATGGCGACGCAGGTGTCCAGACCGATGAAATCGGCGAGCTCGAGTGGGCCCATGGGGTGCCGCATGCCGAGCTTCATCACCATGTCGATGGCCTCGGGCGTGCCTACGTTCTCCATCACGCAGTAGACGGCCTCGTTGATCATCGGCATGAGGATCCGATTGGCCACGAAGCCGGGATAGTCGTTCACCTCCACCGGCGTCTTGCCGACGGCGCGGCTCCAGGCAACGACCTTGCGCGTCGTCTCGTCAGCGGTGGCGAGTCCGAGGATGATCTCCACGAGCTCCATCACCGGCACGGGATTCATGAAGTGCATCCCGATCACGCGCTCCGGACGCTTCGTGCGCGCGGCGATCTCGGTGATGGAGATCGAGCTCGTGTTCGTCGCGAGGATGGCGCCGGGATCCGCCGTGGCATCGAGCTCCGCGAAGATCTTGAATTTGAGGTCGCGACTCTCCGACGCCGCCTCGATGACGAGCGCCGCTCCCCGCACCGCGTCCATAGACGTGGCCACATCTACGCGCGCGAGGGTCGCCGCTTTGTCCGACTCGGCGATCGTCCCCTTCTTGACCTGACGATCGAGATTCTTCGCGATCGTGTCGCGTCCCTTCTTCAGCGCGGCGTCGGCGACATCGATCATGACGACGGAGAAGCCCGCCTGCGCGAACACGTGCGCGATCCCATTTCCCATCTGCCCCGCGCCGATGACGGCGATGCGGTCGGCCATCGTGCTATGACTCCTCGCGGCGATGCCGCGCGTAGAAATATCCCAATCCCGCCGCCATACCGAGCGCAGCGACGAGCCCTCCTTCCGGTCCCCACGCGCCACCGCTCAGCCAGTCCGGTCCCGTCATGACCGCGCGATAGCCGGGTGCCTCGAACCGCTCGCCGCTCACGGCGGCGTGCAGCGGCACCGCCATCACCCAGTTCCACGCGAGGTGCGCCATCCACGCGGCGTAGAGACTGCCGAGCGCGAGACGTACCGTCGCGAGAAAGACGCCGGCGAGCAGCACGACCAGCACCGATCCCACCGTGGCGCCGGGATTCCAGATGTGCAGCAGGGCGAACGCCGCGCTCGTGAGGAGCACCGCTGTACGCGTCCCTGCACCCTCGCGCAGCACGGAGAGAAGATAACCGCGACACACGATCTCTTCAGCCAGTGCCGCCGGGAGCAGCACGACGGTGACGCGGGTCGCCGCGCCGACCCACGACGTCGCAGCATCCACTGGGAGCACGCGCAGCAGACCGGTGGCGAAGAGGAGTGCACAGGTGACGACGATGGCGCCCGTGCCGACGAGCCATCCGACGACGAGGAGACGCGGGTGCGCCGCTTCCCGCGACATGTCCACGGCGCGCCAGTCGCGGTGATCCACCATGCGCAGCATGAACCACGTCGCTGCGAGCGCGCCCGCGAGCGCGACGTAGAAATCGATGCGCAACCGCTGGCCGGTGCGTGCGACGAGCCACGTCAGCGCCGGCGCGATGGTGACTCCTGCGAGCGTCGCGCTGACGGCGAGCAACAGCAGGAACGCGACCACGCGGCCGATCGTCCCCACGACGCTCGGGGGGGCGATCGGCTCGGTCATGACCGTCAGACGGCGGTGCGGCGGCGGGGGGCGCTGATCGCCGCGGCGAGAAGCGCCTTCACGGCGTCGGCGGCGATGAAGGGCAGGACGCCCTGTGCTGCGGCGGTGGCGAGGCTGCCCGTCAGCACGGCAAGCTGCGCGAGCCCGCCGAGATAGAGCACGAGGATGCCGGCCATCGCGGCGAGTGCGCGCGTCGCGACGCTCGGCCGGCCCGCGCCGAGCTTACCGGCGACGGCAGCGGCGACAGGATACGCGAGGAGATACCCCCCCGTCGGACCGAGCAAGCGCGCGAGCCCTGGCGCTCCGATCGGCTGAAACACGGGAAGGCCGGCCGCGCCGGCGACGAGATAGAGCACCATCGCCGCGGCCGCGTCGGCGGGACCGAGCAGCAGACCGGCGAGGACGACGAGGAGTGGCTGGAGCGTGATCGGCACCGGCGTCCCCGGGATCGGCAGCGCGACCTGCGACGCGAGCGCGAGCGCACCGGTGGCGATGAGCACGCCGAGAACACGAGTGCGCGGCGACCGCGCGGCGAGAGCAATCGTCGTCATGCTTGCTTCCCCCTGGAGACGGAGAGTGCGACCGCGTCGCCGCCACCGAGGCAGAGCGTCGCGAGCCCGCGGTCGAGTGTACGATCCTGGAGTGCGTACAGCAGCGTCGTGAGCACGCGCGCGCCGCTCGCCCCAATGGGGTGGCCGAGCGCGATCGCGCCGCCATGCACGTTGACGCGATCCCAATCCCACTTCAATCCCGCGCCGTCGGCGAGAGCCTGCGCCGCAAAGGCCTCGTTGGCTTCGATCAGATCGTAGTCGCCGATCGACGTGCCCTCGTTCTTCATCAGGTTGCTCACGGCGCGAATCGGCGCGAAGAACAACTCCCGCGGATCCACGGCGCCGGTGGCGTACGCGGTGATGCGCGCCATGACGTCGAGCCCGTGCGCTTCGGCGTACGCGAGCGACGTGACGACGAGCGCAGCGCCGCCGTCGTTGAGCGAGCTCGCGTTGCCCGCGGTTACCGTCGCATCGTCACCCTTGCCGAAGGAGGGACGCAGCTTGCCGAGCACGCTCTCGGTCGTGTCGCTGCGAGGCCCCTCATCCGCGTCGACGATCGTGTCCCCCTTCTTGCCGGGGATCGTGACGGGGACGATCTCGTCGCGGAACTTGCCGGCCTTCTGCGCGGCGACCGCCTTCCGGTGCGACTCGACCGCGAACTGATCCTGCTGCTGCCGCGTGATGCGGGCTTTCTTCGCCGTGTATTCCGCGTGTCCGCCCATGTGCACGTTACACGACGCGCACCAGAGTCCATCCTTGATCATCCCGTCGACCATCTGCTGGTCGCCGAGCTTCACGCCGTTGCGCATGCCGTACACGTAGTACGGCGCGTTGGACATCGACTCCTGCCCGCCGGCGACGACGACCTGCGCGTCCCCCGCCTTGATGGCCTGGGCGGCGAGCATGACGGCATTGAGTCCCGAGCCGCAGACTTTGTTGATCGTCGTGGCGCTGACGCTCGTCGGAATTCCGGCCTTGAGCATCGCCTGCCGCGCCGGCGCCTGCCCAACGCCGCCCTGGATGACGTTGCCCATGATGACTTCGTCGATGTCGCTCACGGACACGCGCGAGCGCGCGAGCGCGGCGCGGATCGCGATGGCGCCGAGCTCCGGCGCGGTCAAGCTGGAGAGCGACCCGAGAAACTTCCCGATCGGGGTGCGGGCAGCGGAGAGGATTACGGGCGTGCGAGACTTGTCAGCCATGCACGAAAGCTATCCGCCGCGTTCGGGCTGGACAACTTCGACAGAGTGTGTGTTGCGCGTTGGACGAACCCGCGCGGCAAGCTCGCCACGCAAGCCCGGATTCATCCGCCTATCAACAGCGGCTCGGGCCAGCTCCTCAGATCCCCTTCATCCGCTTCATCCGCTCCTCTTTAACAGCCGCTCGGGCAGGCTCCTCAGACGAAGGTTCATCCGGATACGGCGGAGAGGCGGATCAGACGGATAGTGCTTTGGGGGCTGCGCCGAATAGCGGTTCCGACTGAGGACCAAGCCAAAAGAGGAGGCCAGTCTTAGTGCAGCGCGCTGTCCCCGCAGCCATCAAAGCTTCCAGCCTAGGCGCGTTTGACTATCGCCGCGAGCCTCCGCCCCATCCGCGTTTCCGCCGCATCCGGATCAACCTTCGT
>CAYTKA010000015.1:0-60374 GCA_964438255.1 uncultured Gemmatimonadaceae bacterium | reverse complement strand
CGCCGCATCCGGATGAACCTTCGTCTGAGGAGCTAGCCCGAGCGGCTGTTAAGGGGAGCGGATGAAGCGGATAAAGCGGAAGAGACTGTCCAACGTGAGTTGGAGAGTGGACCAGGATGACGAGGGTCAGCGCCGGCGCCGATCCTGGTTCAGCCGTTCGAACTTCACGCGTTGCGTCGAGTCGAGGCGAGAGGCGATTTCGGCGCGCGAGCTCTCGAAGATCTGCTTGAGGCGCGGCTGCATTTCGCTGCGGACCACGCGCAGGGCGGAGTCGGCTCGCTGCATGACCGAGTCGATCCCGGCTCGCTGCGTGGCCGAGAGGTCGAGCTCCTTCGTCATGCGGTCGAGTATCTCGTGCCGGCGGTGGGCATCCTGTTCCGGCGTCGTGATGCGCGGGCCGCGGCCGTGACGCTCGCGCGCGATTACCCAGTGCGTCACCCCTGCCCCGGCGAGCGCGCTGCCGACGGCGATCGCCACGATGATGAGGGCAGCGCGCGCGCGGCTGCCGTTCATCGCGGCACCGTCACGTCGGGCACGGCGGCAATCGAGCCGAGGAACGAGGTGGCCGCGTCGGACGGCGATTCGCCGCTCACGACCGCGCTCACCAGATCCGAGGCGCTTGTGACGACGGCGGCATCGGCCCGCTGGGCGGTGCCCCAGAAGGCGAGCGCGCCGACCAGGCCAGCCGCGATGGCGAGTGGGATGGCGCGGCGCTGCCAGCGTTCGGCGTAGCTCCACCATGGCGCGGCGCGCTGCGCGCGAATGCCGGCGCTGATGCGCACGGCGAGCCCCGGCCAGTCCACCGCGCCGACGGGCACGTCCCCCATGATCGCGCGCAGCAGCGCACCGAGCAGCGGATCGCGCGCCGGCTCGCGGCCGTCGGCGGCGCGCGGGTGCAGATGTCCGGAGTCGTTCATGCCTTGTCCTCGATGAATCCCGCAAGTGCGCCGCGCAGGACGCGACGCGCCTCATGAAGGTGCCACCGCACCGTGCCCGGTGCGAGCGCCAGGCGCTCGCCGATCTCGGTGCTCGTCAAACCGTCCACGTCGAACATCGTCACGATCAACCGCTGCCGCTCGCTCAACGTCGCCAGCGCCCGCGTCAGCACTTCACGCATCTCCCGCCGCTCGCTCTGCTCGAGCGCCGACGGGGCCGCGCTCTCCGCGTCGGTCTCGGGCTCCATCTGCCGCCGCGCTCGCGCACGGCGCAGGTTGGCGCCGCGATTGAGCACGATGCGCATGAGCCACGGACCGAACGGCCGCGTCTCGTCGAACGAATCCAGGTACTGGAACGCGGCGAGAAAGCTCTCCTGCACCAGGTCTTCTGCGTCCTCCCGCTGTCCCACCACCCGATACGCCATCTGAAAGGCCTGGCGCATGTAGGCATGCACCAGCCGATCGAACGCAGAGTGCTCACCGGCCCGGACGCGCCGAATCAGCTCCGCGTCGCGCTCGATCGCGGCACGCCGTTCGTCAGCTTCCATGCGGCGTGACGCATCTCACTCTTCGCATTCTCCGGAGGTGATGCAGGTGGGAAACAGCAGGCTACCCATCATGCACCCGAGACGCGGGAACCGTTGGGCATCGGACTGAAGCGGCGTTCACGTGCCATGCACCGGATAGCAGCAGCGAGGGGTGTGACGTCCATGGTGAAGTGCACCCGGACGCCACACCCCCGACACGCTGCATGCTCCAGCTCCCCGCTCAGCATCCGCGGCTATAGCCTATAGCCCTGAGCCTCGACAGCGGCAGTCAGTGCTCTATCGCCCTACCTCGCTCGTGCCGCGGCAGCGACTGTTGCGGAGCGGCCGTCACGCCGCCGTACGAACCTGCAGCGGTGCGTTCAGCGTGACCGTGATCCCACCCCCCTCTGGCACGCAGCCGTCATAGTTGGCCGTGGCCGCCGCCGCACCTGCTCCCGCCGCCGCACCCGCCGCGGCGCCGATCACGGTGGACTTGGTGTTCTTGCCCATGATCTGACCGGCGATCGCGCCGAGCACCGCGCCACCGACGACCTTCTTGGTGTCCTCACTACGCGTGGACGCGCGCACGCGCTCGACGTTCGCGTCCGAGACGGTGCCGCTCACCGGATACGTGCGCCCGCCGAAGCTCACCGACTTCACGGCGAACTCCATCACGATCTTGTCGTTCACGTTCTCGCTGCGCTTCACGTTCGTGACCTCGAGCGTGACCTTCGCGCCGGCGGGGATCGTGGCGCCGTTGGAGCCGGTCACTGCGTTGTTCACCGTGGCGGTGAAGGTCTGTCCCGGCGTGTAGGTGTTCGTGCAGACGCGCGCACCGGAGCTGAGGCTCAGCGTGCTGCCTGACGGGATGACGCCGACCGCTCCGCCCCCTGCGGCCGCGCCCGTGCCAGTGGGATTTCGCGTCACCGTGTTGCCGGACGGCGTCGTGGTGGGCGCGGGCGTCCGCGTGGTCGTCGTCGTGCGCGTCGTCGTGGTAGTCGTGCGCGAAGGCGCCGGCGTCGTGCGCGCCGGGGCCTTCGCGGCCGGTGCAGGCGTTGTTGCAGCGGGCGGCGTGGCCGGGATGTCCCGCAGCTGCGGCTGCGCGGTCGTGTCCTTGCCCGCGAGCGCGAGATCGCGGCTCAGCGCGGTGTCGCGCGCGAGTGCCGTGTCACTCTTGTTTTCCTTCACGGTGCACGCGGCGACGACGAGGGCCGTGCCGAGCGCCAGCGGTGCGCCGAGTCGACGGATATACTTCGTCATGACGAGCCTCCAGGTGAGGGATGCAGCGTTCGACGTCGTACACGACGACGTGGCATTCGTTCTCCTTTAGAACAGTATCGCATAGTTCAGTCACGTGGCAACCCGAACGAACTCGACCGCGGCGCTGCGACGCCTGGTGCCGTACTACCGCCCCTACCGCGTGATGCTGCTCGTCGGTTTCGCGCTGGTGGTGGCGTCGTCGGCCCTCAGCGCGGTCGTGCCCTGGCTGCTGCGCGCGGGGATCGATGCGTTCCAGCGACACGAGCCTGTGCGCCGCGTCGCGATCGTCGCGGCCGAGATCGTCGGCGTGGCGCTGGTGAGCGGCGCGTTCCGGTACTGGATGCGGGAGGTACTCAACGGGCTGAGCCGCTACATCGAGTACGATTTGCGGCAGGACCTGTTCGCGCACCTGGCGACGCTCGATCCGGTGTACTTCGCGCGCACGCGCACCGGCGACATCATGGCGCGGCTCACGAACGATCTGAGCGCGGTACGCATGGCCGCCGGCCCGGCGATCATGTACCTGACGAACACGATCTTCGGCGGTGCGTTCGCCCTGGCGTTCATGCTGCACATCGACGGTCGACTCACCCTGCTCGCTCTGCTGCCGATGGCGCTGCTTCCCGCCGTGATGATCAAGCTTGGGGGGATGATCCATCAGCGCTTCGACGCGGTGCAGGAGCATTTCAGCGCGATCACCACGCACGCACACGAGAATTTCGCGGGTGTGCGCGTGGTGCGTGCGTATCGACAGGAGCGCGCGGAGATCGCGCGCTTCGGCACGCTGAACGACGCGTACGTCGACAAGAACATGCGGCTCGCGCGGCTCTACGGGCTGATGAACCCGATGTTCGGTCTGCTCGCGGGGTTGAGTGCGGTGGTGGTGCTCGGCGTGGGTGGACGTCTCGCCGTGAACGGCGCGATCAGCGTGGGGGCATTTGTCGCGTTCGGGTTCTACCTGAGCCTTCTCACCTGGCCGTTGATCGCGCTCGGCTGGGTGATCAATCTCTTCCAGCGCGGCTCGGCGTCGATGGGGCGGCTGCTCGAGATTCTCGACGCACGCTCCGCGGTGCGTTCGCCGGAGCAGCCGCGCGCGCTCCTGCCGGCGACGCGCGGCCGGTCGATCGAGTTCCGCAACGTCGGCTTTCACTTCCCGACGCCGCAGGGAGAGGAGCCGCGCTGGGTGCTGCGGCACGTATCGTTCACCGTGCCGGCCGGCGCGACGCTGGCCGTCGTCGGCGCGACGGCGAGCGGGAAGAGCACGCTGATCGATCTCATTCCGCGCCTGGTGGATCCGCAGGAAGGGGAGATTCGCCTCGACGGTGTGCCGATCCGCGAGCTGCCGCTCGACGTCCTGCGCGCGGAGATCGGCTACGTACAACAGGAGACATTTCTGTTCAGCGACACGATCGCCGCGAACCTCGCCTATGGTGACGCAGCGCACGAGCTGGTGGAGCACGCGGCGACCGATGAGCGCGCGCCCGAGCAGTCGCGTAGCGCGGGTGAGCGCGAGGCCGCGTTGCACGTGTGGGCGGCTGACGTCGCCCAGCTCGACGACACGGTGCGGGCCTTTCCGCACGGTTACGGCACCCAGCTGGGCGAGCGCGGGATCAACCTGAGCGGCGGCCAGAAGCAGCGGCTGGCGCTCGCCCGTGCACTGGCGCGACGCCCGCACATCGTCCTGCTCGACGACGCCCTATCGGCGGTGGACACACATACCGAGGCCGAGATCCTGCGCGGGCTGCGCGGTGCGTTGGCCGGGCGCACTGCCGTCATCGCGTCGCACCGGGTGAGCGCTGTCCGCGATGCGAGCTGGATCATCGTGCTCGACGACGGCCGGGTCGTCGAGCAGGGGACGCACGACGTCCTGATCGCCGCGGGCGGGCGCTACGCCGCGTTGCTCCAGCGGCAGCAGCTCGAGGAGGCGATCGAGGGAGATGGCGAAAACCCCGACGCCCTTGGTGACGAGACCGGTACTGGCACCGTCGGGTCCTCGCGGTAAAATTCTGTGTATGCACCGGCTCGATCCCGCCGCCCCGACCCCGCTGACGCAGCAATCGCCACCAGAGGCGCGTACGGCGACGCTGGAGGTGCAGCTCAAGCGCGCCCTCGAGCACATTGCCGAGCTGGAAGCACGCGACAGCCTGAAGACGCAGTTTCTGGCGAACATCTCGCATGATCTGCGCACGCCCCTCACGGCGGTGATCACGCATGCCGAGATCTTGCGCGACGGGATTCTCGGCGAGCTGTCGCCGCGACAGCTCGAAAGCATCTGCGGGATCATCAACGGCGGGCGGCAACTGCTCGATCAGGTCGGGGAGATTCTCACCTATGCGCGCGGAGCGGCGAATCAGCTCACCCTCACGGCGACGCGGTTCGAGCTGGCGCCCGTGGTCGCGCAGATCACGGCGCTCAACGAGTCGCTGGTGCGGCGCAAGGGGCTCGAGGTGTCGGCCGAGGTGCCTGCGGATCTCGAGCCGTTGACGGCCGATCGCGAGAAGGTCGCGCACGTTCTGGGCAACCTGCTGGGCAATGCGATCGACTTCACGCCGCGGGGCGGCCAGGTGTGGATTCGCGCCAGCCGCGCCGAGACGAAGGAGGGTGCCGAGTGCGTGGTGGAGGTGGGCGACACCGGCATTGGCATCGACCCCGAGCATCACGAGCTCGTGTTCCGCGAGTTCGCGCAGGTGGACGCGAGCGCATCGCGGCAGCATCACGGGACCGGACTCGGACTCACGATCGCGCGCAAGCTCGTGGAGCTGCACGGCGGCCGCATCTGGCTCGAGAGCGAGCTGGGCGAGGGAAGCCGCTTCTATTTTTCGATCCCCTACCCTTCGCCCTGACCGCGACAATGGCGACGATGCCGCACGTGCTCATCGCCGAGGACAACGAGCTGGTGAGCGCGGCGATGCGGATCCTGTTCGAGGAGACGGGTCACCGCGTGACGACGACGCCGTCGATCGTCGAGACGGTCGCCGCGGCGCGTGCGGAGCGGATCGATCTGCTGCTGCTCGATCTGGGGCTCGCCGACGGCGACGGGTTGCTGGTGCTCGATCGACTACATGATGCGCGGCCGCGAGTGAGCGTGGCGTTGACGGGGCGCGAGGAGCCCGAGGTGCGCGCGCGCTGCATGGCGGCGGGGTGCCGGGAGGTACTGGTGAAGCCGGTGCCGGCCAGAGAATTGTTGCGTCGCGCGCAGGAGTGGTTGAGGGTCGATCAGCCGTCGTCGCCGTGAGAGGGGCGTGGCGTACGGCCGTCAGAGCCTGCTCTTCAGCCCGGCGGGCGTCCACCCGTTGAGCGTCGTCGCGAGGATGGTGAAGTAGTCGAGCATCATCAGCACGCCGACGATGACGAGCAGCGCGCCGCTCACCTGCGATACGCGCGCGAGATGCGGGCGCAGGCGGGAGAGGGTCTCGAGGAAGCGCTCGACGGCGACAGCGGCGATCAGGAACGGCAGCGCGAGGCCGAGGGAGTAGGCGAGCAGGAGCGGCAGTCCGCGCGACAGATCCGCCGCCGCCGCGGTGTACGTGAGGATCGCGCCGAGGATCGGGCCGAGACAGGGCGTCCACCCCGCACCGAACGCGACACCGACCAGCACAGTGCCGAGGTAGCCGACCGGTTTGTTGGCGAGATGCACACGTCGCTCGCGATCGAAGGCGGCAACGCGGACGATGCCGAGCAGGTAGAGCCCGAACAGCACGACGAGTGCCCCGCCGAGTCGGGTGATCCAGACGCGATAATGAATCAGCACGCGGCCGAGCATCGTCGCCGACGCACCGAGCGCGACGAAGATGAGCGTGAAGCCGAGGACGAAGAGCAGCGCGTGCACGAGCGCGGCGCGGCGCGCGCTGACCAATTCGTCGAACCCAACGCCGGTGACGAAGGTGAGATAGCTCGGAATGAGCGGCAGCACGCACGGCGACACGAAGCTCAGCAGTCCCGCGCTGAAGGCGAGCGCGAGGCCGAGCGAGGCCGGTTCGGTCATGTCCGGTGCAACGCGCTAGCTGCGCGCCGGATCGGCGATCGCGGCGCGGAACTCGTCGCCGGAGAGACGAAGCGTCTCGTCGGCCTCGCCGGAGCGGCGGGACACGCCACGTACGACGGCATCCACCGTGACGAGCGGCGCATCCGCCTCTTCCTTCACCGTGACCTCCCACTTTCCGCGATCCGGTCCCTTGAGGGTGTGGCGGTAGCGCGCCGTGTACACGACGTAGCGCGGCGGTGCGGGGGGGTCGTCCGTGGGCGGTTCGGGCTCGGCGGGTACATCTGCGGGCACGACCTCGTCAGCGACGAAGCGCGTCTCGTCGGCGAGTTGATCGTGCACGGTGAGGGCATCGTGCGACTCCACCGGTGCGGCGTCCGCCACGGCTGGTGGTGGGACGTAGCCTCCGTCGACGTCGACCGAGACGCGTGGCTCGCGCGCGACGGCGATCACGGCGACGCCGCTCTCCATCCCACCCTGCCGGATCGCGCCGAAGAGATGGACTTCTTCGACGCGATCGACGGGAAGCTGTGTGGCGATGCCCGTGAGGAAACGGACGCGCGTCTCGTCGGTCATCGTGCCGCCGCCGCGGGTTGCTGGGTGCGGGTGGTGCGCCGCTGGTCGAGCTCGCGCTCGACGTAGAGTCGAAGAATGTGCATGAAGTCCTGCGCGTTCGTGACGACGCCGAACGCCTGATGCGTGCCGCGGTCCTTGAGCTTGCTCACGACGAACTCGAGTGAATCGACGCAGATCGTGGAGAGCTCGCGGAGAGAGCCGTCGGGCTCCGTGACGAACGCGGGGAGCATGTTGCCCGTGGCGATCGCATGCAGTGCGGTGGCGATGAGGATGGCCATCGTCGCCTTGGTGGCGTGGCGACGCATCGCATCCTGCCCTGCGAGGGCGTCGGTGATCACATCGGGGAGCGGCCCGTCGTCGCGGATGGAACCTGTCAGAACGAAGGGGATGTTCGCCGTCACCAGCGCGTGCATGATGCCGTCGGTAATGGTGCCGTCGCGCACGGCGTTGGCGATGGACCCGGCGGCGCGCACGCGGTTGATGGCGCGCATGTGTGCACCGTGGCCCCCCTGCGTCGTCTCCCCCTGTCCCGTCATGCCGAGCGTGGTGCCGAAGATGCTGGCTTCGATGTCGTGCACGGCGACGGCGTTGCCGGCGAGCATCGCGCCGACGAATCCGTTCTGGATGAACCAGACGAAGTCGCTGCGTGCGCGCGAGTGCACGAGGGCGGGACCGACGACCCACACGGGGTAGCCGCCGCGATCACGCTCGTCGATGAGAATGTTGGCCATCAGCGCGTAGTCGATCGGCTTTTCGCGCGAGACCTCACTCGCCATGAACTTGAACTCGCCGTCGTCGGGCTCCAGAAAAGCGGCGGCGTGGACGAAGATTCCTTCGCTCCCGTCCTCGACGATGCCGACGGCGACGCGGTCGCCCCGCTTCACGCGGCGCGGCTCGCGAATCCAGAGCACGCCGTCGGCGTCGAGCAGGAGCACGGAATCCATCCGCGGCTCGCGCGGCATCCGCCACTCGCCACCGATCTTCACGTAGGTCGGCAGGTTCGTGGTGGAGTAGAACCCCTCGGGAACGACGCCGTCCGCCGGCGCGGGGACGAACCGCGCGTCGGGCGCACCTTTGAGGGCCGGCGCCGAGAAGTCGGGATGGTGGAAGGTGGTCACCTACTAAAGATCGTTGGGGAGCGTAGCACGGGAAAGGCGTTGCGCCGATGTCATCCTACACGCGCGAAGCGAGCAAGGGGTGGCCCTCGGGGCATGGCCAAGCCGGAAGACGCTCTCATTCGTCTTGACCAGCCCCACACAGATCCGCTTCATCCGCTCATCCGCTCCTCTTAACCGCCGCTCGGGCCAGCTCCTCAGACGAAGGTTCATCCGGATACGGCGGAGAGACGGATCAGACGGATATTTGCTTTTGGGGTTGCGCCGAATAGCGCTCTTGCTCGGGACCAAGCCCAAAGCGGAGGCCGGTCTCGGTGCCGCACGCTCTCCCCGCAGCCATCAAAGCTCCTGGCCGTGGCGCGTTGGACTCTCGCAGGGCAGCTCCGCCCCATCCGCGTTTCCGCCGTATCCGGATGAACCTTCGTCTGAGAAGCCGGCCCGAGCGGCCGTTAAGAGGCGGATGAAGCGGATGAAGGGATGAGGACCCGGCCCGAGCAGCTGTTAAAAGGCCGATGAGCGTCGGATGGATCGACCCTACAGCAAAGCAACAGGATCTCGATCCACCGTCATCCGCAGACCAAGCTGCTTGGGGATCTCGAACCGCTCGACCAAGTACCGCGCGACCCGTCCGAGCTCCTGCGGACGCTCGGCCTTGATCAGCACGTGCCAGCGCCAGCGCTGCTTGACACGCTCCACCGGGCAGGGTGCCGGGCCAATCACCGTGACACCGGGCGCCGGCTTGGCGATGAGGAGCCTGTGCAACCACGCCGCCGCACGCGTCGCCAGCCGGGCCGTCGCGTCCTCCTGCGTACCGCTCAGCACCACATTCGCGATGCGCACGTTGGGTGGGTACGGAGGGACGTTGCGTCCCGTGAGCTCCTGCTCGACGAACGCATGGTAGTCGTGCATGACGGCGCAGCGCACGGCATGATGCATCGGGCAGCGCGTCTGGATGAGGACCTCGCCCCCCTTCGGCCCACGTCCCGCACGTCCCGCGACCTGGCTCAGCAACTGGAAGCACCGCTCCGATGCGCGGAAGTCCGGCAGATTGATGCCGACGTCGGCGTCGACGACGCCGACGAGCGTGACGTTGGGGAAGTCGAGTCCTTTCGCGATCATCTGCGTGCCGAGCAGGATGTCGACCTCACCCGCGCCGACGCGATCGAGGATCTCGGTGTGCGCCCACTTTCCGCTCGTCGTATCCACGTCCATCCGTGCGATGCGCGCCGACGGAAATCGCTCGGCCAGGAGCCGCTCCACCTGCTGCGTGCCGAGCCCGCGCAGCCGCAATCGCACGCCGCCGCAGCGCGTGCAGCTCACCTGCAGCGGCTCGGCATGCTGGCAGTAGTGACACACCAGCCGCTCGGGGGGGCGGTGGTAGGTCAAGCTGATGCTGCAGTTCGGACACACGGCGACGTCGCCGCACGCACCGCACTGAACGAACGACGAGTAGCCGCGACGATTGAGGAGCAGGATGCTCTGCTCCTTTTTCGCGAGACGATCGCGCACCGCCGCCTCGAGCGCCGGCGCGATCGCAGTCGCGAAGGCAGCGTCCGCGTCCGGCACATCGCCTTGAGGACGCTTGGGCCGTGCCGTGCGCAGATCGAGCACCTGCACGCTCGGCAAGCGCGCGCCACCGGCACGATCGGGGAGGGTGAGCAGCTCGTACTTCCCCGACTTCGCGTTCATCCAGCTCTCGAGGCTCGGTGTCGCACTGCCGAGCACGGCGACCGCGCCTTCGGCACGCGCGCGCACGATGGCCACCTCGCGCGCGTGATAGCGCGGTGCCTCTCCCTGCTTGTAGCTCGACTCGTGCTCCTCGTCCACGACGATTGCCCCGAGATTTCTGAGCGGAGCGAAGATCGCGGACCGAGCGCCGACGGCGATCCGCTTGTCGCCGCGGCGAAGCGCGAGCCATGCGTCATAGCGCTCACCATCGGAGAGTGCGCTGTGCAGCACGGCGATGCGATCGCCGAACACGGCGCGAAAGCGGTCGACGGTCTGCGGCGTGAGCGCGATCTCCGGCACGAGGACGATGGCCGTCTGCCCACGCTCGAGCACGACGCGCTTGAGGAAGTCCAGATAGACGAGTGTCTTGCCACTGCCCGTCACGCCGTGCAGCAGGGCGACGTGTCCCGGGGCGGCAGCCTCCAGTCGTGCGAGCGCGTGGACCTGCGCGTCGGTGGGAACGTGTGCATCGGGTGCGCGCTGCGCGCGCGCGAGAAACGGATCGCGCTCCACCGTCTCGAGGCCGATCTCCACGAGCCCGCGTGCGACGAGCCCTTTCAGCACCGACGTCGAGAACTGCAACTGCTCGGCAAGGTGCTCCACCGCGGCGCGGCCGCCCAGTGCTTCCAGCAGCTCGTAGAGGGCGCGCTGCTGCGGCGCGCGCGCGAAGATGTTGTCACGCCGCATGAGCGACGGCAGCTCGTTGGTGATGCGCGCGACGCGACGCGTCTTGCGCGCCGGCACCGGCGCCGACACCCCGGTCAGCGCCGCCGGCAGCGCCGTGCGCAGCGCGATGCCGAGCGGTGCGACGTAGTACTCGGCGATCCATCGCCCGAGAGTGAGCATCGGGGCGTCCATCACCGGTGCCTCGTCCGGCGCCGAGACCACGTCTTTCAGCGTGACGCTGCCCCCAGCCTGCCCCGCTCCGACGACGATCCCAATCTCGTTCCTGCTCCGGAAGGGCACGACGACGCGCGACCCCGGCGCAACGCTACCCGTCAGTCCATCGGGAACGCGGTAGGTGAAGGTACGAAAGAGGGGAACGGGGAGGGCGACGTCGATCAGCACCCACGGAAGATAGGCGGTCGGCGGGCTGATGGTGAACGATGAATGGTAAGATCAAATTACCGCTTCTCCACGCCGAGTCCCGGCCCATCGGGCAGCCGGATCACTCCTCCCTCGATCGTCACCCCACGATAGG
This sequence comes from uncultured Gemmatimonadaceae bacterium, assembly GCA_964438255.1. Taxonomy (GTDB): domain Bacteria; phylum Gemmatimonadota; class Gemmatimonadetes; order Gemmatimonadales; family Gemmatimonadaceae; genus AG11. The sequence continues at coordinate 49,050 of CAYTKA010000015.1, read as the reverse complement.
GATCGTTCGCCACCAGCGCGGCCCCGTCGAAGTCGGCGGCATCGAGGAGGGGGGCGAAATGCGCGGCGGCAGTGATGCCGAGCGAGCTTTCGATCATGCAGCCCGCCATCACGAGCATATCGTGCGCCCGTGCGGTCGCGATCATGCGCAGCGCTTCACGCAGCCCGCCGCACTTGGCGAGCTTGATGTTGATCCCGTCCACCGCGCCGGCGAGCTTCGGGATGTCCGCCGCGACGAGACAGCTCTCGTCGGCGACGATCGGCAGCGGGGACCGCTCGCGCACGAAGCGCAACCCCTCGAGGTCGCCGGGGGGGAGCGGCTGTTCGACGAACTCGACGCCCAGGTCTTCGAGGATCGGTACCATGCGCAGCGTGGACTTTGGGGTCCACGCGGCATTCGCGTCGACGCGGAGCACCTTTCGGGGCGCAAGCTCACGGACGATGCGAACGATGCGCTCGTCCCAGCCCGTGCCGAGCTTGACCTTGAGCACGGGATACTGCTCGGCGTCCTTCACGCGCGCCCGCAGCGTCGTCTCGTCGGGCGCGATGGCGATGGTGAAGCTCGTCGGCGGCGATGCGGCGGGGTCGAGCCCCCAGAGCTTGTACACGGGAACGCCGAGCCGCTTGCCCATCATGTCGTGCAGTGCCGCGCTCACGGCGGCACGCGCCGAGCCATTGAAGCGGATCGTCTGCGCCAGCGCGTGCTCGATCCCCTCGAGCGACCAGCCGTCCGCTCCCTCGAGCGCGTCGGCGAGCAGCGGCAGGACGTCGACCACCGTGTCGGCCGTCTCGCCGTAGAACTTGCTCGGCGCGGCTTCGCCCCACCCTGTCGCGCCGTCGGACGCGGTGAGGGTGACGCGCACGACGCGGTATTCGCTCGACCCCCCGCGCGCGATGATGAATGGATTCCTGGTGCGGAGGGTGACGATCTCGTGCTCGAGCTTCATGTCGTGTCGGCGTGTCGCCGCGCGATCATGGCGGCGCGATGGTTGGCAGTTGCATCTTCGGTGCGCGAGAGCAGCGAGAGCAGGGCATCGGCGAGTGCGGTCCCGCGGGCATACCGGTCTTCCGGCGCCTTCTCGAGACAGCGCATCACCACCTCGGCGAGTCGCGCCGGCACGCGCGAGTCGACCTCGGTGATCGGCACGGGCTTCTCGTGCACGTGCTTGTATCCGACGGAAAATGCATCCGCGCCGTCGAAGGGCGGAAAGCCGACGAGCGCCTCGTACATCACGACCCCGAGCGCGTAGATGTCGCTGCGTCCATCGATGAGCTTGCCCATCGCCTGCTCGGGGCTCATGTAGTGCGGCGTGCCCATCGCCCGCCCGGTCGCGGTGAGACGGCCGTGAAAGCGTGCCGTCGCGATGCCGAAGTCCGTGATGAACGCGTTGCCGCCGTCGTCGAACAGGATGTTGTCGGGCTTCACGTCGCGATGTACGACACCGCGGTCGTGCGCGTGATCGAGTGCGACGGCGACCTGCGCCGCCGCCGCAGCGGTGATCGCCGGCGAGACGGAGCGTTCGCGTTGTACCCGGTCGGCGAGCGACCCGCCGCTGAGGTAGGGCATGACGATGTAGACCGTCTCCCCCGACTGCCCGAAGTCGAGCACGGGGCAGATGAACGGGTGCACGAGTCGAGCGGCGGCTTCCGCCTCGCGACGAAAGCGCTCGGTCATCTCCGAGTCCTTCGCGAGATGCGTGTGCAGCACCTTCACGACGACCTCACGGCCGAGGGGCATCTGCTCGGCGCGGAAGACCGTCGCCATACCACCGCCACCGAGTCGGCGAAGGATGCGGTAGCGACTTCCCGTCGCCTTGCGCAGCGCGGAGATCTCGTCGTCGGGGCGCTCGAGCGGGGCGCCGGCAACCTCGGGCAGCGCGTTGCCGCACCGACTGCACGACGCAGCCAGCGCGCGATTCCAGGTGCCGCACTCGGGGCAGAACATCAGGCGCCGAACTGCATGTGCACGAAGTCGTACGGCGGCCAGGGCCCCGTGAGCTCGAAGCGCAGATTGGGCGCGCGCTTTCCCTGCTCCTCGACCTCCCCGGCGAAGTCGCTCCAGAGCTCCGCCTCGACGAGGAACGCCGCGCTCAGCACGATGCCCGTGAGCTTCTCCGCGCGCAACGGCACGGTCGTCACCGCAGTGCGGCGCAGCGCGCGCAGGCTCTCGGCAGCCACCGCGGCGAGATCGGAGCCCGCTTCACGTTCCGCCGCGGGACCGGGCCGCCATACGTGCACGCGTCCGACGACGCGATTGTCCACGAAGCTCAGCGCATCCGACAGCGCGACATAGTGCAGCTCCAGCCAGCGCTTCACGGCGTCGCGCGACTTGAACACGACGCCGACGGGCGCGGGCAGGATCGCGTTCTGCTTCGCGAACGTGCCGACGATCTCGGTGTACTGCTCGACGCGCTCGGCCGTGGGCTCGAGCGCCGTGTACTCCGACGGTCCGCACACTGCGGCGAGATCCCGGATGACGACGAGCTCCGTCTTCGGGGCCGCGCCGTTCACGTCCTGCGGCTCGTTGAACGTCACCCCATATAGCGTCAACGCCACTGCGCCCCTCCCCCTTGGATCGGCACACCATCGTTGGTGCGCGCGTGCGGCCACTTCACACCGGTGAGCAACTGGAAACCGAGTGCGCGATCGCGCGACAGCTCCTCCAGCAGCGCCATCTCCCGCTTCACCGCCGTGCGTGCGGCACGCCAGCCACGCCGTCGCCATGCCCGGCCGGCAATATGTGCCTTCTCGCGCCAGGTCAACGCCGGCATCGGTTCGCGCGGCGTGAGACCACGCGCCGACGGTCCGCCATCGCTCCAGTCCTGTACGGTGATGTCCACGAGTCCCGCCTCACGCAGCACCTGCTTCCATTCGACGAGCAGCCGCGGCCGAAGTCCCAACCGCTCCGCAAGCGCCTCTCGATTTTCCTCGGCGATCTCCGAGGTCCACGTCGGGAGGAGGAGCACGGCGTGCCCCAGTGGCTTGGTGACGCGTACCAGCTCCTTCAGGGCACGGGCAGGATTCGCTGCGGCGGCCACCGCCGTCTCGCCTACGGCAGCGTCGAACACGGAGGTCTCGTGGGGGAGGTCATCCAGAGAGGCGACCTCGTAGGTGATGCGATTCCCCGGATCGGAGGAGCGGAGGCGCGCTTCGGCTCGGGCAATACGCGCCGGATCGGGGTCGACGCCGGTCACGGCGGCGCCCGTGCGGGCGGCGAGCCATTCGGCGGTGACGCCATCCCCCGAGCCAGCCACGAGCAGCTCGGTCCCCGGCCCTGCCCCGGCGAGGTCGGCGACCTGGCGGTAGAGCTCCTCCCCCGTGGCGCGCCAGCGGCCGAGCATGACCAGTTGCACGAGCCTGAGGACGGCCGGCACTGGCGGCGGGGGCGGAAGAAGCCGGTCGGACCGGGACGGCGACATAACCGACTAAAGATATGGGAGGGGCGGGATGGGCGCGACCAACCGGGCACCGTGAACCGTTGGCCGGTTCAGAGCAGCGCCCGCATGTGGCGCACGCATGCCTCCCCCAGCCTGTCCGGCGCGTACCCACCCTCCAGCGCGCTGACGACTCGCCCCCCGCACCACTGTTCGGCGCGCGATACCATCTCGCGCGTCAACCGGTCGACGTCGTCCAGCTCGAGCGTGAAACCGCCGAGCGGGTCGCCAGCGAGGGAGTCGAAGCCGGCGGAGATGAGCACGAGCTCGGGGGTGAAATTCTCCGTCGCCGCGTCCACCGCCGTGAGGAACGCGCTCACGTACGTGTTCGCGGGGAGCGACGGCGGCATGGGTACGTTCCACACGCTGTCGTACGGGCCGCGATCGGCAGCCGCGCCGGTGCCGGGATACCACGGCCACTGATGCATCGAGACGAAGTGGATGTCTGCCGTGTCCTCGACGAGCGCTTGCGTGCCGTTGCCGTGATGGACGTCCCAGTCGACGATCAGCACGCGCGCCGCACCGTGCTGCGCACGCGCGTAGTGCGCGCCCACCGCCACGTTGCCGAACAGGCAGAAGCCCATGCCGGCGGCGCGAAGAGCGTGATGTCCCGGCGGACGGACGGCGCAGAAGCTCCGGCGCGGGCCGTCGCCGAAGGCGAGATCGATCGCGTCGAGCACGGCACCGGCGCCCGCCGTCGCAGCCGCCCACGAGCCGTCGCTCACCACAGTGTCAGCGTCGAGTCGCCCCCCGCCAGCGCCGGCGATCGACTCGATGCCGGCGACGTAGTGCGCGTCGTGCGCGAGCACGAGCTCGTCGATCGTGGCGTGGCGTGCCTCGCGGTGATCGAGGAGATGAAACAGCTCGACATCGTTGCGCAGCGCGCGCGGGATGGCGCGGAGGCGGCCGACGTGCTCGGGGTGGCCCCAGCCGGTGTCATGCCGGCCGCAGTCGGCGTGCGAGATGTATGCGACGTTGCTCATCGTGCCCCACGAAAGCGGCGCGACGCCGTCTCGGCAAGGAGCGCCGCAGCGATCACGACGAGCAAGGCGAGTGGCAGCGCGTCGTGCGTCGTGCTCGCGGCTGATGCCGGCGCCGGCCGCGGCGGACCGAGCGTCTCGACGAGCGCCGCAGTCGGTGCGGGATCGGACGCGGGTGACGCAGACGAGTCGGCGCGATCGGGGGCCACGAGTCCGACCGTGCGCGACCACCAGCGCCGATGCGCGTCCGGGCCGCTCGCCCCGCCGACCATGCGCCAGCGCCAGGTCTCGTCGTAGCCGACGGACGTTGCCCGGCCAAGGCGCGCACGGCGCGCCGCGACGGCGAGGCCGCCCCCAGTGCGCTCGAGCGGCACCGCGTCAGGGCGCAGCGTCTCGAGCGGACGCAGCGGCAGGTCGTTCCGCGTCACCGTCTCCGCATCGAGGAGGATGCGGCCGGGATGGCGCGCGCCGGCACGCGCCGGAAGCAGGGGACGCAGTGCGTCGAGCGACGTCGCGCTTCCGGCGGCGACGAGCCCACCACCGGAGACGACGAAGTGCGCCACCGCTGGCGCGAGATCCGCCGCCGTCGAGTCAAGTGCCACGACGACGTCATAGCGTGCCGTGTCGATCGGCAGCAGTCCGGGATCGCTCACGTTCACGCCGGGCGCCGTCGGAATCCGCGCGCGAACGCGCCACCCTGCTTCAGCGAGTGCCGCCTGCACGAACTTGCTCTCCCACCCTGCACGCCCGAGCACGAGCACTGCCCGGCGTGGCATCGCCAGCGGCGCGGCCGCCGTGGCCGTGACGGCTCCGCCGCGCGCCCGCATCGCACCAACGACATCGCTCGCCTCGAGTGAAGCTCCGCCCGCGGTCGCGCGCACGGTGTCGAGCGCACCCGCCGAGTCGGTGATGGCGAGCGTGGCACCGCGGTCGGCTGCGAGGAGCAGACGCACGCCGGGCACCGGCTCACGCACACGTTCCGCCTCGATGGCGAGTGGCGGAATCGTCCCGTGCCAGGCGACGTCGACGCCCGCACGGCGCAGCGCAGCGAGCCACGCCCGTTCCATACGCGACGGGGGCGTCTCGGCCGACAACGTGATACGTCCGACAGCCGGGGACACGCTCGTCTCGTGCAGCGTACGTGCAAGGGTGGCGGACGTGGCCGTTCGCGACTCGGCATCACGGTCGCGCACGTGCAGCGTACGCCAGAGCGCCCACGCGAGGAGCGCCGCGAGCGCGGCGCGCGCCAGCCATTCGGCGGCGACGCGACGCTCAGCGCGTGAGCGCATACACCACCAGGTTCACGGCGAACTTCGTGTTGTCCACGGAGAAGAAGCGCTTGTTGTCCGGGTGGTAGTTCCACTCCGAGCTGTAGTCCTTGCTGCTGTAGAGCAGCGAGAGACGTCCATCGCGCTCCACGCCTTGCAGGTACTTGTGGACGAGGTTGTCCCCCCAGCCGTTGAGCTCGTGGCTCGTCGTGGGTGGGCCGTCGGAGAAGGTGAAGAAGGTGCGATAGAGGGGATGCGTGTTCGGGATGTCGTGGAGCGCGCCGTAGACCGCGGAGAGTGATTCTGTGGCCGTCTTGTGAAAGACCCCGTCGACGTCGTGGTTGTGATCGTCCACGAACAGCAGCCCACCGCGGTCGGCAAAGCTCTTCAGGTTCGCGCGCTCGGCTGCCGTGAAGCGAACGGGGAGATGGCCGGTGAGATAGACGAGCGGATAGCGGAACAGCACCGGCGAGGCGAGCGGCACGATCACGCCGGTCGGCGCGACGTCGATGGACGTGTAGCGCGCGATGGTGTCGATGATGTTCGCGGGCACGAGGGGCGCGCTGTCCCAGTCGCCCGACTCGTACTGCGCCGTGGCAAAGACGAAGTCGCTCATGGCGCTCCGCCCCACGCCGGCAGCGTGTCGCGCGACACTGATGGGCCACCGAGTGCGCGACGCACGCGTGTCCACGCCAGCTCGACCGCGCGCGCGTCGCCTCGGCGTACTGCCGCGGCTGCGGCATCGAGCGCCGCGGCGAGGGCCGGCGCATCGCCGAGTGCGCCGACGCGCATGACGAGCAGCGTATCGGCCGCCGCGGACGGGTCGCGCGCAAGCAGTGCCGTGGCGCGCGCGAAGCTCTCCCCGCGCCGGCGTGCCGCTGGATCGATGCGTGGACGCGGCTCGCGCACGGTGCCGGTCCCCTTGTCCTTCCCCGTCAATCGCGCGTGCGCGACATCGACGACCACCGTGCTCGGCTTCCCGCGCAGATAGATGCGTTCTGCCTGACGCGCGCGCTCGATCGCCGCGAGCGCACGGCGCATTGGGGGGAGGGCTTGTCTCGTGTCGCCCTGCTCGAGCGCGCGGCCGGCATCCCACATCGCATTGAACGCCTCGAGGAGCGGCTTGTTGATGGCGAGAATCGGCGTCTCGTCGCCCTCCACGTCCATCACCGAACCGGCGCCCGCGCCGGTTGCTTCGTTCGCGCGCTGGAGCAGCTCTTCCGGCGTGAGCTTCCCCGGCTGTGCCTCGACGGTGCTCTCCTCGGCGAGCGGCTCGCCGCCGACGCGCTGGAACACGACGTCGCCGACGCGCTTGCGCAGCCGGGCCTGATCCTGTGCGATGCGGCGCGACTCGTCGAGCACCGTCGGACGCGTCAGACGCGGACGCCGCCGGTCGAGCGCTTCGGTCAGCGTGATGAGCATGTGCTGACTCAGCACCTGTCCCTCCGGATCACCGGATGGCGCGGCGTCGACCGAGACGGAGTCGTACTCACCAGCGCGGGCGACGCGCATTGCGCGCGTGTCCGACGTACCGACCCCGGGACCGCTGACGTCGTTCTGGTCGCGTGCCACGGCGCGGAGTTGGAGGATGTCGCCCGGCTTGAGGGCGAGCGAGTCGAGCGAGAGGCGTGCCTCGAGAGCCGCGTCGCCACGGCCGGCGAGCGAGGTGCGCGCGAGCGTCGTCGAGCGGAAGGCGAAACTCTCCCCTTCGCCCGAGCTCACGATCAGCTCGAATACGCCGTCGCGCAGGCCGATGTCGTCGCGGAGCTGCGCGCGGAGCACGAGCGTGCCGGTGGCGGCACGCACCACCGTGTCGCGCTTCGGGAGCAGGAGCGTCACCGCCGGCGGTGCATCGACGACGGGGGCCAGCACGACGAGCCGCTCCCGTCCCGTCGTCGAACGTAGCCGCGCGAGCGAGGGACGCGCCGGCATGACGAAGGTGACACTCCACCGGTCGCCGTGCGACGCGACGGCGCGCGATACCGCGTCGATCGTCGCGTGCACACGTGACGCGTCGCCATCGCCCGAGAGCGATATCGTGCTGCCGACGAGCGCGTCCAGGCTCGTCGGGTCGGCGGCGGTGATCGGCGCACGCCCGGTGTAGCGAGGTGGGGTGATCGTCGCCCGCAGCGCCGCGAGCGGATCGGCGACGCGTGCTGCGCCTCGTCCACGCGCTGCAGCGGCGACCATCGCGGCACGCCGAACGAGTGCCGGGTACCACGCAAGCAACGCAAGCACGGTCAGCAGCGCGATCGTCGGCGCGACCAGCGTGCGGACGAGTCTCCGCCGGGCCTCCTCCCACCACGGGAGGGAGAGGGCCTGTTCCTCGACCCCCGCCGGCACGACGTCGCCCGCCACCGTGACGACCGCGTACCGCAGCGACGGATGCCGTTCCTCCACCCAGAGTGCGACACGCTCCAGCGAGCGTGCCGGGCGTGCACGCCCGACACACACGAGTGCGATGGCCACGCCGACCAGGTACGCGAGCAGGGAGCACGACGCCGGCAGTGCGAGCGCGTGCACGATGACAACGCCGGCGAGTGCGGCCGTGATGCCCAACAAGGCCGCGCGTGCGACGAGCACGGAGAGCATCACGCGCCGGAGCGCGAGCAGGCGGCGGCGCGCCGTCACGCGGGCTCCGGCACTGGACGGGCGCGCACGACAACCTCGATCAGCGCGCAGAGGAGGGCGAGGGCGAGCAACCAGGGCACGAGTGGCGTAGGACGCTGCTCGGCGAGTGCCAACGCTGCGCCGCGCGCGGCAGGGCCTGTCCCGCTCAGCCGTGCGATCGTCGCCGAGTCGGCCGGTACCGTTGCGGCTGGATGCGAGCACGGCGCGAGCAGTCCACGCGCGACACGCCGAAACGAAGGACGCAGCGGGAGGTCGCCGGTACTCGGCATCGCGACGGCGACCTGCCGCACACACCCCTGACCGAGTGCGATCTCCACGGCAGCCGGTGCGCCATCGGCCCAGCGCGCCACCGTCCGTCCGGCAGTTGTCATCGGGAGTCGACCGAACGACGAGACGACAACGTCATCACCGAGCGCCAACGCGTTGGCGTCGAGCGGTATCGAGTTGACCGTGTCCCACTGGACGACCGTTCCGCCGTTGCGCGCGAACGCGCTGTCGGCGGCGTCGAGGGGCGCACGGCGCAGACGGACGGCGGTCGGTGTGGCGGCGATCGGCACGCCGACGACTGCGGGACCGAGTACATCGTCCGGCGACACCGCGCGCGCGAGCGTCCACGGGACCGCGGACTCCGGACGCACGGCGGTGCGCGCGATTGTGATTCCCCCGGGCCAGGTCGCGCGCACCGAGTCGAGTGCGGCATCCACCTCGCTTGCCATGACGGGGGAGACGAGCACCAGCTCCACCGACTCAGCATCTCCGGCGAATCGCGCTGCTTCGCGGCGTGCGGCGACGAGCGCAGCCGAGAGTGAGCCCGTCACGCGTGCCGGTCGAGCGCGGGCCAGCGAGTCGAGCACGTGTAACGCATCGGCGTGCGACGTCGCCGCACTGTCGAAGGCGATCAATCGTGTGGACACTCCGTCGCGGGGCAGCGCGTGTACGCGATCGACCGACTCGACACTCGGCGCGCTCGTCGACCGGTCCAGCAGCACGATGCGCGCGCGACTCCCGTGTTGCGGCGTGAGCACCGGGCGCGCGAATGCCGCCGCGACGGCGAGCAGGAGCAGCACGCGGAGCGCGAGCAGCAGCAAGTCGCTCGGGCGCGATGCCACGCGCCGAACCAGTGTGCGCCGGTCGGGGATGAAGCGCGTCGTCGGCAGGTCGTACGCCGCCGGCCGCCGCTGCGCGAGCAGATGCAGCAGCACGACACTCGCAGCGGCGATCGCACCGATCGCGAGCGCCCAGGGCGCGAGAAAGCTCATCCGCGGCGCCCTCCCGCGTCGAGTGCAATGCGACGCACGACGTGCGCGGGCGGATCGGAGGTCTCCGCACGTACGTACATGACGCCGGCGGCGCGGAAGGTTACCGCGATGTCCTCGAGCCAGGTCGCGAAGTTGCGCTGGTATTCCGCCCGCGCCTCGCGGTCGAGCGTGCGCCGCATCGCCGGCTGCTCCGGATCGACGGCGAGCTGCGCATCGGGCGGAGGCACCAGCTCGTCGGTCGCCACGACGTGCACGACGGTGACCTCTCCCCCCGCGGCGATCGCAAGCTTTGCCGCAGCCAGCAGCTCATCGGCGTCACCGAGGAGATCGGTGATCACGGCCACGCGAGGCGCGCGCGCGGCGCGCGCCGCGGCGACGAGCGGAGCGACCGCCGCCGCGCCGTGCGGTGTGATGGCATCGAGCGCACGAATCATCTCGACGATCACGCTGCGCCGCGCTCGCGGGGCCAGCGTGATGCCATCCGCACTCGCGATAGAGAGGCCGACAGGGTCGCCATCGGAGTGTGCCACGGCCGCGAGCGCAACGGCGATCTCTCGCGCGCGCACCCACTTGGTCAGCGCGGGTCGCGGGAAGGCCATCGACGCCGACGCATCGACGACGATGGTGGTGCGCAGCGTAGCGCGATCGGCGGTGAGCCGCACGTAGGCGCGGTCGCTGCGCGCCAGCAGCCGCCAGTCGATGCGTCGTGGATCGTCCCCCTGCCGGTACGGCCGGAACTCGCTGAACTCCGAGGAGTTCCCCCGCAGGCGCGACGGATGCGCGCCGAGCGTCGCGCCGGCCACGCGGCGCACGGCCGGCCATCGCACGCCACGCACAGCGTCGAGGAGGGGGCCATACTCGGAGGTGGACATTGCTCGGGCGGACGCTGCTATTTGGACGGGACACTACCGTATTTGGGGCGAGACCGATCGTCCACGAGCGGCAGCTGATTGTTGGGGCCAGTATGCAGTTCAAGTCCCAGGTACTGAAGTACCCGTGTACTGAGCTGTGCTTCCTAGACCGCCAACCCACTTCGGGGCGGAGTCACCCGCTCGAGTACGTCGGCAATCACCTGCTCTGGCGTGACGCCGTCGGCCTCGGCAGCGAAGCTCGCGAGGACGCGGTGCCTGAGCACGGGGAGCGCGACGCGGCGGATGTCCTCGGGCGCCACCGTCACGCGGCCGGCGAGGAAGGCGTGCGCTTTCGCGCCGAGCACGAGCGCTTGGCCGGCGCGTGGGCCGGCGCCCCAGCGCACGGCGCGCTTCACCAGGGGCGTCGCCGTCGCGTCGTCGGGACGCGTGGCGCGCGCGAGCGATGCGGCGTAGCGGAGCGCGGGCTCGCTGGCCACGACGTCGCGGACGGCACGTTGGAGCGCCACCGCTTCGGCGGCACCGAGCACGGGGGTGAGTGGCTCCTGCGCCGCGCCCGTCGTCGCGCGCAGGATCGCCACCTCGTCGTCCGCCGACGGATAACCGACCCGCACGTCGAACAGGAAGCGGTCGAGCTGTGCTTCGGGGAGGGGATACGTTCCCTCCTGCTCGATCGGATTCTGCGTCGCGAGCACGAAGAACGGCTCGGGAAGTCGCAGCGATTCGCCGGCCGCGGTGACGCGATGTTCCTGCATCGCCTCCAGCAGCGCCGCCTGCGTGCGCGGCGGCGCGCGATTGATCTCGTCGGCCAGGACGACGTTGGCGAAGATCGGTCCACGCACGAAGCGGAAGCTGCGTGCGCCGGTAGCCGAGTCCTCCTCCAGAATCTCACTGCCGGTGATGTCGCTCGGCACGAGGTCGGGGGTGAACTGGATCCGCCGGAAGTCGAGCGCGAGCGCTTCGGCGATCGAGCGGATCATGAGCGTCTTCGCGAGCCCCGGGACGCCGACGAGCAATGCGTGCCCACCGGCGGCGAGCGCCATGAGAATCTCGTCGAGCGCCGCCTCCTGCCCCACGATGCGCCGCCGCACCTCCGTGCGCAGCCGCTGGAGCGCGTCGCGCAGCGCGGCGGCGTCCGTGCGCACGATGTGCGCGGCGGCGGGAGAGGCGGCGGCGGGGCTCAGCGGACTGGACGCCGGCGACGATGCGTCAGGAGAAAGATCGAGCCGTCCGTTGCGCCGATGGACGCGAGCGGCGCGTTCTCGTCGAGCACCTCGAAGCCACGCAGCTTCATCACGAACTGGTCGGCCGACTCGTTGCCGTTCGGATACAGCGCTTCCAGCGCAGGCAGCTTGAGCGCGCGCACGGATTCGGAAGGCGACACGACGGCGCGCACGGTGTCCCACACCTCGGGCATCTCGATGCGCACCGTGATGGCGGGGGTCCCGGCGGGCGCGAGCTGAAGCGTGTCGCCGCGCGCGCGGAGCTGTGTCACGAAGGGCGCGCTCATGGCTGCACCGAGTTGGAGTTGTCCGGCGCCTGAAGCGCCGCGGGGCCTTCGGGGAGCAGATCCTCCACCAGCTCGAAGGGCGGGAGCGTGGTGAAGAAGCGCGCGACCTGCATGTCGAACAGATACGTCGATCCGCTCACGAGCGTCCCGCCGTCCCGGGCGATCGCGCCGATCACGAGCTCCTCGCCCCCTTGGCCGCGAAACGTCATGAAGCCGGCACCCTCCTTTTCGACGAACGCGGGATAGAGGCTGTTCCGGCTCGCGAAGAACGCCTTGGCGCGCGCGAGCACCTCGGCGGGGGGAAGGGTCGAGTGATACTCCTGAAGCGTGCGTTGAGATTGATTCATGGCGCTGACGCGATGAGCGGACGGTGACCCGCACCGGCCCTCGCGGTTGGCCACCGCGAGATGGGCGTGCGATGCCTGAAGCTTAACGGGGCGCCGCGCCCGGCAGGGAGGGCTGCGCGTGCTCTGCGTCGCGGCGTTTGAGCGGGAGGTCCACGCGGAAGGTGGACCCTTCGCCCGGCGACGACTCGAGCGAGATCTCCCCGCCGAGCAGCCGAGCGAGCCGCCGAGCCAGGGAGAGGCCGAGCCCCGAGCCGCCGTAGCGGCGCGTGCTCGAGCCGTCCACCTGGCGAAACTCGTCGAACACCAGCTCCTGCATCTCTTCCGGGATCCCGATTCCCGTGTCCTGGACGCGGTAGATCACGCGGTCGTTGCGGACTTCCACGGAGAGCCGTACCTCGCCCCTCGGCGTGAACTTGTATGCGTTGCTCAGGAGGGCGACGAGCATCTTGGTGATCTTGCGCCGGTCGCTCACCATCGTCGTGGGCGTCTCCGGCTCACTGATGCGGAGGGCGACGTCGTCGGCGCGGCCGCGCGTGCCGGCTACGGCGTCGTGGAGCGGATCGCGGACGTCGAAGGACGTGGCCGCCAGCTCGACCCCGCCGCGCTTGAGCGTCGTCAGCTCGAGCAGATCACCGATCAGCTCGAGCAGATGCTCGCTCGACGTCTTCACCTGTGCGATCGTCTTGCGCTGCTCCGGCGTCACCGGGCCGGCGAGCCCTTCGTCCATCAAGGCGAGATAGCCCATCACCGCCGTAAGCGGCGTGCGCAGCTCGTGCGAGATGTTGGCCAGGAACTCGTCCTTGACGCGGCGCGCCTCGAGCAGCGCGGCGAACTGGCGCTCGAGCTCCGCATTGCTCTCCACGAGCGCCGCGTTGGCACGACGAAGATCCTCGATCAATCGCGCCTTCTGCGCCGTCGCCGCCATCTGGTCGGCGACCATGCGGAGCAGACTGCGCGTCTCCGAGCTGATCGCCCCGGCGTTCTCGAAGTAGAACGTCACCGCGCCGAGCACGCCGTCCCCCGTCTGGAGCGGCAGGGCGACGATGGCGCGGAACTCCAGCTCGTGCGCGACCTCGGCCCAGTCCTCGAGCGAGGGATCGGCAAAGACGTCGGGCACCTCGATCACGCGTCGCTCCGCGGCCGCCTCGCCGCTCGGTCCGAATCCGAGGCGCACGCGCATCTCGCCGAGGAAGGGCGCGAAGCGCTCTGGCCAGTTGTGCACCGCGGCGAGGCGCATCAGCTCACTCGCGCCGTCGATGAGGTAGACGCAGGCGAAGCTCGCGCCGACGAGCGGGCTGACCCGATCGAGGGCGAACTGGAACACCTCCTCGGGGCGGTCGGCCGTGAGGAAGGCGTGCACGATCTCGCGGACGGCGATCAGCTCGCGCACCCCGGACTCGCTGCTGTCCTGGACGGTGCGCAGCCGCTCGCTCGGAAGCGGCGTGGTCCTTGTCACGTCGGGAATATGCGACGCCGACCGTCAACCGGCCAGATGTTTATGCGCCGCCTGACCGTCTTCCGCACTGTGTCGCCGACCGTAGTGATCATCCACTGGCATCGTCCTGCACGATCGACGACGAAGGTGCAGGAAGCTCGAGAATGCCATATGATTCGACATGGCTTCACCAGTTGCATGACGGCTGCGTGTTGTCCTTGTATCGCCACATGCGGCGATTTTTCTTCTGCTCGCTTCCTCGACCAGCTCGTCACCACCCAGCCGACGCGCCGCGAGATTCACATCATCGCAGACAACTTCGCGGCCCGTAAAACGGCGCTCGTGACGGACTGGCTGGCAGCACATGCGCGTGCGCATCCGCACTCTCACGCAGACCCACAGCTCCCGGTTGAATCAAGTCGCCAATCAATGGGACAGAACACTAGCGCGCGTGTCCCTTCGGCGGTGGATGGTTCGTCCGCACCTCCACTCGATGCAGCAGCACGTGCGGGGGCGTGTTCACCACGCTCGCCACGGTGTCGGCCACGTCCTCCGGCCTGAGCTTCCAGCCATCCTTCTCACTCGGCGCGTTGCCGTTGAACTCCGTGGCCACCGCGCCCGGCATGACCACCGACACCTTGATGCCATGCTCGCGCACCTCGAGCATGAGCGACTCCGCCCACGCCGTGACGAACGCCTTCGTGCCCGCGTAGCACGAGCCGCCGACGAACGCGCTGCGCGATGCGATCGAGCCGATCGTGCACACGTGCCCGCGTCGGCGCGCGATCATCCCCGGCAGCACGGCGCGCGTGACGTGATAGAGCGCGTTGACGTTGACCTCCACCATACGGTGCCATTCTTCGGGCGTCAGCTCGGCGAACGACTTCAGGACACCGATGCCGGCGTTGTTCACGAGCAGGTCGGCATCGATTCCCTTGAGCATTCGCGAGACCGCGACGGCATCGGTGACGTCGAGCGCGATCGCGCGGCACGCTGCGTCCGTGCGGTCGATCTCGTCGCACAGCGCATCGAGCTCGCGCCGCTTCCGCGCCACCGCCACGACCTCGTACCCGTCGCGCGCCAGGCGCAGCGCGATCGCCCGTCCGATCCCGCGCGACGCACCGGTGACCAGCGCGATGCGTGTCCCGCCGTCGGTCATTTCGCCACGCGGGCGATGGTGCCGTAGATCATCCGCGTGCCGAAGTCGAGGCTCGCGAGTGGAATGCGCTCGTCGTTCCCATGCATCCGATCCTCGTCGTCCTGGTTCATCGGAAAGGGGAGCAAGCCGAATGCCTGCATCCCCCAGCGCCGCAAACGCGCGCTGTCGGTGGCCCCCGTGCTCATGTATGGCACCACGACGAGCGACGGATCGAGGGCCTGCGCGCTCTCGCGGATCGCGACGAACATCGGGGAGTGAAAGTCCGAGGCCGGCGAGTCGTCACCCCGGTCGTTCACGGCGACGTCGACGAGCGGATCGCCGATCACCCTCCTGAGCCGCGCGACCACGCCGTCGATCGACTCGCCGGGCAGCGTCCGCACGTTGAGCGTGGCGGTGGCGTCCGTCGGGATGACGTTGGTGCGGATGCCGCCCTGGAGAATCGTGGCAGAGATGCCGTTGCGAAGCACGGCGTCGAGCACGGGGATGCGCTCGAGCGCGTGCGCGCCGCGCTGCACGCGCGCCGGATCGCCGCTGGCCACGTCGGCCATGGCACGGCGCTCGTCGGCGTGCGGCCAGACCTTGCCGAGCTCGGAGAAGAACTCGCGCGTCGTGGGATTCATCCGCACCGGCTCCGTGTACTCGCTGATCCTGGCGAGTGCGCGACCGAGCCTGAGGATGGCATTACCGGCGAGCGGGATGCTCGCATGACCGCCGGGACCGTGCGCGGTGAGCGTGACCGTGTGCGGTACCTTCTCGGTGTTCTGCACGGCCACGTAGAGCCGCTTCCCGTCGACGATGCGCGTGCGCCCCCCTTCGTTCAGCGCAAACTCCGCCTTGATCAGCTCGGGATGGTTCTTGATGAGCCATCCCATCCCCCACTCGCCGCTCTGCTCCTCGTCCGAGTTGGCGACGAAGATCACGTCGCGCGACAGCGTGCCGCCCTTGTCGATCACGTTCCGTTTGAGGAGCAGCATCGTCTCGAGGTTCGCCGCGAGCATGCCCTTGTCGTCGATCGCGCCGCGGCCGTACAGGTAGCCGTCCTTCACCTCGCCGGCGAACGGATCGACCGACCAGTGCGCGCGCTCCACGCCGACGACGTCCATGTGCCCCATGATGAGCACGGGCTGCTTGCTCCCATTCCCTCTGATCCGCGCGACGAGCGACCCGCGCCCCGGTGCCGGCTCGAAGAGATGTGTTTCGATCCCCTCCCGCTTCAGCGCCTGCTCCAGATATCGGGCGACCTGGAGCTCGTTGCCGGGCGGGTTCACCGTGTTCATGCGGACGACCGCCTGGAGATGGGCGAGGGTCTCCTTGCTCGCAGCGGACCAGTCGGGCTCCTGAGCTCGCCCCGTCGTGGTGAGTATCATGAGGGCAATTGCGGCGGCGAGAATCGTGCGCATGGTTCGGGTCGGGGCGATCGGACGAACGTCCTCGGGATGAAGGCGCGGCCGAGCGGGCAGTTCAGCCAAGCATCCGCTCCACCGCTCGCACCAACGGCGCGAACGAGAGCGGTTTCCCTGCCACCCGCTCGGCCTGCTCGTGCGCCAGCTCGTGCTGTGCCTCACTGAACAGCGACTGCACGATCCACGGGCCCGCGCGCGGGTTGCGCCACCAGTCGACGTCGTAGCGCTCCACGAGCGCCTCCGTGATGAGCGCTTGGTGCTGCCAGGCACGCAGATAACGCGCCGCGTAGAAGCGCGGATCGACGTCCACGAACGCGTCGGCGGAGTCGTACTGGAAGCTCGTCGCGCGCGTCAACAGGTCGACGTAGACGTCGGGCATGGCGTCGAACGGGCGGTCACCGTTGTAGAGCTGCGTCTCGTACGCCAGCTTGGCGGCGTAGCGACGCAGGAAGTGCAGCTCCTCGAACCCCGCGTTGCGCAGGAAGCGTGGCGTGGTCTGCTTGTCGAGCCGCGTGTAGCGCCCCAACCAGCCGGGATCCTGCATGAGATGATCGAACAGCATCGCGTACGCTTCCGTCACCGAGTTGTCCCCCATCCAGCGGAACTCCATCGGCAGATCGGGCCGCATGTAGGCGAAGTGCAGCGCGTGCCCGAGCTCGTGCAGGAAGGTGTTCCAATCCGTCTGCCCCCCGTGCGGGCGGAGCACGAGGTACACCTCGTCCGGCACCCGCACCGGTGCGCAGAAGGCGCGCGACCGCTTGCCGTCGCGCTCTCCGGTGTCGAACCGCACGCGTCCCGCCGCGTCGGGATCGATCCCCAGCTCCCTCGTCTGCCGGCGGATCGACGACTCCATCTCTCCAGCGGGGAAGAACCGGTCGAACTCGCGGGCGCGAAAGAGGGCGAGTGCGTCGGCGCGCGTCGCTTCACCCGGTTTCATCCCCAGCCCACGCTTCACGAACTCGGGATAGACTTCGTCCCACATCGGCTGGGTGTCGCGCAGGAACTGCTCGCACTCCGCGCACAGACTGGCGAGTGAGATGCCGCTCAGCAGCTCCCACGTCGGGATGTAGCCGTCCGCCAACCCGAGCGATTCCGTGATGTCACGATCCCGCTGCATCCGCTCGCGGCGCAACGGGGCGAGCTCGGCACGCACGAGTGCCGCGCGCGCCTTCTCGATCGCTGCACGTTGATCGCGATCGGTGCTGTTCGCGATCTCGATCGACGCGCGCTGATAGGGAATCTCGCGGCCGTCGGCGACGCGCACGACCGCCGTCGCTTCCCAGGCGATCTCGCGCTCGTCCATCGGCGCGAGCTCACGGCTGCTCTGCGCCTCGGCCTGCCAGTCCAGTAGAAGCCGTGCCGAGCGTCGCTCCTCGCTTCCCTCTGCGCTCCCGACGAACGCGTCGCGCGCCACGGCGAGCGCATCGGGACCGAGGATCTCCTTGTGCTTCGCGTAGATCGGCTGAAGCTCCGCCGATGCCTTGAGCCCGCTGTGCGCCTCATAGTACTCACGCGAGAGCGCCTGCATGAACTGCTCGCCCTCGCGCCGCAGCCGCTCGATCGTGAGCGGTGCGCTCATCCCGACAGCCGCTCCTGGAGATAGCCGCGCAGCGCATCGGCGCTCACGCGATCCTGCTTGAGCGTGTCGCGGTCGCGCACGGTCACGGTGCCGTCCTTCACGGACTCGCCATCCACCGTGATGGCGAAGGGCGTGCCCACCTCGTCCTGCCGCCGATAGCGCTTGCCGATGCTCCCCGTCTCGTCGTAGTCGGTCGGGAAGTGGCGGCGCAGCTCGCTCGCGATGCGATGCGCCATCTCCGGCATGCCATCCTTCTTCGTCAGCGCGAACACCGCCGCCTTGATCGGCGCGAGCGACGGATGCAGCCGCAGCACGGTGCGCCCTTCCTCCTCGCCCTCCACCTGCTCCTCGCGATACGCGTTGACGAGCAGGGCGAGCGTCGTGCGATCCGCACCGACGGACGTCTCGATCACGTACGGCAGGTACCGCTTGTTCTTCGGCTGGTCGAAGTACTCGAGCTTCTTGCTCGAGTACTCCTGATGGCGCGAGAGATCGAAGTCGCCGCGGTTGTGGATCCCCTCGATCTCCTGGAAGCCGAGCGAGCCGCCGAAGTCGAACTCGATGTCGAACGCTGCACGCGCGTAGTGCGCCAACTCCGAGCCCTGATGCTGATGGAACTGCAGCCGGTCGGGCGCCAGGCCGAGGCTCTGATGCCACTTCAGTCGTTCCGCCTTCCAGAACTCGAACCACTCCATGTCCGTGCCCGGCTCGACGAAGAACTGCATCTCCATCTGCTCGAACTCACGCGTGCGGAAGATGAAATTCCCCGGCGTGATCTCGTTGCGGAACGCCTTGCCGATCTGCGCGATGCCGAACGGGACCTTCTGCCGCGTGCTCTGCTGCACGTTGAGGAAGTTCACGAAGATCCCCTGCGCCGTCTCGGGGCGCAGGTAGACGATTGACGCGCTCTCTTCCACCGGCCCCATGAACGTCTTGAACATGAGGTTGAACAGCCGCGGCTCGGTGAGCTGGCACATCTCCGCCTCGCCGGGGCGCTTGCTCGGCTTGAGCAGACAGCGCGCGTCCTCGAGCTTGTCGGCACGGAAGCGACCCTTGCACGTCTTGCAGTCGACGAGAGGATCGGTGAACCCGGCAACGTGGCCGCTCGCCTCCCAGGTGCGCGGATGCATGAGGATCGCGGCGTCGAGTCCTTCGACGTCGTCTCTCATCCTGACCATGGCCGACCACCATGCATCCTTCAAATTCTTCTTGAGCTCCACGCCGAGCGGACCGTAGTCCCACACAGAGCCGGTCCCTCCGTAGATCTCTGAGCTCTGAAAGATGAAGCCGCGCCGCTTGCTGAGCGACACGAGCTTGTCCATCACGTCGGGTTGTGTACTGGCGGGAGCGGGCATTCGTCGGTCGTCATTGTATGGCCGGCGCCGCTGGGTGCGGTGCCGGGTGAGCGCGCGAGGGGTTTCGCCGCGCCCGAATCCACCAAGTTACTCAGGTATCCAGCTCGGCGCTCAATCGGGGCGATGGTGGCACCGGCCGGCCGAGCAACCGGGCGACGATGCGGTCCCCGTGAAAGCGACCGTTCTCGATGAACACCTTGTTCGCGTCGTAACCAGCCACGACCACGCCGGCGATGAACAGCCCGGGCACCGTCGTCTCGAGGGTGTCGGGATCGTGCGCCGGAACGCCGGTCGTCGGATCGATCGGCACGCCGGCGTCGCGCAGCAGCTCGGTGTTCGGTGCGAAACCGGTCATCACGTACACGAAGCGCGCGGGGAGGCGCTCGTCCCCGTGCTCACCGCGAATGGTGACCACACCCGCCTCGATCGACGTGACGCGGCTGTTCCATCGCGCGGCAATCGCTCCTTCCTTCATGCGGTTCTGAAGGTCGGGGAGCACCCACGGCTTGATCTTCTTGTCGAACGTGGGACCGAAGTGCACGAGCGTGACGTGTGCTCCGGAGCGCCAGAGATCCAGCGCTGCTTCGGCCGCCGAGTTGCCTCCGCCCACGACGACGACGTGCTGCTCGAACGCGGGATGTCCCTCGCGGTACACGTGCGCGACGTGCGGCAGGTCTTCGCCGGGCACGCCGAGGTGGTTGGGCGAGCCGAAATACCCCGTGGCGACGCACACCGAGCGCGCCCGCGTGAGCGATGCTTCACCCTCGAGCGATTGTGAGTGGACGATGAATCCATCGCTCGCGCGCTCGACGCGTGTCACGCGCTCGTACTGTCGGACATCGAGCGCGAACTGCCGGACGATGGCGCGGTAGTAGGCGAGCGCATCCCGCCGGGAGGGCTTCTCCGTCGCCACGACGAACGGCATGCCGCCGAGGGAGAGCTTCTCCGAGGTGGAGAAGAAGCGCACGTAGTAGGGGTACTGCGTGATCGTGCTCACCACGGCGCTCGCGTCGAGCACGAGCGTCGTCAGCCCCGCTCGCTGCGCGGAGATCGCGGCCGCCAATCCGCACGGGCCGGCCCCGACTATCAGGAGATCGAGCTTCGCGTCGGTCATTGCTTACCCCGCAGGAGCGAGCGTAGCGAGCTGCCACTCTTGTCATCCCGCAGGAGCGAGCGTAGCGAGCGAGTGTCGGGATCTACTTTCCTGGCGATTATCGCGTCGGGGACGATAGACCCCGACACTCGCGGCCCTCCGGGCCGCTCCTGCGGGATGACAGGGCCGCTCACAGGCCGATGATCTGATCTCTCCTCGTGCCGACGGAGACATACGTGATCGGCGCCTCGACGAGCCCCTCGATCCGGTCGAGGTAGCGGCGCGCCTCGGAGGGGAGGTCGGCGAGCGTCCGCGCCGAGGCCGTCGAGCGCTTCCAGCCGGCGAGCCACTCGTATTTCGGCACGACCTTCTCCAGCGCGATCAGATCGCTCGGGAACTCCTCGTGCAGCTCGCCGTCGATCTCGTAGCCGATGCACACGCCGAGCCGATCGAGGGTATCGAGCACGTCGAGCTTCGTCACGGCGAGGTCGCTCAGACCGTTTACGCGCGCGGCGTACCGGACGACGAGCGCGTCGAACCAGCCGCATCGGCGCGCGCGTCCCGTCGTCGCCCCGAACTCGTTGCCGAGCTTGCGCACCTCGCTCTGGAGCGGCTCGTCGAACTCCGTCGGGAGCGGACCGTTCCCGACACGCGTCGTATAGGCCTTCACCACACCGAGCACGCGATCGATCGCGCTTGGCCCGATGCCGGCGCCGACCGCGGCGCCCCCCGCCGTCGTGTTGCTCGACGTGACGAACGGGTACGTCCCATGATCGATGTCGAGCAGCGAGCCCTGTGCCCCTTCGAGCAGCACCGCCGCATTCGCTTTGATCGCGCGATGCACCGTCAGGCTGACGTCGTCCGACAGCGGCAGCAGCCGCGGCGCCAGACGGTCGAGCAGATCGAGCACGGCGTCGACGTCGACCACCTGATCGGAGCCGTTGCGCGTCAGGCGCGCGCGCGCATGCTCGGCACCCTTCTCGACCACCTCGCGCAACCGCTCCGGATGGCGGAGGTCGAGCACGCGCACACCGCGCCGCGCGATCTTGTCCTCGTACGCAGGGCCGATCCCGCGTCCGGTCGTGCCGATCGCCTTGCTCGACGCGCTGGCGCCGTCGACCTGCTTGTGGTAGGGGAGGACGAGGTGCGCTCGCTCGCTCACGTAGAGCCGTCCCTCGACGTCGACCTTCGCCTTCACGAGGCCGTCGATCTCGTCGAACAGCGTATCGGGATCGAGGACGACGCCATTGCCGATCGCGCAGCGGACGCCGGGGTGGAGGATGCCGCTCGGGATCTGGTGCAGGACGAACTTGCGCTCGCCGATATGCACCGTGTGGCCGGCATTGGCGCCCCCCTGATAGCGGACGACCCAGTCGGCGCGCTCCGCGAGCACGTCGACCAACTTCCCCTTCCCTTCGTCGCCCCACTGCGCGCCGACCACGACGACGACGCGGGATTCCGGACCGAACATGACGCTCCCAGCGGACTAGACGCAAAACGCCCCGCGAAGGCGCGGGGCGTTGCTGAAAACTATGGCGGGGGCGGGGTAAGTCAACTTTTGGGGACGCGTTGGGGGTACGTCGAACGGTGTGGGGTCGGACGGGTGCTGGGTTGGTACATGGTACGGGTATCGGGTACTGGGTACGGGTACGCCTTGGACGCGTCGGGGGACTCCGAGGGTGTGAGAGCGGACTCATGGCGCAGCTCTCGCGTTTCGGCGGTCTCGATCGGGGCGAACATCGCGGAGGGTTGCGGCAAGAGTTCGCGAGCCGAGACGATAAGGTATCTCGACATCGCAGCAGCATCCGCCGCCGAAACCGAGCATCACCTGATTCTTGCCGCGGACGCGGCAGTCTTCGAGAGCGGGCAGGTCGAGGACTTGCTTGCGCGCATCGGCTCAATCCGCCGCCGCATGCTGCAATCCCTCCAGCGCAAACTCCCCGCGAGTTGACGGCTCCCGGACCGTCCAAGGCGTACCACGTACCAGTACCCCGTACCAACCTGCACCCCCCCGCCCAACCAGTCCAACCACCCCAACGTACCCCCCTTAGAGAACCGCCGCGAACAGAATCCACGCCGCCATCGCCAGCCCGATCGCGACCTTCATCGCCGCCGCCACGACCCGGCCGATCAGCGCCCCCGTCGCCACTCGCGTCGCCGCGCCGGCATCACTGCGGGTCAGCTCTGCCACGAACGCGCCGACGAACGCGCCCGCGAACGCACCGATCACCGAGCCGATGAGCGGCACCGGCACGCCGACGAACGCACCCACGATCCCGCCCCCGATCGCCCCCCAGCTCGCGCGCCGCGAGCCGCCGTACTTCCTCGTGTACCTCGCCGTCAGCGAGAACTCGATCAGCTCACCGGCGAGCGCCATCAGCGCCACCATCACGACGGTGAACGTGCCGATCGTGTTCGGCACGAGCAGCGAGTAGCCCAGTGCGGCGCCAGCCATGATCCACGTGCCGGGCAGGCCGAACGGGATCATGATCAGCCCCAGCACGAGACACGCGACGAGAATCAGCAGTTGCATCAGGCGAGCGCCTCCACGGCGCGGGCAAGCAGAATCGCGACGTCGTCGATGCCGTCGCCGCACAGATTCGCGAGCGAATCGCAGGGAGTGTGCACGCGCCGCAGCGTGGCCAGCGATCCGCGCGACACGGTGACCGCCGCCCAGCCCCGTTCGCTGAACGCCATCGAGTCCGTCAGCACACCGAGCGGGATGCGTCGCGCGCGCACCGGCGCCGCCGCCGCGCGCTGCATCGCCCCGATGACTGTCCGCGGCGCGCGGCCGGAGTACATGATCATCGTCCCTCCCTCATCGTCCACACCGTCGCAGTTGATCGCGATGCCCGCCTTCCCCTCGATTGCCATCGATCGTACCCACGCACGCGCCCCGGCGAGCCCCAGCTCCTCGGCGCTCGGTACGAGCACCCCGAAGGCGACGTCGGGTCGCACGCGCGCGGTGGCGGCGAGCACCGCCGCCACCCCCGACGCGTTGTCCACCGCCCCATCCGAGCGTGCGTCAACGACGCTGCACAGCACGGGCAGCCCACCCACCACCGCACACAGGCCGGCGCCCAGCCACGCCATACGATACGGGAGCGCCGCGAGTTGCAGCACCAACCCGACAATCGCCAGGGCAACGCCGAGGGCGAGGAGCACCACGCCGGCAACGCGTAGGAGCGACGGCACCGGTTGCGACTTGCTGTCGGTGTGCGCGACGAGCCACACCGCCGGCGATTCATCACCGCGCGTCGCGACGAGATTCTCCGCCTCGGCGCGCAGCCAGGGCAACACGAGCACGCCGTCGCCCAGCATGGCTGACGCGAACACACCGCTGAGCAGCAGACCCACGGCGAGAACCGCCGCCGCAACGCATGGCGCGCCGGCGAGTGCGGCCGACGCCGACGCGAGCACGGACGCGACCACCAGCGCGCCGCCGATCGGCGTCCCCCACCGACCGGGAAAGGCGGAGTACGAGAAGGCGTGCCGGCGAACGTGAAAGCCCGCGTGTATCAGCACGGCGGCGACGTAGTCTTGCGCGGCGCGTTCGGCGGCGCTTCCGGCCGGCCGAGGTTGACGGGCGAGCGCGACGAGGTGCTCGCGCACGCTCCCCACGCCCGCTCCGCTCATTATCGTGCGGCCGCGGGCTCCGCGCTCTGGACCATCTGCCTGAGCGCGACGAGTGGCGCGCCGGTGAGCGGCCGCAGCGGCGCACGCACCGATCCGCCGCTCAACCCGGCGACATCGAGCGCGGCTTTCACGCCGGCGACGCCCATGCCGCCGACGATTCGTGCCGCGAGCGGCCCGAGCCGCCCTTGCGCCGCCGCTGCGGCGGCATCGTCACCCTCGCGCCGCGCGCGCCACAGCTCGAGCGCAAGGGCCGGCGCAAACAGCGCCACGGCGAGAACGGCCCCGCGCGCCCCCATGCGCAGCGCCTCGCCCACGAGCGTGCCGCTCCCCGTGAGCACGTGGAACGCGTCACTCTGCACCGCGAGATAGCGCGTGAACAGCGCCGCGTCGCCGGAGCTGTCCTTCATCCCGATCACGTTCTCGTGCTTCGCCAGCTCGGCAACCACCTCGGGCGGGGTGGCGAAGTGCATGTATTTCGGGATGGTGTAGAGCATCACCGGCACCGGGCTCGCGTCGGCGATGCGCAGGTAGTGGGCGCGCAGCGCCTCGCCGGTCATGGCGTCGCCGTAATAGTGCGGCGCCACGACGAGCACCGCGTCGGCACCGCGGTCGGCCGCCATCCGGTTGCGCGCGATTGTCGCGCGCGTGGACTCCGCCCCGGTGCCAACGATGAATGCACGATCGGTCGGCACCGCCGCGCGCGCCAGCTCCACGAGCGTCGCCCGCTCGCTCTCGTCGAGCAGCGCTGCCTCTCCGGTCGACCCGGCGACGACGATGCCATGCAGTCCCGCCGAGAGATGCGCACGGATGTTCCGCACGAAGGCGTCTCCGTCCACCTCCCCCGCCGCGTCGAACGGGGTGACGACGGGGCCGAAGATCCCTTCGAGTGAGATCACTGGCCGAGGAAGTCGAACACGCCGGCGGCCTGCGAGATTCCCTCGACCCCGGACATCGGCGTCGTCGACTTCTCGATCGCGATCTCTCCGGCGCCCGGCGCCGCAGCCGTGTCGGACTGCTTCACCGTCGCCGACACACGGCGGAACATCCGCATCTTCAGCTCGAAGTCCGACGGGTTCGTCGCCGAAGCCATCGCCGTCTCGAACGTCACCTCGCCTTCCTGCACGAGGTCGGCGAGGTGCTGATCGAACGTCTGCATGCCGTACTGGTCGCGCCCCTCGGCGATGTAGTCGCGGATCTCCCCGATGCGCTTGCCATCGGCAATCATGTCGCGCACCGCGGGAGTGACGATGAGAATTTCCGCGGCCACGGCGCGCCCGGTGCCGTCCGCGCGCGGGAGCAATCGCTGCGACACCACGGCATGCAGCGTCTCGCTGAGTCGGATGCGGACCACCTCCTGCTCCTCCGGCGGGAACATCGCCATGATGCGCATGATGGTGCTCTGGGCATCCGGCGTGTGCAGCGTGGAGATGAGCAGGTGTCCCGTTTCGGCCGCCTTGATGGCGGTATCGATCGTCTCGGCGTCGCGCATCTCACCGATCATCACGACGTCGGGGTCCTGACGCAGCGCCGCGCGGAGTCCCATCTTGAAGTCCATCGTGTCCGAGCCGATCTCGCGCTGCGTGATCGAGCTCTGGATGTCGCGGTGCAGGAACTCGATCGGGTTCTCGAGCGTCAGGATGTGGCGGTTCTGGTGCTGGTTGATGTAGTTCACCATCGCCGCCATCGTGCTCGACTTCCCCGAACCCGTGACGCCGGTGACGAGCACCATGCCGCGCTCCGCTTCGGCAATGCGCGCGAGCGCCGGGGGCAGATGCAGCTTCTCGAACGTCGGCACCTCGAACGGGATGACGCGCATCACGATCATGAAGCTCGAGCGCTGCTTCAGGATGTTGACGCGAAACCGTCCGACGCCGTTCGCCGCCCACGAGCAGTCGTAGTCGGTCAGCTTGTCGATCCGTGCGCGGTCGTCCTCGTTGGACATGAGATGGAGCGCGATCGTCCGCGTCTGCTCCGGCGTGAGCGCCTGCTTGGTGAGCGGCACGAGCTTGCCGTGAATGCGCGCGCGAAACACGTCGCCGGCCTTGATGTGCAGATCCGACGCGCCGCGATCCACGGCCGCCTTGATGATTCGCTCCATTGGATCAGTACCCTGCCTGCTTGTCCACGAGGTTGCGCAACGGCCGGCCGCTCACGTATCGGCGCCAGTTGTCGAGAAAAAGATCGAGCTCTCGCGGCCAGAAACCGCCCGGCGAGACGGGCGATACGTGCGGGACCACGAGAGCATTCGGAAGCTGCCAGAGGGGACTCGTCTCTGCCAGAGGCTCTTCACGAAACACGTCGAGTACAGCACCACGCAGCCGGCCTGCGGCAAGCAGCTCGGCAACGGCGCTCTCATCCAACAGCGCGCCGCGTGCCACGTTCACGACGATCGCCCGGGGTGCGAGACGCTCGAGGCGTGCACGGGTGATCAACTCTGAAGTATCGGCCGTGAGCGGCGCGGCCAACACCAGGACGTCGGTCTTCGGAAGCTCCTCGTCGAGCGCGGACGGACCCACCACGCGCGTGAACCCCTCCGGCGCACCGAGCTCGGGACGGCGCCGTATGCCAACACAGGTAGCGCCCAGCGCCGACAATCGCCGCGCCGTCTCGCTCCCGAGCCCGCCCGCGCCGACGATCAGCACGCGACACGTCGAAAGCTCGCGCAGAGGCGAGTCCTCGGCGACGAAGAACGCCTTGCTCCACTCGCTGCGGCGCTGCTGCGCGATGGCGACGTCCAGCCCGCGCAGAAAGTGGAGCACGCCGCCCACGACGAACTCGGCGATCGGCGCGCCGTGAATTCCTGCCGAATTCGTGAGCAGGACGTCGGACTGCGCGATCCCCGAACGCAACACGTTCCCCACCCCCGCAGCCGCTGAATGCACCCAGCGCAGTCGCCGCGCGGCGCGAACGAGGTCGGGCGTGATCCCGAAGCCGAAGTACACCTCCGCGTCCGGCATCAGCCGCAGCGCTTCGGCGCTCGCTCGAGCCGGACCGTCGCCATCGGAGCTCGTTGGCGCGCCGACGACCTCCACGGCCCAGCCGGCGGGCGCCTCGGCGCGAAGGCGCGCCTCGCCGTCCGGAGTGAGCGCCCAGTTGCGCGACGTCGCCGCCAGATCGACGATCAGACGCCGTGAATCCGGCTCAGTCAATGTGAACCCCGTAGATGTAGTCCTGCCCCATCAGCGCCGCGGTGGCAATCTCGAATTGACGCGCCGGCCCTGACAGCTTCAGCTCGAACGTCCGGTCGCGCTCATGATCGAAGATGCGCTTGTCCTCGACGCGGAGTCCATGGGCACGGAGCGTCGTGATGACTTCGTCGTCCGGCGTCCCCAGTCGCGCGCGCACCGTGGCGCTGGCGACGCGACGCGCCCGCCGCACCCAATGCTCGATCGCCCCGAGCCCCGCGAGGACGAAGGTGACGATGAGCCCGGCGCCGACCCCCTCGATGTAGAATCCGGCACCGATCGTCATTCCGATCGCGGCCACCACCCAGATGGTGGCCGCAGACGTGAGACCGGTAACCATCCCTTGCGCCTGCATGATGGTGCCGGCGCCGAGGAAGCCAACGCCCGAGACGACCTGTGCCGCGATGCGTGCCGGGTCGCCGATCCGCTGACCGTCCACCAGGCCGATGCGAGTCGAGAGGTCCATCAGCAGGGTGGCGCCGAGGCAGATCAGGATGTTGGTGCGCAGTCCCGCGGGTTTGCCGGCGATCTCACGCTCGAAGCCGATGATCCCGCCGAGGAGGACGGCGAGCACCAGCTTGACGAAGAGATCGAGGCGCAGGACTCGGGCGACCTCCTGGAGGAGAGGGAGGTCAACGCCCTGGGCGGCGGTTGGTGCGAGAAAGATGGCGGGCTCCCGCCCGCCGCCGGTTTCAGCGCGCGTCGAGATCGCGGACGTCGTCAGCAGTGGTCTGTGGCGAGGAGTCGCCGTAGGCAATGCTGCGGGCCTGCGCCTCGAGCGCGTCGATTACCGCGTCGTCGGGCTCGGTGGGGGTCGCAAACGACCGGAAGACGGTGCTGCCACACTGATCGCAGACGACCGCCGCCGGCACTTCCTGAGTGAAGAACTTCTCCTTTCCGCAGGTGAGGCAGACCAGCGTGGTCACGCCCCGGGAGCCTCTCGTTGCCATTGCACGCTCGCGTCTGAGGATGCGGCGGGAGAGTGCAAGAGGCATGCGGGCCGGCGTCCGACCCCTGCGCATGCTGTCCGTCCTGGATGAGACCGCCGCGGCGTTGTCACCAACGACGGCTGCCACCGCGCTTGCTCGCTTCGAAGCCCGAAGTCGAGCACGAACTGCATGGCGACGAGCAGCACTCCCATGACGAACACCCACCGCCGTTGGACACGCTCCCGGGCGATCCTGCGGGCGTACAGAACGCACCCACCGGTGATGACGGCTCCCTCCAGGAGGAAGTCGATCGCCGGTCGATGGTAGAGGTCGAGCCCGACGAGGTGATGGATGTCGAAGAGCGGTTTGGTGGCCGTGAGGAAGTCGGCGGGCCAGTGCAGCAGCCAGCCGAGGAAGATCATCCAGGCACCGGGGCGCCGGAGGAGGAGCGCATAGAGGCCCGCGCCGGCCAGCCCGCCGAGGAGCACCGCCGGGATGGAATGGCTGACGGCATCCATGGTCGCGCGGCCGCTGTGGAGGGCGGCGGCCATCTCGAACCAATCAGGGCCGTAGCAGGCGACGACGAGCGGGGCGAGCGGTACGCGCGGCTCGTATGCCTTCAGCGCGAGGGCGACTCCGGCGTGGCCGGCGTACACGTCAGGATCGCCGGCGCACGCGCCAATCGATCACGGTCGTGACGATGAGCGGAAGGGAAAGCAGAAACGCATATCCACGCAGCCGAAGCACCCAGTGCGTCGCCAGGCCGAACAGTTTCAGCAGCGCGGCGGCGAGATCCACTCAGGAGTTCGGCGCCGACCGACTGCGCGCGCAGGCCTCGCAGAGCGTCGCGCTTGCGGCCAGGTGTGCGCCGCAGCTCCCGCACAGCGAATAGACCCGCACGCCGTTCGGGGTGACGTCCCGCAAAATCGGTCGCGAGGCATGGGGGAAGTACGGCGCCATGAAGGGTGTGGTGGAGGGGCGCCGCAGTGCGCGCCACAGGCGCCACGCACGGACTCGGCTGATCCACTGACGGAGGGACGGCATCGCTCGGTCGCTCGGGACGGTTCGGCGGCGGAGCGTCCGCACCGGCGTGGGCGCCCCACGCACACAGAAGCAAGAGGTATGCACGTCCGTCGAATCGGCCGCGCCGATGCGCTGCATCACGAAAACCCCATCCGATCGCGCACGCCGCGCATCGTTTCCTTCGCGATGGCGCGGCACCGCTCGGCACCCGTGGCCAACGCCTCGTCCACCAGCCGCGGTTCGGCACGCAGCCGCTCCGCGCGCGTCCGGATCGGCACCAGCTCGGCCTCCATCGACTCGGCCAGCACCTTCTTGCAGTCGATGCATCCCCACCCCGCCGTGGTGCACTGTACGGCGACGTGCTGTACGGTCTCCGGCGGACTGAACGCCTTGTGTAGGTGATAGATGTTGCAGACCTCCGGTGTGCCCGGATCGGTCTTCTTGATGCGCTTGGGATCGGTGACGGCGGGACGCAGCTTGGCCCAGATCTCCTCGCGTGACTCGAGCATCCCGATCGTGTTGCCCATCGACTTCGACATCTTCGCCTGACCGTCGAGCCCCATGATGCGGCGCGTCGGCGTGAGGAGCGCCTTCGGCTCGGGGAAGTAGTCGGCGTCGGGGGAGAATTGCGCATTCCAGCGGCGCGCGACGACGCGCGACAGCTCCAGGTGCTGCACCTGATCCTCACCTACCGGCACCGTGTCGGCGCGATAGAGCAGGATGTCCGCCGCCTGAAGGACCGGATAGTTGAGCAGACCGGCCATCACGCTCTCCTGCCGCTGCGCTTTGTCCTTGAACTGGACCTGGCGCTCGAGCTCACCGAGGGGCGTGATGGTGTTGAAGATCCATGCGAGCTCGGTATGTTCCGGCACGTCAGACTGCACGAACAGGCTCGCGCGGTCGGGATCGATCCCGGCAGCGAGGAGCCCGAGCGCCATCTCGCGACGCCGCACGCGCAACGCGGCGGGATCGTAGGGCACGGTGATCGCGTGGTAGTCGACGATGCAGAAGATCGACTCCGCCTCCCGCTGCAGCGCCACCCAGTTCTTCACGGCGCCAAGGTAGTTGCCGATGTGTAGCTCGCCGGAGGGCTGAATTCCACTGAAGATACGTGCCATCCGGGGAACGTAATGAGCGCGTCCGACGCGTCGCAAGCAAATCCTGCCGCCACTGACACACTCCCGGCGAGCCACGGCGAGCGCCGTGCGCTGCTCGCCACTTGCGTGGCGGCAGCCGCGCGCGCGGCCGAGGTGGTGCGGGCGGGCGCCGAGCGGCGGACGTCGCTCACGTGGGAGTCCAAGTCGCGCTTCGACTTCGTGAGCGACGTGGACCGCGCGAGCGAGACGGCACTCGGCGAGGTGATCCGGCAGCGCCATGCGGATGCCACGCTGCTCGCCGAGGAGGGCTCGCCGACCGTGGAGGCGACGCGCGGACTGGTCTTCGTCGCCGACCCGCTCGATGGCACGACGAACTTCCTTCACGGCGTGCCGTGGTACGCCGTATCCATCGCCGCCGTGGTGGACGGTCAGCTCGCGGCAGGGGCGATCGTCAACGTCGCCACCGGCGCGCTGTTCACCGCGACGGCGGGTGGCGGCGCGCGTCTCGCCGGCGCGCCGATCCACGTGAGCGCGATCACCGAGCCCCATCGCGCGCTCATCGCGACGGGCTTCCCCTTCTCACGCGAGGAGGAGATCGACCGCTACGTTCCGCGGCTGCCGGCGATCATGCGCGCGACGTCGGGCATCCGGCGCTTCGGTGCGGCGGCGCTCGATCTCGCCAGCGTCGCGTGCGGACACTACGAGGCGTTCTTCGAGCTGCGGCTCTCGCCGTGGGATCTCGCGGCGGGCGTGCTCCTGATCCGCGAAGCCGGTGGCGTCGTGACGACCGTCGATGGCTCGCCCTGCCCGATCGCCGAGACATCGGTGGCGGCGGGGAATGCCTTCATGCACGCGTGGCTACTTGAACAGCTCGTGAACCGTAACGGTGAACCGTGAACGGTGCCTGCCGTTGTCATCCCGCAGGAGCGAGCGCAGCGAGCGAGTGTCGGGATCTACTCGCTGGCTCGAGAATCCGACCGGGTACAGTAGATCCCGACACTCGCTGCGCTCCTGCGGGATGACATTGCGGTAACGGTTCACGGTTCACCGTTCACGATTCACGAGTCTTGGTTGACACTTTCCCTCGGGTATGAAACTCATCGAGTGCGTTCCTAACTTCAGTGAAGGCCGCCGGCCCGAGGTCGTCGCGGCGATCCGTGACGCGATCGCGGGCACGAAGGGCGCGCACGTGCTCGACACGAGCTCCGATGCGAGCCACAACCGCTCCGTCATCACCTTCGTCGCGCCGTTCGAGGCCGTGGCCGACGCGGCGTTCGCCGGGATTGCCGAGGCGCGGAAGCACATCGACCTCCGGACGCATGCGGGGGAGCACCCGCGCATGGGCGCGGCCGACGTCGTTCCCTTCATCCCCCTCGACGGCGCCACGATGGAAGATTGTATCGCCCTCGCGCGCCAGCTCGGTGAGCGCGTGGGGCGCGAGCTGCAGATCCCCGTCTTCCTCTACGAGCGCGCCGCGACGCGTCCGGATCGTGAAAACCTCGCCGACGTACGCCGCGGTGAGTTCGAAGGGATTCGCGACGAGATCGGCAAGACGCCGCAGCGAACGCCCGACTTCGGCCCACTCGCGGTGCACGAGTCGGCGGGAGTCGTGGCGATCGGCGCGCGGCCATTCCTCGTTGCATACAACGTCTACCTCGGCCCGGCGTCGAACCTGCCGGTCGCCAAGGAGGTCGCCAAGGCAGTACGCGGGTCGGTCGGCGGATTGAAGTACGTGAAAGGACTGGGCTTCGAAGTGGACGGACAGGCGCAAGTGTCGATGAATCTCGTCGACACCGAGAAGACACCGCTCCATCAGGCGTACGACATGGTGAAGATGGAGGCCGAGGCGCGTGGCGTGACGCCCACGTGGAGCGAGATCGTCGGGCTCGTCCCCGAGCGCGCGCTCTTCGACGCGGCGGCGCGCCACATTCGCCTGCGCAACTTCTCCGCCGACATGGTGGTGGAGCACAAGGTGCGCCGCGCGATCAGTGGCGGAGAATCGCTCAGCGGATTCGTCGCCTCTGTCGCGTCGCCGACGCCGACGCCCGGTGGCGGGAGTGTTGCCGCGCACGCCGGCGCCCTTGCTGCCGCGCTCGCGCAGATGGTGGCCGGTCTTACCGTCGGGAAGAAGAAGTACGCCGCCGTCGACGTGGAGATGCGTGAGGTCGCCATTCGCGCCGCAGCACTCGGCAACGCGCTCGCGTCGCTCGTCGCGCGCGACGCGAACGCCTACGCCGTCGTCGCCGCGGCCTACAGGCTTCCCGCCGAAGGTGAACAGCAGCAGCGCGAGAGGACGGCGAAGATCGACGAGGCGCTGCTGCACGCGGCAGAGGTCCCGCTCGAGACGGCGCGCGCCTGCGCCGAGGTCGCAGAGCTGGCGGCGGCGGTCGCCGAACGAGGAAACACGAATGCAGCGAGCGACGCGGGCGTGGCTGCGCTGCTCGCCGAGGCGGGTGCGGTGGGCGCGAGCTACAACGTGCGGATCAACGTGAACGCGCTGAGCGAGAAGGCCCGCGGCGCCAAGCTCGCCGACGAAGCAAAGCGGCTCGTGGCAAGGTCCCACGAGCTCGCGCGCCGCACGGCGGAGATCGTGGAGCAGCGACTGGGGGCGTGAACAGTCAACGCTGACAGCTAGCTGACCGCAGCCACGGGGGCTCAGCGCTGACAGCAGCAGTCACGCTTTTTCCGTTCACGGTTCACCGTTCACCGTTCACGGCACCGCGGGGCTGACCTCCATATATCCCATTGAGCAGCCACTTGAACGTCCCATGCGGCTGCGCGCGGAAGGTGATCTCGGGGGCGAACATGTACAGCGTGCCCTTCCCCACACTTGCCTCCGCCGCTTCGACCGCGCCGTCGAGATAGCTTTGCCCCCATGCCCACCCACTGCGCAGGGGCGTGCCGTTGGCGAACCAGGCGAGCGGGCGCACACCCTTTGACGCGGCGTCGACACCGAGCTTGAACGCCGGACTATTGTCGAAGAACACGTCGAGATCGCGCGGCAGTCCGTACGACACAGGACGCGTCGTGTCTACCTGTACCCGCAGCACCGAGCCGGGCACATAGAATTTGTCCGCGGTCAGCTCGCGCTCCGCACCGCTCGAGGGGCGCTCCACGAGTGCATTCGTGATGGGCAAGCCGAGCTGCATGCCGAGCGTGGCCGACGTCCCCACGGCAATGATCGTCCCGCCCGCCTCGAGGAACTGCTTGAGCTGCGGCACGGACCCCGCCGTCGTGATCCGGCCGAGGCGGTCGCGATACTCGTCGGGGACGTTCGTCGTATCCGTCTCGAAGAAGCCGCCCCCCATCCCCTCGCGCGCCGGGATCGCACCGGAGGGCAAGAGGATCACGTCGTACTTGCCCGCGAGATTGCCGGCGTCGATCGCCTTGGGGTAGATGACGTCGAAGGGGAACTCGAACTGCTCGAGGAGCCAGCGCATGTGCCCCGAGGGCATCGAGCCACCGTACTGGTCCCACAGCGCGATACGCACAGGGCGCAGATGCCGCGCATCGGCGCCGGGGTGTGTCGTCGTGCCGTCGGCCGAGAGACCGATCGTGCGCGCCAGCTCATGCAGCATCGGCGTCGTGGCGCTCGTGGCCGCAATGTAGAACGTGCCCGCCGGATACGTCTTCCCACTCGACGTGAGTGGTGAACCCAGCACGAAGACGTCGGCATTCGCCCTGAGCGCGCGATTCACGGCGATGAAGGCGTCGTTCACTGCATGGCTCACGAGGAATCCCGCCGCGTTCGCCGCATTCGACACCGTGCCCGCCGGCGGGGTCGCGAGGCCGGTGATCGGCTGGAAGGGTCCGTCGAATCCATCGAGGATTCGATCGAACTTCACCCCCATCTGATACGCCAGCGTGTAGCCGGCGTTGTCGTATGGGCGCTTCGGCGGGCCACCCGGGTACGCGAAGTCGTTCGGGTGATCCTGCGGCTCGAACATGTCGAGCACCATCGGACGGAACGGCTGCGCGCTCTTCACCACGTACGAGCCCGCGGGATAGCTCTTGCCGTTCACCGTGAACGGCGCTGTGGCGCGATGCACCGTCACGCCGACGTGGCGCAGCGTATTGACGAACTTCGTGGCCGTGAGGAAGTCGGGCTGATCGCTCGGGATGACGTAGCCGCGCGGATCGCGCTTGTCCGGTGCGTGGAGCACGGTGTGGAAGTACTTCGGATCGGCACCGCGACCGAACTGATAGATCGCGTCGCCCACCGGGCCACCCGCCGTCGCGTTCGCCGGCGAGCCACGACTTCCCGTCGGCGCGCCCGCGATCGTGGCCGTGGCGGCGCCAGCGCTGCCGTCCTTCGCGATCTGCCGCTTCACCGCATCGATGTCGCTCGGGCTCGCCGTCCAGCTATCGCGGCTACCGCGCTCGATGGAGTTGCGGCCCATGCGGTAGATGTTGTACAGCAGATTCTCCCGCTCGCGCGATGCGATGTCGAGCACGGCGCGGTTGGCGGTGAGCGAGTACTCGATCGACTGACGGAAGCGCCAGCGCTGCGGCGCGATCGGATAGGGGAGATCGGCGCGCGGGAGCTGCTGGTCGGGGATGAAGGGGATCGTCTGCGGCGTGGGGTTGCCGATCGTCTCAGTGAGCAGCCCGATCATGTTGTGGAAGTACGGCGTCGTGCGCAGCCCGCCGTTCCACCAGGTGGAGTACGTCGAGCCGGAGCGCATCGTGACGCCCGGCTTCCCCTCGGCCTCGAAGCGGGAGTGCATCGCCGCCGCCACGAGATCCAGCTCCACCGGCACGAGCGGATCGAAGTTGTAGTTGAACGGATCGCGGAAGGGGGGCGCGAACATCACCGTGCCGGCCGGGCCGGTCTGGTGATGATTGTAGACGATCTGCGGGAACCACTCCCGGAAGAGCACGTGGTTGATGTTCCGCGTCTCGGGCTGGTTCGACATGTAGAAGTCGCGGTTGTTGTCGTGCCCGATGTACTTCTGGTACAGCCGCGGGATGTTCATGCTGCGCTTGAGCGTGTCCGCGTCCTTCATGTACCAGTTGGACACGAGCTCCATTCCATCTGGATTCGCGTGCACGGCGAGGATGACGCAATCGTTCAGGAACCGCTGCGTCTCCGCGTCGTTGCGACTCAGAAGCTGGTACACGGTCTCGATGAGCTGCGCCGCGCCGAGCACCTCGGTGGCATGCAGTCCGCCGTCGATCCAGACGACGGATTTGCCTTCGTGCGCGAGCGCGCGTGCCGCCGAGTCACTCGGCACGTCGGCGGTGGCGAGGCGGCGCGAGATCTCCCTGTAGCGCTCGAGCTTCGCGAGGTTCGCCGGCGACGAGATGATGGCCATCAACTGCGGACGTCCCTCGGCGCTCTTCCCGATTTCGACGAGCTTCATCCGGTTCGACTCGCGCGCCAGCGTGCGCCAGTACTGCTCGAACTGCGTGTAGTTGGCGAGCTTGTAGTCGTCGCCGATGTCGAAGCCGAACTGCTCCTTGGGCGACGTGATGTGCCCCTGCGCGACGGCCGGCGGCGCCTGCAGCGCGAGCGCACCGGCGACCGCGAACACGATTGGCAGGCGGCGACGCGCGGCGGTGGGAACCCGCATGAACGCTCCGAATGAAGGATGTTGAGACTGTACCGTCTCGACTGGAGAACGCCATTGCGAGACGAAACGTTGTACGGGGCCGTAAGGCGCTCGCGTCAGCCTCACGCCGCCGTCAGCACCCGGTTCCCTTCCGTCGTGATCGCCACCGTGTGCTCGAAGTGCGCCGAGCGCGAGCCGTCGAGCGTGACGATCGTCCACTTGTCGGAGAGCGTGCGCGTCTGCGGGCCACCCACGTTCACCATCGGCTCGATCGCGATCGTGAGCCCGGGCACGAGCTTGAGCCCGCGCTTCGGCTTGCCGTAGTTCGGGACCTGCGGCTCCTCGTGGAATTCCACGCCGATCCCATGACCCACCAGGTCGCGCACGACGCTGAACCCGGCCTGCTCGACCACGGTCTGCACCGCGTTGCCGATGTCGCCCAGGTGATTGCCCGGCACCGCCGCGGCAATTCCGGCCGCGAGCGCGCGCTCCGTGACCTCGAGGAGCCGCGTCGTTTCGGCGTCCACGGTGCCCACCGCAACGGTCGTCGCCGAATCGGTGAAGTAGCCATGATAGCCCACGCCGACGTCGATCGAAATCACGTCGCCGTCCTTGAGCACACGCTTGCGCGAGGGGATACCGTGCACGATCTCCTGATTGATGGACGTGCAGATCGAGCCGGGGAAGTCGTACAATCCTTTGAACGCCGGCGTGGCGCCGGGATGGCTGCGGATGAACTCCTCCGCCATCGCGTCGAGATCGAGCGTCGAGACGCCGGGACGCACCTCGCGGCGGAGCAGGCGCACCGTGGCCGCGAGGATCCTTCCCCCTTCGGCCATCAGGTCGATCTCGCGTTGGCTCTTGAGCTGAATCACGGGCGGCTCGTTATCGACTCTTCTTGCCCAGCGCGCTGAGCGCGCGGGCGGTCACGTCCTGCACGGGGCCCACCGCGTCGATCGTGGCGACCTTCGTGCCGTGCTGCTTGTACCAATCCAGCACGGGGGCGGTCTGTTTCCGGTACACCTCGAGCCGATTGCGGATGGCCTCCGGCTCATCGTCCTTGCGGCGCACCAGCTTCCCGCCGCACTTCTCGCACGCCGTTCCCGGATCGCGTCCGGTGTACGGCGTCTGACACCCTTCGCACACGACACGGCTGGCCAGCCGCCGCACGATCTCGTCGTCGTCGATGTCGAAGCAGAGCACGGCGTCGACCTGCTTGCCGAGCTCCGCGAGCGCCTTCGCCAGCCCCTCGGCCTGTGGGACAGTGCGTACCACACCGTCGAGCACGACGCCATTGGCCGTCCGCGGCTCGGAGAGCGCCTGCTTGATGATACCGAGAATGACCGAGTCGGGGACGAGGTCGCCCCCGTCCATGTATGATTTGGCCTCGCGGCCGAGCTGCGTGCCCGCGCGGATGGCGGCACGCAGCTCGTCGCCCGTCGCCAGGGTGGGAACGCCAAGCGCCGCTGCGAGCAGCGGCGCTTGCGTTCCCTTGCCCGCTCCGGGCTTCCCGAAGAGAACGATGATCATGGGGAGGATAGTACGGGGCCGGCGGGCGTCAGGCCCGCCGGCGACCTTAGAAGCCGCCCGTCGTCTGGCGGCCGCGGATCTTGAGGCGCCCCTTCTTCATGAAGCCGTCGTACTTCCGCAGCAGCAGGTGCTGCTGCATCTGCGCGAGGGTGTCGAGCGCCACACCCACGACGATCAGCAGCGACGTGCCGCCGAAGGCGAAGGGGACGTTGATCGCCTTCGAGATCACGACGGGGAGAAGCGCCATCAGCGTGAGGAAG
This sequence comes from uncultured Gemmatimonadaceae bacterium, assembly GCA_964438255.1. Classification (GTDB taxonomy): domain Bacteria; phylum Gemmatimonadota; class Gemmatimonadetes; order Gemmatimonadales; family Gemmatimonadaceae; genus AG11. Next base: position 11,517 of record CAYTKA010000015.1, on the reverse strand, counting down.
ATCGCGCCCGGGAAGGTGATGCGGGAGACGACCTGCTCGATGTACTCGGCCGTGCGTGCCCCCGGCTTCACACCGGGGATGAAGCCGCCCTGCTTCTTCAGATTCTCCGCCAGGTCGATCGGGTTGAAGATGATCGCCGTGTAGAAGTAGGTGAAGAAGAGGATCAGTCCTGCCATGAGGATCAGGTACGCCACCGAGCCCGGCGCCAGGAAGTCGGCGACGCGCGTGGCGAACGGATGGCCCGGGAAGAACTGCGCGAACGCGCCCGGCACCACGATGATCGACTGCGCGAACACGATCGGCATGACGCCGGCCGTGTTGATGCGCAGCGGGATGAAGCTGCGTGCGGCCTCGCGCATCCGGCCCCGCGCCATCGTGCGCTGTGGAATCTGGATGAGGATGCGGCGGGCCGCCATCGTGATCGCCACCACGCCGGCGACCACGGCAACCATGATCGCCGCGAGCACGAGCAGCGAGAAGGTGCCGATCGTCCCCGTCTGCACGAAGCGGATGGTCGTCCCGATGCCGGGCCACATGCGCTCGAGGATCGAGAAGAAGATGAGCAGCGACGCGCCGTTGCCGAGCCCGCGCTCCGTGATCTGCTCGCCGAGCCACATCACGAAGATCGCGCCCGTCGTGAGGAAGAACGTCATCTGGAGCCGGAAGGCGAAGCCCGGCGACGCGATGGCGCCCTGGAGCGACTCCGTGAACAGCGCGAAGCCATACGCCTGTACGGCGGCGAGAAGCACCGTGGCGTAGCGCGTCCACTGGTTGACCCGTTTCCGCCCCTCCTCGTCCTTCTGCATCTTCTCGACCTGCGGCAGCACGGCGCCGGCGATCTGAAGGAAGATGCTGGCCGAGATGTACGGCATGATGCCGAGCGCGAACACCGTTGCGCGCGACAACTGCCCGCCGGTGAACAGGTCGTACAGCCCGAGGAGTCCACCCCCGTTCTGCTGCGACTGGTTGCGGAAGAAGTCGGTGAGCGCGACGACGTCGACGCCCGGAGCCGTGACGTGCGCGCCGATTCGGTAGACCAGCAGGCACAGGAGCGTGAAGAGGATCTTCTCCTTCAGCTCCGGCGTGTTGAAGACGTTCTTGACCGCGGCGGCCGCGTTGGGTTGTGCCATGGTGCTACTCCTCGGGGTGCGGCGTTACTCCTCGACCGTGCCGCCCGCGGCAAGGATTGCCTCGCGAGCCGACGCGCTGACCTTGAGCCCGCGCACAGTAACCGCCTGGCTGAGCTCTCCGTTCGCCAGCACCTTCACCGGACCGTTGCGCTTCACCAGCCCCGCGGCGCGCAGCGAGTCCACCGTCACCTCACCGTCGATCTGCGCGAGCTGATCGAGACGAATGACGTTCGGCTCCTGGCGGAACGGATTGGTGAAGCCGCGCTTCGGCAGGCGGCGGGTGAGCGGCATCTGGCCGCCTTCGAACTGCGGCTTGCCGCCACCCGGGCCGTGGTGCCCCGCGCGCGCCTTGATTCCCTTGTGGCCCTTACCCGACGTCTTACCGGTGCCCGAGCCCGGGCCGCGCCCGAGGCGCTTGCGATCCCGGTTGCTGCGCGGTGCCGGCGACAGGTTGTGCAGGCCGATCTTTTCCGTGGCCACTGTCCTTACTCCTCGACGGGCGTCACCTCGACGAGGTGGCGCACTTGCTTGAGTTGTCCACGCAGCGACGGGGAATCCTGCTTGATCACCTCGTCCTGGTGGTGCCTGAGGCCGATCGCCTCGAGGGTACGATTCATCCGCCACGAGTGCCCGATGCCGCTCCGTACCTGACGGATGCGCACCTTCCCCGTGGTCAGCTCATTCTTGCCAGTCTTCTTGGGCCCCCGTCCGGGGTGCCACACGAACGTCCGCGGCATTTAGACAGCCTCCTTCGACTTCGCGCGCGACCGGTAGCCGAGCTTGGACGGCTCCACGCCGCGCTCGCGCGCGATCTGATCGACCGTCGTGAGCTGCGCCAGACCGTCCATCGCCGCGCGCACCATGTTGTGCGGGTTCGTCGAGCCGAGGCTCTTGGTCAGGATGTCGCTGATGCCGACGCACTCCATCACCGCGCGAACCGCGCCACCGGCGATCACACCCGCGCCCGGCGCCGCGGGCTTCATCCACACCTTGCCCGCACCGTGCTCACCTGTGACCTCGTGCGGGATCGTCGACCCCGTGAGCGGCACGTTGACCATGCTGCGGCGCGCCGCCTCGACCGCCTTGCGGACGGCCTCAGAGACTTCGTTCGCCTTGCCCGACGCGTAACCCACCTTCCCCTGCCCGTCGCCCACGGCGACGAGCGCGTTGAAGCTGAAGCGCCGGCCACCCTTCACGACCTTGGCGACGCGATTGATCGCGACCACGTTCTCGATCAGATCGCTCCCCTCGCGCTCTCCGGCCCGGCTCTCGCCGCCACGCGGGCTGCGATCGCCGCCACGGCCGCGCCCTTCCCCGCCCTGGCCGCCGCGACCACCACGGTCGCCGCCGCCCTGGCCACCCTGACCGCCGCGGCCACGGCCGCCACCGCCGCCCTGGCCGCCGCGACCGCGCCCGCCGCCACCAGCGCCGCGGCCACCGCCGCCGCTGCGCGCACTGCGGCCTGCTCCACCGCCGCCGCCGCCTCCCCCCTGGCCGCCAGCCGGCGCGCCGGAACCCGTATTCTGCTCTGCCATGTTAGAACTCCAGCCCGCCTTCGCGGGCTCCGTCGGCCACCGCCTTCACGCGGCCGTGATACTGGTAACCACCGCGGTCGAACACGACCTTCGAGATCCCCTTTCCCTTGGCGATCGCGGCGATCTGCTTGCCGACCTCGAGCGACTTCTCCGACTTCTTCCCCTCGCCCACCTTCACCGACGTGACCGTCGCGAGCGTGCGCGCCGCGTCGTCGTCCACGAGCTGGGCGGTGATGTGCTTCAGCGAACGATACACGACCAGGCGCGGGCGCGCGGCCGTCCCCTGCACCGTCTTGCGCACGCGCAGATGACGGCGGACGCGCTTCTCGGCGCGAGTCTTCGGAATTCCGATGCGTGCCATGATTACTTGCCTCCTGCCTTGCCGGCCTTACGGCGAATTTGCTCGCCCACGTACTTCACGCCCTTGCCCTTGTACGGCTCGGGTGGCCGCAGGCTGCGGATCTCCGCAGCGACCTGACCGACCACTTCCTTGTTCGCGCCGGCCACGGTGATCTGCGTGGGCACCGGAGCGCTCAGCTTGATCCCTTGCGGCGCACGATACTCGATCGGGTGCGAGTAGCCGAGCGAAAGCTGCAGCCCGTACGGGCGCGCCTCCGCCTTGTACCCGACGCCGACGAGCTCGAGCTGCTTGGAGAAACCCTTCGTCACCCCTTCCACCATGTTGGCGATGAGGGTGCGGGTGAGACCGTGCAGCGCCTTGTGCTGCGTTTCGTCATCCGGACGTGTGACGACGACCTGCGCGTTCTCCACCGTGACCTGCATGGCGGCGGGCAAGGTACGGGTGAGCTCCCCCTTGGGGCCCTTCACCGTGATGCCGTTCCCGCTCTGGACCGTGACCGTGACGCCACTCGGAATGGCGACCGGTGCTTTGCCGATACGCGACATGATCTCTCCTTTACCAGACGATGGCGAGGAGCTCGCCGCCCGTGCGCGCCTGACGCGCCTCACGGTCGGACATCAGCCCCTTCGACGTGGAGAGGATGGCGAGGCCGAGGCCGTTGCGCACGCGCGGAATCTCGCTGACCCCGACGTACTTGCGGAGGCCGGGCGTGGACACCTTCTGCAGCGCACGGATGACGGGCTGGCCGCCGGCGGCGTACTTGAGGCGCACGCGCAGCACCTGCTTCCCATCGTCGGTCTCGATCGTCGTATAGTCCTGAATGAAGTCATTCTCCTTCAGGATGCGGGCGATCTCGGTCTTCATCTTCGACACCGGCATGTCGACGCGGCGGTGCTTCGATCCGCAGGCGTTGCGGATCCGCGTCAGCATGTCGGCGATCGGGTCGGTCATGCTCATGAATGATTCCTTCTCCTCTCGTATCCCGGAGGACGTGGAGGAAGTGAATGGGAAGACTCGTCTGACGGTCCGACTGTCAGACGGTCCGACTGTCAGACCGCAGTTACCAGCTGGCCTTCCGCACGCCCGGGATCATCCCGAACAGCGCGAGCTCGCGGAAGCAGATGCGGCACAGGCCGAAGCGGCGCAGGAAGGCGCGCGAGCGCCCGCACCGTCCGCAGCGGTTGTGCTGCCGAACCGGAAACTTCGGCTTCCGCTTGCTCTTCTCGATCATGGCCTTACGAGCCATTGGAACTCTCTCTGTCCTGAAAGGTGTGTTCTCTCGTCGAACGGTCTGACGGTCAGACCGTCGGACCGTCCGACAGTTAGACCAGTCGCGCGCCGGTCTTGTCGTTGCCGCGGAACGGCATGCCCAGCTCACGGAGCAGGGCGAACGCGAGGTCGTCGCGTCCCGCCGTCGTGACGAACGTGACGTCCATCCCGTGGATCGTCTCGATCGTATCGTAGTTGATCTCCGGGAAGATCATCTGCTCCTTGACGCCGAGGGAGTAATTGCCCCGACCGTCGAACGACTTGGTGCCGACGCCGCGGAAGTCGCGCACGCGTGGGAGAGCGATCGTGACGAACCGATCGAAGAACTCCCACATGCGCGCGCCGCGCAGCGTCACCGAGGCGCCGATCTCCTGTCCCTCACGCAGCCCGAAGTTGGCGATCGACTTCTTCGCCCGGCGGCGCACCGGCTGCTGCCCGGTGATCGTCGCCAGCTCCTCGACGATCGTGTCGAGGAACTTGGGCTGCTTGATCGCCTCGCCGGCACCCACATTGAGCACGATCTTGCTCAGGGTGGGCACCTGATGCGGATTGGTCAGGCTGAACTCCTTCATCAGCCGGCCGCGCACGGTGTTGACGTAATGCTCCTTCAGGCGAGGAGGGGGCACGGGCTTGCCGGCACCAGCGTGCGGACCGCGCGCCTGGGCCTCCCCTCCCCTCTTCTTCTTGCTGTCGCCCTTCGGCGCCTTCGCGCCCGCGGCGCCGGCCGGAGCCGCGCCCTTCTTTTCCTTCGTCGCCATGCTCTAGTCCTCTCGCCTCAGCGCACGCGGGGAATCGCGTCCCCGCTCTTGACGCTGATGCGCTCCTTGGTGCCGTCCGCGTCGATGCGCCGACGCGTGCGCGTCGGTGCGTCGGTCTTCGGATCGAGCAGCATCACGTTCGAGGCATGGATGGGCGCCGGGAAGTCGACGATCCCACCCTGCTCCTCCGCGTTCCGCGCCTTGCGGTGGCGCTTCACGATGTTCGCCCCCTCGACAACCACGCGACCGGTCTTGCGGTACACGCGGAGCACCTTCCCCACGTGTCCCTTGTCATCGCCGCGCACGACCTTGACGGTGTCGCCCGTGGTGACGTGGACCTTGACGCGCTCCGCGTTGCGGGCGTGGCGCTTCTGCCCCTTCACCCGCGTGCGATCGGTCTTCCTGTACTTGACGATGCGCATCTTACAGCACCTCCGGCGCGAGCGAGACGATCTTCATGTACTTCTTCTCGCGCAGCTCGCGGGCGACCGGACCGAAGATACGGGTCGCCCTCGGCTCGCCCTGATCGTTGATGATCACGACGGCGTTCTCGTCGAAGCGGATGTAGCTGCCATCCTTCCGCCGCGTCTCCTTCACCGTGCGCACGACGACCGCCTTCGCGACGTCGCTCTTCTTCACCGTCCCGTTCGGGAGCGCGTTCTTCACGGCCACGACGACGATGTCGCCGAGTCCCGCGTAGCGCCGGCGCGTGCCGCCGAGGACGCGGATCACGAGCGCCGTCTTGGCGCCCGAGTTGTCCGCGACCTTCACCATCGACTCCTGCTGGATCATGGTCGGCCTCCCTTAGCGTGCGCGCTCGACGATCTCGACCACGCGCCACCGCTTGTCCTTCGACAGCGGGCGGGTCTCCACGATGCGCACCGTGTCGCCGACCTTCGCCGAGTTCTCCTCGTCGTGGGCCTTCAGGCGCGTCGTGCGCGTCACCATCTTGCCGTACACCGGGTGCGCGACGCGACGCTCGATCGCCACCACCACGGTCTTCTGCATCTTGTCGCTCACCACGAGCCCGGTGCGCGTCTTCCGCGCGTTCCGCTGCGTGGCCTGCTGGTTGGTCATCTCAGCCATTGGTCATGTCCTCCCGCGCTCAGCGCGCGCTCTCGAGCTCGCGCTCGCGCAGGATGGTCTTGAGGCGCGCGATATCCTTGCGGATCCAGCGCAGCCGGAGCGGGTCCTCGAGGGGTTGCGTCGCGGCACGGAACCGCAGATTGAAGCGCTCCCGCTCGAGCTCCGCGACCCGCGACCTGATCTCCTCGACCGACAGCTCGCGAATTTCGTCAGCTCGCATCGGTGTGCGCCTCCTCACGCACGACGAACTTGGTCTTCACCGGCATCTTCGCCGCAGCGAGGGCCATCGCCTTCTGCGCGATGTCGAGGCTCACGCCCTCGAGCTCGAACATCACGCGGCCCGGCTTCACCACCGCCACCCACATCTCCGGCGAGCCCTTCCCCTTCCCCATGCGGGTCTCGGCCGGCTTTTTCGTGATCGGCTTATCGGGGAAGATGCGGATCCACACCTTCCCGCCACGCTTGATGTGTCGGGTCAGCGCCACACGGGCCGCCTCGATCTGGCGGCTGGTCACCCAGCCCGGCTCGAGCGCCTGCAGGCCGAAGGTGCCGAACGCCACCGTGTTGCCACGCTGCGACAGCCCCTTCGTCCGCCCCTTGAACATCTTGCGGAACTTGACGCGCTTCGGACTCAGCATCGGTCGGCGCCCCCCTTACTGTCCGCTCGAGTACGTGGTGCCGCGGCGATCTTCCACCACTTCACCCTTGAAGATCCACACCTTCACCCCGATCGTGCCGTACGTCGTCTTCGCCGTCGAGATGGCGTAGTCGATGTCGGCGCGCAGCGTGTGGAGCGGCACGCGCCCCTCGTGGTAGCCCTCGACGCGCGCGATCTCCGCGCCGCCGAGCCGCCCGCCCGCCTTCACCTTGATGCCGCCCGCACCCATGCGCATGGTGCTCTGCACGGCGCGCTTCATGGCACGGCGGAACGAGATGCGCTGCGCGAGCTGCGCGGCGATGTTGTCCGCCACGAGCTGCGCGTCGAGCTCGGGCCGCTTGATCTCCTCGACGTTGATCCCGACTTCCTTCCCCGTCAGATGAGCAAGCTCATCTCGTAACTTGTCTACCTCAGCACCCTTCTTCCCGATGACGACGCCGGGCCGCCCCGTGTGGAGCGTCACGACGACATTCCCGGGCTTGCTCTCGATCACGATGTTCGCGATCGCGGCATGGCCGAGACGCGCCTTCAAGTACTTGCGCAGCAGCTCGTCTTCACGGAGCAGCGCCGGCAGCTCGCGACCGGCGTAGTACCGCGAGTTCCACTGCTTGCTGACGCCGAGGCGAAAGCCGATCGGATTGGTCTTCTGTCCCATTATCGTGCTGCCCTCTCGGCGACCACGATTTCCACGTGGCTCGTCCGCTTCTGAATCGGAGTCGCGCGCCCCTGTGCGGCCGGCATGAACCGCTTGAGCTTCGGCCCCTCGTTGATCACCGCGTGCTTCACGTACAGCGCATCCACGTCCAGTGCCGCGTTCGTCGCGCGCGCCGCCTGCTCGGCGTTCGCCACGGCCGACTTGAGCGTCTTCGTGATCTGATGCGCGGCGTGCTTCTTGGAGAAGGTGAGCAGGGCGAGGGCCTCGTTCACGTTCTTGCCGCGGATCTGGTCGATCACCAGACGCATCTTGTACGGCGACTGCCGCGTGCCACGCATGAGCGCGCGCGCTTCCGTCGTGGGACGCGCCGCCTGCACGCGCTTCGCCGCCGACTTCTTCGCCGCCGGACGCTTGGCCGTCTTCTTCGCGGCGCGCTTGGCGCCCGTCTTCTTTGCTGCCGGCATCGGCTATCTACCTCCCGCCGGCTTCGGTGCCGCCGGCGCCGGGGCCTTCTTGTCCGCCGGCTTCGCACCGGTGTGGCCACGGAACAGACGTGTCGGCGCGAACTCGCCGAGCTTGTGCCCGACCATGTTCTCCGTCACGTAGACCGGGATGAACTTGTTGCCGTTGTGCACGGCGAAGGTGTGACCGACGAAGTCGGGGAGCACGGTGCTCGCGCGCGACCAGGTCTTGATCACCCTCTTCGTGCCGGCCGAGTTCTGCTGTTCGACCTTCTTCACGAGGGCCTCCTGCACGAACGGCCCCTTCTTTACGCTTCTCGCCATTGGTCTCTATCCCGGATTACTGCGTGGCCTTGCCGCGCTTCCGCCCGCGGACGATCAGGCGCTGCGACGACTTCTTCTTGTTGCGCGTCTTCACGCCTTCCTTCTTGCCCCACGGGCTGACGACGTTGCGGCCTCCGCGCGTCCGGCCGCCGTGCGGGTGGTCGACCGGGTTCATGACCTCACCGCGAACCTTCGGACGACGCCCCATCCAGCGCGTCTTCCCCGCCTTGCCCCACGACTCCAGCTCGTGCTCGGCGTTGCCGACCTCGCCGATCGTCGCCAGGCAGCGGACGTGCACCATGCGCACCTCCGAGCTCGGCATGCGCAGCGTGACGTACTCGCCTTCCTTCGCCATCACCTGCGCCGACATCCCCGCCGAGCGGCAGATCTGCCCGCCCTTGCCGACCTTGAGCTCGATGTTATGCACCGCCGTACCGAGCGGGATCTCGCCGAGCGGCAGCGCATTGCCGAGCCGCACGTCCGTGCCCGGGCCGGAGGAGATCACGTCGCCCACCTTCAGCCCCTTCGGGTGAATGATGTAGCGCTTCTCCCCGTCAGCGTACTGCACCAGTGCGATACGCGCCGAACGATTGGGATCGTACTCGATCTCGCGCACCGTGGCCGGCTGGCCGAGGCGGTTGCGCTTGAAGTCGATGACGCGGTACTTGCGCTTCGCCCCACCACCACGACGACGCATGGCAATGTGCCCGTGGTTGTCGCGGCCCCCGCTCTTGATGAGCGGCTCGAGCAGCGATTTCTCCGGCGTGGAGCGCGTGATCTCGCTGAAATCGGAGACCGAGCGGAACCGGCTGCTCTTGGTCACCGGCTTGAATTGACGAATCGGCATCTACGTTAGCCCTCGAAGATCTGATCGATCGTATCGCCCTCGGCGAGCTTCACGATCGCCCGCTTCCAGTGCGGCTTGCGCCCGACGCTCCGACCGACGCGCTTGTCCTTGCCGCGATGATTGGAGGTCCAGACGCCGGTCACCCGCACGCCGAACAACTGCTGGATGGCCTGACGGATCTCCGGCTTGCTCGCATCGGGGTGCACCTCGAAGTAGTACTCCCCGCGCTCCTGATAGGCGACCGAGCTCGCTTCGGTGATGATCGGCCGCACGATGGTGCGATGAAGCGTCGGCATCGGTTACTTCCCCTTTTTCTTCGTGGACTTCTTGGCCGTCTTCCTGGCCGTCGACTTCGCGGCAGCCTTTTTGGCCGTGCTCTTCTTGGCCGCCTTCTTCGCCTTGGCCGACTTCTTCGCAGGCTTCTTGGCCGCAGCCTTGGCTTCCGTCTTCCTCGCCGGCTTCGCCTGCGCGGCGGGACGGTCGCGCTTCGGCGCCGGCGCGGCCTCCGCGATCGGCGTCAGCGTCTGTCCGATCGCGCCCGCCTCGACGAGCACGACGTCCGACCACAGGATGTGGTACGTCGAGCTGTCGCCGTACGGCATGACGTGCACGTTCGGGATGTTGCGGCCGCTCAGGAAGACGTTCGGCTTCACGCCGTCCGTCAGCACGAGGACCTTCTTGTCCGCCACCTCGAGTTTCGCGATCAGTCCGACGAGCGCCGACGTCTTGGGTGCGTCGAAGTTGAAGACGTCGATGACGTAGATCGCACCCTCGGTGGCGCGCGCATTGAGCGCGCTCTTCTTCGCGAGCGCACGCACCTGGCGTGGCACGTATTGATCGTACGCACGCGGCGTGGGACCGAACACGGTCCCACCACCGACCCAGTGCGGCGCACGGGTCGAGCCCTGCCGCGCGCGGCCGGTGCCCTTCTGCTTCCAGGGCTTCTGGTTACCGCCCGTGACGTACTTGCGAATCTTCGTCGACGCGTTGCCCTGGCGCTGATTGGCGAGGAACGCCTTCACCGCCTGGTGCATCACCGGCATGTTGATCACGCCGTCGAACGTCGACTCGGGGAGCTGCACCTTCTCGGTGCGCGCGGTGCCGAGCGCCGTGTACGCCGAGGCGCGGTAGGTCTGAGTGTCAGCCATTGGTTACCCCTGCTTCCGAACGACGACGATCCCGTTCTTCGGGCCGGCGACGGCACCGCGGACGTAGATCAGGTTGCGCTCCGCATCGATCTTCTCGACCCGGAGGCCGATCTGGGTGTGCCGCTCGGCACCGTAGTGCCCCGGCATCCGCTTGCCCTTGATGACGCGCGATGGATCGGTGCCGGGCCCGATGGAGCCGGGCCGCCGATGCTTCGTGTTGCCGTGCGTGTTGGGACCGCCGCCGAAGCTCCAGCGCTTCACCACGCCCTGGAAGCCACGGCCCTTCGTGGTGCCGGTGACCTTCACGATCTCGCCGACGCTGAAGACGCCGACGTTGAGCGTGTCACCGACGTTGTAGGTGGGAATCTCCGCCTTGGCGTTCCCCGGGTTGTCGAGTCGGACGCTGCGCACGACGCGCGGCGCAGCGTCGAGCCCCGCCTTCTTCGCGTGGCCGAGCTCCGCCTTCGTGGCGCGACGGCCGCGCGGCGTGCGGTCGCCCTTCGCGTTCTCACGCGCGGTGCGCTGCGTCCCGAGGCCGCCGAGCTGCACGGCCTTGAGCCTGGACGTGTTCGTGACCGCGAGCACCGAGTTGGGCTCGGCCTCGATCACGGTACACGGGATCTGCTGCCCCGCCTCGTTGAACAACTGGGTCATGCCCAGCTTCTTGCCGATGATGCCAGTCATTTCAGAAGAGTCCTCTGCGAAGTCGCGGAGCAGCGCTCCGTTGGACTGTGAACTCTGCCGGCGCATTGGCGCTGGGGCGGAGTCCTGCTCGATAGTGCGAACTGCGTTCGTCGGCTTTCGGCTTTCGGCTGGCCTCCGGAGGCTCCTGGCGTCCCGAGGTCCGCCGAGAGCCGACAAACCGGAAACCGACGAGCGCCGTTCCGTTATTGGACCTTGATCTCCACGTCCACACCGGCGGGCAAGTCCAGCTTCGTCAACGCGTCCACCGTCTGGGCGCGGCTGTCGAGGATGTCGATCACCCGCTTGTGCGTCTTCAGCTCGAACTGCTCCCGCGACTTCTTGTCGACGTGCGGCGAGCGGAGCACCGTCCACCGCTGCGTCTTCGTCGGGAGCGGGATCGGCCCCGACACCTGCGCGCCCGTCTTCTCCGCCGTCCGAACAATGTCGGCCGACGCCTGATCGATCACCGCGTGATCAAATGCCTTGAGACGGATGCGAATTCTGCCTGCCATTGGTGTGTACTCGAGAGAAAGGACTGTGAACGTTCGGTCGGACGGTCGGACGGTCGGACGGTCGGACGGTCGGACGGTCGGACGGTCGG
>CAYTKA010000014.1:52595-60420 GCA_964438255.1 uncultured Gemmatimonadaceae bacterium | reverse complement strand
GCGAGACTCCGCCCCATCCGCGTTTCCGCCGCATCCGGATGAACCTTCGTCTGAGGAGCCCGCCCGAGCGGCTGTTCAGGAGCGGACGATCTCGCTCTGAGGAGCGAGTTTCGCTCGTGCGCGGTGATATTCGCTAATCCGGGATGGCGTGCAGCTCGTGGAGGATCGAATCCTTGAACGCCACTGCACGCGGATCGGAGATCGACCGCGGATGCGGGATGTCGATGCGCACGATGCGCGCGATCCGCATCGGTCGCTGCGTGAGCACGACCACACGATCGGCGAGCGCGATCGCCTCGTCGACGTCGTGCGTCACGAGTACCGTCGTCTGGGGCTCCTCGCGACGGATGCGCAGCAGCTCCTGTCGCATGCGCAGACGGCTGAGCGCATCGAGGGATCCGAACGGCTCGTCCATGTAGAGCGCGCGAGGCTTCACGACGAGCGCACGTGCCAGCTCCAGGCGCTGGAGCATCCCGCCGGACAGCTCGTACGGAAAGGCCGACGCGAAATCATGCAGCCCCACGAGCTCGAGGTAATGACGCGCGCGCGCGTCCCGCTCGGGCTGCAGCACCCCGTCGAGCACGAAGGCGAGATTCTGCCACGCCGACAGCCACGGAAAGATCGAGCCCTTCTGCGTGATGAGAATCCCCTCGGGACCCGGCCGCGCGACCGGCCGTCCCGCGAACGTGACGGAGCCGCGATCGGGCTTCTGAAAGCCGACGAGGAGGTCGAGCAGCGTCGATTTGCCGCATCCGCTCGGGCCAACGAGCGCCACGAGCTCGTGTTCGGCCACGGTAAAGCTCAGCCCCTCCAGCACGGGAAGAGACCTCCCGTCCTCGCGCCGATACGCGCGCCACACGTCCTCGACGACGATGTCAGCGCACATAGCGCCACTTCACGGTGTTCAGGCGATCGAGCCGGCGCATCAGCACGTCGAGACCGAAGCCGATCACGCCGATGATTACCATTGCCGCAGCGACGAGATCGTATCGGTTCCCGGCATTGCGCGAGTCGAGGATCAGCCAGCCGAGTCCGGAATCGATCGCGACCATCTCGGCCGCGACGACGACGAGCCACGCCACGCCGAGCCCGATGCGCATCCCCGTGACGATCTGCGCCATCGCCGCCGGGATGACGACGTGCTGCATGAGTCGAAATCCTCTGATCCCGAAATTCTCCGCGGCGCGGATGTATTGACGCTCGACCGCGTGCACCCCCGCGATCGTCCCGACGACTACCGGGAAGAACGAGGAGAGAATGATCAGAAAGATCGGCGCCGCATTGCCGACGCCGAACCAGAGAATCGAGAGCGGGATCCAGGCGATCGGCGAGATGGGACGTAACATCTGCACCAGCGGGTTCAGCGCGCGGTACAGCGCGGCGTTCCACCCCATCGCCACGCCCAGCGGGATCGCCAGGGCAACCGCGATCAGATAGCCGACCGCAACGCGCATCAGCGACGCGGCGATGTGGTGCAGCAGCACGCCATCCTTCGCGAGCTCGTTCAGGCCGAGCAGGACGTTCCACGGACCGGGAAAGATCGGCGTGCCGCTCAGTCGCACCGCCGCCCACCAGACGGCGATCAGCGCTCCGACGACACCGATGGGCGTGAGACGCGCGAGGCTATTTCGCAATCGTGATGGCTGTGGGACGATGCGCCTTCACGAAGCTGTCATCCACGTACTTCTCGTAGGCGACGGGGCGGGTGAGGATCTTTCCTTCGTAGGCGAGCTGCATCAGCTCGTCGAACTCCTTCTTGATCAGCCGAAGATCGCCGTAGGTGACGCGATCCTTCGGGTTGTCCATCACGAAGCGAATCACCGACGAATCCTGATTGAAGTACTCGCGCCGTGCTGCAAGATCCGCGGCCATGTGGCGGTGTGCCGTGTCGCTCTCGAGCCATTCACCCGCGGCGAGCACGTTGTCGACGAGATGCTGCACCGTCTTCCGATCCCGGTCGATCAGCTCCTGCCGCACCGTGAGCACGCAGCAGATGTACGCAGGCCATTCGTCGCGCGTCATGTGCAGCACGCGCGCGTACCCCTTCTTCTGAGCCAGCGCACCGAAGGGCTCGCCCGTGGCATATGCGTCCACGGCATTCGCATACAGCGCAGCGGGCATGTCGGCCGGGGCCATCTCGACGAGGGTGACGTCGTCGTCCGTCACGCCGTACTTCTTCATGAGACGATGGACGAAGATGTTGTCCACCGCGAAGCGGCTGGGTATTGCGATGCGCTTGCCGCGCAGGTCGCCGAGGTTCTTTGCCGGATTCGTCGTGCGCACCATGATCACCGCCCCCGAGCGGTGGCCGAGGGCGACGATCTTCACTGGTATTCCTTTGTCCGCGAGGTCCATCACCATCGGCGCCAGCAGATACGCCGCTTTGATCTTGCCGGACATCAGCGCTTCCTTCAGCTCCGGCCAACCGTTGAACTTGTTGAAGACCGCGAGCTTCTCACCGGCGGCATTCACGATCTCCTTGCCGTCGATGTCGGACATGTCCATCGGCATGTCGAGCGACATCGCCATCGCCGCCATGGCCGGGAGGGCAGCGGCCGAATCACCGTGCCGCGACGTCGGTGCTGCCGGAGCCTTCGCGCGCATCGCCATACAGGCGACTGGGAGGGTGAGGTTTCACGTGACTGGCAGCGCGCCGACTTTGAGGACGTCGCCCTGCGCGACTTGCTGGACGCCGGTGCCCGCTGGCTTTGGCGCAGTCGACCGATAGACGACGATCAGCACGAGGACCGCGGCGACGGCGATCGCGAGAGCGATCACGACGGGCACGCGGCCGAGCGGGCCGCGCTGACGTTCGATGGGAGGCATCAACGGACTGAGGCGAAGGTGAGGCCGTGCTTGCACACGTTATTGCGCGAAGCAACGAGCAGCAACCGCTGAAGCCGTCAGACAGGGCTGGTCCCGAGTGCCCAGGACATCGAGGCGCACCATTGACTGCCGGCGCCATCGCGAAGAGGTTCGACGTGGAAAGGAGAATCCGATGGACGACAAGAGTCACTGGGAAACAGTCTACGGAACGAAGTCGCCCGACGCGGTGAGCTGGTACCAACACCGCGCGGACCGCTCACTGGGGTTGATTCGTCGTGTCGCGTCGGATCGCAACGGCCCGATCATCGACGTTGGTGGCGGTGCATCGGTGCTGGTGGACGACCTGCTCGACGCGGGCTATACCGACCTGACCGTACTCGATCTGGCAGGCGCAGCGCTCGCCGTCGCGAAGTCGCGGCTCGGCGAGCGCGCAGCCGGGATCCACTGGCTCGAGGCGGACGTGCGCTCCGTTGCCCTGCCGCCGGCACACTACGCGGTCTGGCACGATCGTGCGGTCTTCCATTTCCTCACTGACGCCACCGACCGCGCACGCTATGTCGCGCAGGTCGAGCGGGCCGTGCGCCCAGGCGGGCACGTACTCGTCGCGACGTTCGCCGAGGACGGGCCGACGCGCTGCAGCGGACTTCCGGTGGCACGCTACTCGGCGGAGACGCTGCACGGCACGTTCGGCTCGGCGTTCGATCTCGTCTCGAGCGAACGGGAGGATCACGTCACCCCGAGCGGTGCGCATCAGGCGTTCGTCTACTGCCTCTGCCGCCGGTCGTGAGCGCGCGGCTCCCGCCGCGCGCCACCGCTACCAGACCGAGGCGCGCTTCGCCCAGCTCGTGTTCGGGTAGCGCGCACGCGCACAGGGACGAACTGCTCGTCGATCAACGCCGTGACCGCCGGCGTGGGGTACACCTCGGCCGCCAGCCGAGCACACCCGCTTCAAAGCGGCGCGGCGGTGAAGTCGAGGAGAATAGGTTTGTGCGTGCGCTTCCCCTCGGCGATCGCCTGATCGACGTCGCGCTGCCACGAGATTTCGTTGGTCGTGGTACCCATGATGGCTCCTACTCAAAAGTATCAGGAGAGGTGCAAGCGCTGTTCCGGGACACGGCGAGAGACACGAAGGAGTGATACTGTGGTGCGCGATGCCGGTATAGATTGAAGGGCCCGCCGTCATTCGACGGCGGGTCTTTTCACCCAGCAGACCTGCGATCTCGTGGCTCCCCAGTTCATCTACGTCATGAGCCGGGGAAGCGTCGCGAAGTGAACGCGACTCGCGGTGAGTGCCGCCGCAGAGGGAAATCGCGTTTGCCTAACGCGCGCGAGTCGCGGCAGCGCCGCTGATCTTCGGGAGCCTGCCCCAAGCAGCGCCCCAAGTGAATCAGCGCGCCCCGAGGTTGCTGCCTAGCGATCGCCGCGACGGAGCGCGCTTGGCGGCGCGGTAGCTACAGGGCGGTATTCTTGGTGTCCGTCCGCACTTCGATGCACTACCGCGGTCGGCGCGCCATCTAGCGACTGGTGCCTGCGTTTCGCGGTACGACCGTTGCCGCTCGTGAGGAGATCAGCGCCACGAGCGCAGAGCCCAGTGACCACCCGAGCCCAGCACGGCCATGGACGAGCGACTCACGCACGCGTACAACCGGGCAAACCTCGGCCGCAGCCTACGCGATTGTGCTTGGTATGGCGGGCAGGTCGCCGTGCTGAGCTTGAGCTACCACGACCATTCACGGGTCTTGTATCTCATGCTGGCGGCGTTCGCGGCGTTCGTCTCGATCGCCACCGGGTTCGAGTCGATCAAGTGGCGCCGCGAGCTGGCACGTGATCGCGTGAGCGGGCGTGATAAGCGCGCCGCGGCGCTCGAGCGTGACTTGCATGGTGCTCCGAGCGAGTGAGGTCGATAGCGTGCGATGACTCCTGTCGCCGCGGTATTTACCTCATGCGTGCGCGCGTCGACGCAGACCACGGAGAGAGGGAAGCGGGCGAGAGCGGCGGCAGGCGCAGTTGGATCATTCCGCCCGTCGGCGTTCTCGCCGCGACCTACGTTGCCTACACACTGCCACTCCGTGCTGCAGCGAGCGACGCGCGGCGGAACGCGCGATGGCTCGCGTCTGCTGACCGGGTCAGGAGTCGGGCGATCACGTCGAGGGCCGCCGAGACGTCGCCCGCACCATCCGGAACGCGATCGCGGACCACGCCCGCGGTCTCCTCCCGGAGGATCTCGAACTCGCGCGCGAGCTGCGACTCCGTCCAGCCGAGCGCGAAGCGCTGCCGGCCGTGCAGCTCCGCGATGGTGCGCTGGATTGCGCCGCCGTCCTTAAGCAATTCCGCCGTGAGCTCGCCCGCGTCGTCGGCGACCACCCGCGATTGCGCGAGGTCGCCGAGGAAGCTCAGGGCGTGGTCCTCCAGCTCGGCGCGCGTGCGCCCGCGTGCGGCCGGCGCAACGAGCGGGTCGCTCCAGAGCCGCCCTGCATAGCGTTCGAGGAGCTCCTCGAGGCGCCGCCGCAGGTGCCGCCCGACCTCGGCGAGGCCGTGCACGCGGTACCCGGCCGGCTCGCCCTGGGCGCGGGCCCCACGCGCCGCCGCGGTCTCCGGCGCGCCGCCGACGCCGCGCTCGATCCCTCCGGCCGCCGGGAGCCAGAGCGCGACGTTGCGGGCGCGCTCGAGCTGCTCGTGCGTACTGGCGCGGTGGTATCGACGAGGAACCCTGGCGCGCGCAGCGACGCGCTGCGTCTCGCGCACGAGGTGCTCGAGCCCGCGCCGGCCGTGGCGCAGGTGGCGTGGGACAGCGCGCGCGCTTGGAGGCGGCCGGCGCCGGCGCCGCGGCGGCGCTCGCCGTTCGTCCGGTACTCGGTGCGCGAGCTCGAGGCGGCCACGCTGTTCGGGCGGAGCACGGTGAGCGAGACGCTGGGCGCGCTCGAGCGCGCGCGGCTCATCACCCTCGACGCGCGGCGCGGCCAGACGATGCGCTGCGCGCTCGCGCCGGCTGCGTTCGGGCACGAGGTTCCGGGACCGATCGCCGAAGCAACGGCGCCGTCGTCGACGACGATCGGCGACGAGCGAAGCCAGGCACCGACCGCGCGGGGGAGGGAGCAGCCGTACCGCAATCGCCTGCGCCGACGCCGGCATCTTCGGCTGCGCCCGTGCTGCTCGGGGAGTTCGCCGGGACGCCTATCTACGCGCCAGCCGGCACGCCGCTCGTCGTCGAGTGTGATCCCGAAGGGCGATGGAGCTGCTGTGTAGGTCCGCTCCTCAGGCTTGGGCCGGTCACGCCGCCCGAGCGGGCGGACTGATGCTCGCTGGCGCTTGCAGTACACGGAGTCCGCGCGCGAGGATGGGCTTCCTCAGGCGGTTGGACGGGGCACCGACGACCCGCACGATCGCGTCGGCCACCGCGTTCACGGCCGCTCAGTCTTCACCATGCCTGCGGGCGCTCCATGTGCGCGGTGCCGGCGGCATCGCGTTCAGCTTGGTCCCTGGACTGGGCCGGGCGGTCGGGTGACGCACGCTGGTCACCGTGGATTGGCCCCCGCCCGCTCGGACCGTCGTAGGCCGCGAAGACGGCGCAGGTGTTCTTGCCGCCGAACCCGAACGCATTGCTGAGCGCGACGCGAACGGAACGCCGTTCCGGCGCGTTGAAGACGTAGTGGAGGTCGCACGCGGGATCGGCCGTCATGAAGTTGATCGTCGGTGGCACCAGGCTATGCACGAGCGCGAGGACGCTCGCGATGGCTTCGACCGCCCCCGCGGCCCCGAGCATGTGCCCCGTCATGCTCTTGGTCGACGTCGCGCTGAGCCGGTCCGCGTGCGCGCCGAAGACGGCGCGCACGGCGTGGCTCTCCGCGGCATCCCCGGGTGGGGTCGACGTGCCATGCATGTTGATCGTGTCCACGGCGTCGGGTGCGAGCCCGGCGAGCGTGAGCGCCCGTTCCATGGCCAACCGCGCGCCCAGCCCGGCGGGATGCGGCGCCGTGATGTGATGCGCGTCGGCGGCGGCGCCGACGGCGAGCACCTCGGCGTACACCCCCGCCCCGCGCCGTTCGGCGTGCGTCAGCGACTCGAGCACCAGCGCGCCCGCGCCCTCCCCGAGCACGAACCCGTCACGTGCCGCGTCGAACGGCCGGCTGGCCGCCTGCGGGTCCTCGTTTCTCGTCGAGAGCGCCTTCATCGCGCTGAAACCACCGATGCCCAGCTCGCAGACCGCCGCCTCCGTTCCCCCGGCGATCACGACGTCCGCCTGTCCATCGCGGATGAGGGCCACGGCGTCGGCGATGTTGTGATTGCCCGTCGCGCAGGCAGACACCACACAGTGATTCGGGCCGCGAAAGCCGAAGTGGATCGAGATGATCCCGGCGGCCATGTCGGGGATCATCATCGGGATGAAGAACGGAGAGAGCTTTCGCTGCCCTCCGCGGACGTAGGCCTCGGTCTGCTGTTGAAAGGTCTGGATGCCGCCGATCCCCGTGCCGAAGACAACGCCCACGCGCTCCCGCTCAGTGTCGCTCATGCGCTCGGGCACGAGTCGGGCGTCACGGAGCGCCTGGTCCGCCGCCGCGACGGCGTAGTGGCAGACCGGGTCCAGGCGGTTCGCCAGCTTCCGGTCGAGGTACTCGCGCGGATCGAAGCCTTTGACCTCGCATGCGAACGTCGTGTCGTAGGTGGACGCGTCGAAGGCGGTGATCGGCCCCGCGCCGCTGATGCCGGCGACGAGCGCCTCCCAGAACGACGCCACCGTGTTGCCCAACGGCGTGACGGCCCCCATCCCCGTCACTACGACGCGGCTGGCGGGGCGGGGGCTCGCGGCGCTCACCTGGCGCTCCACCGAAATCCGGTCCGACAGGAAGACGCGGGAGTAAAGGGGCGATCGATCTCTTTTTGTGGAGGCAGCAGTCGGCCTCGAGGCGTGCAGCGCATCATGTCCTGGGGGTTGAGCTATGGTGCGTGGCCGCGCCGGTGGCCGCGCCGGTGGCAGCGAGTCCGCGGAGGTAGACGGCGA
>CAYTKA010000014.1:0-52495 GCA_964438255.1 uncultured Gemmatimonadaceae bacterium | reverse complement strand
GTGGCCGCGCCGGTGGCCGCGCCGGTGGCAGCGAGTCCGCGGAGGTAGACGGCGAGGTGACGTCCGGCCGCGTGCATGTGGGCGGGATCGCCGAGCGCGTGGCTGAGCATGAGCGCGCCCTCGACACTTCCCACCAGGAAGGACGCGAGGTCCTCGGGATCGGTGTGGGTGAGCTCCCCCGCATCGATGCCGGCGCGGACGAGATCCGCGACGCGGCGATGGAGTCCGCGCAGACCACGCCTCGCGCGGCCGGTGAGCGCGCGCGGCGCCGCATCGCGCCCGATCGCTGTGCCGAACACGGGACATCCCCCGGGCAGCGGCGGATCGACAGTGAGGTCGACGAAGGCCTCGACGAACGCGATGAGGCGGTCCACCGCGGTCCCCGCCCGGTCGAGTGCCGTGCGGACCCGCTCGCCGACCTGCGCGGCGGCATGATCGAATGCCGCGAGCGCCAGCGCATCCTTGCTCGGGAAGTGGCGATACAGCCCGCCCTTTTCCAACCCCACGATGGCGAGCACGTCGCTCAACGGCGCGCCGGCGAACCCCCGTTGATTGAAGAGCGGGGCGGCTTCCGCGATGATGCGTTCACGCGTGCGGGCGCCTTTCGTCGGCATCAGGCCTCGCCCGGAGGTGCCGGAGGTAGGACGCACATGGTCGGCTGCATGAGGAAAAAGGGGTAAACGGTCTCTTTAAGAAAACGCCAGCTCGGGGCGGAGGCAAGGTCGGAGGCGAGGGCGACGTTTGCTCCGTCGCGCTGCTGCTCTTGGCCTCGTGAGCCCTTGGGCGACCGCGGGCTACGCATCGCGCTGAGCCGGTCCTGAAAGCGACGGCACTCTCAGCCACTACTTGGCATCTGATGCTTGACCGCCAGGAGTTGTCTGACTACGGTCAGACAATGAGACCGCCCGACGTCCTTCAGGAAGAGGTGCATGAGCAGGTCGCGCACGTGCGCCGCTTCCAGCGGCTGGTCACGCAACGCGCGGGCGCGCTCGAGGAGCACTTCCTCGGCCGCGAGCGTCCCCTCGGCGAGTCGCGGGTGCTGTACGAGATCGCCGAGCGTGGGCCCGACGACGCGGACCTCCGGGACGTGCGGGCACGTCTGGGCCTCGACTCGGGCTACTTCAGCCGGCTGGTCCAGCGCCTGGCCGCGGCGGGGCTCGTCACTGTGCGTCCCGGGCCCGACGATGAACGCGTGCGCCGCGCCGCGGTCACGCCCGCCGGGCGCGCCGAGGTCGACGACATGAACCGGCGCTCGGACCAAGCGGCGGCGGCGATCCTGGCGCCCCTGCCGGATCCCGAGCGCGCGCGGCTCGTGGCCGCGATGCGCGAGGTCCACGGCCTGCTCCGCATCGCCGGGACGCGCATCGACCGCGTGGACCCGGCCAGCGCCGAGGCGCGGTGGTGCGTGGCGCAGTACTTCACCGAGCTCGCCGCCCGGTTCGATGGCGGCTTCGACCCGGGGCGGAGCATCCCGGCGGACGATGCCGAGCTCCGCCCGCCCACCGGCGCGTTCCTGGTCGCGACCACCGACGGCGCGCCGGTGGCATGCGGTGCGGTCAAGACGCTGGCGCCCGCCGTTGGGTACCTCAAGCGCATGTGGGTGGCCAAGGCTATGCGCGGCTTGGGGCTGGGCGCGCGCATGCTCGGCGCACTCGAGGCCGAGGCGCGCGGGCTAGGGCTGCGGACGCTGCGGCTCGAGACCAACCGGGCGCTCGCCGAGGCGGTCGGCCTGTACCGGCGGTCGGGCTATGCCGAGGTGGCGCCGTTCAACAACGAGCCGTACGCCCACCACTGGTTCGAGAAGCACCTCGCCTGACTGCGAGCCGAGCCGTGCTCGCGGCAGGCGCCGAGCTGGCACAGATGATGGTGCATGTGTCGATAGCCGCGCCGATTCATCGTGCGTGCGCCAGCTGAAGAGATGATGGGGCGCGCGCACGCCACCCTCGGCGGCGAACTATTCACACGTACGCGTTCTACCCGATCGTCCCCAGTCGCCCGACGTCGAGCGCGCGAGGTGCGGCTCGTATGTTCTGCGAGGTCGGCGAGCCGGACGGACTTCGAGCCCTTGGTGCATGGACCGTAGCATCCTCGAGTCACGCCAGTACAGAGGCCGCATCTCCGGCCCGGAATCGGTGGAACCTGAACGGCGTGCATCCACCAGGAACGCGACGGACAGCGATGGCCCCTACTCGGCTCGGCAGGGCTGAGTAGCCGGCGCAACTGGTACGGCCAGGGTCGGTTATGTTGGTTATCATGGCCGCTCGGGCGAGCCGGTTATCATAGCTATGACAACTGTCTGCTGCTGACGTGGTTATCATGGTCATGATGCCTCCGGGAGAGCCATCCGATCCCCGAGGTGGCCGCTTTCCGGAGGAGACCGAGTGCCCTCGACACCGATCGCGAGTCCGTGGACGCCTTACGGGCTCAGCGACGACCCGTTCTTCCAGGCGCCGCTCGCGCCGAGGGACGATGCGGCCCGGCCGATCAGCCTCTTCGTCGGCCGTGAGGAGGAGGTCCAGCTGCTGGGCGGACAGGTCGTCGGCAGCTCGAGCTCGCGCGCCATTATCCAAGGCCCGGCCGGCGTCGGGAAGACGAGCTTCGTTAACCGGCTGAAAGTCGCGCTCGCGGAGCAGGGGGTGCTCACACACGAGCAGCCGGTCCGGGTCCGCGCGGGCATGTCCACGCCCCAGTTCTGCGCCGAACTCCTGCGGGTGCTGCTCCAGATCCGCGCGACCCAGGAATCCACGCC
Organism: uncultured Gemmatimonadaceae bacterium; assembly: GCA_964438255.1. GTDB lineage: Bacteria > Gemmatimonadota > Gemmatimonadetes > Gemmatimonadales > Gemmatimonadaceae > AG11. Next base: position 49,746 of record CAYTKA010000014.1, on the reverse strand, counting down.
CGGGATCGCGGAGAAGGCGGCGAAGCTCACCTCCAAGGGCGCGCGCGACGAGGACGCGTTCTGGCGGCGCGTCGGGCACCTAGTCGAGGGCGAGGACACGACCGCCAGCGGGGTGACGCTCGGTGTGCCCGTGGCCAACATCGGGGTGCAGCGGGAGCGCGGCCGCATCCCCGCGGAGGTCGACGAGCTGTCACTCGACGCCGAACTGGCGCAGGCGGTCGCACGCCTCGCCGGGGGCGGGAAACGTCATGTGCTGATCCACGTCGACAACCTCGAGGAGCCTTGGGTGTTGGGCGTACTCGGCGACACCGAGGCGGGCGATGGGGGGTAGGATGGGGGACCTGACCGAACGCGACGCCGTGCCGCGAGACCTGACGGCGACAGCGGAGCCACGGACGGAGCCGACGGAAGCGCACGACGGCGTGGCCCGACCCGCTCTCGGCCCCGGCGCCCTGCGGGCGCTCGTCGCCCACCTGCCCGGGGCTGCGGCGTTCATCGTCGATCAGGACCTGCGCTACGTGCTGGCCGAGGGCGAGGCGCTCCGCGCCGCGGGGCTCGCGCCCGCCGATCTGGTCGGGAAGACCATCTTCGAGGCGCTCGAACCGCCCCTCGCCAAGGCGTACGAGCCCATGTACCGCCGCGCGCTCGCCGGTCAGGAGTTCGCGCACGAGCACGAGTCGCACGGGCGCGTGTACGTGAGCCGCGGCGCGCCGCTGCGCGACGAGGCGGCCGGCGGCCGGGTGTACGGCGCGCTTGTCCTCTCGTACGACATCACCGACCGCCGGCGCGCCGAAGCGGAGCTGCGCGCGAGCGAGGAGCGGCTCCGGCTCGCGGTCGCCGCGACCGGGCTCGGCGTGTTCGACTGGGACCTGGCGAGCGACCGCGTCACGGTCAACGCGCGCTTCCGCGAGATGCTCGGCCTGCCCGAGGGCGACGACGTGATCGGGGCTGCGATGCTGGGCGGCGTGGTGCACCCCGAGGACCGCGCGTTCGTCGAGGCGAAGCTCGCCGCGGCATTCGACCCGCACTCGCACGGCGGCTACGAGTTCGAGCACCGCGCGATCACGCTCAAGGGCGAGGAGCGGTGGCTGCTCACCTTCGGCCAGGTCTACTTCGCGGGGGAGGGCGCCGAGCGGCGCGCCGTCCGCGTGATCGGCAACGACCTGGACGTCACCGAGCGCAAGCGCGCCGAGTCGGCGGTGCGCGACAGCGAGGCGCGGCTCCAGCTCGCGCTCGACGTCGCCGAGCTGGGGACCTGGGAGTGGGACCTGGTGAACGGCACGGGCGTACTCGACCTGCGCGGCGCCGAGATCGTCGGGCTCTCGCCGGGTGAGCTCGACGACGTCGTCCGGGCGCAGCTGGCGAGCATCCACCACGAGGACCTCGCGCCGACCCAGGCCGCGGTGCAGGCCGGCATCGAGCGCGGCGGCGGCGCGTTCGACCTCGCCTACCGCGTCGTGTACCCCGACGGGAGCGTCCACCACGTCGCCTCTCGGGCGCGCGTGCTGGCCGACGACGCGGGGCGACCGACGCGCCTCGTCGGCACCAACCGCGACGTGACGGCCGAGCGCGAGGCCGAGGCCAGGCTGCGCGCGAGCGAGGCGCGGCATCGGTTCCTCCTCGCGCTCAACGACCGGCTCGCCCCCCTCACCGACCCCGACGCGATCGAGCAGGAGGCCACGCGCCTGCTCGGCGAGTTCCTCGGCACGAGCCGCGTTGGGTACGCGGAGATCCTGCCAGACGGCCACACGTCGCTCGTGACGCGCAATTACACGCGCGGGGTGCGCAGCATCGAGGGTCGCCACGAGGTGGCCGACTACTCGCCCGCGCTCCTCGAGGCGCTCCAGGCGGGGCGCACGGTCGCGCGCGCCGACGTCGCGACCGACCCGACCCTCACCGACGCCGAGAAGGCGAACCACGCCGCGATTGAGGTCGGCGCCACGGTCGACCTGCCGCTGGTGAAGGCTGGACGGCTGGCGGCCGTGCTGTTCGTACACTTCCGCGACGCGCACGCGTGGACCGAGGACGAGCTGACGCTGATCGCGGCCGTCGCAGCGCGCACGTGGGACGCCGTCGAGCGCTCCCGGGCTGAGGCCGCGCTGCGCGGGGCGAAGGAGAGCGCCGAGCAGGCCAACCGGGCGAAGTCGGAGTTCCTGGCGGTGATGAGCCACGAGCTCCGCACGCCGCTCAACGCGATCGGCGGCTACGCGGAGCTCATCGAGCTCGGGCTCCGCGGCCCGGTCACCGCGCAGCAGCGCGAGGACCTGGCCCGCATCCAGCAGAGCCAGCGCCACCTGCTCGGACTGATCAACCAGGTGCTCAACTACACCCGCGTCGACGCCGGCGCCGTGCGCTACGAGCTCGCGGCGGTGCCGGTGGGCGAGGCGCTCGCCGCGGCCGAGGCGCTGATCGTCCCGCAGGTGCGTGCCCGGTCGCTCACGTACGTGCTCGGCGCCTGCCCGGCCAGTCTGCAGGTGCGCGCGGATCGGGAGAAGCTGCAGCAGATCCTCCTCAACCTCCTCTCGAACGCGATCAAGTTCACCGCGCCGGGCGGGGAAGTGCGCGTGCACTGCGTCTCGCGGCCCGGAGGGATTGTGGCGATCTCGGTCGCCGACACCGGCGTCGGCATCGCGGCGGAGAAGCTGGCCAGCGTCTTCGAGCCGTTCGTGCAGGTCGACCAGCGCCTGACGCGGCCGAACGAAGGAGTCGGGCTTGGCTTGGCGATCAGCCGCGAGCTGGCGCGCGGGATGAGCGGCGAGCTGACGGCCGAGAGCGCTCCGGGCGTCGGCTCAACGTTCACGCTCACGCTACCCGAGGTGTCGAGCGGAACGTAGCCGCACGCCCGGCCGTCCGGGGTGCTTTGCGCGCGCGACGTGCACGGTGGCGAAGCCGTGCTCTGGTCGACGAGACCATGGGAGTCGGGCTGCAAGTGCCCTGCGCTCGTTGGGCAGCGGCAACGGACCCATCCGTGCCGGGCCATCGCACCAACGGGCCGCCAGCGCGTGCGATGCGCGGCATCGCAGTACGTTCCGAGACCGTCGGCGCCGCGCCGCATCGTCTCCATTTTACGACGGGCATCGCGCCCCCAACTCTGTTCGCCGCCAGGATGCGCCTTCTGTGATCGAGCAGTCGAGCAACCACACGACGCCCGCGGGTGCGCCGGGGACGGCCGCGTCCGAGATCGCTGCTCTCCGTGCACAGGAGGGCGAGCAGCGCAGGAACTCCGCCGCGGACCTCTTCGCGGGGCCTGGCGAAGTGCGAGCACTTTGCCGGGCTTTCGACTGGTCGGCGACGCCGCTCGGGCCCGTCGAGCGCTGGCCACAGAGTCTGTGCACCGTCGCGGCGCTGATCCTGGCGTGCCCGGTCGGGATGATCCTCCTCTGGGGACCGGAGCTCGTCCAGCTCTACAACGACGCGTACGTGAAGGTGATGGGCGTCAAGCACCCGGCCGGGCTCGGGCAGCGCAACCGGGAGTGTTGGCCGGAGGCGCAGGCGTTCTCGGTCCCGCTGTACGAGGGCGTGCTCGCGCGCGGCGAGTCGTACACCTTCACCGACCAGCGCCTCGTGCTCGAGCGCAACGGCGTCCCGGAGGAGACGTTCTTCACGCTCTCCTACAGCGGCGTCCGGGACGACGACGGCACCGTGACCGGCATCCTCGTCATGGTCACGGAGACCACGGCCGAAGTCCGGCGGCGCCTCGCCGAGGCCGAGGCAACGAACGCGCAGCTCCAGGACCAGGCGATCGAACTGGAGCTGACGAACCAGCAGCTCCAGGAGCAGGCGATCGAGCTCGAGGCGCAGGCGGAGGAGCTTCAGGCGACCGCCGAGGAGCTGGCGGATCGCACCGCGGCGGCCGAGGCGGCGGAGCGGCGACTGCAGCTGGTCTTCGCGCAGGCGCCGGCGATCGTCGCCGTGACCGAAGGACCGGAGCATCGCTACGTCCTGGCGAACCAGCGCGCCGAGTTGGTCGCCAACCGCGGGCGGCTCGTCGGCCGGACCTATCGCGAGGTGTTCCCGGAGCTCGAGGCGCAGGGCTTCGCCGACATCCTCGACCGCGTCTACCACTCCGGAGAACCGTTCGTCGCGAGCGAGGTGCCGGTCGCACTGGACCGGGGCGATGCGGGGCGGGAGGAAGGCTGGTACAGCTTCGTCTACCAGCCGCTCGCCGACGCCGGTGGACGGGTCACGGGGATCATGCAGCATGCGGTGGACGTGACCGCGCAGGTGCGCGCCCGACTGGCGATGGCGGCGAGCGAGGCGCAGCTCCGCACGCTCGCCGACGCGATCCCCACCCTCGCGTGGACGGCGCGGGCGGACGGCTACATCGACTGGTACAACGCGCGGTGGTACGAGTACACGGGGACGACGCCGGAGCAGATGGCAGGGTGGGGGTGGCAGGCGGTGCACGACCCGGCGGTGCTGCCCGAGGTGATGGCGCGGTGGCAGGCGTCCATCGCCTCCGGTGAGGCCTTCGAGATGACCTTCCCGCTGCGCGGGTCGGACGGGCACTTCCGCACCTTCCTGACCCGCGTCTCCCCGGTCACCGGCCCCGACGGGCGCGTGTTGCGCTGGTTCGGGACGAACACCGACGTCGAGGCCGAGCACCGGGCGCGGGAGGCCGCGGAGCACGCCAACCAAGCGAAGACCGAGTTCCTCGCCACGATGAGTCACGAGCTGCGTACGCCGCTCAACGCGATCGCGGGCTACGCCGAGCTCCTGGAGATCGGGATCCACGGTCCCGTCACCGACCCGCAGCGCGAGGCGATCCGCCGGATCCAGCGGAGCCAGCGCCACCTGCTCGGGCTGATCAACGACATCCTCAACTTCGCCAAGCTGGAGGCGGGCCGCGTCGAGTATCGCATCGCGGATGTCTCGGTGCGGGCGGTGATCGACGAGTTGGAGCTGCTCGTCGCGCCGCAGATGCGTGCGAAGGCGCTGCGCTTCGCGCGCGACGAGTGCGCGGACGGGCGGGTCGTGCGCGCCGACCCGGAGAAGCTGCAGCAGATCCTCGTCAACCTGTTCTCCAACGCGATCAAGTTCACCGCGGCCGGGGGCGCCATCACATTGCGCTGTGAGACCGCGGGCGACCGGGTGCTCATCGCCGTCGAGGACACCGGCATGGGCATCCCTCCGGACCGGCTCGAGCAGGTGTTCGCCCCCTTCGTGCAGGTGGACCGCCGGCTCAACGCGCCGCACGAGGGGACGGGTCTTGGCCTGGCGATCAGCCGGGAGCTGGCGCGCGGGATGGGCGGCGATGTCACGGCGCAGAGTACTGTCGGCGCGGGCTCGACGTTCACGCTGACGCTGCCGCGCGCGTGAGCATCGTCGGCAGGTCGATGTGATGGAGGCCAGGTCAGGCAACGGGACGTTCATGTCGGCCATGAAGGCCGGGCACACCACCGTGTTTCGGGGATGGGCTATCCCATTACATTCCAACGCGGTCGCGGACTCGATGCACCCTGTCTCGCGGGTGCGTGGCAGCCGGCGTACCCCGTCCGGCGCCCCAAGTAGCGTGGCTGCGATTCTGTAAGTTATTACCCTGCAGAGGTTTACGTGGCTCCCCAGTTCATCTACGTCATGAAGGCCCTGCGGAAGGTCGTTCCTCCTTCGCGGATCATTCTCGACGATATCTGGCTCTCCTTCTATCCCGGCGCGAAGATTGGCGTCCTCGGCGCCAACGGGGCGGGGAAGTCGTCGCTCCTGCGCATCATGGCCGGCGTCGACCACGACTTTCAGGGCGAAGCGTGGGCCGCCAAAGGGACGAAGATCGGCTACCTCCCCCAGGAGCCCCAGCTCGATCCGACGAAGAACGTGCGCGAGAACGTCGAGCTTGCGGTGGCCGATCAGCGGAAGCTGCTCGACCGGTTCAACCGGATCAGCGCCGAGTTCGCCGAGCCCGACGCCGACTTCGACAAGCTCATGGAAGAGCAAGCGCGCGTGCAGGAGCGCATCGACACCCTCGATCTGTGGAACCTCGACAACAAGATCGAGATCGCCATGGACGCGCTGCGCCTTCCGCCCGACGATGCAGATGTGACCAGGCTTTCCGGCGGTGAAAAGCGCAGGGTCGCACTGTGCAGGGTGCTGCTCGAGCAGCCCGACATGCTGCTGCTCGACGAGCCGACCAATCACCTCGATGCCGAGAGCGTCGAGTGGCTCGAGCGGTTCCTGAGCGAGTTTCCGGGAACCGTCGTCGCCATCACGCACGACCGGTACTTCCTCGACAACGTGGCGAAGTGGATCCTCGAGCTCGATCGCGGGAAGGGGATTCCGTGGGAGGGGAACTACTCGAGCTGGCTCGATCAGAAGAAGAATAGACTCGCTCAAGAAGAGAAATCGGAGAGCGCGAGGCAGCGTTCTCTCCGGCGCGAGCTCGAGTGGGTGCGCATGGCGCCGCGAGCTCGGCAGGCGAAGAGCAAGGCACGCATCCAGAAGTACGAGGAGCTGGCGGCGCAGGACACCGGCGACACGGTGATGCAGCACGAGATCACCATTCCGCCGCCGCCGCGGTTGGGCAACGACGTCGTGATCGCGAAGTCGCTGAAGAAGTCGTTCGGTGACAAGGTGCTGTTCGACGATCTCTCCTTCTCGCTGCCGCGCGGCGGGATCGTCGGCGTGATCGGCCCCAACGGCGCCGGCAAGACGACGCTCTTCAGGATGATCGTCGGCGAGGAGAAGCCCGACGGTGGAGAGCTGAAGGTCGGCGAGACCGTGCAGCTCGCGTACGTCGACCAGGGGCGCATCCTGGATGCGAACAAGACGGCGTATCAGGAAGTGAGCGGTGGGCGCGACGAGATCCAGGTGGGGAACCGCGAGATCAACGCCCGCGCCTATCTCAGCCAGTTCAACTTCCGCGGCACCGACCAGCAGAAGAAGGTCGGCGACCTGTCGGGGGGAGAACGCAACCGCCTGCACCTCGCGAAGCTTCTGAAGGCCGGTGGCAACGTCCTGCTGCTCGACGAGCCGACGAACGATCTCGACGTGGATACGCTGCGTGCGCTCGAGGAGGCGATCGTGGATTTCGCCGGCTGCGCCGTGATCATCTCGCACGACCGGTGGTTCCTCGACCGCATCGCGACGCACATTCTGGCGTTCGAGGGGAATTCGGAGGTGGTGTGGTTCGAGGGGAACTTCAAGGAATACGATGCGGACTTGCGCAGGCGTAAAGGAGCGGACGCCGACACACCGCATCGGATTGCGTATCGGAAGTTGGTGCGGAGCTAACCGCGCGATGTCCAAGTGAGCGGCATACTATTGCTCGAGCCGCTCTCAGCGATCCGCGCGGGGGGTCGAACGCACCGTGATCCTGCTAACTCGGAAGCCGCCGACCAGGATCAGCGACCGACAAGTCCCAGCATCTGACTGCCGTTCATCGTGTTGAGGTTGCTCCGCGTTACTGGTTGAGGGAACTGCGAGGAGTTCGATGCGGATCTGAAACGAAGGAAGGGGCGGCCGCGTTTGCATTTCGTGTCGCAACCGCTAGATTCCATGCAGCGATACACGCGCCCGGGGTGTGGACAAGTTCCGAACGACTCAGGGGGGGGCCTGCCGACTCGTGCGGGCCCCTTTTGCATTGCATCGCCGCGGCAGGCGGCGTCCGTGCCCGACCCGGAGGTTCTATGCTCGGAAGCTCGCCCGTTCACCGCTCCGCTGAAACCGCGAACCGCGCCGACCCTCACCCCTTCCTCGGCTCACATCGCGCGCTTGCGGTGCGCATGCGCGAGTTCGAGCGCCTCACGGAGGCCGCCGTAGGCGGCGTGGCCGCGCTCCACGCGTCGGGCACGGAGGCGGGCGAGGAGCCGCACGTGCGACGGTCGCCGGATCGCTGCGCCGTGCAGTTCGGACCCGTCGCGCTGACCGTGGCCTGGCTGCGGCGCACGCTCGACTCGGCGGCCGAAGGAGAGCTGCTCGTGATCGTCTGGCGCGGAGTCGTCACGCCCGGGGGCAGGTACGTCCCCGATCAGACGACGACGCTGTGCACGCCGGTGCGCTCGGCCACCGTGCTGTGGGAGGAGGTGCTCAGGGCAGTCGCTGACGATGAGCCGAGCTGGCGGTGGCGGCCGGCCGGCGCCGACATCGGGGGCTATCGGTCCACGGAGCTCGCGCAGCGGTGCGTGGAGCGGCTGCGCGTCGCCCGCGCGCACGGGGCCGATGATGTCGGCAGTGCGTGTGGCACGAGCCGAGCCGATGCTGCATCATCCATACGCGCCCTACCGCGACACGCCGCTCTGGGCCGTGCCACGAGTCTGTGAAGAGCTGACGGCCAACACGTCGCGGGTCGTCGCACTCTGGGAGCGCGCCGTGGCGCAGGAGCCGTGGGTCCTGCCGCGTCAGCTCGCGCGACCGGACTTCGTGCCCGACTTGGTCGCGGCGATCGCGGAGGCTACCGTCTGCCTGCCGCCGACGCGATCCGCCGTGCTTGCCCTCGCCCAGACGGCGGCGCGGCACGCCGCTGGTCGCGCCGCCGTGGGAGCGGAGCACAGCCGCGTCGTGCTCGAGTACTACTTCCTGCGGAGCGCCATCTGGACCTACTTCGGTGAGCGGCACCAGAGCGTCGACGAGGGCCTGCAGGCGATTCTCTACGTGGACGTCGCCGTGAGCGTCGCCACGCGCGCCGCCCTGCTCGGCTACTACCAGCCGCAGTTCGACACGCAGGGGGAGTGGCCTGCGGTGCTCGACCGGCTCGTGGACGAGGCGCCGCTCCTCTGGGAATCGGCGCGACCAGCACTCAGGTCGTCGCCGCCAGCCGAATGACATGACGCGTGAACCGATGCAGAAGACGGGCGGCCCGCCGAGACGCGAGGCCGCCTGCGATTTGCTCGGCGCAGTCGTTTTTACCGCGTCGGCACGAACGGCCGCTCCCGCAGCAAGATCTGTTCGATCCGCGGGGCGCGTGGTGTGGATCCGCCTCTTCGTTGGCGAACGGGCGGTTCTACTTGGGCTTCGCGCGTCGTGGAGCGCCCGCGCGCGGCAGCCTCGACTTCGACGCCAGCCACGCGAGCGCCAACGGCGTCTCGACCCATCGGCCGAGTGCACCGAGCGCATACGCTGCTGCTTCCGACTCGTCACCGAACCCGATGTACTGCGGATCTTCGTCGGGCAGCGGGCACTCGCCGAGGAGGAGCGCGGGGACATGCGCATTGGCGCGCACGGCAGACTTCATCGCACGGGTGGCCGATGCACCGGGCCCCTCGGCGCGAAGCAGGTGCAGCGCACGGTCGTACTGCCACGCGGCCGCGCCGTCATCGGGATACAGGGCCAGCAGCCGTTCGATCTCCTCGATGGAGCCGGCACAGAGCAGACAGCCGAGAAGCAGGTAACGGATGCCCTGATTGTCGCCCGGGTTGAGCCGCAGCAGCTCCCACATCTCCTTCATAGCGAGCTGGCGGTCGCCCATCGTCCAGCAGTGCTCAGCGAACGCCGCTCGAATGCGCATGTAGGGCCTCGTCTCGATCGAGAGCCACATGGCACCCTCGGCAACGAGCGTATCGAGCTCGGCCCCGAGCGCGCGCTCGCCCGCTCCGATCCCGTCGCTGAGGAGCTTGCGTGCTTCCGCCGGCGTGTCCGCCTCCTCGGCGAGAACCAGATACGCGTCCGCGCAGTCCGGCGACAGCGACAGCGCCTCCCGCGCCAGCGCGACGCGCCGCTTCGAGCTCGTCGCCGCCAGCGCCTCATCCACCAGCGAACGCGCCTTGTCGCCAGGGGTCTCCGGCGCCGCGAACGGCGGCAGGCCGTCCTTCAACTGCTCGCGAAGGAACGCGTTCACTTCGTCGATCGATTCGAACTCGCGGCTCGCCAGAAGGCGAGTCAGGTCCGAGAAGATTGCCTCGCCCGCGCCGCGCACGGCGCGCGATCGCTGCCCGCTCCCCCGTCTCTTCGGCATCACATCCTCCGGATTGCGTGTCGCAGCTCGCCCGGTAGCGACCAGTTTGCGGCTTGCCGCTGCAGGACGCTACTAGGGGTTCGCAGCACGCGCGGAGACTGGCGAATTCCCTGCGGGGGCCGTATCTCCCTAGCTGAGTCGCCGAACCCTCGAGAGGAGCCCCCCCAGTGCCCTGCCTCGTCGCCCTCGTCGCCCTGATCGCACCACGATTCCTCATCCTGGTGCTCTGGTTCTTCACGACATGGTTCCGCGGCCTGTACCACAACCTGCTCTGGCCCATCCTCGGCTTCATCTTCCTGCCGACGACGACGCTCTGGTACTCGGTCGTCATGCATTGGTGGGGCGGGCAGTGGACGTTCTGGCCCATCGTCGGCCTGGTGATCGCCCTGATGATCGACGTCTCACCGAGCCATCACGTGCGTCGCCGCCGCCGAGTCGTGGAAGTGCACGAGGTCTGAGGCGAAGCCGTGCCACGCTACGCGGCATTCCTCCGGGGTGTCATGCCCACGAACTGCACGATGCCGGAGCTCAAAGCCGCCTTCGAGGCCGCCGGCTTCACCGACGTGAAGACGATCCTCGGAAGCGGCACGACGCGAAGCTGGGATACCATCGTGAAGATCGCGCGCTGATCGCGCGCGCAGGCGACGGGACACCCGCCGGGTGGTCACCCTCCGATGGCGACACGATTGCGTCCTTCTCCCTTCGCGCGATAGAGCGCCTTGTCCGCCGCCTTCACCACGGTGTCGGGAAGCGCGGTGCCATGCCCGTGCGCTGCGCCGATGCTCACCGTGACGGCGAGCTGCCGGCCGCCGGCCGGCGTCGCGCGGGACGACTTGCCATTCCGCTTCCGGGTGACCGTCTTGCGAACCCTGAACGTCGCTTGGGCCACCGACCGGCGCAGCGCCTCGAGATGCGGCGCGCTCTCCTCCGCCGTCTTCCCCGGAAAGAGCACGGCGAACTCCTCGCCGCCGTAACGGAACGCGCGCCCGCCGCCGTCGACGCGCTCCAGGCGGCCCGCGACCATGCGCAGCACCTGATCGCCGACGTCATGTCCGTGCGTGTCGTTGAACTTCTTGAAGTGGTCGACGTCGACCATCGCCACCGTGTACGTCCCGCTCACGCGCTGCAGCGCCTCGTTCAGCGCGCGCCGCGCCGGCAGACCGGTGAGCTCATCGTGGTACGCCAACGTGTACGCGCTCTCCACCGTCGCGACGACGAGCACGAACCCCGCCGTCGCCAAATGCAACGTCGCACGTCCGCCGGCGGGGCCGGCGCTCACGGCGATCACGCACGCGACCGTTGCCCACAGGAATCCTCGATGCTCGGCATCGGACCGCCAGAGCGCGCGCGCGACGAGCGCGAGGATCGCCACGAGTGCGACGAGCGACGCGGGCTGACCGAGTGGAAGGGGGAGGCCGTCCAGCATCGGCGTGGTGAGCAGCTTGACGTCGAGCGCGTTCACCATCGTCCGCGAGGAGACGGCGGACAGCAGCCAGACCACGAGCACGACCGACGTCTGCACGCACAGTATCGCGAACCGCTGCATGCCTACCGGCGACAGTATGCCGCGCTCCTGGGCGAACGCCAGCATGGCGAACGATACGACGAGCAGGATCGCCACCGTTCGTATGACGGCAGGATCGGCGTACGCTCCCACCGAGTCGAGCGGTGCGAGCCACACCATGGCGCGATCGGCGATCGCGAGCCCGAGGAGCGCCAGCAGCAATCGCCCGCGCCGGAACCGCGACGCCAGGATCGCGCCGGCGACCAGCACGACGAGTGGATAGAGACGGAGAACAGGTGCCGCCGCGGGGGTCCCACCCCACCGTACCAGCGCCGCCGCCACGACGAGCAAGAGCCCTTCCGGCCCAACGAATGCGAGCAGCTTTCGCGTCAGCATGGACGCGAGGATGACGAGCGAGGGCCGCGCTCGGGCACGCTCGCTCGTCTACGGATTCACCCGCGCTCCCAGAAGTGCGGCGGCTCGATGCCGAGCGATCGGAGATAGACGTAGCCCTGGCCGCGGTGGTGGATCTCGTTGTCGCGGACATATAGCAGGAGATCGTAGACGACCATCGTCCACTGCCCGAACGCGGTATCCGTCTCCTGGAATCGCTCAGCGGGGATCTTCGGCCAGAGCTCATTGATCTTCGCCGTCGTGTCGTCCCACATCCGCAGCAGCTCGGCCTTCGTGGTGGCCTTCGCCGCGGCGTAGTTCGACCATTTGCCGGTGATGATCCCCTCGAGCGTCGGCCCCGCCATGCCGATGAACTCCATCACCAACATGGAGAAGGGGCGCATCCCGCCGACGGAGTAGGTGAACAGCTTGTCCTCGGGGAAGACCTCGATCACGCGGCGCGTCAGGGCGCGGTGACCCTGCCAGCTCTCGAGGAACTGCTGCGACGTCATGATGGGTGCGGCGGCGGCAGAGGCAGAGGAGGGGGAGGGGGTGATCGTCGTCATGGTGATGCTCCGTCGTATGAGTCCGCGCGCCGGCTCGGTCGATTGGCCGAGCCGCCTCGGCGCGTCCAACGTTACGCATGCCGCCGCTCGTTCGCGAGGAAGTGTGGAGACATGGATCAGGGGCCTGAACCTGTACCGGCGCGCCGCGCCGGGTCGGCGTGCCCGATACGATGACGAGATAGCGACGCTCCGTTCCGCCGCCGTCTCGCACGATCTGGCGGATTGGCCCGACCGCGTTGACGATCGCCGCACCAGCCGGGTTTGCGGTGAACGCAGACAGCGGCTCGAGCGCTCCCTCGCCACCGGGGCGGTCCGGTAGCGCGGGCAGGTAGGGCTCGTTCGGTGTCAGTCCAGTCACCGACGCCTGTAGCACCTGGGTGAGTTCCTGCTCGAATAACGAAACACCCGTCGGAGCACTCGCCGTTCCCGTTGCTATCACGGTGTTCGTGCGCCCCCCAGTGAATGGGAATCCAGATCGCTGGCCAGACACGCTGAAGCTAAGTTGGCAGCCTTGCGAGCGGCGCCACGAGTGACGAACGTTGACCGGTCTCATCCGATCGTCGACACGCCCTCCCCGAACGGTACCCACCCATGGAGCGACGGACATTTCTCGCCAGCGCGACCGCCCTGGCTGGCGCCACAGTCATCGGTCGGCACGCGCGGTTGTTCGATGTCCCCGAGGCAGACGCCGCTGACGCCACGGCAGCGCCTGAGCGCATACCGGGCGTCGTCCCGATCAGCGACGCCGAACGTCTCACGCGCATCGACAAGGCGCGGCGACTGATGATCGAGAACGGTCTCGACGCCATCCTCCTCGAGGGCGGCACGAGCATGTTCTACTATACGGGCGTCCGCTGGGGGAACAGCGAGCGCACCTTCGCCGTCATCATCCCCGCGCGTGGCGAGCTGGCGTGGGTCACGCCGGCGTTCGAGGAGCGGCGGGCGCGGGAGCTGATCAAGTTCTCCAACGACGTCCGTATCTGGCAGGAGGACGAGAGCCCGTACCGCGTCATCGCCGGCATCCTCCGCGATCGTGGCGCGACGGGGAAGGTCGGCATCGAGGAGCGGCTTCGCTTCTTCATCTACGACGGCGTACGACAGGAGATGCCGTCGGTGCAGTTCGTCAGCGCGACACCCGTCACCGCAGGCTGCCGCATCCTCAAATCACCGGCGGAGATCGCGCTCATGCAGCGCGCGAACGAGATCACGCTTCAAGCGATCGGTGCGACCTTCAAGTCATTGCAGGAAGGGATGACGAACCAGCAGGTCTCCGACCTCGTCGCCGCGAAAACGAAGAAGCTCGGTGGCAAAACCGACGGCGCACTCGTGATCTTCGGCAAGTACACGGCGTTCCCGCACGGCAGCATCCAGCCGCAGAAGCTGCGTGAGGGCGACGTCGTGCTCATCGACGCCGGATGCACCGTCGAGGGATACGCGTCGGACATCACGCGTACATCGGTGTACGGCAAGCCGACGCAGCGCATGCGCGACGTGTGGGAGATCGAAAAGCATGCGCAGGATGCCGCCTTCACCGCGGCGCAGGTCGGCGCGACCTGCGAATCGGTCGACGCCGCCGCGCGAAAGGTCATCACCGATGCCGGCTTCGGCCCCGAGTACAAGGTGCCGGGACTACCGCACCGCACTGGACACGGGATCGGCCTCGACGGCCACGAGTGGACGAACTTCGTGCGCGGCAACACGACGCGCATCGCACCGGGTATGTGCTTCAGCGACGAGCCGACGATCGTGATCTACGGCGAGTTCGGCATCCGGCTCGAGGACTGCCTGCACATCACGGAATCGGGACCGAAGTTCTTCAACCCGCAGAGTCGGTCGATCGAGCATCCGGTGTAGTCCAAAGCTGCAAGCTCGGCAGAAACGACGGCTTCAGGCGACGATCCGACTGGAACTTTGCCGCAACGTCTGGTAGTGTAAGAGTGACCGCCGGCTCGCTCGACGTTCAGCCGACGCTGCCTCACATGCCGCCGTCGTGATACATTCTCTCGTCGCCACGCTGCTGTCCGCCTCGTTGGCCCTCCAGGTCGCACTGGTGGGTGCGGGGTCGATGTGCGTGATGCCGAGCAGCGGCCGAGCCAGTGCGGCGATGCCAACCGCTGCGACGCGTGCGCAAGACATGGCGGGGATGGCCATGGCCGATCCGTCCGCCGGCAGCCGCACACCGGTGTCACGCGACGTCGACCACTCGCGCAGCACACCGTGCGATCAGTCGGCCCCCCCTGGGGCCTGCCACGTGATGGCACCCTGCGCAGGCGGTTTCGTGGCGATTCGGTCGGCGAGTGTGGCTGCGTCCGCCGCCGAACATCCGGGTGTCATGCCGGCCGTCATCACAGCGCCGTCGTCGCCGGCGATCGCGCCCGAGCCCCCTCCTCCCAGAGCGTAGTCCACCTCACGAGAAAGCGTTCGTGACCCGCTCCGAGCGGCCGCCCACATCGGCGGCACGACGAGCGGCGATCGCCCACGTCGCGCCGGCTTCTCACCGGTGGCGTGCGCGTTCGTGGACCTCATTCCTGGACTTCATGTCGTACGACAATTTCACGGGAGACCGTTCGTGGCGGCGCCGACTGCCGGCCGGCCGGGTCGCGCACACGCGTGCGCTGCTGCTGCGCGTCGTCGCGTTCGGGCTGCTCGTTCCCTTCGGCACCGCGCTGCCACAGGCAATCGACTCGTCACGGTCGCAGGCGGGATACGCCGCGCACGCGACGACAGGTGCCGACGCGCTCGACTCGTTCGTCGCGCTCGCCCGCACGGCCAGCCCTACGGTGAAGGCCGCGGCCGCGCGCGCGGAGGCGGCGCGTCACGGCGTCTCACCCGCCGGCACCCTTCCCGATCCGACACTCATGGCGGGAGTGCAGAACCTCCCGCTCGGCAACGAGCCGGGGATGAGCGGACCGGATCCGATGACGATGCGCATGATCGGCGCGACACAGACGATCCCATACCCGGGCAGACTCCGGCTGCGCCGGCGCCTGGCGACGCGCGAGCTCGGGTGGGCGCAAGCGGCGCTCGATGCCGCGCGACGTCGGGTCGTGCGCGACGTGAAGGACCTCTACTACGAGCTCGCCTTTCTCGACCAGGCGCTCGCGATCGTGTCGCACAATCGAGACGTGCTCGCGGGACTCATCCGCGTGACCGAGACGCGCTACGGCGTCGGGACGGCGGGGCAGCAGGACGTGCTCAAGGCGCGCGTGGAGGCGACTCGACTTGCCGAGACGGCCGTGACGCTCACCGAGCAGCGACGCGCCGTCCTCGCACGATTCAACGCACTCCTCGACCGGCCAGGCGCAACGCCGGTGGCGCAGCCGGCCATCCCGCCGCGTGTCGCGAGCGCAGCGGTCGCGCCGTCGGCCGACGCGATCCGCTTCACCTCCGCCGCGCTCGGCGCGCGCGTGGCGGATTCGCCGCTGCCGCCGCTCGAGCAGTTGCAGGACGCAGCCATCCGCGAAAGCCCTGAGCTGCGTGAGCACGAGGCGATGATCGCCGCGCAGGCAGCGCGCCTCGACCTCGCACGCATGGCAGCGCGGCCCGACGTGGACGTGTCTCTTCAGTACGGGCAGCGCGGCGGCGGTCGTCCGGACATGCTGAGCGCAATCCTCTCGGTACCGCTCCCCGTGTTCAAGGGTCGCAAGCAGGACCAGCTCGTCGGCGAGGCGGACGCGCAGCTTCAGGCGCTCCACGCCGAGCACGAGGCCAGGGTGAACGAGCTCCGCGCCGAAGTGGCGGGCCTCGTCGCGGAAGCCGAGCGGTCGCGCGCGCAGCTCGCACTCTACGTCAAGGCGCTCCTTCCGCAGGCGCATGCGTCGCTCGCGTCGGCCACCGCGAGCTACCAGGCGGGCCGGTTGGAGTTTCGATCCGTGCTCGACGACCAGGCGACTGTGTTCACCTACGAGACCGACTACTTCCGTGCGCTCAGCGACTTCGCGAAGAAGGTCGCGGAGCTGGACCGGGTCGTCGGTCGGGAGATCCTGCCATGACGCCGCGTGGACGCGTGGCAATGGTTGCCCTCGTGGTCGGCGTCGCGCTCGTGACCACGATTCTCGTCGTTCGGGCACCGAGCTGGCACGACTCGCCACCCGACGCTGCGGCCACGCAGCGGAGCGCGGGGACGGCCGGAATGCAGATGGCAGCGGGCGGCTCGGTGCGACTCACCGCCGCGCAGATCCGGCAGTTCGGCGTCACCTTCGCCACGGCCACGGTGCGCACGCTCACGAGCGACACGCGCGCGACGGCCGTGGTGACGATCGACGAGACGAAGCTCGCGCAGGTGACGCCGAAGTTCGGCGGCTTCGTGGATCGCCTGTACGTCAACGCCACGGGGCAGGCGATCGTACGTGGACAACCGCTGCTCGACGTCTACTCGCCCGATCTGGTCGCCGCGCAGCAGGAGCTGCTCGTCGCCGGGCAGCTCCAGCGCGACATCGGACGGAGCGCCGTGCCGGGCGTGCCGAGCACGACGACCGACCTCGTGGGCGCGGCGAGACGCCGGCTGCAGCTCTGGGATGTCTCGGCGGCGCAGATCGACGAGGTGCTCCGCACGGGACGCGTACGCCGCGCGCTCACTCTGTACGCGCCCGCCTCCGGCGTCGTGCTCGAGAAGAGGGTCGTGCAGGGACAGGCGATCGTCGCCGGCGAGCCGTTGTATACCATCGCCGATCTGTCGGACGTGTGGGTGGACGTCCAGCTCCGAGAGGCCGCCGCCGCGGTGCACGCCGGCTCCGGCGCCGACATTGAAGTCGCCGGGCTCCCCGGGCACACGCTCAAGGGCCGCGTGACGTACATGTATCCGACGCTCGACACCGTGTCGCGCGCCGTGCGCGCGCGAGTTGTCGTCAGCAACACGGGCGGCCTGCTCAAGCCGGGGATGTACGCGACCGTGCGACTCTCCACGCCGACTCGCTCGGCGCTCGCCGTGCCGTCGTCCGCGCTGCTGCGCACCGGCGATCGCAACGTGGTGTTCGTCGACATGGGCGGCGGAGCGCTCATGCCGCACGACGTCGAGCTCGGACGTACCGCCAGCGACTACACCGAGGTGCTCGCCGGTCTCGAGCCGGGTCAGCGCGTGGTGACCAGCGCCCAATTTCTCCTCGACTCCGAGTCGAACCTGGGCGAGGTCATGCGCGCCATGATGAGTCAGATGTCGAGCGGCGACGTGAGCAGGATGCAGGACATGCCGGGAAGGACCGACAAGGGCGCCGACATGCGCGGGATGCCGACCATGCCGGGAATGGCCGGCGGGAAGGCGTCCGCTCCGGCGCCGCGGAGGTAACCGGCCATGCGACGCAGCCTGCCGCAGCGTGTCATCGAATGGTCGGTGACGCACAAGCTCCTCGTCGTCCTCGCGACGGCGGCGGTCACCCTCGCCGGCGTGTGGGCGATATTCCGCACGCCGGTCGACGCCATCCCCGACCTCTCCGACGTGCAGGTCATCGTGATGACCGAGTGGCCCGGTCAGGCGCCGCAGACGGTCGAGGACCAGGTCACGTATCCGCTCTCGACCGAGATGCTCAAGGTGCCGAAGACGAAGGTCGTCCGCGGCACGAGCCAGTTCGGTCTCTCCGCGGTCTACGTCGTGTTCGAGGACGGCACGGACCTCTACTGGGCGCGGTCACGAGTACTGGAGCACCTGAACGGCGCAGCGGGCAAGTTGCCGGCGGGCGCGACGCCGATGCTCGGCCCCGATGCCACCGGCGTTGGTTGGGTGATGCAATACATCCTCGCCGACACCACCGGCACGCTCGATCTCGCGCAGCTCCGCGGGCTTCAGGACTGGACGGTGCGTCCCGCTCTCACCGCGGTGCCGGGTGTCGCGGAGATCGCGTCGCTCGGCGGGTTCGAGAAGCAGTATCAGGTCGAAGTGGATCCGGCAAAGCTGCTCGCCTACCGCATCCCCCTCTCGAAGGTGGCCGACGCGGTCCGCGCATCGAACGAGGACGTCGGCGGACGGGTGCTCGAGCTGGGCGGTTCGGAATACGTGATCCGCGGGCGCGGCCGATTCCACGGTCTCGACGACATCCGGAAGGTGTCGCTCGGCACTGGAGCTGGTGGAGCTCCCGTCACCGTCGGTGACGTCGCCAACGTGCAACTTGGACCGGAGATCCGGCGCGGGATCGCCGAACTGGGTGGCCGTGGCGAGATCGTGACCGGCTGGGTCGTGATGCGTTACGGCGAGAATCCGCTCGCCGTGATCGAGGGCGTGAAAGCGAAGATGGCCGAGGTCCAGCGGGCACTCCCGAGGGGAGTGACGTTCGTGGACGGCTACGACCGTTCGGGGCTCATCGAGCATGCGATTCAGACGCTGCGCGGGAAGCTCATCGAAGAGTCGATCATCGTCGCGCTCGTCACGATCATCTTCCTCATGCACGGGCCGAGCGCGCTCGTCGCCATCCTCACGCTGCCGATCGCCATCCTGATGGCGCTCCTCTCGATGCGCGCGATCGGCCAGACCGCCAACATCATGAGCCTCGGTGGGCTCGCGATCGCCATCGGCGCAATGATCGACGCCGCGATCGTGATGGTGGAGAACCTCCACAAGCACATGGAGCGGAACGACCGCGAAGCGCGGCCGCGCACGCACTGGGAGCTGGTCGTCGACTCGGCAAAAGAGGTCGGGCCGTCGCTGTTTGTCTCGCTCCTCATCATCACCGTGTCGTTCGTTCCGGTCTTCGCGCTCGAGGCGCAGGAAGGACGACTTTTCAAGCCGCTCGCGTGGACCAAGACACTGTCGATGGCGGCGGCGTCGCTCCTCTCCGTCACGCTCGTGCCGGTGATGATGGGACTCTTCATTCGTGGTGGTGTGAGGCCCGAGGCAACGAATCCGGTCAACCGTGCTCTCATCCGGATCTACCGGCCGGTGATCGAGCTCGTGCTTCGCAACCGCTGGCCGACGATCGCGGCTGCCGGGGCGCTGCTGCTGATCACCCTCGTCCCGTGGTCGCGGCTCGGAAGCGAGTTCATGCCGCCGCTGAACGAAGGCTCGATCATGGACATGCCCTCGCTCTTCCCGGGCGTGGGAACCGCGCAGGCGAAGCAGATCCTTCAGCAGCGTGACGCCGCACTCGCCCGAATCCCCGAGGTGCAGATAGTGCTCGGCAAGATCGGGCGCGCCGAGACCGCCACCGACATGGCGCCGATGTCGATGATCGAGACGATCGCCATCCTCAAGGAGAAGAACGACTGGCGTCCGGGCGTGACGTACGACTCGATCGTCGCCGAGGCCAACGCGACGGTGAAGACACCCGGCGTCGGCAACATGTGGTCGATGCCGATCAAGAACCGGCTCGACATGCTGACCACCGGCATCAAGACGCCCGTCGGCATCAAGATCTTCGGGTCATCACTCGATACGCTCGACATGATCGGGAAGCAGATCGAGGGCCTTCTACCGGCGGTGAGGGGGACGAACACTGTGTTCTCCGAGCGTACGGTCGGCGGCAAGTATCTCGACGTGACGATCGACCGCGACGCGGCTGCGCGCTTCGGGATGACGACCGATCAGGTCCAGAGCGCCATCGCGACCGCCGCCGGCGGAATGGACGCGGGGCAGGTGATCGAAGGACGCGAGCGCTACTCCGTGCTTGTGCGCTACCCGCGCGGGCTCAGGGACGACCCGGCGAAGATCGGCGAGATCCTGGTCGCCACGCCGGCCGGCGCGCAGGTCGCGCTCGCCCAACTGGCAACGATCGAGGTCGTGAAGGGATCGACGTTGATCAAGTCGGAGGACGCATATCTCGACAACATCGTCTACGTCGACGTGCAGGGGCGCGACGTCGGCGGCTACGTCGGCGACGCGAAGCGGCTCCTCGAGCACAAGCTCACGCTGCCCCCCGGGTACCGACTGGAGTGGTCAGGGCAGTTCGAAGCCATGCAGCGCGTGGGCCGGAAGCTCAGGATCGTCGTGCCGGTCACGCTCGCGATCATCTTCGGGCTGCTCTACTTCAACTTCCGGGGCGTGACGGAGAGCGCGATCGTGATGCTCTCGCTGCCCTTCGCGCTCGTGGGCGGCGTGTGGCTGATGTGGCTTCTCGACTATAACATGAGCGTCGCCGCGGCGATTGGCTTCATCGCGCTCGCCGGTGTCGCGGCGGAGACGGGTGTGGTCATGCTCATCTACCTGGACCACGCATACCATGCGCGCCGCGCGAAGGGCCACGTGCGAGACCGGACGGACGTCGACGCCGCCGTCGAGGAGGGGGCCGTCGAACGAGTACGGCCGAAGATGATGACCGTTACCGCGATCATGGCTGGCCTGGTGCCGATTCTCTGGAGCCAGGGCGCCGGCGCCGACGTGATGAAGCGCATCGCCGCACCGATGGTCGGCGGGATGCTCACGTCGACCGTACTCACCCTCGTGGTGATCCCGGCGATCTACTCGCTCTGGAAGGCGCACGA
This sequence comes from uncultured Gemmatimonadaceae bacterium, assembly GCA_964438255.1. GTDB lineage: Bacteria > Gemmatimonadota > Gemmatimonadetes > Gemmatimonadales > Gemmatimonadaceae > AG11. The sequence continues at coordinate 28,994 of CAYTKA010000014.1, read as the reverse complement.
GGCGGGACTGGACTGAGTCGTGCCCGCCGCCTCGCACGGCCATCGACGCACGAGCCGGGGTTGACAGCCACAGGGTGGCTCCCACAATATACCCTACAGGGTATCTGTCGGGTTACCATGGCCGGCGCCGATTGGCGCCGAAAGGGGAGTGCATGAAGGTCGCGCTACAGGTGGAGGGAATGACGTGTCCGGACTGCGCGCGCCACGTCGAGCAAGCGCTCCGGGAGGTGCCCGGCGTTGATATGGCGACCGTGGATTACCGGGCAGGACGAGGTGCGGTCGAAGGGCCGCGGGAGGTCGCGGAGGCTGACCTGATCGCGGCAGTCGAGCGCGCTGGCTATCGGGCCCGCGCCGACCACGTCGATGGTTTGGTGGACTTCGATCTCCTCGTCATCGGCACGGGGGGAGCGGGTGTCGCGGCGGCGATCCAGGGCGCGGAGCTCGGGGCCAAGGTGGCCATCGTCGAGAGCGGGACGGTCGGCGGGACGTGCGTCAACGTCGGCTGTATTCCGTCGAAGAACCTGATCGAGGCGGCGGCGCAGTACCACGCGGCGCGAACCGGGTTTCCGGGGATCGCCCCGTGCGAGCCGTCACTCGCCTGGCGGGAAGTCGTGTCACAGAAGGCGGCACTGGTCGACGAGCTCCGGCGCGCCAAGTACGTCGACGTGCTCGCCTCCTATCCGGGCGTGACTCTCTTTCAGGGTCGCGCGCGTCTCCTCGCTGGCGGCGGGGCCGGACGGGTGCGCGTTCGCGTTGGCGACGGTGTCGAGGGCACGGCCACCGGAGGCGCCCGAGAGGTGACCGCCCGCAAGGTCATCATCGCGACCGGAGCGGTCCCCTCGGCTCCTCCGGTACCCGGGATCGAGCAGGTTGGCGCGCTCGACAGCACCACCGTGATGGAGCTCCACGAGCTGCCGACGTCGATGATCGTGCTCGGCGGGAGCGCCGTCGGCCTCGAGCTCGGACAGACGTTCGCCCGATTCGGGGTGAAGGTGACCGTCATCGAGCTGATGCCGCGACTGCTGCCGAACGAGGACGAAGCGATCAGCGAGGCACTCAAAGGCTATCTCGAGTCGGAGGGGCTCGAGATCCACACGGGGATGCAGACAACCAGGGTGGAGCGCGACGGCGACCAGCTAGTCGTGCACGTGGTGCAAGGGACTCTCGCCGGGCAGTTCCGGGCCGAGCGGCTCCTCGTCGCGACGGGCCGCCGGCCGCGTACGAGCGACATGGGCCTCGAGGAGGCCGGGGTCTTCCTCACGAAGAAGGGCTTCGTTCAGGTGGATGCGACGATGCGCACCTCCAACCCGGATGTCTATGCCGCCGGTGACGTGACGGGCGGCCCCGGGTACGTTTACGTGGCGGCCGCCGGCGGACGCGTAGCAGCGGAGAACGCGCTCCAAGTGCTCTCGCCTTCCGGAACGCCGAGCGACGAGCAGCGCGAGCTCGACCTCAGCGTCGTGCCGAATGTGACCTTCACCGCGCCGCAGGTCGCCTCGGTCGGGCTGACGGAGACGAAGGCGCGCGCGGCTGGGCTCAGCGTGCAGGTGAGCACGCTCGCGCTCGAGCATGTACCGCGTGCGCTCGTGAGCCACAATATGCGTGGCGTGGTCAAGCTCGTCGCCGAGGCGGGGAGCGGCAAGCTCCTCGGCGTTCACGCGGTCATGCCCAACGCAGGTGAGCTGATCGGCGAGGCCACACTGGCGGTGCGGTTCGGCCTCACCGCGCGCGACCTCACCGGGACGCTGCACCCATATCTCACCTGGGTCGAAGCTCTCAAGCTTTCGGCGCAGACGCTGACCATGGATGTCACGCGACTCAGTTGCTGCGCGTGATTGTCCGCGCTATCCAGACGGGGCTGGCGCGCCCGCACTTCGAGGGGTAGCTCACGGGCATGAACCGCAAACGCCCGACGAGCATCCCCCCGTCCAACCGAGCGGCGCGCTCGCGTCGCGGGGTGAAGAGAATGAAACTACCAGTGATCGAAGACAACCTGTACCTGAACGAGGAGCAGGAGCAACGCATCCAGAACCGCCTCTCGCGGCTCGAGGGACAGGTGCGCGGCGTCAAGAAGATGCTGGTCGACCACAAGAGCTGCGACGACATCCTGATGCAGGTCGCCGCGCTCAAGCAGGCGGTCAATGCAGTGAGCGTCGAGCTGTTGCAGGCCCACATGGAGACCTGCGTTCTGGAGCGCGTCGAGGCGGGGGAGGCACGCGAGGCGCTCGAGAGCCTCAAGGTGGCGCTGAGCCGGGTTCTCAAGCATGCGTGAGCCGAATATGCGTGAGGCCAACGAGACACTCGGCACGACAGCTCACGTTGGAGCGACGGGTGAAGCTGATCGCGGCAGCTCAGGGGACACGGGCGGCTCGCGGCGTGGGCTCGTGGCCACCGTCGGGGCGGTGGGCGCGGCCTTCCTGGCCTCGCTCTGCTGCATCGGGCCGCTGGTGTTCGTGTTCTTCGGTGTCGGAGCGGGCTTGGCCAGCACCTTCGAGCCACTGCGGCCCGTGTTCACGACGGCGACGGTAGCGCTTCTCGCACTCGGGTTCTATACCGTCTACGGCCGCAGGCCGGCCACGAGCTCAGTAGCTGGCAGTGGATCATCGTGCGATCTGGATGCCAACTGTCGGCGGCCCCGCCGTCGCCGCGACCAGGTACTGCTCTGGATCGCCACCGCACTCGCGATCGTCCTGCTCACCTTCCCACAATGGTCGAAGCTCCTGGTGTAATGATACCCTCGCTCTCTGGTCGACGGAAAAATACCCCTCCCGCATACAGCTTTGACGGCGGTCGATGAGGTGAGCCGCTGCTTCATCGGTGGCCCCGACTCGGCGGCACTTCCGCCGTCGTTCTCCATCGCCGGACCGTGAAACCGATCATCGAACATCGGAGGCAATATGGTGCTGAAGACGATTCTCTATGGGGCGCTCGGCGTCAGTGCGGCCGCGGGGCTCTCGGTCTGTGACCTCTGCCAGTCCAGCGGCCAGGGGACGCCGGCGCTCGTGCACGCTGCCTATGCATCCACGCTGTCGGCTCCGCAGACCGCCGATCACGCGACGCCCGCGGCCGACCCGAAGACCGTGCGCTTCAAGGTCGAGGGCATGACCTGCGGCGGCTGCGTCATCGGTGTGCGCAAGGTGCTGACGCGGCTCGACGGCGTCTCGAAGGCCGACGCGAGCTACGAGAAGCGTGAGGCCGTCGTGACCTACGATCCTACGAAGGTCACGATCCAGCAGATGATCGCCGCAATCAAGACGCTGGGCTATACGGCGACGATCGCGAAGAGCTGAGTCATGTTGCAGTCGGCTTTTCGATTCCGAGCACAGGGAGGTCGTTGATGCTGAAGAAACTCGGGTATCTGGGCGCGCTGCTGACGTGTCCCTGTCACGTCGGCTTCCTCGTGCTGGTGCTCGGCGGTACCGCGGTGGGCGCCTGGGTGGCCGCGCACCTGAGCCTCGCAATGGCTACCTTCGCCGCGGCATTCGTCTTCTTTCTCTGGCTGGCGATGGGACCCCAGCGTGCGGCCGTCGGAGGGGACGCGGCGTGCGAGACGTGCCGCCCCGATGTGCCGGGCGATGCGCCGAGCGACGCTGCCACGGGCGCCGGCCGGAACGGCGTGCGGCCCCCGGTCCGACCGCGCGCTGCGGATGACTCGGTGCGACCGCCGGGGTCGCCGACGCCAGCGGCGTGATGACGCGATGTGTTGCGGCGTTCCGATCGACATGTACGATGTCGTGGTGCTGGGCGGCGGTCCCGTCGCGTTCGCCGAGGCGTTCGCCGAGCGCGAGGCGGGCCACCGGGTCGCGGTGGTCCTCGCGGGGCGGCCGCTCGACGAGCGGCTCGCTGCCGCGATGTCGCGCTTCGAGATTAACCTGATCGAGGGATGGCCTGAACACGAGGACGAGCACTACGTGGACGTCGAAGGGCGCCTCATCTATGGAGAACGCATCGTCGATACTCGCTCGAGCCTCGCGCGTCGGTCCGGCGGCGCGTCAATTCGGAACGCCAACGACATCGCGCAGCGCTCCGAGCGCCAGACGGCGCCCGATTTCGCCGATCGCGAGTCCTGCCGTTGATCCCGAGCCGAGACCGATCACCATCCCCGACTCCACGAGCGCCGCCGCTCGTCGCGCTGCGGCCTGCTTCTCTCGGAGCTGGCGATCGGTCGCGGCTCCCGTACGTCGTCAGATGCCTGACGATCCGGCTGAACCGGCTTGGGTGCCCCCTCCGGTACCCGTGTTGGCGTTGCTGGATGCCGGGGCGGTACCTCCACCGGCCTGACCGCCATGCTGATGCTCCTTCCGATTGTGATTGTCGAGCTGCTCGCGCGTGTCGAACTCCGCGCCACATGCTGGACAGGCGAATCCCTTGTGTTGCGCCATGGTCTGAAGCTCCTCCTCGGGGTTGATGGTGTGGTGGGCCGTCACTGCGGGGCGCGGCTCTCTATCGAGAACGAGCCGGGGGCCGGGAACGTGCGGTCGCGTCCCCGGCCGGCGTAGCCTCATGTCCGGCCTGAACTCGGCCCCGCTTCCCGACCGGCGCGCTCACGAGCGGGCCCGCGACGCGCGCCGGTGCGATCTTGCGGAGCAGCCCGCGTGCCGTTCCTTCCATGCCCTCCTGCAGCGTCGGGAAGATGCCGACGGCGAGCGCGAGCTCGTCGATGGTGCCGCCGTGTCGCATCACGATGATCGCGTCATAGATCAGGTCCGCCCCATCGGGGCCGATCACGTGGCAGCCAAGCAGGCGGCGTGTCCCACGCTCGACGATGTACTTGATGAGCCCCGTCGTCTCGCCGATGATCTCCGCTTTCTCGATCTGGTCGAAGGTGACGAGCCCCGTGGCGACGTCGTAGCCCTGCTCGCGCGCTTGGCGCTCGGTGAGCCCGACACTCCCGATCGCCGGGTCGGTGAAGACGGCGTGTCCGAGCGACTCGCGACGCATCTCGAGTCGCGCGCCCTCAAACGCGTTCGCGAAGGCGAGCTTCGCCTCTTCCTGACAGACGCGGGTGAAGGGTTGCTCCCCGTTGACGTCGCCGACCGCCCAGATGCCGGGCACGTTGGTCTCGAGGTGGCGGTTCACCGTCACGAAGCCCTTCTCGTCCGTAATCAAGCCGGCCGCGTCGAGCCCGAGCCCATCGGTATTCGGTCGCCGACCGACCGCGACAAGCAGATGGGTTCCCTCCACCGCCTGCTCCCCACCCTCCGTGGTGCGGGCGGTGACGCGTACGCCGCTCGCCGTTCGCTTCGCGCGCACCGCGCGATGCCCGAGCAGGAGCCGGATACCCTCCTCCGCGAAGGCTTGCTCGAGGAGGGTGCTCACGTCCGGCTCCTCCGAGGGGCACAGGCGATCAGCGCTCTGGACGATGGTGACGTCCGAACCGTATCGTCGAAACGTCTGCCCGAGCTCGCACGCGATGTAGCCGCCGCCGATGCAGACGAGATGGCGCGGGAGCTCACGCAGCTCCATCAGACTCTCGTTCGTGAGCACTTCTACCGTCTCCAAGCCGCCGATGGGCGGAAGGAGCGGTCGCATCCCCGTCGCGATGAAGATCCGGTCGGACTGGAGCACGCGCCCGCCGACCGTCACCTCGTGCGGCGAGCGGAATTGGGCCTCCCCTTCGAGGAGGGTGAGGCCCTCAGCCGTGCGGGCGTTCTCATAGGAGCCGTCGCGGTGCTCCGCGATCATGGCGTTCTTCTCGGCGACGAGCGCCGCGAGCTCGACCGCGGGAGTACTCGTCTTCACGTGGTAGCGCGCGGCGGTCCGCGCCAGGTGAGCGACGCGGGCACGGTGAATCATGAACTTGCTCGGCACGCAGCCCGTGTTGAGACAAGTGCTGCCGTACGGCGCCTTGTAGACCATCGCCACGCGGTGGCCGGCCGCGACGGCGCGACTCGCGATCAGCGACCCGGCCTCGCCGGCACCGAGCACGATCGCGTCGAAGCTGTCGGTGCTGGGCGGGTTGGCCGCGCGCGCGTCGCGTGCGCCCCGCGGTGACGGACTGCCCTTACGCCCCATTCGAATCACTCCGTGACGGGCTGATCGTGTCTGCCGCTGCATTCTACATACCAGGGCGGGTATATGCTGCCTGCGTGCCCGATCGTGGTGCGCCGGCGAATGGTCCCCTCACCGGTCGCGTCTCGCAGCGACTTTGGCGGCAGGGGTCGCGGAGCGTCACGCCCGGCTGCGGAGCTTCGGTGCGCGCTCGACGAGACCCTCGACGAGTCACACCATCGACGTCATCGCGGCTCTCCCGGGCTGCCGATCGACGAACAGCAATCGTCCCCGCACCCCGCGTCACCCCGCCATCCTGCGATCCCTTCGCGCACGATGATGGGTACCATGACGAGCGCAGCGACCGGATCGGCCCACCACCAGCCGAGCAGCGCGTTGAGCGCGACACCGGCCAGCGCGATCGCCGAGAGGTATGCACAGAGCGACGTCTGCGTCGCCTCGCTTTCCAGCGCCGAGCTCCGCAGGGCTCGCGCGACACGACGCTTGGCGCGCGCGAGCAACGGCATGACGATGACGGAGAGCGCGAGAACGACGATGCCGGTCAGACTCCGTCCCGGCGCTTCTGCTAGCCACAGCGTCTTCACGCCGTCGTAGCCGACGTACGCCGCGAGAGCGAGAAAGCACCACGCGACCACGCGGCGCGTGACGCGCTCCGCGCCCTCGCGGCCCATATGATCGAGATCGGCGCGGAGCCGCCACTGCGCAGCCAGGCTCGCCGTCACCTCGATCACACTGTCGAAGCCGAAGCCGACCAGCGCGACGCTCCCCGCGAGAAGTCCCGCGACGAGCGAGACGACGGCCTCGAGCGAGTTGTACGCAAGCGTCAAGTAGTTGAGCTGCAATCCGCGGCGGACGAGCACACGGCGCTCGTCGCCACCCCGCTCGATGGGATCGGTGGCCGGGCTCATGACGGTGTACGACTCAACGCATGGACCGTCCGACCGTCCGACCGTCCGACCGTCCGACCGTCTGACTGTCCGACCGTCCGACCGTCCGACCGTCCGACCGTCCGACCGTCCGACCGTCCGACTGTCAGACCGTTCCCCCGAACCTCACGCGCCACGTTGCCTGCTCCTGTCCCGTGCGATGCGTGAGCAGCTCGTACAGCTCCGGGCGGCGCGCACGCAGCCAGCGTCGCCCCGACGACGTCGGGAGCATCGACGCGTCGAGATCGGCCACGACCATGTCGTCGCCGGCCTTTCGCGACTCGCCGATCACCTCGCCGTAGGGATCGAGCACCATCGCGTTGCCGGTGCGAATCTCGTCGTCGTCGGGGCCGACACCGTTGGCGAACAGCAGGAACATCCCGTTGTCGTGCGCGCGGCTCGGCAGCCAGCGCATCAACCATCCACGCCCTTTGGGACCACACAGCTCGGCTTCGATCGCCGCAGGGTCTTCGTTGCGACGCGCCCAGATCGCCGGGTCCACCGGCTTCATCGCGCGCGGGCTCACCGAGTTGCAGCCCCCCGTCTGATGCGGCGCGAGCAGGATCTCCGCGCCGAGGAGCGCAGTGGCGCGCGCATTCTCGACGATGTTGTTGTCGTAGCAGATCAGCACGCCCACTCGGCAGCCGTGCGGCGTATCGAACACGGTGTAGCGGTCGCCCGCCGAGATGTTCGGGTGCTCGAAGACGTGCAGCTTGCGGTGGACCGTCCACTGACCATCCGGCATCGCCACGACGTACGCGTTGTAGTTCTTCCCGTCCTCGCCGCGCTCGATGAGCCCGGCGCCGATCGTCATCCCATGCTCGCGGGACAAACGCCGCAGCTCTACGGTGCACGGTCCGGCGGGAACCGGCTCGGCAAGCGCCTCGAACGCCTCGCGCGACAGCTTGCGCACGTGCCAGTAGCCGGTGAGACACATCTCCGGGAAGGTGATGATCTCCACGCCGGATCTGGCGGCTTCTGCGACGAAGTGCCGAACACGATCGAGATTGTACGCCTTGTCGCCCGGCGCGTGCTGGAACTGGACCGTCGCGACGCGGATGTCACGCATGTGGCACCATCAGCTCTCCGTTTGACGACCTCTCGACCGGGGTGTATCGTCTGGCTCCCCCTCCAACGCCCACCACCGCGGCGCATCCCACAATGGCGACGCTGACTCCTCGCGCCTCCCTTGCTTCATCGGCTCGACGCACACTCTCGATCGGCCTCCTCGTCGTCGCCAGCTGTCGCGGCGAGCATGAACGCCCGCTGTTCGAGCTGCTTCGTCCCGAGCAGACTGGCGTCACCTTCGCCAACACGATCACCGTGCACGACTCGATGAATATCCAGTCCGACGTCTACCTGTACAACGGGGCGGGCGTCGCGGTGGGTGACATCGACAACGACGGGCTGCCGGACATCTTCTTCGCCGGCAATATGGTCTCGAGCCGCCTGTACCGGAACAAGGGCAACATGCAGTTCGAGGACATCACCGAGCGCGCCGGGATCAAGACGAGCCGGTGGGCGACGGGCGTCACGATGGTGGACATCAACAACGACGGGTACCTGGACATCTACGTCTCGGTGTCCGGGCCCGAGTGGTCCACCGCAGCGGAGCGCGCGAACCTGCTGTTCATCAACAACGGAAACGGCACCTTCAGGGAAGCTGCGGCGGAATATGGCATCGCCGACACCGGCTTCACGACGCACGCCGTCTTCTTCGATTACGACGGCGACGGGTGTCTCGACCTCTTCCTGCTCGAGAACTCGCCCAAGGATTTCTCGCGCGGCACCGCGTCGGCGCAGCCGGCAGGGATGCACGGAAGCACCCCGGGCAGCTACAACCAACTCTACCACAACGACTGCCACGGGAAATTCACCAACGTCTCCGAGCGGGCGGGAATCCTCCGTGATCCTGGCTATGGGCTGGGGGTCGTCGTCGCCGACTTCAATCGCGACGGCTGGCCGGACATCTACGTGTCCAACGACGCTGCGCCGAACGACGTGCTGTACGTCAACAACGGCGATGGCACCTTCACCAACAAGGCAGCTCGCTGGCTAAAGCACGCGAGCGTCGCCGGCATGGGGGTGGACGCCGCGGATTTCAACAACGACGGCTGGCCGGACATCATCCAGGCGGACATGCTACCGCGCGACCTCCGCAGGCGCAAGCGGACGACCGGCACGGTCACGTTCGGCAACCTCGCCGAGTCGCGGAGCCGCGGATTCCGTGACGACTATTCAGCGAACTCCCTCCAGCTCAGCAACGGGATCACCCCCGAGGGCGACGTCGTCTTCAGCGAGATCGGCGCACTCGCCGGCGTATCGCACACGGACTGGACCTGGAGCGTCCTCTTCGCCGACTTCGACAACGACGGCTACAAGGACATCTTCATCGGTAACGGCTATCCCAAGGCGGTCAACGACCTCGATTACGTGGGCGCCCTGTTGAACGCACAGCACCGTGGCCGTGGCGCCGTCGGCCTCCTCGATCGACTCCCTGCGTACGCCGAATCGAATTACATCTTCCAGAACAGAGGTGATCTGACCTTCGTCGACAAGTCGAAGGCGTGGGGACTGACCGCGCCAGGGTTCGCGTACGGCGCAGCGTACGTCGATCTCGACAACGATGGCAGGCTCGATCTCGTCGTCAACAACATCAACGGGCCGGCCGCGATCTATCACAACGTCCAGCGGCCTGACGATGCGCATCACTATCTCACGATCCGCCTCGATGGAGATTCGCCGAATCGGCGCGGGCTGGGCACGACGCTCACGCTGACCGCGGGAGGTCAGAAGCAGTACCTCTACCAGACGCCATACCGAGGGTTCATGTCCACCGTGGACGACCGTCCGCATTTCGGGCTCGGCCACGCGACGCGTGTGGACACGCTCGACGTGGTGTGGCCAGACGGACGGCGCCAGGTGCTCAGCAACCTGAGCGTCGATCGCCTGCTCGTGGTGAGACAGTCCGATGCGACGGACCGTGTACCGCGCGCGGCTCCCGTGCGTTCGCCTCGGTTCTTTCAGCCGATCGGTGCGCGCACTGGACTCGCCTACAAGCAGCAGGTGGGATCGCAGGTGGATTACAGCGTACAGCCTCTGCTGCCGTACATGATCTCGCGGCACGGCCCACCGCTCGCCGTGGCCGACGTGAATGGTGACGGTCTCGACGACGTGTTCATCGGCGGTGGGAATGGCGTACCGGGCAAGCTGTTCCTCCAGCGAAAGGATGGCACCTTCGTCGAGTCGGTGCAGGGACAGCCCTGGGCGGCCGACTCGGCTTATGAGGACTGGGGCGCGGTCTTCTTCGACGCCAACGGTGACGGGCTTCCCGACCTGTACGTGGCGAGTGGCGGATACCAGCTCGCGCCGACTTCCCCGCAGCTTCAGGATCGCCTGTACGTCAACATGGGGAATGGGCGCTTCGTGCGCGACACGCGTGCGCTGCCAGTGATGCTCACCAGCAAGTCCGTCGTGCGCGTGGGAGACTTCAACGGCGACGGCCGTCCCGATCTCTTCGTGGGCGGACGTCTGACGCCGCGCAGCTATCCCAGCCCGACGAGAAGCTACATCCTGCGAAACGATGGGGACCACTTCACCGACGTGACGGAGCAGGTGGCGCCGGAGCTCGTGCATCCGGGCGGGATGATCACTGATGCCGTCTGGGTGGACTTCGATGGCGACGGCCGCGTCGATCTCGTCACCGTGGGGGAGTGGATGCCCATCCGCTTCTACCACAACGACGGCACACGGCTGCGGGACGTGACGGCGCAGATGCACCTGCCGCCGACGCGCGGATGGTGGTCCAGCCTTGCCGTGGGAGACTTCGATCACGACGGCCGCCCCGACATCGTCGCCGGCAACCTCGGCCTCAACTACGCATACACGACGTCCCGCGACAGCACCTTCGGCGTCTACGCCGCGGATTTCACCGGAAATGGCACGACCGACGTCGTGCTCACGCAGAAGATCGACGGCGTCGAGTACACCGTCGCGGGGATGGCGCCGCTGGGGCGCGAGCTCTATCAGCTTGCGTTGCGGTTTCCGACGTATGGCACATTCGCCGATGCATCGGCCGAGCAGCTCTTCGGCGCCGCCGCGTTGAAGAAGGCGCTCCACTACGAGGTGGACACCTTTGCGAGCGTGCTTCTGCACAACGAGGGCGGGGGGCGCTTCGGCCTGTCGCCGCTCCCCACAGCGGCGCAGATCGCGCCGATCAAGGGGATCGTCGTCCGCGACGTGGATGGCGACGGGAATCTCGATCTGATCGTCGTCGGGAATCTCTACGATGCCGAGCCGAACACTCCCCGCGCCGATGCTGGCAATGGGCTCTGGCTCAGAGGGGACGGTCGCGGCCACTTCACCCCCGTGTCGCCGCGCGAGAGCGGCTTCCTCGCTCCGCTGAACGCCACCGGGCTCGCGCTGATCAGAACGCCGGCTGGCGTCGCGGTGCTGGTCGCGAACGCTGGGGATTCACTTCAGGTATTCAGGATCGGTAAACCGGGAAGCGGTGGGTCGGTGCGTCGGTGAGCCGGTGAAGCGGTGACCCGTAAAACCAAAGGCACACCGGACTCAGTCCGGTGTGCCTTGGCAGTTACCGATCACCGATGACGGTTCTCGGTTTACCCAATTCGCCGATTCACCGGTCCGTTACCATCCCGGGTTCTGCTTGAGCGTGCTCGTCCCGTTGACCGTGCTCAGTTGGATCTGGAGATCCGGAATCGGATAGAGGAAGTGCTTCGACGTGAACGGCTCCGCATTCCCGAGCTGCAGTCTTCTCGCCTTCTCCGATCCTCCTGCCACGCCGTTGATGTACGCATTCAGCACCTGATCGGCGATCCCCCAGCGCCGGAGATCGAAGAAGCGCTGTCCTTCCATCGCCAGCTCCAGCCGGCGCTCGTCGCGCACCGCCTGCCGCGCCGTCGCCTGGTTGGTCCACGGGATCAGATACTGACCGACCTGATACGTCGCCCAGGTGATCGACGGATCGTTGATCGGCACGGCGATGCGGCTGTCGCCCGCGCACTGCGGGTAGGTTGCCTGCACGTTGTTGCTCGCCGTGTAGCCGCATCCCTGTGCCTTGGCGCCCGCGCGCGCTCTGATCTGGTTCACGATCGCGCGCGCGTTCTCCAGTGAGCCGGCTTCCACCTCCGCCTCGGCCAGCATCAGCAGCAGGTCGGCATAGCGGAAGATGTGAATGTTGACCGAGTTGAGCTGCGTGTTCGTCCACCCGACGGTGCTCTGCGCGCCGCTCGCCGACTCGTGGACGTTCTTCTTCGGGCTGTACCGGCCGCCGTAGGCCGGCGAGCGGATCCACCCTTGATCGTGCGGGCCCCAGTCCTTGTACGGCACCCCGTCGCGGCCCACCGTCCAATCGAGTCGCGGATCCACCGCCACCGTGTTGTTCGTTGCGGTGAAGTTGGCACTATTGGCGTTCCACGTCGCGCTCGACGACGAGATCGGAAGTCCATTCGCGTCGACCGCGTAGAAGTTGACGAGGTTCTGCGACGGCTGGTGGAACCCGCAGCACCCGAACGGGCTTCCGGAGTGTGGGAAGTTGAGACGCTCGCCGAAGTTGGAGTTGTTGCCGTTCGGCTCGCCGTCATTGACCGAGGCCTGATAGGCGAAGATCGTCTCCGGTCCGTTCTCGTACTGCTTGAAGCCGGTCCACACCCGGTCGAAGCTCGGCTCGAGCGCGTACGGGCCGTTGTTCTTGACGTCGCGCAGCGTCGTGAGCGCGCCGGCGAAATCACCGGCGTACACCTGCACGCGCCCCTTGTACGCCTTGGCCGTCCACTTCGTCGCGCGGCCCACCTGGCCCTTGCGCGGCGTCGTCGGCAGGAGCGCGATCGCCGTGTCGAGATCCCTGAGGAGATCCGCCACGACCTGTGCCTTCGTCTCGTTCGCCTTGCGGTAGTCGGTGTCGTCCTCGCGGTAGTAGGGCACGTTCCCCCACATCCGGTACGCCTCGAAGTGATAGTGCGCGCGGAGGAAGAGCGCCTCGCCCTTGATGCCGTTCGCGTCGCTTGGGAGGAGCTGTGGCGCGACCTGCTTCACCAACCGGAGCGTCGAGTTCGCGCGGACCACGCCCTCGTACATCGCGCGCCACTTGTCGTTGATGTAGCCCTGCGCATCCGGCGTCGACCAGTGAAACTGCTCGAGCTGGTCGACAGGGGGCTGGTCGGTCGCTTCGGAGCCCTTGTACGCGTCATCGCTCGTCGCGCTCCCGAACGCCCAGTTGCTGACCGCACATCCCCACGCGCCGCTCGTGGTCGTGCAGTCGAGCTGCCGGTACGCGGCGATGAGCGTGCCTTCGACCCCCGCCTGGTTCCGGAGGGTCGATTCGTCCAGCGTGCCCTGCGGAGCGGCGGTGCTGTTCAGAAAGTCCTTGCAGCCGTACAGCGTGGCTCCGGCAAGGACCGCCACCACCGCTCCAGTGAGCCATGGATATCTCGATGTGAATCTCATCGTGTCAGCTTCCTCGAAGAAGTGGCGCGTGGCCTAGAAGGAGGTGGTCAGGCCGATGCTGATCACTCGATTGCTCGGATAGATCCCCTGATCGACCCCGCGGAACTGATCGCGCACATCGCCGGCCGCGCGCTCGACGAGCTGTCCCGGGAGCGCCGGATCGAGGCCGGGGTAATTCGTGCGGGTGAACAAATTCTCGCCTTGCAGATACACACGGGCACCGGCCAGCGTGTTTCCGACGAAGCGGGCATCACCGGGAATCGTGTAGCCGATCTGCAGGCTGCGCAGCCGGATGTACGACCCATCCTCGATGTAGTAGCTGCTGAGCGCGTAGCTGTAGGTGTCGTTCACGTTGATCTGCGGGTACTTCGCGTTCTGGTTCGTCGGCGTCCACGAATTCGCGAGCAGATCCTGGCGGACGTTCGTCGAGAAGTTGCGGAACACGTAGAACTGCTTCTGCGCGTCGAAGATGTCGTTCCCGAACGTGCCGAAGAACGTGGAGCTCACGTCGAACGCGCGCCACCGGTATCCGAGGTCGAGCCCTGCCGTGAAGCTCGGATGCGGGCTTCCAATGACGACCCGGTCGTTCAGGTCGATCTTTCCGTCACCGTTGACGTCCTTGAACTTGATGCGTCCTGGCGCAGCGCCGGCCTGCGTCGCGTGGGCCGCGACGTCGGCGGCATCCTTGAAGTATCCCTCGGCGACGTACCCGAAGAACGAGCCGATCGGATAGCCGACCTGGTTGATGACCGGGTTGCCGAACCGGATGCCGATCGGACCGTAGAAGAAGTTCTGCACGCCGTCGATCCGGACGATCTGGTTCTTGTAGTGGCTGCCGTTGAACGTGACATTCCACGACGGGCCCCGGTGGCCGATGGAGAAGTCGTAGCCCTTGTTCTGAATGCTTCCCACGTTCACGAACGGCGGGCTGGCCACGCCGGCGGTTGCCGGAAGGGCCGGATTGTAGAGGAGATTGTCCGTCGTCCGCTTGTAGATGTCGATGACGAGGTCGATGTTGCGGTCGAAGAGCGACATGTCGGCGCCGACGTTCTGCGACCGGTTCTCCTCCCACTTCAGGTCCGGATTACCGAGCGACGTCTGCCGGAATCCGGGAACGATGCTCGTGTTCGATCCGGTGATGTCGTAGAACGTGTCGCCGGTGCTGCCGCCGAACTGCGAGACGATGCGTCCGGTCGGGATGAGCTGATTGCCGGTGACGCCCCAGCCATAGCGGAGCATGACGTCGTTGAAGATGCGGCTGTTCCGCAGGAACGGCTCGTTGGTGATGCGCCATCCGAGCCCGAACGCCGGGAACGTTCCCCAGCGGTTCCCCGGACCGAGGCGCGACGACCCGTCCTTCCGCAGCGTCGCGCTCAGGACGTACTTGTCGGCGAAGTTGTAGTCGGCCTTCCCGAAGAAGGAGAGCAGGGCGTACTGCCCGCCGCTGCTCGAGACGTTCTTCGACTTCGCGTCGCCGAGGGCGTCCTGGATGTACCGGGAATCGACACCCGTGTTCAGCAGGTTGGCCATCGAGGCGGTGATGAACCGATTGTTCCCCGCATTGGCTTCCTGTCCGACCAGCAGGTTGAGTGAGTGCGGGCCGTACGCCTTGAGGTACTGTGCCGTGTTACTCCAGGTCCAGTCGAGGAACTCGTTCTTGTTCTCGTTGATCGAGTTGTTGAGCGTCGGCTCGGAGTTCTCGGGGGTGATGGGACTGTAGCCGTTGAAGGCGCTCTGTCCGACGTTGAACCCGAACCGGCTGCGTGCGGTGAGGGCGGGAAGGATCTCGTAGCCGGCGAACACGTTTCCGAACATGCGGTTGTTGCGCGAGACGTTGTTCCTCGCCTCGAAGGCAACCTTGAGCGGATTGGTGTTGTTGCCGAGGCCGACCGCCTTTCCTGACGCGAAGTTGCCGGCGATGTCGACCACCGGGACGACCGGCTGCATCAGGATGTTCTTGCCGAGGATGCTCCCCTCGCCAAAGTTGTCGTCCCCGATCCCGGCTCCGTACGACCGCTCGAGCCCCACGGCGAGATTCTCGCCGAACGACAGCTTGCTGCGCCGGAACTCGGTGTTCACGCGCACGGTGCCGCGCTTGTAGTCGTTGTACTTCGCCGTGCCGGCCTGATCGTAGTAGTTGAACGACACGCCGTAGCTGTTGTCCGGGCTTCCGCCGCCGACGTCGAGGTTCAGGTCCTTGACCGGCGCCGAACCGAACACGGCCCGCCACCAGTTGGTGCCCGGGCTCCCCGGCATGATCAGATTGCTCGGGTACACGTACGTGCTCGGATCGACCGTCGTGCACACACCCGTGCCCCCCGCCGGCCCGCAGTTGTTCGGCCAGATGTACGGCGGAACGCTCGGATTGTTCGGGTCCCCGTAGATGTTCGTCGGGACGGGAAGGCCGGCGTTCGTGTAGGCCGCCTTGACGACCTGAAAGTAGTCGAGCGCGTTCGTCATCAGAAAATCGTCGTAGCCGTGCACCGGCGTGGCCACGCCGGTTCTCAGCCGCACCGTCGTGCGAGGCGGTCCCAACACGCCCTTCTTGGTCGTCTCGATGACCACCACCCCGTTGCTGGCGCGCGAGCCGTAGATCGACGCGGCCGACGCATCCTTCAGCACCTGGATCGACGTGATGTCGTCGGGGTTCAGCCAGTTGATGTAGCTGTCTTGAACTGGCGTGCCGTCGACGACATAGAGCGGATCGTTGTTCTGGAAGGAGCTGATGCCGCGAATGCGGACCGTGCTCCGCGAACCGGGCGAGCCGCTCGCCGCCACGGTGACGCCGGGGGTGACGGCGGCCAGCTTCTGCAGCACGCTCGCCCCGGTCTCACGGTTGATCGCGTCCACCGGAACGCTGGTGACCGCGCCCGTGATGTCGGCGCGCCGCTGCTCCGTGTACGAGGTGACCACCACCTCCTCGAGGTAGGCGATGCGCTCCATCGTCACGTCGATTCGCGTGCGCCCGGAGATCGACGTCTCCACCGAGCGTCGTCCGACGAGCGAGAAGCGCAACACGCCGTCGGAGGGCGCGTTGCTGATGAGGTATCTTCCGTTCGCCGCCGTCGTCGTCCGCAAGTCCTGGCCTTGGACACTCACGGTGACGCCCGGCAGCGGCCCGCCATCGGGAGACGTCACGGTACCGGAGACCGTGACCCGCTGCTGAGCCGATGCCGCATGGCTCAGACCTGACGCGAGCAGCAGGCCCGCCCCCACCATCCGCACATAGCGGCGTAGGGCGCTCCTCGAGCTCGCGCCGACCGGCACCTTCGTAGTTGGCATCTCAGTCGCGTACATGCGTAGCTATCCCTCCCCTGGTCGTCGCATGGATTTCAAACCTTGCATCTCGATCAATTGCCGATACGTGATGAGCTTGACGTTTCGGGCGCGCACGCCGTCACGGAAGCGGCTCGACGTCACCGCCTCCAGCTCGCCCTCACGGTTCTTGCTCATCGCGGGAAGACCACCATCCGGGTTCGTGTCCACGAGCACACCGAGCTCCGACGTAGTCGATCTTGAGCCCGGAGCGGAGCGCGCGCTCGATCTGCGCGCGGAGCTCGCGCTCGACCTCGGGTTACTGTGCAGTGTCTCGGACGTGGGAAAGAAGTATCCGTCCGCATCGACGAGTGTGGGCACCAGGCTGCGCCCCAGCACGGGGCCCCAGCGATAGCTCTTCCACTCGGAGTTGCGCGTGAGATGGACGCCGACCGAAACGTCGGGATGACGTTTGAGCATCTCGACCCTCTCCTGATACCACGGCGTCGGAAACATCACCGACAGCGAAACCGGGATCCCCGTCGAGATGAGCCGTTCGAGCGCCATGTTGACGCTGTGGCTCATGCCGCCGTCGTCGCTGCGAACGATCAGGTCGATCGCGCCAGCGTTGGCAGGATGGTGCGACCCGTCAGTCTGGCCGCCAAGCTTTGTCGGCGAAACAGACAAAAGCGCACCGAAGACAAGCAGTTCGAGCGAATGAAGCGACCGCGTACGACCTCCGCCGGTGGGGGAAAGGGGAAGTCAACCAGGTGGGGCTGCAGGGCATCGCATCTGGAGCCCGACCAACAGCGGTCAAGGCTCGGACTGGCCTGTAGTACCAGTCCGGTGATGAGTTGTCAAGTACAGGGGCGCTCGACCGGCACAACGTGCTGGCTCGGAGGGCGTTCGTCGCATATTGTTGTTCGCCATGACAAAACCGATCGCGCGCGTCATCAACCTCGTTCCCGCCGAGTCGCAGCGACTGTGGAGCGCGAGCCCGGCCGACGCCCAACAACGCCTTCTCGCCGCCGACCCGAGCGGCGTGCTCGAGATCGACGGCTCGTTCGCCCTCGTGGCGCAAGAGGGAGAGAAGGTGATGCTCGCCCGGAGCCTCGACCGCCCGCTCCGCTATTTCCTCGCAAAGGCCGCCGACGGCCCGGTGCTGATCGTCGCCGAACGCATCGACGAGATTGCCGCGGAGCTGGCACGTCGCGGGTGGGGGGATCAGTTTCACTCGAGCTACACGCGTATGGTGCCGGCGCATCACGTCACCACGCTGCGCTTGGTCGGGTGCCCTGACCCGAACCCGATCCATCGCCGCTTCTTCGATCCGCCCCGCGGAACGCTGCCCCCGGATCTCGACGTCATCGGTCGCCACTACATCGAGGCGCTGTACGGCGAGCTGAGACGGTGGCTGGCCGCACAGGACCCGACCGCGCCGATCGGCGTTCCGTTCTCGGGCGGGATCGACAGCGGCGCCGTACTGCTTTGTCTCCATCAACTGCTCCTCAATGAGGGACAGTCGCCCGCGCGCCTCAAGGCGTTCACGCTCGCCGTGGACGGCGGGGGCGACGACGCGCGCCAGGCGCGCGAGTTCCTCTCCAGAGCAGACCTCGCGATGCTCGGCGAAGTCATCGACATCCGGTCGAGCGCGCTGGACCCGCTGCGCGCCGTCGCCGTCATCGAGGACTACAAGCCGCTCGACGTCGAGTGCGCCGCCGTGAACCTCGGCCTCCTCGCGGCCGTGCGTCAGCGCTACCCGGAGTGGCGCCTCCTCGTGGACGGCGACGGCGGCGACGAGAACCTGAAGGACTATCCGATCGAGGAGAACAGCGAGCTGACGATCCGGAGCGTCGTCAACAATCGCATGCTCTACCAGGAAGGGTGGGGGGTCGAGTCGATCAAGCACTCGCTCACCTACTCGGGCGGCTACAGCCGAGGCTGTGTGCGCAGCTACGCGTGCGCGCGCGAGTACGGTTTCGTCGACTTCAGCCCGTACACGCGCCCGTCGGTGATCGCCGTGGCAGAGGCGATTCCCTTTGCCGAGCTCACGAAGGGGTCGCACGAGCGGCTGTACGTCCTCAAGGGCGAGATCGTCGCGCGCGGCGTTCGTGCGGTGCTCGGGCTGGAGATGCCGATCTTCCCCAAGCGGCGGTTCCAGCACGGCGCCGTGGCCGCAACGGAAGCGGCGCGGCTGTTCCCACAGACCGAGGCGCGCTACCGGCGACACTACCAGACGCTGCACGTCGCGGCGGTGTGAGCGTCTCCGTAGCTGACCGGCGGATCCGGGCGCTCCGCGCGCCGAAGCCGCCGGTGGATCCGTACACGGCGCACGGATCGCTGCTCGAGGAGGAGCGCCGGCCGGCCGGAACGATCGAGCAGACCCTGACCGTCTTTCTCGCCGGGGCGGAGTGTCCGTTCACCTGCTCGTTCTGCGATCTCTGGCGCTATACGATCGACGGACGGACGCCGGTCGGCGCGCTGCCGAAGCAGCTCTCGGACGTGCTGCAGTCGCTCGACGCCGCCACGCCGCGCCCCGACCGACTGAAGCTGTACAACGCGAGCAACTTCTTCGATCGGCGCGCCGTGCCCGCGGCCGATCTGCCGCGCATCGCCGAGCTGGCGGCGCCCTTCGCTGGTGTCACGGTGGAATCCCACGCGAGCACCATCGGTCCGGCGACGCTGGAGTTCGCACAGCGTCTGTCGGGCCGACTCGAGGTTGCGATCGGACTCGAGACGATTCACCCGGTGGCGGCGGCGCACCTCAACAAGCGGCTCGACCTCGGCGTGTTCGAGCGGAGCGCCCGCTGGCTCGCCGACAACGGCATGGACCTGCGGGTCTTCGTGCTCCTCGGCGCGCCGTACATCCCCGTGGATGCGTCGGTGGAGTGGACGGTGCGCACGGCTGAATACGCGATCGAATGCGGTGCGTCGATCGTGTCCATCATCCCGGTGCGCGGCGGCAATGGCGAGATGGAGCGGCTCGCCGCACGCGGCCAGTTCACGCCGCCCACCGTTGCGCAGCTCGAGAACGCGCTCGATCGCTGCGTGCGGCTCACGGGCGCGGCCGTCACGGTCGACCTCTGGGACGTGGAGCGGCTCCCCGTGTGCGAGCGTTGTGCGCGCGCCCGCATCGAGCGCCTGCGGCGGCTGAACGTGATGGGTGGGAGCGAGCCGCCGATCGAATGCACGGCGTGCGCGACGGGCGACGTGGCATGACTGCGCGGTGCGAGGTCGCCATCGTCGGCAGCGGCTTCACGGCAGCGCTGCTCGCGCGCGTGCTCGCCGTGCTCGGCTACGACGTCGTCATGCTCGAGCGCAACACGCATCCACGCTTCGCGATCGGCGAGTCGACCACGCCGCTGGCCAATCTGTCGCTCGAGCGGCTCGCTGCACGGTATGGGTTGGCCGACTGTCATCGCCTGGCGACACACGGACGATGGCTCACGCACTTTCCGGAGATTCGCCGTGGGCTGAAGCGCGGCTTCACCTTCTACCGGCATCATCCCGGCGAGCCGTTCGCCGATCGCGGGTTCGAGTCGGAGCGACTGCTCGTTGCCGCGAGCCCCGACGCATTCGTCGCCGACACGCATTGGCTGCGCGCCGACGTCGACCATCACTTCGTTCGCGAGGCCGTCGCCGCAGGCGTCGACTACCGCGATCGCGTCGAGCTGACGAGCGCGGAGATCGGTTCGGATGGCGTGCGGCTCCGCGGGCATCGCGTGGGTGCGAGCCTCGAGCTGCACGCGAGCTTTCTCGTCGATGCCTCGGGTCCCGGCGGTTTTCTGGCGACGCAGCTCTCCATCCCGTCTGGTCTCGCCGACACCGAGACGCGCTCGGCGCTCGTCTTCAGCCATTTCGACGGGATGCGGCTGATGTGCGACGTCGAGCCTGGACTGCCCGACGGTCCGTATCCCGACGACTGGGCGGCCGTGCATCATCTGATCGACGAAGGCTGGATGTACTCGCTGCGCTTCGATCATGGAGTGACCAGTGCTGGTTTCCTGCTCACGCCGCGTGGACTGGCGACGCTGAGCGCGAGCGACGCGGACGGGCCATCGCTCTGGCGCACGCTGCTGGAGCGATACCCGACGCTCGCCACCATCTTCGCCGACGCGACGCCACTGATGCCGGTCCGGTTTCAATCGGGCATCCAGCACCGACTCGCGCGTGCGGCGGGCGAGCGGTGGGTGTTGATGCCGCACGCCTTTGCGTTCGTCGATCCGCTCTTCTCCACGGGGATCGCCTGGGGAGTGCGCGCCGTCGAGCGGCTGGCGCTCGCCTTCGAGTCAGCCGCCGCCGGCCGCCGGATCCCCGACGCGGAGTTGCTCGCGCGCTACGACGCCGCACTTCGCGCCGAGGCCGATCAGATCGATCGCGTCGTGGCCGGCGCGTACGATGCGATGTCGCACTTCGATCTCTTCTCGGCGCAGGCAATGCTCTACTTCGCTGCCGTTTCTTTTGCCGAGGTGCGCCAGCGCCTCATGCCGGACGAATCGGCGCCATGGAGCGGTTTCCTGGGTGTCGGCGATCCCGTGCTCGACGGATTGCCGCGAGAGAGCCTGCAGCGGCTGCGCCGTATCACTCGCCGGAGCGCCGAGACCGGCAGCGCCGCCGAGCGCGCGGCGTTTGCGGCGTGGATCGATGCGTCGATCGCGCCGCGCAATGTGGTCGGTCTGGCGGATGCGGCGCGCCACAATCTCTATCCGGCCGATCTCGACACGTTGATCGATCGCCACGCGCTGCTCGGTCTGACCCGCGACGCGATGCTCGACGCGCTCCCCCGCCTGCGCGGTCTCGGTCCCGAGCCGATCTTCGCACGTTAGACGGTTCGTTGCTCCTGAGCTGCCGCTCCGGCTTCTCATCCGCTTTATCCGCTCGATCCGCTCCTGAACTGCCGCTCGGGCTAGCTCCTCAGACGAAGGTTCATCCGGATGCGGCGGAAACGCGGATGGGGCGGAGTCTCGCGGCGACAGTCCAATGCGCCCGGGCCCGGGAGCTTTGATGGCTGCGGGGAGAGCGTGCGACACCGAGACCGGCCTCCTCTTCAGGCTTGGTCCCGAGTAGGAGCGGTATTCGGCGCAACCCCAAAAGCACTATCCGTCTGATCCGCCTCTCCGTCGTATCCGGATGAACCTTCGTCTGAGGAGCCGGCCCGAGCGGCTGTCAAGAGGGAGAGAAGCGGATGAAGCGGATGAGGCGCCAGACCTATGACTCATGATGTACGACAGGGTTCTGCTCGGCCCGGCGCGCCAAACTCTCTCTCGGCGTCTTGCCAGAACGCAGATCCATCCACTTCGCCACCGGTCCTACGATCGCCAACGCCACCAGCGGCGGCGCCGCGTTGAACGCGATCGGCAGCGCCCATCCGCGATCCGACGCGACGCGAATCCCCGCCTCCACGACGGCAATCACGATCGCAACGACGATCTGTCCGCGCCGCCCACGCACCACCGTGCGCGGATCGGTGATCATGAAGAACACGAAGAGCTGATACATCGGTCCCGTGATCGGGGCGAGCTCCGGCAGCACAGGCTGTCCGAGCACCGCGGCCCGCACCGTGTTCAGCACCACGAAGCTCGCGAGATACGTCAGCGTGATGTGAAGCACGCCGACACGCGCTGCGATGATCAGCCCGAACACCCAGATGACAAGGTTCGTCGCCAGGTCGTTGCCGAACTGGTGGCTGAGCACGGACACGCGATCCGGCGCGACGAGCAGCAGCGCGACGATGGCGAAGTTCGTCGGGTTCCAGAGGTGGTTCTCGCGATAACGCAGGACGTACTTCGACGAGATCGCGAGGACCCCGCCGAGCACGAATGGCCAGAGCGCGCCACCCTGCGGCTTGGTCAGCAGCGTCAGGCTGATGCCGCTGATGTACGCACTGAGCAGGTTGACGACCTTGCCGCGGTCGAACCATGAGAGCAGCGCTTCGGTGCCCGTACAGACGGCGAGCGCGACCAGCAGCCGTCCGTATCCGCCGACCATGTGGTAGCGGAGCTGCGCGGCCAACAGGACGAGCGTGATGAGAAACGCGATGAGATAGCGCGGATCGATCTGACTGGTGCGTCGCGGGGCGTGCATGATCGCGTTCTGTTCCGCAGCGGGAGCGGGGGTCGCTTGCGTCAGACCGGTTGCATCACGCATCGACTCAACGCCGCGGCTCGGTGATGGTGTGCAGTCGATCGACCGGAAGAGGCTGGAGCACCTGTTCCGTGCCCGACGGCCAGTGGATGACGACGCGATCCACCCACCCGCGATGGCCGAGCCCGAAGTGCACGCGGCGATCGTTCTGACTCGCAAAGCCCATCCCGCCGTCCACGATGCGCCGCTGCGTCAGTCCACTCGCCTCGAGTACCACTTCGGCGCCGATCGCGCTGCGATTGCTCCGCGTGCCGATGAGCTTGAACCCGATCCAGTGGTTCGTACTGTCGGGGTAATCGCGATAGACGATCGCCGGCTGGTTCTGGTTCGCGATGATCACGTCCACCGCGCCGCGGTTCCAGAGATCGGCCAGCGCGACGGCGCGTCCGTCGTAATCGTCCGTGGCACCCACCTTCGCCGCGACGTCGACCCAACCGGCAAGTCCGCGATTCAGGTACACGCGGGACCGTTCGTAGCCCGAGAGGCTCGCGCTGTCGAACGCCGGCCAGCTCCGCGCATCTTCGAACAGACGCCCGTTCGCGCCAGCGATCTTCGACATCGCGTACCAATAGCTCTTGTTGCGGTCGGCGGAGATGAATCCATTCACGACGTACAGCTCGTTGGCGCCGTCGTTGTTGAAGTCGCCGAACTGCGCGCCCCATGCCCAGCCGGCATCGGCGATCTGCGGATCGGCGACGTTCTTGAACCGACCCGTTTCCGCCATGCCGTTCAACCGCAGGTTGTTGTTCTGGAAGAGATATCCGCGCTCGGAGATGTTGGTGACGAATACGTCCAGCCGCCCACGATTGAACGCGTCGCCGAGCGCGACCGACATCCCGCTCTTCGATTCGCTCTCGATGCCGGCCTTCGCGAGCACGAATCGTCGTCCGTGATCGTTGAGGTACAACTCCTCGGGACCGTAATCGTTGGCGACGTAGATGTCCGGCCAGCCGTCGCCGTTGAAGTCGGCCGATGCCGCGGCAAGCGTCCAGCGCGAGCTGCCGACGCCGATCTTCTCCGTGACGTCTTCGAACCGACCGTTGCCAAGGTTGTGGAAGAGCCGATTTCCCCCGCCGTTGGTCGCGAACTCGAAGCTGTTGTGCATGATCCGCGTCGACGACAGATGCCACAGGTCGATGTCGCTGCGGAAGTACGAGGTGACGAAGAGATCGAGCAACCCGTCGCGGTCGTAGTCCAACCAGATCGCGCCGTTGCTGTTCATCCAGCGACGCAGCCCCGCCTTCTCCGTGACGTCCTCGAAGTGATGGCCGTCGACGTTACGGAAGAGCGCGAGCTCGCCGTAGCGATACACGAGCACGTCCTCGCGCCCGTCGTTGTCGAAATCGCCCCATACGCTTCCCATCGAGACGCCGACGCCTGGCCGATTGAGATCCGCCAGCCCGGCACTCGCCGCGACGTCCTCGAAGGTGCCGTCGCCGCGATTGCGGTAGAGCGCATTCGGCTCGCCGAAGCGGCTGTTCGTGAAGTACAGATCGGGCCAGCCGTCGCCGTCGAAGTCCGTCACCGATACCGATGCGCCGAGTGCGGCGACGTGCGGCTCGATGTTGGCGATCTTCGGATCGAACGTCGGCCGATGATGCACGAAGTGAATGCCCGCCGCCGCGGTCTGGTTGCGCAACACGAATCCCGGACGACCCGGATCGGCGATCGTGCCGAGTGGCTCGCGATTCCATCGAGCGGCGAGGGCGAGGCAGGCGACGAACGGCACGGCCATGACGGCGCGTCGAACGGCGGGGCGCGGACGGCGGGGCATCGCGTGAGAGTATAGCTCGGCGCCGTCAGCCGATAGGGGTTTCGCCCGGTCGCGCGTTGCAACCTCGGAAGCAACTGTCCCGTGCAGCGTTGGTCGTTGCCGAGCCTGCAGCTAGAGGAACATCGCCACGGCGGCAATCAGCATCGCTGTCGCCGTCACCCCCACCGTGACGCGGCCGAGCATGGAGCTCGGCTGCTCCTGCATGATGGTCCTGTCCGACGCGACCACCAGGATGCCGAAGAGCAGGAAGGGAGCGAGCAGGCCGTTGAGCACCGCACTCCAGAAGAGCGTCCGCACGGCGTTCACGCGTGCGAAGTCCAGCGCGACGCCGACGACGAACGACACCACGACCACCGCGTAGAAGGCGCGTGCCTCGAGGTAATGCTCGTCGATCCCCTGGTGCCAGTCGAAGGTTTCGGCGAGCGCATACGCCGCCGAGCCGGCGAGCGTGGGGATCGCCAGTGCACCGGTGCCGACGATGCCGGTCGTGTAGAGCAGTGCGGCGAAGCGGCCGGCGAGGGGCTCGAGCGCGGCGGCCACGTCCTTCGAGGTTTCGACCGCGGTGACCCCATGGCGATTGAGCGCGAGCCACGTCGTGAGGATGATGAAGAACATCACCGCGTTGGAGAAGAACGTCCCGATGGCGACGTCGAGCTTGCGCGTGCGCAGCTCATGCGGTGCGGCACCGATGCGATCTTCCAGTCGCCGACGCCCTCTCGCCTTCTCCTCCTCGACCTCCTGCGACGCCTGCCAGAAGAAGAGATAGGGCGAGATGGTCGTGCCGAGGATGGCGACGAGCGCTTGCCACGCGGCGCGGCCGTGCGGGAGCGACGGGAGGAGCGTCGCGCGGGTTACGGTTCCCCAGTCCGGACCGAGGTAGATTGCCGCGACGACGTACACGAAGAGGGCGAGCGCGAGCCACTTGAGCGTGTTCGCGAGCTGCACGTAGCGCAGCCGTACCGTGGCGACGCCGATGAGGGCGCCGAAGAGCACGACCCAGACGTGCGAGCTTCCCCCGGTGAGGAGCTGCGCCGCGTCGGCCATGGCGGCGAGGTCGGCGCCGAGGTTGAGCGTGTTGGCGACGAAGAGCGCCGCGGCCGCGGCGACAAGGAGGCGGCGTGGGAACTTCGCATGCAGCGCGGCAGCGAGCCCCTGGCCGGTGACCATGCCGATGCGGGCGCACATCGACTGCACGGCCGCCATGAGCGGCCAGGTGAGCAGCGCGGTCCAGAGCATCGCGGGGCCGAGCTGCGCGCCGACGACGGAATACGTGGCGATGCCCGACGGATCGTCGTCGGCGGCGCCGACAATGATCCCGGGACCGAGGGAGCGCCAGAATGAAGCGCGCTCGTCAGCCGAGGTCGACAGCGGGACAGTAGCGCCGAGTCTGCGGCGCTTCTCTCCCGGACGGTGGAGGACGCGGCGGTCGGTCGCGCCCATGACTTGGAGGTTCCATGGATTCCTTGCTGTCGGCGGCGGCAGGGCGCACGCTCAAACCTACCCCCGACCCCTGATGCCAGTCGCGCGCCACGGGAAAACTTTGCGCACTCTTTGTGGTATGTGGGTTGTGGTATGCGGGCTGAAGCAAGAGGGGCCGCGGCACGGGTGCCGCGGCCCTCCTGTCCGCCATACGGCGTCGTCAGTAGTACACCACCGCCGCCGACGCCTTCCCCGCCGTGGCGCGATCAGCGCCGCCGAGCACGATGACGTGCCCGACACCTGTGGCATCGGCGAAGGAGAGCGCCGCTTCGTTATACAGCGAATAGCCAAGCAGCGCTCCGATGGTGTTCGTGCCGGTCGCCCCCTGCCAGCTCGCAACAGAGCCGTCCGCGTTGATCGAGGCGTAGCTGTTCTCGCTCGAACCGGCGGCGCCACCGTACACGCCAGAGCTGGCGAGCAGGGCGCCTCCGGCGGCGAGCGTGGAGTGCTTGCTGCGTGCCTTCGTCATTGCGGTGAGCGCGGCCCACCCGGTGCCGCTCAGCGTTCCATCCCGCAGGTTGATCGTCGCCTGATAGACGCTGTTCGACTCGGTGTTGGTCGCGGTGTTGAGCACGGGGGCCGTTGTGCCGATGTCACCACCGACGGCGTAGAGATACGGCCCGAACTGCGCGAGCGAGAGGTAGCCGGTCGGCTGCGGGAGTGCGGGGAGTGATTCCCAGGCGCCGAGTGTGCCGTCGCTCCTGATCGACGCACGGTACGTCGTGGCGACGGGCGCGTTCGTGGCGGTCGAGCCGCCGACGAGATACAGATAGCCGCGGAACACGGCGGCCGCAGTCGAGTGCAACGCGACGGGCAGCGCGGTCGTGGTCTGCCACGCACCCACCGACCCGTCGGGCGCGACTTTCTGCACGTACACGCTGGTGACGGCCTGCGCCGTTCCATCCACGCCGCCGGCGGCGTAGAGGTACGCGGCCGTCGTGGTGGTATCGATCGGCGCGGTGTACGCGGTTGCTGCCGCGACGGCATGATACGCGCGGGCCGAGGGCAGGGCGGTCATCGTCGTCCACGTGCCGAGTGACCCGTTTGCCTGCACCTGTGCGCGATAGACAGCGGTCACCGCCGTGTTCGTCGAGTCAGCACCGCCGATGGCGAAGACGTAGCTCGGATGCGTCGAGCCGGTGCTGATCGGCACGTATGCCGCGCCGAGGCCCTGCAGCGCGGCGGGGAGATTGGTCGTGCGGGTCCACGTGATTGTGCTCGGGCTGAAGGCGGCGCTCGACACGAGGGTGAAGGGCACGGCGTTGCTGGTGCCGGCCGCGGTCTGTACGGTGATCTTCGTGTCCCCCGTCACACCGCTCGGCACGGTGGTGACGATGAACGCGTCGCTCCAATCCGTCGCCGGGTTGGCGATCGTCGCCCGGATCGCCGTGCCACCGCTGGTGGTGAAGAACACGCTCCCGCTCGCTGCATCGGCGAAGTTCGCGCCCTGAATAGCGACTGTCATGCCGACCAGACCAGTGGGATGCGGCACGCCGTTCACCACGGTCAGCGAGGGGGGACTCTGGACGGGTGCGGTGCTGTCACTATGACCGCACGCCGCAACCATGCCGAGCGCGGCGGTCACGACTCGCGTGACGATGCGTCCTGCACGACGCTGTGTACTCGATATTGTCATCGATGTGTCTCCGTTGGAGGCGACCGCCCGAACCAAACGCGGCGTCGATGGAGTGGGCCTTCACGGAGACGACGAGAGGCGCGCGAGCCCGGTCATCGTCTTGCGCCGGACTTTGTGCAATCTTTGCGGCCGCTGGAGTGCGGTGTGCGGTGCGCCGAGCGGGGCGCGTGACGCAAGGCACAGATGCTCAATGAACCATCGGCGTGCATGCCAACATCGCGTCACGCGGCCGCGCGACGTGCGTCTCGCCTGTTGACCGGGAAGCGCACGGGAGCGTCGCTGGGTGCGGCAATGGCGTCGGAATCTTCCGCCGCATAGATTGGTACGGAGCCGCCAGGGGTATCCCGCGAACGCTGCGGGATTGAGACAGTCCCTTGGAACCTGATCCGGATCACACCGGCGTAGGGAGCGCGGCGTGTAGCGTCGAGTCGCTCCGGCCTGGCCGGACGTCCCGCGCGCCACCCGCGAGGTGGCGCGCTTTGCTTTTGCGCACCGCCGAGCCCGTCCGGATCGCCATCGCGTCTCGCAGGAGAGCACCGATGACCAGTACGGTTCGTCCCGCGCTATCGCTCGCCGCCACCGACTATGGTGACGCCTTCCCCAACTCCCGGAAGATTCACCTTCACGGTGCGCACGGGATCCGCGTCCCCTTCCGCGAGATTGCGCTTTCCGGCGGCGAACCGCCGCTGCGCGTGTACGACACGAGTGGTCCGCGCGATCATGACGTGCGGCACGGTCTTCCCGCGCTGCGCGCCGAGTGGATTCGCGCACGCGGCGACGTGGTCGAGGTGATGCGGAGCTATCGTCCTCCGGACGGCGCAGCGCGCGCCGAGATCCCGGCGGGATTGCGTCGTCCCAGCCTGCGGGGCACTGGTGTGGTGACGCAGATGTACTATGCGCGGCGCGGCGAGATCACGCCCGAGATGGAATTCATTGCGCTGCGCGAGGGCTTGCCGGCTACGCTGGTGCGCGACGAGGTGGCGCGTGGACGCGCCATCATCCCGGCGAACATCAATCATCCCGAGCTCGAGCCGATGATCATCGGGCGTGCCTTCAAGGTGAAGGTCAACGCCAACATCGGAAATTCGGCCATCCGCTCGTCCATCGAGGACGAGGTGGAGAAGCTCCGCTGGGCGACGCTGTGGGGCGCCGACACGGTGATGGATCTCTCCACCGGCAAGGACATTCACGAGACCCGCGAGTGGATCATCCGCAACTCGGCTGGTCCGATCGGCACGGTGCCGATCTACCAGGCACTCGAGAAGGTCGGCGGCGTACCGGAAGAGCTCACCTGGGAGCT
>CAYTKA010000013.1:0-63456 GCA_964438255.1 uncultured Gemmatimonadaceae bacterium | reverse complement strand
GCTGGCTGCGGAGATCCTCTTCCGGCCCACGCGACAGACGCTGTGAGCTCGAGCCGTTCGAACCGAGACAAAGCCATGACCAGGTCCACCAGTGTTCCTCAGATCACGCTCAACAACGGTGTCGAGCTACCCGCCCTCGGCCTCGGGGTCTTCCAGAGCCCTCCTGCCGAGACCACGGGGGCGGTGCAGGCGGCCATCGAGACCGGCTACCGGCTGATCGACACCGCTGCCGCGTACGCCAATGAGCGCGAGGTCGGTGAAGGAATCCGCCGCGCTGGCGTTTCGCGCGACGAGATCTTCATCGAGACGAAGGTGTGGATCAACGACTATGGCTACGATGCCACGCTGCACGCGTTCGAGAAGAGCGCACGCAAGCTCGGCGTCGAGCAGCTCGACCTGCTGATCCTGCATCAGCCGCTGCCGTCGGCGTTCGACAAGACCCTCGAGGCGTACCGGGCGCTGGAGAAGTTGCTCGCCGACCGCCGCGCACGCGCCATCGGCGTCAGCAACTTCATGCCCGAGCATCTCGTGCGGCTGCTGAAGGTAGCCGAGGTGGTGCCCGCCGTGAACCAGATCGAGGTCCACCCGTACTTCCAGCAGGCCGTGCTCCAGCGCATGCATCGCGAGCACGGCATCGCGACCCAGGCGTGGTCACCCATCGGCGGGATCACCTCGTATCGCGGGATGGAGAAGCGGAGCTTCGACGATCCGACGCTGCTCGGGATCGCGCGACAGTACGGCAAGTCAGCCGCCCAGGTGATGCTCCGCTGGCACCTTCAGGAGGGGCGATCGGCGATCCCGAAGTCGGTCAAGCCCGAGCGCATCGCCGAGAACTTCGACGTCTTCGACTTCGAGCTCACGCGTGAACAGGTCGCGGCGATCGACGCGCTCGAGACCGGCGTTCGCGGCGGCCCGGAGCCCGAGATCATCACGCTCGAGAAGTTCGGGCGCGAGATCCCCGAGCCCTGATACTTGGGCACCCTACCATGGACGGCTCGGAGATGCCGCGATTGACGGTGCTGGTCGTCGGCGCGACCGGAGGCATCGCGCCTCGTGGTCGAAGAAGCCGTTCGTCAGGAACGTCGCCGGTTCGAGTCCGGTCGCCCGCTCTCTGGAAGCCGCTTAGCAACAACTGGTTATAAGGGGCGCGGAGGCGTTTATCGCCTACGGTCGTGCGGGGTTTCAGCTCCCGGGACATTGTGAAGCAACTTTTAAGGCTCATGCAGTGTCGTCAAGCAGATCGGACGACTCGCGGCGACTTCATTGCATATCGAACGTGCGGCACCGCTCGTGCGACATCCGCGCGAGCTCGACGACGACGAATACCTCGCCGGGGCGGCGAGCACGGCCGCCGTCGTTCAACGTCGGAAGAGAAAGGCTCAGGAGAGATCATTCATGGACATCAAGCGCGCGGGCTCGAAGTCCTCGGTCAAAGGGCCGGCTGACTGGTTCACCGGCACGGTGCGCATCGATCCGTTGTTCGACGCGAACGCGCCGGCGCGTGCCGGCGGCGGAGCGGTGACGTTCGAGCCGGGGGCTCGCACGGCGTGGCACACCCATCCGCTGGGGCAGACGTTGATTGTGCTCTTCGGGCGCGGCCTCGTGCAGCGCGAGGGCGGGCCGATCGAGGAGATTCATCCAGGCGACGTGGTCTGGTTCGCGCCGGGCGAGAGGCACTGGCATGGCGCATCCCCGGAAACAGCGATGCAGCACATCGCCATTCAAGAAGCACTCGATGGGAAAGTCGTCGAGTGGTTGGAGCACGTGACCGACGAGCAGTACCGTGGCCATTCCGCTCGGCGCTGAAGCTGCAGGGCGGGGCGCGAGCGTTCAGTCCGCTCGTACGACTGTCGCCGAGCGACGCTTCACGAGAGGTAATCGACAATGAAAGGAGCTGTTCTCTTCGGCCGGCGCGATGCGCGCTATGTCGACCGCGACGATTCGAAAGTCATCGAGCCAACGGACGCGATCATCCGGCTCTCCGCGACGTGTGTATGCGGGTCCCACATGTCGCCGCGCCAACTCGACAACGCGCTGGGGCTGGCGCGACCGGCGGTGCCGGCCGCGCTCGCGCGAGATTGTTGAAGATACCGGCCGCGAGTGTGCTGCCGACAAGCCGTCGCTGATGACCGGCGCGCCACGTGGGATGGCGGTTCAGATTCGGGTTCTCGAAAGGGCGACACTCGCGCTCGCGGTCCCCTCGACATGCGAGATTGCTGATTCGCTAATTGAGTGACCGCGCGTTATGTTTCCATGAAGCTGGGCGAGCAGCCTCTCGGCTGCCCCCTTAGGCGCTCCGCGGCATCGCAAACGCGCGGCCCTCCCAAGCCATTCGTGGTCAGCCTTCTCCGTCACGGGAGGCACGATGGCACGCCGCGACCCCGCCGCGCCCGAACCACGCTCCCTCGAAGCACTCGCCGACTCCGCGGACCTGAGATCCGTGATGAGTACGGCGCTCGCCGCGAAACCGGTGGACGAGGCGGCGCTGCGCCGCGGCGTCTGGACCTATGTCGGAGGCGAGCGGCATGCCGGCGTATCGCCAGGTCACGTGATCATGGCGCTAACGCGCGTGATCGAGGAGGCCAACCTGACGCCCCACGACCAACGACTGGCTGTCACGCGGCGAGTCATCCTGTGGTGTGTCGAGGCGTACTTCGGGCGCTTGGGCGGCGATGTCGTCGGGAGCGATGCGACCGCGCGATCGGATACCGGCACTGTGTGCGTCCGATGAGCCGCGGGTGGCGGGCGCCGCTCGCGACGCAGGACGCGATCGCGCGCGAGCCCGCGCCCTTTCCTCGCGCCACCGACGACGGCCGACGGGATCCACGGGCGCGAGTTCATCGTGCGGGTTCGTGAACGGAGGCATCCATGGACGGTGGAAACACGTTCGCGCGAACCATCCTCATCGCCGAGGGCGATCGCAATGTTAGAGAGCTCGAACGGCACTTTCTCGAGAGCGTCGGATTCTCGGTCGATTTCGCCGACGATGGCCGGGCCGCGCTGACTCGAGCGCGCCTGGGGCTCGCACAGGTCATCATCACCGAAATCCTCATTCCAAAGCTGGACGGTCTGCAACTATGCCGTGAGCTGAAACAGGATCCAACGACGCGGGACATTCCGGTGATCGTGTTCAGCGTGCTCGCGGCCGAAGCACGGGCCAAAGAAGCTGGTGCAAGCGCCTTCCTCCGCAAGCCGCTCGTGCCGTCCGTATTGCTCGGAACGATCGAGCGGCTTGCCCCACGAGAAGCACATTCTCTTCTGGAATCGCCATGACCACGATCGCAACTCCGGACCGTCGCGCGATATCCCGCTCCGCGGACCAGATGGCCGAGCGCATGACATCGGGCAACGCCGAGGCGGACTACATCCTCGGCGGCGGCTTTCCGCTGAACTCCATCAACATCATCATGGGACATCCGGGCTCGGGCAAGACGATCTTCGCCGAGCAATTGATGTTTCAAAACGCGGCCGACGACCGGCCGATCCTCTATCTCGCGACCCTGTCAGAGCCGCTGGCAAAGGTCATTCGGTATCTCCAAGGGTTCTCCTTTTACGACGAGAACAAGTTCGGCTCTCAGGTCATCTACGAGGACGTCGGCGAACAGCTCGCGACGGACGGGCCGGCGGCGCTCCTGCCGCGACTTCGCGAAGCGATCTGTTCGCGAGCGCCGAAGGTCATCGTCATCGACTCCTTCAAGGCCGTGCACGATCTCGATCAGGACGGCGGCAGCCGGCGTCGCATGGTCTACGAGCTGACGGCGCTGCTCACCGCCTACGGGACGACCGCGTTCCTTTTGGGTGAATACACCGAGGACGACATCCTGCGGTATCCCGAGTTCGCCGTGGCCGACGGCATCGTCGAGATGTCGCGTCGGCGCCTCGGCAACCGCGACGAGCGGTACTTCCGCGTGTACAAGTTGCGCGGCAGCCGGTATCTCGAAGGCGCGCACGCGTTCCGCATCACGAATCGGGGACTCGACATCTATCCGCGTCTCGTCAGCCCGGCGGTCCCGGAGGGATACGAGCCGGCCAGCGAACGCGTGTCCATCGGCGTCTCTGGTCTGGACGCGATGCTCGACGGCGGGCTGTGGAAAGGCACGACGACGCTCCTTGCCGGTCCGTCGGGCGCCGGCAAGACGACGATCGGTCTCCAGTTCGCGCTCGAGGGAGCGCGTCAAGGCGAGCGAAGTCTCTACATGAACTTCCAGGAGAACCCGTCGCAGCTCATGCGGACCATTCGCAGTCTCGGCATGGATCTCGATTCAGACGCGGAGGAGCGATTGGAGCTCGTCTATGCCTCGCCGGTGGAGCTCCAGATCGACAGTATCATCGTCGACATGTTCCGCCGGATTCAGGAAGGCGGTGTTCGCCGGCTCGTCATCGACGCGCTCGGAGATCTTGCCAGCGCGGCCACCGATCCACAGCGATTGCACGACTATCTCTACGCCCTCGTTCAGCACTTCGCGGCGCGCGGCATCACGAGCATTCTGAACGTCGAGACGACGGGGAACGCCATCACCGGCCAAGCGATGCAGAACACGATGAGCTACCTCTCGGACAACGTGCTGCTGCTGACGGTGGACGGCGAGGAGCGCACGCGTCGAGCGATCCGAGTCCTCAAGACGCGCGGCAGTGCCCACGATCTCCGAGTACGGGAAGTGGAGATCCGTCAGTCCGGCCTCGTCGTGCTCGAATGATCACCGCCGAAACGCCGACAGGCGCGGACCCGCGCGCCGACCAGTTGCGCCGGCTCGTCGACATCAATCGCGCGTTCAGCAACCGAACGTCGCTCGACCAGATCGCGCGCTTCACGGTCGAACAAGGCGCCGAACTGCTCGGCGCGAGCGCCGGCGTGTTGATGCTGCTCGACACGGCCGAAATGCTGAATGTCCGCGCCGCGCACGGCATCGACGACGCCACCGTGGCGCGGTTTCAGGCGCCGCTCGACGACGCGGTCAGTGGCCGGCTGCTGGGGTTGCTGCAAGTGCCGGAAGCGTCGCTGATCGCCGTGCCGCTCGTCGTCGGCGGCAGAGTGACGGGGCTGCTTGCCGTGGGTCTTGCCCAGACGGCGACGAGTCTCGACGAATGGCTGCTCTCCGGCCTCGCCGATCAAGCCGGTGTCGCGCTGGAAAACGCTCGCCTTGGCGGTGAAGTTCGTCTCGAGATGGAAGGCCGCCTGCGCGTCAGCGAGGGTGCCACCAGCGCCAAGGATCGGGCGCTCGCGACGCTGGCTCACGACATTCGCAGCCCGCTCGGCGCGATCGAAGGCTACTGCGCGGTGCTCGAGGACGGCCTCTACGGCGCGATGACCGAGAAGCAGATCCAGGCCATCGGCCGGGTGCGGATGAGCGGACGGCATCTGCTCTCGTTGCTCGAGAACGTGATGGACATGGCGCGGCTCGCGGCAGGAGCGATGCCCGTCCACGCGGAGCCGGTGAACCTTCGGGAGATCGCGCGCGACTCGGTAGACATCCTCGTACCGGCATCGTTCGTCAAGCGCCAAACTCTCCGGCTCGAATCCGCCGACAGCGTTTTCGTCATCGCTGACGCGGCGCGGCTGCGGCAGGTGCTCGTGAACCTGATCGGCAATGCGGTCAAGTTCACGCCGGTCGATGGCGCGATCACGGTGCTTCTGAGCGCCGCGCGCGACGATGAACGGGTCGCCGAACTTCGCGTCACCGATACCGGACCGGGCATTCCCGAGGCGGATCGTGCGGCGATCTTCGAGGCGTATTTTCGGAGTGCCGGAACGTCGGGCGCCGCGGGAGTCGGACTCGGGCTCGCCATCTCACGGGCGCTCGTCGAACAGATGGGAGGCTCGCTGTGCGTCGAGAGCGAGTTGGAGAAGGGCTCGTCGTTCATACTGCGGTTTCCGCTCGTACCCGCGGCGACGGCCGTCTCATGACCTCACATCCGGGCGTGCGATTCCGGCATGCGCGGCTTTCGGCGTTCATCCGCGAGCACACCGAGCAGATCTTCCCGCGTTCCAGGCTCGTGCCCTTACCCCCGAGTGTGCCATTCTCGATCGCGAACGACGTCGCCCGCCGATTGTAGCGGTATCAGCGCCGAGGAGAATTCATAGATCGAGCGACGTTGCCGGCCATGTGGATCATCGGCCGGAGCTCGCGATCACAGCCAGGACCGGAAGCGCCGGATGTACCAGCCCTTGACTATCTGCGTCAGGATTCCATACGAGAGAAGAAACACGAACAGCCAGCCGAAGTAGCTCGCCGGCAGCGGCATGAGCTGCAGTCGACTTCCGGGTGGTGAGAACGGAAGGACCATACCGATCACCATGATCGTCGCGGTAAGCGCCAGCACAGGCCAACTGGCCCGGCTCTGCATGAACGGGATCTTCGCTGTCCTGATCATGTGTACGATGAGCGTCTGGGACAGCAGCCCTTCGACGAACCAGCCGCTCTGAAACAGCGATGCGTGCGCGGGCGCGTTCGCCTTGAACACGTACCACATCAGCACGAACGTGGCGACATCGAAGATCGAGCTGATCGGGCCGACAAAGAGCATGAAGCGGCCGATGTCGTTCGCTTCCCAGCGTCGCGGCACTCGGAGGTACTCGGCGTCCATGTCGTCGAACGGGATCGTCGTCTGCGAGATGTCGTAGAGCAGATTCTGCACGAGAAGCTGGATCGGCAGCATCGGGAGGAACGGCAGGAAGGCGCTCGCGATCAACACGCTGAACACGTTTCCGAAGTTCGAGCTCGCCGTCATCTTGATGTACTTGATGATGTTGCCGAAGGTCTTCCGGCCCTCGACCACCCCTTCCTCGAGCACCATCAGGCTCTTCTCGAGAAGGATGATGTCCGCGGACTCCTTCGCGATGTCCACGGCCGAATCGACGGAGATGCCAACGTCCGCTTCCCGCAACGCGCCGGCGTCGTTGATCCCGTCGCCGAGGAAGCCGACGGTGTGACCGTTCTGGCGCAGGGCCTGAACGACGCGCGTCTTCTGCGTCGGCGTGAGCTTGGCGAAGATCGTCGCGCGCTCCGCCACCTCGGCGACCGCCGCGTCCGACAGCCGGTCGAGCTCATGCCCGAGGGCGATCTCCTCGACGTCGATGCCGACGTCGCGGCAGACCTTTCGCGTGACGATCTCGTTGTCGCCAGTGAGGATCTTTACTCGGACACCGTGCTCCCGGAGCGCCGCGATCGCGGGGCCCGCCGTCTCCTTCGGCGGGTCCAGGAAGCCAATCAGGCCCGCGAGGGTGAGCTCCGATTCGTCGCCAACAGTGTACGCGCCATCGCGCATCGAGTACTCGCGATAGGCTACGGCCACGACACGCATCCCATCCTCGTTGAGCTCCGTCGTCAGATCGAGCACTACCTCGCGCGCCGCGTCGTCGATCGGCACGACGCGGCCCTCATCGTGGATATGCGTACAGACGCTCAACAGCTCGTCCATCGCGCCTTTGCAGATGAGCAGGTGCTGCGAATGATCCTTCTCTACCACGACTGACATCCGCTTCCGCACGAAGTCCCACGGAATCTCGTCCACCTTGCGGTAGTCGCGCTCGACGTGGAGCTCCTCGTGCAGCTCGGCGTGCTCCAGGATCGCGGCGTCGAGCAGGTTCTTGAGCCCGGTCTGATGCGCGCTATTCAGGTAGGCGAGCGCCAGCACCGCGTCGTCCTCCTCACCCACGACATTGAGATGTCGCTCGAGGATGATCCTGTCCTGCGTGAGCGTCCCTGTCTTGTCGGTGCAGAGAACGTCCATCGCCCCGAAGTTCTGGATCGCATTCAGCCGCTTGACGATCATCTTCCGGCGTGACATCGCGACCGCGCCCTTCGCAAGGTTGGCTGTCACGATCATGGGCAGCATCTCCGGCGTGAG
Source organism: uncultured Gemmatimonadaceae bacterium (assembly GCA_964438255.1). Lineage (GTDB taxonomy): Bacteria > Gemmatimonadota > Gemmatimonadetes > Gemmatimonadales > Gemmatimonadaceae > AG11. The sequence continues at coordinate 55,608 of CAYTKA010000013.1, read as the reverse complement.
CCCAACAGCCACGGCCACGCCGAACAGAAACGCCTCGAGCCAGTCGCCCTTGGAGAACCCGTTGATGACGAAGACCACGGGCACCATCACGAGCATGAACCGGATGAGCAGCCAGCTCACCTTGTTCACGCCGCGATCGAACGACGTGGCCGGACGCAGGCCGAGCAGGCCCCGCGCCATGGACCCGAAGTAGGTGCGATCGCCGGTCGCGACGACGACGGCAGCCGCGGTCCCACTGACCACGGACGTGCCCATCAAGCCGATGTTCCTCAGCTCGGGGAGCGTCAGCGCCGCCGACGTCGTCGCGCGCTCGCCCCGCGCCTGCTCCAATGCGGCGTCGACCTTCTCGACCGGCAGCGCTTCCCCCGTGAGCGCTGACTGACTCACGAAGAGATCCTTTGTGCCCAGGAATCGGACGTCGGCCGGGATCATGTCGCCGGCGGAGAAGACGACGATGTCGCCCGGAACCAGCGCCTCGATGGGAAGCTCGCGACGGCGCGGCCGGGGAGTCGGGGTATCCTCGGTCGGGCCATCGGTGCGTTGCACGGTCGCATTCGTGCGGACCATCGCCCGAAGCGCAAGCGCGGACTTGTTCGACCGGTACTCCTGCACGAATCGGAGCACGGCGCTGATCGTGACCATCACACCGATCACGATCACTGCCTTGAAATCGCCCGTGAAGTAGGAAACGATCCCGAGTGCCGCGAGCACGCCGATGAACGGATTGATGAAGGCGTGCCCGAGCTGCACGTACCACCGGGGCGGCTTCTCATGCGCGACTTCGTTGCTGCCCACGCGTTCGCGCCGCCCCTCGACCTCAGCTTCAGTGAGGCCGCTGCGCCGTGTCTCGAGACGCCGCAACGCTTCGTCCGCGTCGTGTTGGGCTAGCTCGGCGAGCGCTCCGGTGATGGTATCCGAGGCCGTCTTCGAACGCGCTTCGCGGTCGGTGCGAAGTGACCCTCCGCTAGCGCCGTTGTGTCGCCCTACCACCCCCCGCAGCGTATCCCATCCATTGAGCCTGGTCTTCATTGGTTTCAAGCCTCTCCGGCGCCGCCGAGGGGATGAACCGAACGGCGTCCTCTGACGAGCGTCGGTCGTGTGCGCGCGTCGCGTCTCGCTGATCGAGGCGCGCGCATCCTTATGATCGGAGGGAGGGGGGGCCGAGGTTGACCGGCGGGGAGATCCACTCCCGCATCAATGAACGCTCGAAATTGCCACGCTCGCCTCGCGTTGGTGACGCGAAGGCCGTCGGGTCGGAAAGAGCGTGGCGGCAGCGGTCGTACTCGAGCCGCCGTGCAACGTACGGTAGTGCGTGCGCGCTTCCAAGGCCGACGAGACCGGGCGTACACTATCCACGGCCTCCACGCCCCGCAAGAGGGACGTGCAGTCATGGCTCACATCATCCGCGACAAGACCAAGCTCCTCAATCGAGTCCGCCGCATTCTGCTGAAGCGTGTCGCGACAGGGAAGGGCGCAACGCCGGCGCAAATCGCGCTCGCCTGGCTGCTCGCGAGGAAGCCGTGGATCGTTCCGATTCCCGGGACGAAGAAGATCGAGCGTCTCGACGAGAAGCTGGCGGCCGCGGATGTCGAGCTCACTGCCGCCGAAGTCCGTGAGACAGACGAAGCGGCCGCGCGCATTCCCGTCGTCGGCGAGCGTCTGCCCGAGCCGGTTCTCAGGCTCACCAACGGGTAGTGTCTTGGATCAGCCCGTCACGTCGTCCGGCAATCGCCGCCGCTCGACGCGCTCGCGTCGGGCGCGCTCCTCACGCTGCACCGCGTCCGCGCCGTAGAACGCGAGCAGCACGCCGCGCAACACCGCGTGGCGCAGCGGTGTGTCACGCTGCTTGAATCCCGGCGTGCCGCCTCGCTCGAGGTCATCCGCCACGGTCTCCAACGTCCCCAGGACGACTTCAACGGGTTCGCCCCGTGTTCGCGCGGAGCGCACGTAGATGGCGACCGCATGCTCGAGCGCGCTGGTGTCGTTCCGGCGGATGAACTCACGCATCGCGCCGAGCACGCGATGGACGTTGTCATCGTGCGCGATGACCTCGAACAACTCGGCCGGATCGAACATCGGATCCTGGCTGAACTTGCCGCTGCGTTCGGTACCTGCGGGCGCCGCGCCGCCGGCGTCATTCGATTGGTCCGACATCTGGTTGCTCTCAGCGGTGATGGCGCGCCCGTCGTCGGGCTCGAGCGAGAACGAATGCGACCGTCGTGCCACGAGGAACGGCGCCAGAGCGGGGCCACGGTCCACGGGTTAAGCTACGTCATGCTGGCGGGCGGTCTCGGACCGCTCCTTTCCCCAGTCTTCTGGCGCTCCTGCAGCGAAGCACGGCCAGCTGGCTCTCGAGAGTCGATCCGATCCAGCGTTCCTTCGGCTCACCGAGGACGCCGTGCGACAGCAGAGAACGATTCTCCTGGTTGAACCCGATGTGCCGCTGCGTGAATCGTGGCGCAGCGGCCTCGCCGCGATGGGTTTCCACGTTCGCGAGTCCGCCGACGCCGATGGCGCCCTGTCGACGGCGATGCGGTCGCAGATCGACCTGCTCGTCACGGAGCTCTATCTCCCGACGCCGGCCGAACGCTGTCTCGTCCGCGCAACCCGGCGCGAGCCGGCGCTCCGCCACATGAAGATTCTCGTCGTCTCGGACCACGCGACGGCCGACGATCACAATTGGGCGCTCGCCGCCGGCGCCGACGCGTACCTGATCAAGCCCGTGCGCCTGGGCCGCATGCTTCAGGTGGCGGGACGCCTCGCCATGAGTCGTGAGCGCAGCCGTGGCGAAGCGCGCGCGCATGGGGGCAGAGCGCGTGTCGATCACACTGGTCGTTGAAGCCTCGTCGAGGCTGCAGCCTCGACGAGCTTGCGAGTTTGCCCCCGCGCCGCTACCTTTCTATTCAAGCGACACACGCGCTTTGCGCGTGGACACGTTCCGAACGTTTTCTGGGGCCTGCCGAATTGCGAGCAGGCCCTTTTGCGTTCCGTCGCGGATCTTCGAAATATCCCGCAATTCGCGGGACGCCCATCGTGAGGGCACGATCACGAAGCAAGAACGATCGTTGTGTCGGCCGTCCGGAAATGCTCCGCACTCCCTACACAGCACGTTACCAAGAGGGAGAAGGACAATGCGTACGACTGGCACCGTCAAGTGGTTCAACGATTCAAAGGGTTTCGGCTTCATCACGCCCGAGGGCGGACAGAAGGATTGTTTCGTTCATCATTCCGCCATTCAGGGCGGCGGGTTCAAGACGCTTACCGATGGTGAGCGCGTCGAATTCGAGATCGTGGAGGGCCAGAAAGGCCCCGCCGCGGAGAACGTGACAAAGTTGAGTCGTTGACCCAACCGTCGCTCCCTTCGCGGGAGCGGACTGGCGCCGCGCAGTCGAGCCGTTCGTCGGCCCGGATGCGCGGCGCGCGTCGTTTCGGCTCGTTACCGGCAGCGACTGGTCGTCGTTCGCGACGTCACACTTCGATAATTACAGAGGTATCATGCCCACCCTTGTGCTCGACGAGACCGATCGGATCGACTGGGCGCTCAAGGCGTTCAAGCGGCAGATGCAGCGGTCGGGCATCCTGCGCGAGCTGCACCGCCGGCGCCATCACGTGAAGCCAAGCGAGGCGCGGCAGATCAAGTCGAAGGCCGCGCAGCGCCTCCGCGACAAGGCGCGCAAGCGGGCGGCGCGATGAAAGAAGAAGCCATCGAGATGGAAGGCATCGTCGCCGAGGTGCTGCCGAGCGCCATGTTCCGCGTCGACCTCGACAACGGCCACCGTTTGCTCGCCACGGCCGCGGGCAAGATGCGCAAGTTCCGGATTCGCATTCTCGCGGGGGACCGCGTGACGGTCGCCGTGTCTCCGTACGATCTCGCGCGGGGACGCATCACCTTTCGCCACAAAACCTGAAGGAGTCGCCGTGACAATCCCCGATCACATCAACGCGCGCTGGATGGCGACGCTCGTCGACGATCAGCTCATCACAGCGGAGGCCGAGCTGCACGCGGTGTTTCGCCGGCAGGAATCGGCGGAGAAGATACGCGCCGGCGCGCGGTACATGCTCTTGCATGGCCCGTCGGAGCTCGTGAATGCCTGGCAGCGCTGGCTGGTCGTCAACAACGAAACGCGGAGCCGCGGCCTGTTCGTGCGGCGTCGGGCGTAACGCGCGACACCGTCGCCACGATCAGTGCGATGATGATGGCGCGGATCCGGCGTCGACGACGATCTTCTTGGCGACGAGCTCCTGGCACAGATAGCCGATCACGTAGTCGGGCGCGGTATTGACCGTGACCTCGTGCGTGGCAACCAACTCAGTGATCGCCGCCTCCAGGGCGGACCACAGGCGGGAGTTCCGATACTCGGCGAACGGGCCGGACGGCATACGCATGGTGCCCCTGCGATTCCGTGAGCGGGGTGACCAGAAGGGCTCGGGAATCCAGCGCGACCACGCGTCTTGGGAACCAGAGGGAGCAGCATGAGCTGCTCGCCGGTCATTCGTGAAGCTAATCGGTATCACCGCGCTCGGCGAGGATCGCGACGGCGGCGAGGTGCGGCGCGGGGTTGTGCGATCAAGAAATGTTGATATATTCACGCGTGTGACCACCGGAACCTCTGCCGACGTCCGACGCGCTGCGCGGCTCTTCCATGCGCTCTCCGACGAGACGCGTCTTTCCGTCGTGGAAATGCTCCAGGACGGAGAGCGCTGCGTCTGCGAGCTCCAGGACGAGCTGGATGCGGCGCAGTCCCGGCTCTCGTTCCACTTGAAGGTGCTCAAGGACGCCGGCTTGGTCATCGATCGGAAGGAGGGACGGTGGGTGCACTACTCCCTGAATCCCCACACCTTCGCCGAGTTGCAGGAGACCGTGGCCGGCCTCAAGCCGCCGCGGAGGGCGATGCCTGTTCGGCGTGGCGCAGCTTGGTGCGACTGACCCCCGCTCGTTGTCTAATATATCAACATTTTTTGATCGCCGAGAGGAACCATGACGCAGCAGCCCGTAGGGCCCACCACGATCGACGAGATCCGCGACGTCGTGCGCGAGCGGTACGGCAACGTCGCGAAGCAGGTCACCGGAGGCGCAAGCAGCGTGTCGTGCTGTGGTCCGGCGAATTCCGGCAGCTCGGGCTGCTGTGGGACGACGAGCGAGACCTGGGACCCGATCACGGCCGACCTCTATGGCGCCGGCCAGACGGCCGGGCTCCCCGCCGAAGCGCTGCTCGCGTCGCTCGGCTGTGGGAATCCAACGGCGCTCGCCGAGCTGCACGAAGGCGAAACGGTGCTCGACCTGGGCTCGGGTGGTGGCATCGACGTGCTCCTCTCGGCGAGGCGCGTCGGACCCACGGGCAAAGCGTACGGTGTCGACATGACTGACGAGATGTTGGCGCTCGCGCTCGAGAACAAGGAGAAGGCCGGCGCGACGAATGTCGAATTCCTCAAGGGGCACATCGAGTCTGTTCCGCTGCCGTCGAACACCGTCGACGTGATCATCTCGAACTGCGTGATCAATCTCTCCGGCGACAAACGGAACGTTCTGGCGGAGGCATTCCGCGTCCTCCGGCCGGGCGGACGTTTCGCCGTGAGCGACGTGATCGTGCGCGGCGGACTTCCCGAGGTGGTGAAAGCAAGCATGCCGCTCTGGACCGGATGTGTCGCGGGCGCGCTCGAGGAGCAGGAGTTCATCGATCTCCTCACCGACGCCGGCTTCGAGAACGCGAGCATCGAACCCACGCGCGTCTACAGTCGGGACGACGCCGCGGCGCTACTCCGCGGCACTGGGCTCGACGCGAGCCTGGCCGATCAGGTGGAAGGGAAGATCATGAGCGGGTTCGTTCGCGCGACGAAGCCCGGCACGCCGACGCGTTCGGCGACGCGCGGCCAGCCGGTCGCGGCATTGGCGCAGGCTCCGTCGGCGCGCGCGTGTGGCTGCAGCGACGACTGTTGCTCGTGAGAGCCGATCAACCGCGGTGCGGGAAGGGCAGGCGCGACGTCGAGTCGTGTCCGACAGCCCTTCTCGAGACCGGGGCCAACCCTGTTTTTCACTACCGACCCGCGCCACGCTTCCTGCTCCGCGCCGCCTGTCGCCACCGGCGCAGATGATCGATCAGCGCCCGCAGCGCCCGCGAGGCGTGTCGGCGCTGCGGATAGTACAGGTAATAGCCCGGAAACGGCTCGCAGAACTTCTCGAGGACGCGGACCAACTCGCCGCGCGCGAGCGCGTCGCGGACGTTGCCGTCGTAGGCGAACGTCACCCCTAGGCCGGCGATGGCCAAGTGACGATTGATCGCCGAGCTGGTCGAGAGCACTCGCGCCCGCACCGCGACGGCGAAGTCGCGACCGTTCTCGGTGAACTCCCACCGATACGGCGCCGCGTCGCCGGTGGGGTGCCAGTTGAGGCAGTCGTGCTCCATGAGATCACGGGGATGCTTCGGTACGCCCCGCCGCGCGAAGTACGAGGGCGCGCCCACGACGGCCATCCGCAGGTCTCCGGTCACCGGGACGGCGATCATGTCCTTGTCGATTACCTCGCCGAGCTGGATCCCCGCGTCGAACCCGTCTGCCACGATGTCGACCGGTGCGTCGCTCACGACGAGGTCGAGCTGGATGTGGGGCTGCTCGGCGAGGAAGCTCGAGAGCAGCGCCTCGCCGATCATCGTCAACGCAGCGCTCGACGTGTGCACGCGGAGCGGACCGCGCGGCTGGTCCCCCAGCTCGCCCACGGCGGCGACGGCCGCGCGCACCTCGTCCAGGGCTGGCCGCACCGACGCGTAGAGCCGCTCGCCCGCGTCGGTGAGGTGCACGCTCCGCGTGGTGCGCCGCACCAGCGCCACACCGAGCCGCTCCTCGAGCCGCCGGATCGCCTGGCTCACCGCCGAGTGGCTCACGCGAAGCCGTTCGCTCGCAGCCCGAAATCCCTTCGCCTCCGCCACGGCGACGAAGGTCACCATCCCGTCGAGTTCGTCGGCCATTGGAAGCAATAGTGACCAGCATGGACAGATCCAGCAAGTAGATCGACCGATGCGGGCGCGCCAGATTGCAGTCGTCGAAAGCGCCGCCGCCGCAGCGACCGATTGATCGACGACGAAATTTTTCTTCCGGCCCACCCGCCAGGAGCTCCGACATGAAGAATCGCGCACTGGGACGCAGTGGGCTCGAAGTCTCCGCCCTCGGCCTCGGCTGCATGGGGCTGAGCTTCGGCCTCGGCCCGGCGACCGACCGACCGGATGCGATCGCCCTGATCCGCGCGGCGGTCGACGGCGGCGTCACGCTGTTCGACACCGCGCAGGTGTACGGGCCGTTCACGAACGAGGAGGTCGTCGGCGAGGCGCTCGCACCGTTCCGCGGACAGGTGGCGATCGCGACCAAGTTCGGCTTCGGCTACGACGAGCACGGGAAGTCGACTGGCCTCGACAGTCGGCCCGAGTCCATCCGGCGGACGACCGAGGGCTCGCTGAAACGGCTGCGTGTCGAGACGATCGACCTGCTCTACCAGCACCGCGTCGATCCAAACGTGCCGATCGAGGACGTGGCAGGCACCGTGAAGGAGCTGATCGCCGAGGGGAAGGTGAAGCACTTTGGTCTCTCCGAGGCCGGCGTGCGCAACATTCGGCGCGCCCATGCGGTGCAACCGGTGACCGCGCTGCAGAGCGAGTACTCACTCTGGTGGCGCGAGCCGGAAGCGGAGATCCTGCCGACGCTCGAGGAGCTCGGCATCGGGTTCGTGCCGTTCTCCCCGCTGGGCAAGGGCTTCCTCACGGGAAAGATCGACGAGACGACGACCTTCGACCCGTCGGACTTTCGCAACACGGTCCCCCGCTTCGCGCCGGAAAATCGGAAGGCGAACCAGGCGCTGGTGGCGCTCGTCGGCGCAATCGCGGCGCGCAAGGGGGTGACGCGCGCGCAGCTCGCGCTCGCGTGGGTGCTGGCGCAACGGCCGTGGATCGTGCCGATCCCGGGGACGACGAAGCTGCACCGCCTGCAGGAGAACCTCGGTGCGGTGAACGTCGAGCTCACGCCGGCCGACCTGCGCGAGATCGACGCAGCGGCGTCGAGGATCACGGTGCAGGGCGAGCGCTACTCCGAGGCGGCGCAGCGCATGGTCGACCGCTGAGGGGGCGCATGGGTACCATGCGTCTCATTGTCTGCGGCCTGCTTGCCGCCGCCATCGCGGGCTGCGCCGCGCTGAGCGCGAATCGCACCGACGGCGCGACGGCACCGCTCGTCATCCAGGGGCAGGGAAGCTTCGCCGTTGGCGGCGCCGTCGTCACGGCGCCGGGCACCTTCGATCCAGTCGCGCAGGGCGCGTACACGCCGACGCCCGACCCGCGAGGCCAGACGCTGCATGGCGACCACGCGTACGTCTTCTACCAGGTGCCGGTGAACGCGCGCCGCCTTCCGCTCGTCTTCTGGCATGGGCATGGACAGTCTGCCAAGACGTGGGAGACGACGCCTGATGGTCGCGAAGGTTTCCAGACGATTTTCCTGCGCCGGCACTTCGCGGTCTATCTCATCGATCAACCCCGTCGCGGCCGAGCGGGGCGGAGTACGGCGGCCGCCACCATTCCCGCCACACCCGACGAGCAGCTGTATTTCGGACTCTTCAGGCTCGGCGTCTGGCCCGCCTTCTACACCGGCGTGCAGTTCTCCCGGGATTCGTCGGCGCTGAACCAGTTCTTCCGGCAGATGGTGCCGAACACCGGGCCGTACGACGTCGAGGTGAACACGAACGCGGTCGCCGCGCTGTTCGCGAAGATCGGGGCGGGGATCCTGGTCACGCACTCGCAGAGCGGCGGCCTCGGATGGCGCACCGCGATCAAGAGCCGGGAGATCCGGGCGATCGCGTCGTTCGAGCCGGGCGGCGACTTCGTCTTTCCCGAGGGAGAGGCGCCTTCGCTGACGTTCTCGGGGCGGTCCTTCAGACCTCCCACGGTTCCATTGTCCGACTTCGTGCAGCTCACGAAGATCCCCATCATCATCTATTACGGCGACAACATCCCGGAGCAACCGACGACGAACCCTGCTCAGGAACAGTGGCGCATTTTCCGCAACGTCGCGAGGGAGTGGAGAGACGTCGTGAACCGTCACGGCGGTGACGTGACGGTGGTGGAGCTGCCAGCCCTCGGGATCCACGGGAACACGCACTTCCCGATGTCCGATCTGAACAACGTCGAGATCGCTGATCACCTGTCCGCCTTCCTGCGAACGAAGGGATTGGACTGAGGAGCGAAGATGAAGCCGATCGCCGTCGCGCTCGTCGAGGTCATCACGCAGCCCGCGTTGTATGCCGGATGGCCCAACGCGGTCTCCGCGGTGACCATCGTGCGGGACGTGTTCGCCGGGCCGCCGCGTTGAAGGATTCGCCGCGGGGTTGCGGGGCCCGGCCACGGTCGCGATTATGCGGCGTCGATGACCGGCCGAGGACCTCTGCCTTCCACGCCATCCTCCACTGCGCGCGCCGCCGCCCTGCAAGGGATCCGCGCGCTCGTTGCGACGCTGTCCCGGTCGGCCCGCACCGTCGAGCAGCGAACGGGGATCACCAATGCCCAGCTCTTCCTGTTGCGCGAGCTGGCGGTCGAGGGTGCGCTCACGATCAACGAGCTCGCGGCGCGGGCGCTGACGGGGCAGAGCACGGTCTCGTCGGTCGTCACGCGGCTCGAGCAGCGCGGGCTCGTCGGCCGCGAGCGGTCGAGCGCCGACGGTCGCGTCGTCACGGTGACGCTCACGCCGTCCGGCCGGCGCCTGCTCCAGCGTGCGCCGGAGCCGGCAACCGTTCGGCTTCTTCGTGTGCTGTCCGCGCTCCGGACTGCCGAGCTGCGCACCGTCGCGCGCGCGCTGACGCTCCTCAACGAGCGGCTCGGCGTGGGCGGGGTGGAATCCGGGATGTTGTTCGAGGAAGAGAGCGAGTCACGCCCGCGCGCCGCACGGCGTGGCACGAAGGCGACCGTGCGGCGGCGGCGGAGCGCGTGAACCAGCGCCGCGTCATCGGCGCGGCGTGACCTCGAACTCGTCGCGGCGGTTCTGAGCCCAGGCGCTCTCGTCGTGGCCCTGCGCCGCCGGGCGCTCCTCGCCGTAGCTGATCGTCTCGATCCGGCTCTCGGCGATGCCCTGGTTCACGAGATACCGCTTGGCCGCTGCGGCGCGGCGCTGGCCGAGGGCGAGGTTGTATTCCTCCGTGCCGCGCTCGTCGGTGTTCCCCTCGATGCGCAGTCTGAGCGTCGGGTTTGCCCGCAGGATCGGCAGCTTGCTGTCCAGCGTCGCGCGGGCCTCGTCACTGAGCTCGGATTTGTCGAAGTCGAAGTGAATCACGGCCGTCAGCGCCTGCCGACCGGCCGGCGCATCGGCGATGGAGCGCGCCGCGGCGCCGCTCGTGCTCGCGGCGCTCCGGCGCGGTGTCTCGGCGCGCGCCCGCGCGAGGCTGTCCGCGCGCGCGCGGGCGAGCCGGGCGCTGTCGGCGTTGAACGTCGTCATCGGAGCGGGCGCCGGCTCGGGCGCCTTGCGGCATCCGGCCGCGAGACCGGCGAGCAGGACGAGGGCGGTGGCGGTGGGGCGCTGGAGCGGGGGCATGCGAGTCCTCGGGGAGAAGGGGAGGCGGCCGGAGGAAGGCCACGTCATAACGTATCGATGTCGCTGCAACTACATCGACGTAGATATACTATGGCGCCGGCGCGCGCGTCACCGCAGACCCGGGCGGCAATTCTTGGTGAAAACTTTGTGCGACGGCGACCGCCGGGCCGCCGGCGGGCACCGGAAGGGGTGTGGGTCTACCTTTCATGTCGATCGTGCGCCGGTACCGCCGCCCGCCGGCTGGGAAGCTGCCGGGCACGCCACGGCCGTCATCCGCCCGTTCCGCCGTTTCCGTGCATTCAGTGCTGACACGACCGTGATGGACGACGCATCCGTCGATATTCGCCCCGCGACACGCGCCGATCTTCCGGCGATCGGCCGGCTCGGCGCGCTGCTCGTTCGGACGCACCACGCCTTCGACTCGCAGCGCTTCATCGCCGCCACGCCGCAGACGGAGCACGCGTACGCGTCGTTTCTCGGGACGCAGCTCGAGGATCCCGATGTGGTGGTCCTCGTGGCGGACCGGGAGGGCGAGGTGCTCGGCTACAGCTACGCCGGGGTGGAGGGATACGACTACATGTCGCTCCGCGGACCGGCCGGTGCGCTGCACGACATCGTCGTCGGCGCGGCGCATCGCGGACATGGCATCGGTCGAAAGCTGCTCGACGCCACCCTATCGGCGCTCGCCGCGCGCGGCGCACCACGTGTCGTGCTCTCGACGGCTCAGCGAAACGAGGCGGCACAACGGCTGTTCAGTCGCGCGGGCTTTCGGCCGACGATGATCGAGATGACCCGCGAGCTGGACGACACGGTGCGCTGAGCATCCGCGAGCCATGCTCGCATCACCTTTGCACGCGACCTGATTCCACGCAGGAACACGGGAGCTCATGAGCAACAACATCGAAGGAAAAGTCGTCGTCATCACGGGCGCGAGCAGCGGATTGGGTGAAGCGGCGGCGCGCCTGCTTTCCGCCGCCGGCGCGACGGTGGTGTTGGGCGCGCGGCGCGTCGATCGTCTCCAGTCGCTCGCCGAGGAGCTGACCGATCGTGGCGGGAGAGCACTCGTCGTCGCGACCGACGTCACCGACCGCGCTCAGGTGCAACGCTTGGTCGACAGCGCCGTGAAGCGCCATGGGCGAGTCGACGTGATCATCAACAACGCCGGGCTGATGCCGCAGTCCCCGCTCGAGCGCCTCAAGATCGACGAGTGGGATCGCATGATCGACGTCAACATCAAGGGCGTGCTCTACGGCATCGCCGCTGCACTGCCCTACATGAAGCAGCAGAAGGGGGGACACATCATCAACGTCTCGTCGGTCGCCGGCCACAAGGTGCGCGCCGGCGGCGCGGTCTACTCGGCAACCAAGCATGCCGTCCGCGCGCTCTCCGAAGGGCTGCGTCAGGAGGTGAAGCCCTACAACATCCGCACGACGATCATCTCGCCAGGCGCGGTGGCCACCGAGCTGCCGAACACGATCAGCGAACCCGACATCGCCGAGAACTTCCGCAAGATGTACGGTACGATCGCGATTCCCGCCGACTCGTTCGCGCGCGCCGTCGTGTTTGCCATGAGTCAGCCGGACGACGTGGACGTGAACGAGATTCTGTTCCGGCCCACGCGCCAGGAATTCTGACGTCGCCGGTCAGCGAGACGGGATACCAGCCGCCGGCCCGGAGAGGGAGCTCGGCGCGTCCAGGTGGGCGCCATCATCGACGCCGACGCCGAGACGATCGACGAGCTCACCGCCAAGCCATCCGGTCGCGAGGCTCAGCGCGCCCCCCAGCAGCGAGAAGAGGACCGCGACGGCCGGCGGGTTGCTGGCATCGGGGCGCCGCAGAAGCCAGCTGATCGCGAAGAGCGCGACCACGCACACGTTGCCGAGTCCGTGCCAGACGCCCAGCCGATAGGCCCGCGTGCCGCGCGGGATCTTCAGCCAGTCGATCAGGCCGAAGACGGCGGCGCAGAGCCCGCCGATGATGCCGGCACCGATCATCCAGAACGAGACGAGCGACCAGGTCGGCCCGTGCGTCACGAGGTGGACCAGATCGAAGATGACCGCCGTGGACAGGAGGCCGAGCGGGAAGACGATCAGCATCTGATGAACAGGGTGGCCGAGTACCTTCGCGCGTGCTTCCATGATTCGTTCCTCGCAATGAGAATGGCCGTGAGCTCTGGGCGTGTATCAGTCACGCGGCGCGAGCGGCAGCGGTGCATCATTGGTGCGGCGCGCGCGGGTGAGACCGAACACGGCGAGCGCGGTGCCGGTCGCGATCGCGGCGGTCGCCTTGGGATGCAGGACCGCCTCGGTGTAGGCGCTCCACTCGTGCACGCGACCCTCGAAGTTGCCCCGCTCGCCGCCGTCGTGCTCCACCGGCGCGTACAGGTTGTCGGCGCGCCCGGGAGGCAACTGCTTCGTCGTCCGCTGAGCGTCGAAGGTGCTGCGCTCCATGTAGCGGTCGGTGAGTCGCGGTGAGAGCTTCTCGCCGAGACTCACGACTTTCCCCATGCCGCCGGCGATGATGTCACGAATGGGCCGCTGCGCGGCGGCGAGGATCGCGTGCGCCACCACTTCGGGCGCATACACCGGCGGAATCGGCTGCGGCTCGACGCCGAGAAATGATCGTGCCTTGGCGAAGAGCGGCGTGTCGATGCTGCCCGGCTTCACGAGCGTCACGGAAATCGGAACGCCCTCCTCCTCGAGCTCCATGCGCAGCGCATCGGTGAAGCCTTTGAGGGCGTGTTTGCTCGCGCAGTAGTTTCCCTGGAGCGGGATGGCGCGATCGGCGACGGCGCTGGCGACGTTGATCAGGGCACCGCCGCGCGTTCGCATCAATCGAACGGCGGTGAGCATGCCGTGCACCTGGCCCCAATAGTTCACGTCGAACTGTCGGCGCATGTCGGCCAGCGGGATGTCGGTGCAGCGGCCATAGATCGAGACGCCGGCGTCGTTCACCCACGTATCGATCTGGCCGAACTCGTCGACGGCGGCGTCACCCAACCGCTCGACCTGGTCCGAATCGGCGACGTCGGTGACGCGAAAGCTCGCCCGTCCGCCGTCGTGTCGGATGGACGACACGGCCGCGTCGAGATCCTTCTCATTACGGGCAGCGAGCATGACCCGCGCGCCGGCGGCGGCGAACTGTTTCGCCGTCACGAGCCCGATGCCGCTCGATGCACCGGTGATGACGACGACCTGCTCTGACAGCGGACGCAAGCGTAAGTTCATCGATGACTCCTCCTGGCGCCGTGGCCATGCGAAGCGCATGCCAGTTGGGCCCGTCAATGGCGTGTTTTCTGCGCGGCGACCGGGGTATGTCGACCACGACCACACGCGCGACGATCCGCGCCACCGAGCGGTATGCCTGGCACGGGCAGTCCCTGCTGATCCTCGACACGCACGGCGAGTGTGGCTCCGCGGCACCGCTGACGGGCTACTACTTTCGCGAGACGCGCTACCTGAGCACGCTCCGATTACGGATCAACGGATGCGAGCCCTGGCTCTGCGAGGACGCCGTCGTCTCTCCGCAGGAGCTGCACTTCGCCTACGCGTACCCAGAGGTCGCCGTCTACGGCGGCGGCGGCACCGGCCAGTCGCAAGACCAAACCCCGGTCGATGCGAATGGCCTCCCGCAGCGCGCCGTCGACATTCGTCTGCGCCATCGTGTCCGGATCGCCGCGCTCGACGTCGATGCGGTGATCACGAACCGCACGCCCGCCGCCACGCTGTCGTTGCGACTGGAATGGTCGGTGGACGCCGACTACGCCGACATTCAGGAAGCGCTCGGCGATGCGCGACAGCAAAGCGCGGCGGTGCGAGAGCACGTCGGCGACGGCGTGTTGCGGCTGTCGTATACCCATCCCGACCTGCCGTATGCCACCGAGATTCGTGCGTCAGGGGCGGAGTGGGCGACGCAGGCGCGCGGCTTCACGGCGACGCTCGAGCTCGCGCCCGGGGAGAGCGCTCGGCTCGCGCTGCGGGTTCAGCCCGTGGATTATCTCGAGCCGTACGACGACGCTGACCTCGAGGCACGCGAGGAGGCGTGGCGCGCGTGGCGCGATGGCCTCGTCCCCGTGCGCGTGCCGGGGAATGCAGTGGTGGAGGACATCGTCCGCGCGAACTGCGCCGACCTCACCTCGTTCGCGCTGCTGCAGGGCCGGCCCGACGAATGGCTCGCGCCGCAGGCCGGAGCGCCGCTCTATCCGGCGCTGTTCGGGCGCGACGCGTTCACCGCCGCCTGGCAGGCGGCCTGGCTCGACAACGGCGCGCTCGCCGACGCCGCGCTCACACGACTCGGGCGGATGCAGAGTCATCGCTCCGACGACTGGCACGACGAAGAGCCCGGCCGCATCCCGTATCAGGTGCGTCAGGGCCCGCTCGCGCGGCTGAACCTCAATCCCTACGCCGCCTACTACGCGGACTATGCGAGCCCCATGATGTTCGTCATCGCACTCGCGCACGCCTTTGCGTGGTCGGGCGACGAGCGGTTCGTGGCGCGGCACTGGGACGTCGCGCGGCGCATCATGGACTGGGCACGCGAGCGAGGCGATCGGGACGGAGACGGCTACCTCGAGTACGAAACCCGATCCCGCGCGGGGACGAAGAATCAGGGGTGGAAGGACAGCGGAAACGCAGTGCTCTACGAGGATGGAGCGCCCGTGCCGTCACCGCTCGGCACGTGCGAGCTTCAGGGATACTGGTACGCTGCGCAGGAGATGATGGCGGCGCTCGCCTGGGCGCGCGGCGCGCGCGAGGAGGCGAAGGCGTACTGGCACAGTGCCCAGGAGCTCAAGCAGCGCTTCAATCGCGATTGGTGGATGCCCGGGCGCGACTTCTTCGCGCTCGCGATGGATCCGCAGAAGCGCCTCGTCCCCGCCTTGACGTCGAACGTGGGACAGTGCATCGCGACCGGCATCATCGACGACGAGCATCTACGGCCGGTGGTCGGCCGGATGTTCGCGCCCGATCTGTTCAGCGGATGGGGCGTGCGTACCCTCTCGACGACGGACGCGTCGTACAATCCCGTCGATTATCATCTGGGCAGCGTCTGGGCGGTGGAGAACGCGACGATCGTCTTCGGCCTGCGGCGGTTCGGGTTCGACGAGCGTGCGCTGGAGCTGTCGCGCGCGCTGTTCGATCTCGCGTCGCTGTACGACGGTGCTCGGATCCCCGAGACCGTCGGCGGCCATGCGCGCAGCGAATGGCCGACCCCCGGTGCGTACCCGAGAGCGAACACGCCACAGCTCTGGAACGCGAGCGTGTTCCCGATGCTGCTCCAGGCCATTCTCGGCCTGCAGCCGGTCGCCCCGCTCTCGCTCCTCATCATCGACCCCGTGCTCCCCGAGTGGATGTCGGAGGTCGTGCTGGAAGAAGTACGAGTCGGCGGAGCCACGGCGACGCTGCGGTTCTGGCGCACCGAGGGCGGGGATTCGCACGGCGAGATCGTGCACAAGCGCGGCACGCTGCACCTGGTACGACAGCCGCCCCTGGAGTCGCTCGGCGCCGGCGTGCGCGACCGCTTCAGTGCGCTCGTCGAGACGATTCTGCACTGACCGGCGCTGGCGACGACATCTTCGCGAGATCGGGCATGAAGACGAGCAGGCCATCGTTCGGCAGCGTGCGATGATACCCCGCGACGAGCTGCTCGTGGTATCGGCCGATGTCGAAGTCGAACGGATCCTCCGGCGCGAGGTCGATCACCTGCATGTCGGCATGCACCATGAACAGCTTGCCAAACTGGAGCGTGCCGCCGCGGAACAACATGTAATTCGGGTACTGCGTCGCGGCGGGGTCGGGCTCGAGGAGAGAACGTGGGACGCGCTCGCCCGGCGACGAGAAAACCTGAACGAGTCGCCCCGGTTCGACCGTCACGCTGGCGAGATGCCCGGCGATGGCGGGCGGCGGGAGAAGTTTCGTCGGGTCGAGCAGCAGATCGTTGCCTTCCGCGCGAACACCTTTCGCCTGCCGGAGGTCCAGCAGCTTGGCGAGCGTGAGCCCCAGGGCCTTCATCAATCCCTGGCCGTTGATCGAGCAGATCTTCATCGACACGGGACGGACCCGAATCTCGCCACCCGTGGTCGCACTGACCTCGGCGACCATCTCGAATGGGATGTCGACGACCTTGTGCAGCACTCCGCGCTGCACGAGGTGGGTGCCGTCGGTGGCGAACGAAAGCCCCTTCAGTGGCGCGCCACGGTAGGCGAACACGTAGGTGTTCATGAGGCGCGACATGTCGCCGACATCCAATCCCACGACGCCGCTGTCGATCGCCAGGACGAACGATTTCTTGTCGTCGAACGACACCACTCGGTCAGCGCGCGTGCTGTGCATGCGCCCCGTGAGGTCGTCCAGGGCCAGCACGACGCCCGGCCACATGTGAAACGACACGTGCCGAAACCGCGCGCTGACGATGCTGTCCCCGAGCGCCGCATGCAAAACGGGCGGCGTCGCCGGCGCTGCCGGCTGCGCCGATTCGACGACGACGTACGCCGTGGGCGCACGACAGGACAACGCCAGCAGCGGAATGGCGGCGCCGATGACGCCGCCGCCAAGTAGTCGACGCGATAAGGGGCTACGCCGCGATGGCATCGGAAATAAATCCGTCATGTGTGCTCACGGTTCCCACGCCCGGGTTCGGCGGCGCAACGAGCTCACTGGCGAACCGCCTCTGACACGATTGGCCGGTCCGGCTTGTGCACTCGACCGTCGCGACATTCAGCAATCGACGCGCCTACCACGGGACACAGCACATGACCATCGCCATCACGGGGTCCACAGGGCACCTCGGACGCCTCGTCGTCCAGAAGCTCAGGACCAAGGTACCGCCCTCCGACATTGTCGCACTCGCCCGTGATATGTCCAAGGCGAAGGACCTCGGCGTCGCCGTGCGCGAAGCGAACTACGACAAACCGGAGACGCTCGCAACGGCGCTCGCAGGGGTGGACACGCTGGTGCTCATCTCGGCGAGCGAGATCGGCAAGCGGAAGGCACAGCATCACAACGTCATCGAAGCGGCGAAGAGGGCGGGGGTGAAGCGGATCGTCTACACCAGTCTCCTGCGCGCGGACAGCTCACCGATCGATCTCGCGGACGAGCATCGCGCGACGGAGAAGGAGCTCGCAGCGTCGAGCATTCCGTACACGGTCCTGCGTAACGGCTGGTACACGGAGAACTACACCGGCTCGATCGGCGGCGCACTGGCGAGTGGCGCGATCATCGGCAGCGCCAGCGAGGGACGGATCTCGTCGGCGTCGCGCGCCGACTTCGCGGACGCCATCGTCGCCGTGGTCACGGGCCCGGGGCATGTGGGCAAGACCTACGAGCTGGCTGGCGACCAGGCGTGGACACTGCGCGATCTCGCGGCCGAAGTCTCGCGTCAGACGGGGAAGACGATCCAGTACAAGAATCTCCCCGAGGCGGACTACGCATCGGCGCTCGAGGCATTCGGCCTACCGCACGGCATGGCACACCTGATCGCCGGCTGGGACGTGGCCGCGGCGCGCGGCGCGCTCTACGACGACTCGCATCAGCTTTCCCGGTTGATCGGTCGTCCGACGACCCCTCTGTCCGACGTCGTAAAGGAGGCGCTCAGCGAGCGATCATGACCACGGCAGATCAATACCGGACGTTGACGCGTGCACTCGCCACCGCGACCGTCCCGCGGTCGCGATTGTAGGCCGGATTGCGAATCACCTGCACGTCGGGTCCAATCTGGACGAACGGTCCCATCTGCGCGCGATAGTACGCCTCGACAATCTGTTCCGGTCCGTACGTCAGGCGACCGTCGCCGAGGAGGAAGCCGAGCCCGCCCGTGGCGAGATAGCGCTGGTGCACGCTGACGATCCCATGCTGTACGCCGGCAACCCCGAACCGATCCGCCCGGCGTCCCCAGCGTGCACCGCTCACCTGCACGCCCATGCTGACGTGGCGATCGACCTCGGTGAACACGAACGATTCGTTCGCGCCATCGCTCCACCCGAGTCGCACGAAGGCGCCCGTGTCGCCGTCGTCGGCGAGCGGCTGCTCGACGTTCACACCGACGCCGTACTTCACCCGGCCGGCCCGATCGTCGGCGGCGACGTCGGGAATCGTGTCGGGCCGTCCCGCCGCGCGGGCCGCGGCCGCCTTGTCGAGCGCCGCTTGATAGGAGCCCATGCGCCCGTGGTTCACGTAGACCAGGGTGCGCACCACGGTGGACGTCACCGGCGCAACGACCGTCAGCTCGACGTGGTCACCGTGCGCGCGACGGAGGTCGGGGTCGAACTTGTTTCCGTTCGCGAACGTCGGCATCTGGAAGCTGCCGGCGCGGATCGCGTAGCGCGGGGTGATCCAGGCGAGGGCCACGCCGTTGGAGTAGCCGCGCGTGTCCGCGGCAAAATCCCACGCGGTGTCGTTGAACAGCGCCCAGTTCAGAAACTGCCACCGCGTGGAGTTCGCGTAGCGATTCAGGTCGAAGATGTCGGACGCAGCCAGCTTGCCGGCATAGATCTCGACGCGGCGCGACGAGACCGTCGTCGGGATCTGATCCTGCCCGCGCGGCAGCGTATCGACCGTGCCTGCGGCGAAAGGCGCCGTATAGCGCAGGTAGGCGCGTGCGACGTACGGGCCCGAGCCGAGGTCCACGCTCCCCTGGCGCAGGACGTCGCCGTTCGTGATGCCGGCGAGCCCGGTGGCGTGATTGATCGCCTCGCCGCGAATCATCTCGACGTCCAGATAGCCCTGCAGCCGCGCGCTGATCTGCACCCCCGCATACACACCGTACGCCTGGCTCGTCTTCGTGTCCCCGTTCGGCGTGAGCGTGTTGGGGCCAACGTACGGAGCGGCGCTGCGAGTCAGATGCTGCGTGATGAAGTTGGCCTGCGTGCCGAGCAGCCAGGGCTCCCACTGCATGGAGCCGAGACGCGGGTCGCGCGCGGCCGCGGTTGCGGAGTCGCACCGAGTCTGGGCGCGTAGCGGGACGCCGCGCATCCCGAGCATCCCGAGCATCCCGAGGAGCGCGAGCTTCGGTGCTCGAGGCGCTGCTCCTGCCATCGTCCTCATCGCCATCTCTCTGATCTCGGCATAGCCAAACGTAAACGACCGGCGCGCGGGTCGCGTCACCGGCTGCATTCGGCGCAGAGCGACGACGAGATTCGAGGCGGGAGCCCGGAGCGATCGCGACGCGGCGCGACGGCCGCTCACACCGCGAAGGGAAGACGGCGGCTCCCGCGCCCCTCAGCGGCGATCCGAATCAGAATGCCGATCGCCAGCCAGCTCGCGAGCATGAAGCTCCCGCCATAGCTGAAGAACGGCAGCGGAATGCCGGTGATCGGCATCAGGTTCAGCGTCATGCCCACGTTCACCAGCACGTGCACGAACCAGCTCGCCAGCAGCCCGAAAGCGACCAGACTGCTGAACGAATCGTTGGCTCGTACCGCGATTCGCGTGACGCGGAGAAAGAGGAGGAAGAACAGCGTCAGCGCCAACACCACCCCAATGAACCCCAGCTCTTCGCCAACGACGGCGAAGATGAAGTCCGTATGCTGCTCGGGAAGGAAGGCGAGGCGCTTCTGCGTGCCCTGCGTGAACCCCTTCCCGAACAGGCCGCCCGAGCCGACGGCGATCTGCGACTGGATCACGTGATAACCCGACACGCGCGGATCGACCGCCGGGTTGAGGAACACGAGCAGCCGGCGCTGCTGATACGGTGCCATCTTCTCCCACACGATCGGCGAGATGACACCGCCGATGACGTTCAGGCACACGATGACGATCCCCTCGACCATCGACGGCTTGTGCCAGAGCACGAGCGCGATGACGACGACGAACCACGCGCCCCAGAGCTGCGGGCTGAACGCGAGGATGACGCTCACGACCGGACTCGCGGCGAGGAGGAGAAGGGGCCAGTCGATCGCGGCCCAGAAGAGCATGGCGAACGCGAAGCCGACGAACACGATCGCGCTGCCGAGGTCCGGCTCCTTCATGATCAGGGCGGCCGGTACCATGATGAGCAGCGCCGGTTTCCAGAGCGCGAGCAGCGACTTGGGCGGCTCCTGGTAGGTCGACAGCACCTTCGCCAGCGCGAGCACGACGGTGATCTTCGCCAGCTCCGACGGCTGCCCGATCCGGAAGCCGCCGATGGCGAGCCACGCACGCGAGCTCGCCGCCGTGCCCGCGCCCTTGCCGATGAACAGCAGCAGCACGAGCAGCGCGACCGTCACGACGTACATCGGCCAGGCGAGCCAATTGAGCAGCCGCACGGAGCAGCGTGTCATCGCGTAGCACGCGACGAGCGACAAAACGAACCAGACGAGCTGCGTGCGCCAGAGTCGCGCGACGCCGGTCATGACATCTGTCTGACCCGCCGAGTACACGAACGCGATGCCGTAGGCCGACAACGCGAAGCCGATGGCGACCAACGCCCAATCGATGGTGATGCGACGCGTCATGAACTGCAGATGACTCTCCTCCGCGACGACCCGTCTATGAAAGTGTGCGGATTCTCATTAAGAGGCAGCGGCTTCTCGACTAAGAAGTCACAAATAGTGATCGCTGTGCTTGTCGGCGCACGATGGCGGCGACGAAAATGCCAGATGCAGGTGTCGTGCAAGTCTTCCACCGTCCCTCGTCTTCTCGCAATGCGCCGCGGCTGGTCTGAGGTCGTACTCGTCGTCGCCCTGTTGCGCGCCGGCATCGCCGCAGCACAACCACTGCCCGCGCGGCCGACGCTCGAGGCGCTGGTCGCGCATGCCTTGCGCGCGAACGCCGACGTCGTGACCGCACGGCTGCGGGCCGATTCCGCGCGCGGCGAGCAGCGGATCGCGCGCGCCATCCCGAATCCGACGTACTCCATCGTACCCGGATCGCCCTTCCAGTACTCCGTGACGCAGCCGATCGACATCGGGCCGGCGCGACTCTTCCGTACTCGCGCCGCGGCCCGGGGCGGCGACGCGGCGCGCTATGATGCGCAGGACGTCGCCCGGCAGGTGACGTTCAGCGTCGAGCAGGGATACTACGACCTGCTGCTCGCCGAAGCACTGGTCGACGTGGCCACCAAGCAGCGCGACGTGTTTCGCAGCCTTCTCGCCGCCGACTCCGTCCGCTTTCGGCACGGTGACATTCCGCTCCGCGACCTGACGGCCACGGAGCTCCAGGCGTCGCGCGTCGACGCCGCGTACGATCGTGCCGCCGGAACCGCGCGGGCGGCCAGAATGGCCGTGCAGGTGCTCGTCGGCGTGAGAACGCCTGACACGGCGTTCCGCGTGACTGGCGATCTCGAGTATCGCGCGCTCGACATTCCCCTCGACTCGCTGCACCTGCTTGCGGCGACACGCCGTCCCGACATCGTCGCCTCGCGTCTCCGCGTCGAGCAGAGCACGGCGCTGCGGAACATGGCGACGGCCAATCTGGTCCCGGTGCCCGGCGTGACCGGCGTGTATCAGCCAGAGCCGTTCGCCACGGGCTCCAACTACGCCGTCGGCCTCTCGCTCACGCTGCCGATCTTCTACTGGTTCGGCGGCGAACGGGAGCGCGCCAGCGCCGGCGTGTCTGCCGCGAGAACGGCCGCACAGCACACCGAGGCGCAGATCACGAGCGATCTCGCGGTCGCGGCGGACAACTTCCGGGCGGCACGGGCGCGGGCCGAGCGATATGCCGGCGGACTGCTCGCGCGAAATCGCGACGCCGTCGAGATGCAGCGGTTCGCCTATCAGCAGGGTGCCGCCTCGCTCCTCGACCTGCTCACGGCGCTCAACACGTTCGGCGACATCCAGTCGGACTATTACACGGCGCTCCACGACTACTGGGTCAGCGCCTACGCCATCAACAGCGCCGTCGGCGGCCACGTGCTCCCGTGAGCGGGATGTCGACGCCGCGTCGCCGAAGGAGTCATTCCCGGCCATGACCAGCCATCGCTCCCTCCTTCGCGGTGCCGCTCAGGCGGGTGCCGCGCTCCTGCTGCTCGCGTGCACGCACGGCGCGAACGCGTCCGATACCGTCGATGAGCCGGCCGTGCGAGTCCAGGTAGCCGGCGACAGCGCCGTGCTCTCCGTTCCGCGCGGCGATCAAACGCCCGTCGTTGCCGTGACCCAGCGCGACATCGTGGACGAGTTGCACGTCACCGGTGTCGTCGCGCCCGACGTCAACCGGACCGTGCCGGTGAACGCACTCGGTGGCGGACGGGTGGTGGCGCTGCGCGCGAAGCTGGGCGACGACGTCCGGAAAGGCCAGCCGCTCGTCGTCATCAGCAGCCCCGACGTGAGCGCAGCGACGTCGGACTACCAGAAGTTCCGCGCGGACGCGGCGCTCGCGCAGAAGCAGCTCGACCGCGCGCACGCGTTGTTCGAGCACGGCACAATCGCCAAGAAGGACCTCGAGACTGCAGAAGACGCGGCGCAGAAGGCCGACGTCGACCTGCGGGCGAGCGAGGCCCGGGTGCGGATGCTGGGCGGCAGCGCCGAGCATCCCAGCCCGTACATCGAGCTCACCGCGCCGATCAGCGGCACGATCATCGAGCAGAACGTCACGGCGGCCGCAGGGGTGAAGTCGCCCGACAATGCACCGAACCTGTTCACGATCGCCGATCTCTCGCACGTCTGGGTGCTCTGCGACGTGTACGAGACCGATCTCGGACGGCTGCAGCTCGGCGCGACCGCGCGGGTTCAGCTCAAGGCCTTTCCCGATCGGAGCTTCACGGGCCGCGTCGTCGACATCGGCAAGCTGCTCGATCCCACGACCCGCGCGGCGCGCGTCCGGGTCGAGCTGGCGAACCCCGCCGGCGTGATGCGCCAGGGAATGTTCGCGACCGTCACGCTCACGTCGCCCCGCCCTCGGCGGCAGCTCGTGGTGCCCACCACCGCGCTGCTGCGCCTCCACGACGCCGATTGGGCGTTCGTGAAGCGGGACGCGCGCAGCTTCCGGCGGACACGCGTGGAGGCGGGGACGATCACCCCGGACGGCCTCCAGACGGTACGCGGCGACATCAGCGACGGCGACCTCGTCGTGCGGAACGCCCTGCAGTTCTCCCGCGTGACCGAGCAGTAAGGCCCGCATGCTCCGCAAGCTCGTCGACTTCGCGCTCGGCAACCCGCTGCTCGTTCTCGCCCTCGGCGTGCTCCTGCTGTTCTGGGGGGCGTACTCGTTTCACACGTTGCCGGTGGAGGCGTACCCCGACGTCGCGGACACCTACGTCAACGTGATCACGCAATGGCCCGGCCATGCCGCGGAGGAGGTGGAGCAGCAGGTCACAATCCCCATCGAGACGCAGATGAATGGGATCGCGCACCTCACCCACCTCCGCTCCATCTCCCTCGCCGGGCTGTCCTCGGTCACGCTGATCTTCGACGACGACGCCGACAACCTGATGAGCCGGCAACAGGCGCTCGAGAAGCTGTCGCTCGTCAATCTGCCACCCGGGCTGAGCCCCCAGCTCGGCCCGAACTTCAGCCCGGTCGGCCAGCTGTACTTCTTCACGCTGCGCAGCAGCGACCCCCGCTACGACACCATGGAGCTGAAGGCGCTCCAGGACTGGGTCGTGGTCAAGGAGCTGAAGTCGGTTCCCGACGTCGCCGACGTGTCGAGCTTCGGCGGGATGACGAAGGAATATCAGGTCCAGCTCGATCCCGACCAGCTCGTGTCCCACGGACTGAGCATCGCGCAGGTCGAGCAGGGCGTGGCCGCGAACAACGTCAACACGGGAGGGAGCTTTCTCGAGCACGGTGCGCAGGCGTTCAACGTGCGCGCCGTGGGTCTGATGCAGAATACCGACGACATCGGGCAGACCGTGCTCAAGGTATCGTCCACCGGAACGCCGGTGCGCGTGCGCGATGTCGGGATCGTGCGCCAGGGGCCGAAGATCCGCCTCGGTCGCTTCGGGCGCGCCGTGAAGCGGGGAGACACGCTCGTCGTCGATGACGACGACGTCGTCTCGGGCATCGTGCTCATGCGGAAAGGCGCGGCGCCGGAGAAGATGCTCGCCGGGCTGCACGCCAAGGTGAAGGAGCTCAACGAGCACATCCTGCCGCCCGGCGTGCGGATCGTGCCCTTCCTGGACCGGACGGATCTCGTGTCCCACACGACGCACACGGTGATGCACAACCTCACCGAGGGGATTCTGCTCGTCGTGGTCGTGCTGTTCCTGCTGCTCGGCAACGTTCGCAGCGCGATCATCGTCGCGGCGACGATCCCGTTCTCCCTCCTGTTCGCATCGATCTTTCTCGATCTCCGTCACATCCCGGCGAACCTGCTCTCGCTGGGGGCACTCGACTTCGGAATGGTCGTCGACGGCTCGGTCGTCATGGTGGAGAACATCCTCCGCCACGTGACTCATCCGAGAGATCGCCATCGGTCGCTCGCGGCCACGATCGCCGCCGCGGTGCACGAGGTGCAGCGCCCCGTGTTCTTCGCCATCGCGATCATCATCACGGCTTATCTGCCGATCTTCACGTTGGAGCGCGTCGAAGGCCGGTTGTTCAAGCCGATGGCCTGGACGGTAGCGTTCGCGCTCCTCGGTGCCGTGACCTTTGCGCTCGTCATCGCTCCCCTGCTGGCGAGCCTTCTCTTCAGGCTGGGGATGACGGAGCACTCGAATCCGGTGCTCGCGGGGCTGACCGAGTGGTACCGGAAGGCATTGCGGTGGACCCTGGAGCATCACACCAAGACGTTGGCCGTCGCCGGCGCCACTCTCGCGCTCATGCTGGGGCTGGCGTTCACCGGTGTGATCGGATCGGAGTTCCTGCCGCACCTCGACGAAGGGGCGATCTGGGTCCGAGGGAGCCTGGCGCCGAGCACGGGGCCGACAGAAGGCGCGCGCGTGGCAGCCGAGGCACGGCAGCTCCTGGCGAAGTTTCCGGAGGTCACGCAGGTGACCTCGCAGGTCGGGCGATCCGACGACGGTACCGATCCCACGGGCTTCTTCAACACGGAGTACTTCGTCGACCTGAAGCCGCGCGACGCGTGGCGTCCACGATTCCACGAGTCGAAGGAAGCGCTCATCGACGCGATGGACGCGCGGCTCACGACGATGCCCGGCGTGGTGTGGAACTTCTCGCAG
The DNA here is from genome assembly GCA_964438255.1 of uncultured Gemmatimonadaceae bacterium. Classification (GTDB taxonomy): domain Bacteria; phylum Gemmatimonadota; class Gemmatimonadetes; order Gemmatimonadales; family Gemmatimonadaceae; genus AG11. Next base: position 30,024 of record CAYTKA010000013.1, on the reverse strand, counting down.
CCGATCTCGGACAACGTCGAGGAAGCGGTGAGCGGCGTCAAGGGCGAGCTGGCCGTGAAGCTGTACGGCACCGACCTGCGCGACCTCGAGCGCACGGCGAATGGCATCGTCGCGACGATGCGGAAGGTGCCCGGCGTCGCCGACCTCGGGATCTTCCGCGTGATCGGCCAGCCGAACGTGAACCTCATCGTCGACCGAGTGAAGACCGACCGGTACGGCATCAATGTCAGCGACATCCAGGATGCCATCGAGACGGCGGCGGGGGGGAAGGTCGTGACGCAGCTGCTCGATGGCGAGCGGCGCTTCGACATCACCGTGCGCTACCAGGAACCCTTCCGGTCGACGATCGGCGACATTGCCGCGATCCGCGTCCTTGCCCCCACCGGCGAGCGCGTCGCGATCGGGCAGGTGGCCGACGTACGCGTGCAGGATGGGGCGTCGATGGTGTACCGGGAGGGAAACCGGCGCTACATCGCCATCAAGTACAGCGTCCGCGGCCGGGACCTGGGGAGCACGGTCAACGAAGCGCAGCGGGCCGTCGCCCAGCACGTCACCCTGCCGCAAGGCTACACCATGGACTGGGCCGGTGAATACGAGAGTCAGCAGCGCGCCAGCCGGCGCCTCGCCATCATCGTGCCGCTGACCATTCTCATCATTGCCCTCCTGCTGTATGCCGCGTTTCATTCCTTCAAGTGGGCGCTGGTCATTCTCCTCGCCGTGTCGCTGGCTCCCTTCGGCGGATTGCTCGCCCTCCTCTTCACGGGGACGCACTTCAGTGTGTCGTCCGGCATCGGATTCCTCGCGCTTTTCGGCGTGTCGGTGCAGGTGGGCGTCATCATGGTGGAGTACATCAACCAGCTCCGTGCGCGAGGCTTGGGGATCGTCGACGCGGCGATCGAAGGCGCGGTGCTCCGGCTGCGGCCAATCATGCTCACCATGCTCGTCGCGACGCTCGGCTTGCTCCCCGCGGCGCTCTCGCACGACATCGGCTCGGATTCGCAACGGCCATTCGCCATCGTCATCGTCGGCGGGCTGATCATGGATCTGCTGCTCGGCGTGTTCCTGCTGCCGAACCTCTACGTGATGGTCGCCCGGGAATCCGACGAGCTGCCGCACGACGAGACGGCGACGGTGTAGTCTGTAAGTGGACCGAGGGGGTCCGCCGCGATTCCTCGCGTGGTAGATTTCACCGCTCTCACGTATTCGGAGGCGCGTGAACCAGCTCCCCGTCCCCCTCACCCTCGACGATCATCCGCTGCTGCGCACGGCCGCCTTCACGACCGCGTTTCCGGCGCCACTCGGCACGTGTGCGACCCCTCCCGCGGTGGTCGCACTGCTCGACGCGGATGCTCGTGCGCCACTGCGACGCGATGAAGCCGTCCGGGGCGCCGTGCGCGATCTGCTGCGGCACGGCGGATACAAGCCGACGGGGCGCGGCAAGCCGGCGTCCGAGTATCTCGTGCGCGCGGCGTCGGAGGGAGGGTTGGGCTCGATCAACCTTGCGGTCGACGCCTGCAACGCGGTATCCCTCCACAGCGGGCTGCCGATCAGCGTCGTGGACCTCGACCGCGCTTCCGGGCCGTTTCACGTTGGGATCGCGCCGGCCGGCGCGTCGTACGTCTTCAATGCGTCGGGCCAAGAGATCGACCTTGGTGGGCTGCTGTGCATCTTCGATGAGAGCGGGCCCTGCGCCAATGCCGTGCGCGATGCGCAGCGCACGAAGACGCACGGCGGGACGACGCGGACGCTCAGCGTGATCTGGGGGTGCGCGGGACATGAGACGCGGCTGCGGGAGGCTGAGCAGTGGTATCGCGCGCTCCTCGAAACGGCAGGGGCGGCGACGGAGGCGGTGCGGATGGCAACCCGGCAACCCGGCACCCCGGGGGCCCGGATCGACTGATTCCACGATCATGAGACATCGATTGCTCGTTGCCGGTACGCTCGCCGCATCATGTGCCCTCGCCGTTGCCGGCTGTCGCACGAGCGCGGTCGGCAACGTCGACGTGCGTCCGATGTACCCGATCACGTCGTCGGACGCCGCGTTCCTCGACACTGTGCAGCATCGCACCTTCGACTGGTTCTGGGAGACGACGAATCCCCGCAACGGGCTGGTTCCCGATCGCTGGCCCACGAAGTCGTTCTCCAGCGTCGCCGCGGTCGGTTTCGGGCTCACTGGTTATCTCGTCGGCGCGGAGCACGGATGGATCACGCGCGACCAGGCGCGCGAGCGCGTGCTGACGACGCTACGCTTCCTCTGGACGGCGCCGCAAGGGGAGCAGCAGGCAAACGTCACCGGCCATCGCGGCTTCTTCTATCACTTTCTCGACATGGAGACCGGCCACCGGTTCCGGCGCGTGGAGCTTTCCACGATCGACACCGGGCTCCTGTTGATGGGCGTGCTCGCGTGTCGCGAGTACTTCGCCCGCGCCGAGCCGGCCGATTCCACGGTACGCGCCCTCGCCGATTCGATCTACTTCCGCGTCGATTGGCCGTGGGCGCGGAACGGCGCCCCATCCCTGGCGATGGGATGGCATCCGGAGAGCGGCTTCATCTCCGCGCGCTGGATCGGCTACAACGAGGCGATGCTGCTCTACGCTCTCGCGCTCGGCTCGCCGACGCACCCCATTGGTCCGGAGGGATGGCAGGCGTGGACGTCCGGATACAAATGGGACCGCTTCTACGGACAGGAGTACGTGATGTTCGCGCCGCTGTTCGGCCATCAATACTCGCACACCTGGATCGACTACCGCGGTATCCGCGACGAGTACACGAGCCAGCGCGGCATCGACTACTTCGAGAACTCGCGGCGCGCAACGCTCGCGCATCGGAACTATGCAATCGCGAATCCGGCGGCGTGGCGAGGTTATGCCGATAGCGTGTGGGGATTGACGGCGAGCGATGGCCCGCTCGATTCGTCGTTCGTCGTGGCGGGACGCCAGCGGCGGTTCCACACCTACTGGGCGCGCGGCGCCGGCACCGACGAGATCAACGACGACGGCACGATCGTCCCGACCGCCGCCGGCGGCTCGGTGCCCTTCGCCCCCGAGGTCGCGATCCCCGCGCTCATGGCCATGCGCCGGCAGTATGGCGATGCGATCTTCACGCGCTACGGTTTCGTCGACGCCTTCAATCCGACGCTCACCGACGCTACGCTACACGTGTCGCAGGGACGCATCATTCCGGGAGTCGGCTGGTTCGACACCGATCATCTTGGCATCGACCAGGGACCAATCCTCCTCATGATCGAGAATCATCGCACGGGTCTCATCTGGCGCCTCCTGCGCGCCAATCCCTACATCGCGCGCGGTCTCTGTCGTTCGGGCTTTACCGGTGGATGGCTCTCCGGGCGGTGCCTCTGATGCGGCGCTCACTCACTGTCCTCGCGAGCGCGCTCCTCGTGCTCGCCGGTTGCGCGCGCACGGTGGTCACGCCAACCGTCGGGCGCGTCGAGCCGTCGCCGACGGACACCGCGATCACCTCGAGCCGCGCGGCGCGCATCGCCGACTCGGTGCTCGCCCTCATGACGCTCGACGAGAAGCTCGGCCAGCTCACGCAGTCACCCGCCGGATGGGGACAGACCGGTCCGACGGTCGCCGCGGGGGCGGAGCAGGAGGTCCGCGAGGGGCGCATCGGTTCCTTCCTCAGCCTCTTCGGCGCTGACGTCACCCGCCGCATGCAGCGCATTGCCGTGGAACAGACGCGGCTGCACATCCCGCTGCTCTTCGGCTACGACGTGATTCACGGCATGCGCACGATCTTTCCCGTGCCACTCGGCGAGGCGGCATCGTTCGATTCCGCCGGCGCCGCACGCTCTGCGCGCATCGCCGCCGTCGAGGGAACGGCAATGGGCGTCCACTGGACCTTCGCACCGATGGTCGACGTTGCGCGCGATCCGCGCTGGGGGCGCATCGTCGAAGGGGCGGGGGAAGATCCCTACCTCGGCAGCGTGATGGCCGCGGCGCGAATCCGCGGCTTTCAAGGGAACGACCTCCGCTCGCCCACGTCCTTGCTCGCAACCGCCAAGCACTTCGCCGCATACGGAGCGGCCGAGGGCGGCCGCGATTACAACGTCGCACCGGTCGGCGAGCGACAGATGCTGGAAGTGTATCTGCCCCCCTTCGAGGCGGCGGTGCGCGCCGGCACGGGCTCGCTCATGGCGTCGTTCAACGAGATCGACGGCACCCCCGCGCACGCGAGCCACTGGCTGCTCACCGAGATGCTGCGAGACCGCTGGCACTTCGGCGGTCTCGTCGTGAGCGACTGGACGGGGGTGTGGGAGCTGATGCAGCACGGCATCGCGGCTGACAGCACCACCGCCGCACGGCGCGCGATCGACGCCGGCGTGGACATGGAGATGTCGAGCGTGCTCTATCGCAGCAAGCTCGGGAACGAAGTCCGCGCCGGTCGTGTGCCACTCGCCCTCGTCGATCGATCGGTGCGGCGCGTGCTCCAGGTGAAAGCAGCACTCGGCCTGTTCGACGACCCCTATCGGCAGGTGAGCGGCGAGCGCGAGGGGCGGGACATTCTCGCGCCGGCGCACCGCGCCGCCGCACGCGCGATCGCGCAGGAGTCCATCGTGCTGCTGACGAACCGCAACGTCGGCGGCGTGCCCGCGCTGCCGCTGCGGAAGGATCTGCGGACACTGGCAGTCATCGGCCCGCTCGCCGACGATGCGCGGTCGACGATCGGCCCCTGGAGCGGCGGCGGAAAGCCCGAGGACGCGGTGAGCGTGCTGGCGGGTCTGCGTACGGCGGTGCCCAACACGCGCATCCTGCACGTGCGCGGCGCGCCGGTGGACACGCCGAGCACGGCGGGATTGGTCGAGGCGGAGCGCGCGGCGCGGGACGCCGACGCGGTGCTTCTCGTGCTCGGCGAGCGTGGCGACATGAGCGGTGAAGCGTCGAGTCGCGCGTCGATCGAGCTCCCGGGATCGCAGCTCGCACTCGCGCAGACGATCGTGCGAGCAGTCGGGACGACGAAGCCGGTTGTCGCCGTCCTGATGAATGGCCGGCCACTCGCCGTACCCTGGCTCGCCGACAGCACGTCCGCACTCGTCGAGAGCTGGTTCCTCGGTGTGGAGCATGGCAACGCGCTCGCCGACGTGCTGTTCGGAGACGTCAGTCCGAGCGGCAAGCTGCCCGTCACCGTCCCGCGCGCCACGGGGCAGGTGCCGATCTACTACAGCCACAAGAACACCGGCCGCCCCGCCGATGCACAGAACCACTACACGTCCAAGTATCTCGACCTGCCGTGGACGCCGCAGTTCGTGTTCGGCCACGGACTGTCGTACACGACGTTCGCGTACAGCGATCTGCGCCCCTCGACGACCGTGCTGCGCAACGGAGATTCACTCGATGTCTCGGTCGTCGTGACGAACACCGGCGCGCGCAGTGGCGACGAAGTGGCGCAGCTCTACGTGCGCGACGACGCAGCGAGCGTGACAAGACCGGTGCGCGAGCTGCGCGGATTCCAGCGCGTCAGACTGCGGGCGGGCGAGGCGCGCACGGTGCGCTTCACCCTGCGCCCCGCTGACCTTGCCCTCTACGGCCTCGACCTCCGCCGTGTCGTGGAGCCGGGCACGTTCACTCTATGGGCCGGCGGCAGCTCGGCGGCCACGCTCGAGGCGCACTTCACCGTCACCGGCGATACGCTGGAGCTCGCGCCGGCGCCGCCACGAATGCACTAGTGCCGCCTCCGTCCGGCGCTCAGGCCACGCGCACTCTGCGCGCCTTCCGCGGCGGGTGCACGCGCGTGGCCGCGCTCGCACCGGCACGCAACGTGACGATCGTGATCTCCGGCGATGCCCCCAGGCGGAAGGGAATCCCCCAGTAGCCGGTGCCCGGGCTGATGTAGAGCAGCGCGTCCTTCATCGCATGCGCGCCCATGGCGTGCTCGAGAAAGGGGGACGCGAGGCTCCAGCCCACCCGTGGCAGCGCGAGCTGTCCCCAGTGCGTGTGACCGCTCAGCGTGAGCGCCACGCCGCGCGCCGCGAGCGCCGGCCACAGCGCCGGGTTGTGCGCGAACGCGATCACCGTCGCATCGCGCGGTACGCTCGCCATCGCCTGCTCGACGTCCGGGGCCGCGCGCGAGGAGCCACGGCGTCCCCCCGCGGGATCCCCCGTGCCCACGAGCGCAACCGTCGCATCGCCGCGTCGCACGAGATGTGCATCGTTCACGAGCACCGTACCGAGGTTCGCCTCGCGCAGCGCACGCTCGACGTCGTCCCAGCCGGCGTACACGTCGTGATTACCGGGGATCATGAAGACGCCGAGCGGCGCCTGCAGCGCTCCGAGCCGCCGCGCGTACACGGCAACGTCTTCGGCACGATCGTCGATCAGATCTCCCGTGACGGCGATGAGATCCGGGGCAAGCGTCTGTACCGTACGCACGACACGGTCGAGGAACCAGCGCGACGTGTGCGGCCCCACGTGCAGGTCCGACAGCTGCGCGATGCGCAGTCCATCGAACTCCAGCGGCAGCCCGGGAACCGCTGCCTCGACCTCACGGACGACGAGGTGGCGCGCACCGAGGTAGCCGACCCCGAGGATCGCCGCGACGAACACGAACACGACCACGGCGAACACGCGACCCGTGGCGAGCCCGTGCCCGAACGGCGCACCGACGGCCAGACCGACGAGTCCCGCACCGGCCACCAGCGGCAGCAGGAGCTGCGCATACCAGAATGGACGGACCACCAGCAGGCGGAACGCCGCGCCCGGGTAGAACGGCCAGCCTCGCCAGCGGATGTATGCAGCGAGCGGGAGCATCGCATACAGCGCGATCGCCGCAGCCACCGCTCCGGCGCCAGGGAAGAGGCCCGCCGCGAGCGCGATCACCGTTCCCCAGGCGATGAAGAAATAGAGAACGACGCGCGTGACGATCACGGCGACGCGCGGTCGGGCGCGCGTATGTGCAGTCGGCATGAGAGATCTATCCGGTGACGCTCGGATACGATCCCAACGAAGCTACTGCCTCACGGGCGATCGTCCAGCGCGCCTGCCAGTCGCCACGGACGATCGCCGTCCGCAGCCCGCGCCGCCGAAGCGCGCGCTCGAGCCGGTCGAACATCGCCTCGCGATTCGTCGGCCGGTCGCGAATGCCGTCCGACACCCAGGGTACGTCGACGTCGCACAGGAGATAGAGATCGGCACGGCGCGCGAGCGTCTTGTCGCTGATCGCCGCCCCGCCGCGAATGCCAGCACGTACGCGCTCCGAAGAATCGCGTTTGCGCTCGGGGAGCAGGGCCGGCGGGGAAGAAGATCGGCCCGCCTGCGCGATCCATCACATGCCATTCGCCAGTGACGCTCCCTCCGCTGGAATGACCCACGTCAGGTCGACGGGTGCGATCTCAGCCTGCATCGACGCTGTGCGGGCACCCCGTGTCACTCCTTCGATGATAGCGCACGTCGCGCGGTGCCCAACCCGGTCTCGACGGCTGGCGGCCGGCTCCGTGATGCCTGGACCCGGGCTGGTCGTCTACCAGAGAGAATCACCGGGCCGGCGGCGCACCGAGGACGGACTCTCGTCACGCGCCGCGAGCGTGTGCGCCCAATCACGCAACATTTGTGAGAAGGCAGGCTGCGCGAGCACGGACGGTACTCCATCCTGTCGCCCACACTCAACGGAACGCGCACGAGAGACGACGCAGGCGCGCGTCGGCCGGCTGTCCCCTCCTCCTTTCCTCTCGCCACGCCGTTCAAGCCCGTCCGAATGGAGCCGATGATGATGACCCGCTCTCCCCGCTTGACCCTCGCTACTCTCGCCGCCGCCGGCGCGCTCTCGCTGGTCGCGTGCGGACCGTCCAAGGACCGCCTCCGCGCCGACAGCATTGCCACCGCGTCGGCGAGCGAGCAGGGGCGGCTCCAGAAGCAGCTCGCCGCCCAGAAGGACTCGCTGACGCGCGTCGTCCTCCAGGCCGACGACTTCATCATGCACATCGACAGCAGCGTCTCCCGCGTCGTCGGTCGTCCGAAGGGGAAGAAGAAGGACGCCAAGCTCGACCCTCTCGCGCAGCAGCTTCAGAACCGCAAGGCGGTGATGGAGCGCGTCGACGCACTCGTCGCGCGCGCGCGCGAGACGGCGAAGCAGCTCGCCGCGGCGAACAAGGAGAACGCCGAGCTGCGCTCGCAGCTCGCGACGGACGAGGCGATGATCAACGACCTGAACGCCACGATCCAGCGCCAGACCGCAACGATCAATGCCCTCTCCCAGCGAGTGGACAGCCTGAACGGCGTGACGCGTGAGATGGGTGCGACGATCGCGTCGCTCGAAGCGATGCACAACAAGGCGTTCTACGTGATCGGCCGCGAGGACGATCTCCTCCAGCACGGTGTCATCGTGCACGAGGGCGGTGCGAACCTGCTCATCGCGCACCCGGGCCGCACGATCCAGATCTCCCGCAACGCCGACGCGAGCGCGTTCACCGCGGTCGATCAGCGCCAGGCGAACGTCATCGAGATGCCCGACCCGAACCGCCGCTATCGCATCGTCTCGCGGCAGAGCCTCGACTACGCGACCGTCGAGAACCGCGACAACGAGACGTTCACCGGGAACCTCAAGATCACCCAGCCGGCACGGTTCTGGGCGCCGTCGCGATTCCTGGTGGTCGTCGAGCAGTAGCGATCATCACCGATCGCTCCGGAGAACCGAGCGCCCCGCGAAAGCGGGGCGCTCGTCGTCCGTGAGCCGCTGCTGTTCGACAAATCTTCCGTCAGCGCCGCGTGGTCCCGCGCCGATTGCCATGCAGATCCGCCCTGCGGATAGCAAATATTTTTTCCACGAGTCCGCAAAGAATTTTGTCACCTGAAAGGTAACAAACCAGCTCCAAAAGCGTAAGTTGCTGATAATGCACGACTTGGGCGCGGGCCCGGCCGTTGCACTGTGATCGCGGGCACAACGAGCCCACCCACGCTCCTCCGGAATGACAGTCAAGCCCGCCGCACCGTCGCGGCGGCCGGCCATTTCCGGAGTCTCGTGCTTTCCTCTTGCCATTCTGCGCATGAGCGGCTTCCCCCCTTCGTCCAAGACAAGCTGGCCGGCGCTGCGCATCGTGCGCGACGCGTCGGACACGCTGTCGTACGACGCCCTGGTGGAAGAGGCACAGCACGCCGAGCTGCAGGGGCGGCGCGTGCAGGCGCGCGAGCTGTACGAGGTCGCGCTGTGGCGCCTGCGCGAAGCACCAAGCGCCGCGCAGGCGTCCGATCTGCTGCGCTGGATTGCCCGCACGCATCGCGTCGACGGCGAGCTGGGTCTCGCCCTCGACTGCGCCGACGCGGCGCTGGTCATCGCCGAAGCACACGGCGACGTCGCCAACATGGGACATGCGACGAACCTGCTCGCGATCATCCACACGCAGCAGGGCAGCCTCGATCAGGCGGAGCGGCTCTATCACTCGGCGCGCGAGCTGGCGTTGCGGTCCGGAGAGGCCAAGCTCGCCGCGATGACGGCGCAGAACCTTGGCGTCATCGCGAACGTCCGCGGCGATCTGGATACGGCGCTGCACTATTACGAGACGAGCCTCGCATCGTATCGCGCGCTCGGCCTGGCGAACGACGTGTGCGTCGCGCTCAACAATCTGGGGCTGCTGTACACGCAGCGCCAGCAATGGAGTGAAGCCGCGCGCGCCTACGACGAGGCGATCGGCGTGGCCGAGGTCCTCGGCGATCAGAGCACCTGCGTCCACATCGAGGTGAACCGCGCCGAGAGTCTCGTCGCGCAGGGGGATCTGGCCGCGGCGCGCGAGGCGTGCGACCGCGCGATGGAGATCTCGCGCCGCGTGAAGGATCCGCGCGCCCTGGGCGAGCTGCACAAGGCGTATGGCATCGTCGCGCGCGAGACGGGGGACTTCGAGCTCGCCGAGCAGTGCCTCGCCGAGGCCGAGGAGATCGCGCATCGGCGCCAGGATCTCCTGCTGCTCGCCGAGAGCACGAAGGAGAGAGCGGAGCTGCACCGCCGGCAGGGACGCAACCGCGACACGCTGCAGTGTCTCAACGGGGCGCACCGGTTGTTCGCGCAGCTTCGGGCACGCCGTGAGCTCGCCGACGTGGGCCGGCGCATGGCGCGGCTGGAGAGCGACTTCCTCGACGTCGCCCGCAAGTGGGGCGAGTCGATCGAGTGCAAGGACGACTACACGCAGGGACACTGCGAGCGCGTGGCCGACCTGGCCTGCGCCCTCGCCGCGCGCAGCGGCATGGACGAGCAGTCGCTCTTCTGGTTCCGCATCGGTGCGCTGCTGCACGACGTCGGCAAGCTGGTGATCCCCGCCGAGGTCCTCAACAAGGCGAGCAATCTCTCCGATGACGAGTGGGAGATCGTGCGCAGCCATCCGTCGGCGGGTGTCGAGATGCTCGCCGAGGTGGATTTCCCGTGGGACGTGCGCCCGCTCGTGGAATCGCACCACGAGCGCTGGGACGGCGCCGGGTATCCGCACGGGCTGAAGGGCGAGGAGATCCCGCTCGTCGCGCGGATGCTGTGCATCGCCGACGTGTACGACGCGCTCACCTCCGAGCGCAGCTACAAGCGCGGAATGTCGCACGCCGACGCCATCGAGGCCATGCGGCTCGAGGTGGGCAAGCAGTTCGACCCGAAGCTGTTCCCGTTGTTCGAGGAAGTGGCCGGCGAGCTCGCGCTGTCGTGGCGTCGGCCCGCGCCGACGGTGGCACCACGCCGCGCCGCGGCGATTGCGGCCAGCTCCGCCTCGCCGCTCGACGAGTTGACCGACCTGCCGCTCCGCCGCTCGCTCATCGAGGCGGCCAACGCGGCGCTGGCGACGCGCAGGGAGCATGAGCAGGTCTCGCTCCTCGTGATCGACGTCGATCACTTCAAGCTGATCAACGATACGTATGGCCATCTGCGCGGCGACGACGTGCTGCGCGCCGTGGCGCAGACGCTGCGCGGGCATCAGCAGCCCGACGCGGTGCTGGCGCGCTTCGCCGGCGACGAGTTCGCGCTGCTGCTGCCCGACACGACGATCGAGGTCGCCGTGGACGTGGCGGAGCGGCTGCGCGGCGCCGTGCACGCGATCCCGATCGCCGCGGGGGCGGCGGGGCCGGTCGCGCTGACGATCTCCGTCGGCGTGGCCGCGGCGCCGCCGCACGGCGCGACCTTCGAGACGTTGTTCGCGAGCGCCGATGCCGCGCTGTATCAGGCGAAGCGCAACGGCAGGGATGCCGTTTCCTGCGCGGGTGGCGCGCGCGCGGGGCGTCCGCCCGTCCCGCAGGTGGAGCGCTTCACGGGGCGCGCCGACGAGCGTGCCGCGATGGTCGAGCATCTGCAGCGCGCCGTGCGCGGCGAGCCCCAGATCGTCGCGGTCGTCGGTGAAGCGGGCGTCGGCAAGACGGCGCTCGTGCGCGAGCTGAGCCCCGACGTGCGCCTGCGCGCGGGGTCGCTCGTGGTCGGCCGGTGCGTCGACACGGACACGCGCCCGCCGTACGCCCCCTGGATCACGGCGCTGGACGCGATCCGCGTGCTGCGCGTCGTGCCGGAGCGGGCGTGGCGCGAGCTGCCGCGCCTGCTGCATGCGCTCGGCGACGGCCGCCGCCCGGATCAGGAGGGAAATCGCTTCGCGCTCTTCGAGGAGGTGGGCGAGTTCCTGCGCCTTGCCGCGATGTCCCGCCCGCTCGTCCTGCTGCTCGATGACATGCAGTGGGCCGACGAGCCGTCGTGGGATCTGCTCGAGTATCTCGCCGGCCGGCTCGATCGCGAGCGTCTTCTCATTTGCATCACCATGCGCGACGAGGACCTCGGCGGCGACGTGCTCGGCCGCCGCCAGCGGCTCTCGCGCGCCGAACACTTCCACGAGCTGCGCCTCGGCCGTCTCACGGAGGAAGAGCTGCGGCAGTGGGTGAGTCGCGCCTTCGAGCAGGACGTCGGGTCGGAGCTGCTCGCGTTCCTGTACCAGCAGACGGAGGGCAATCCCTTCTTCACCGTGCAGGTGCTGCGTGCGCTGCTCGAGGCAGAGAGTCTCCATTGGTCGGGTGAGCGGTGGGAGTGGCGGTCCGCCACCGCACTGCGTCTGCCGACGGCGGTGAAGGATCTGATCTCGCGCCGGCTCACCCGGCTGTCGCCGAAGGCGTGGCGGACGCTGAGCGACGCTGCCGTCATGGGGCGCTCGTTGGACATCGATCTCGCCGTGGCGGCGGGGATCGGGCCGGAGGAGGATCTCCTCGACGCGATCGAGGAGGGCCTCGCCGCGTCGGTCCTCGAGACGTCGTCGCTGCGCGGTGACGAGCGCGTCTCGTTCACGCACGGCCTGCTCGTCAAGGCGCTGCACGAGCACGTGCATCCACGCCGGCTGCGCCGCATCCATGGGCGGATCGCTGATGCGCTCGCCGCGCGTGCCACTGCGTCCCCGGCGGAGATTGCGGTGCACTATGCCGCCGCCGGTCTGTCGAGGCGCGCGTACGAGTACGCATTGCGCGCGGCCGATCGCGCCGTGGCGCTGTACGCGCACGACGAGGCGATCACGTTCCTCGAGCTGGCCGAACGGAACGCCGAGGCGGGTGCGCCGCTCGCTGAAGTACACCTGCGCCTCGCCGAAGTCGCCGAGGCGGCGGGTCGGTATGCGCTGGCCGAAGAGCGGTGCGCACTCGCCCTGAGCTGGCTCGCGCAGCAACCCGACTCGCGTCGCGCGGCGGAATGTCGTCGCGCGCTGGTGCGCATCCATGGACTCCGTGGCCTCTCGCCGCATGCCATCTGTGCGGCGTGCGCGACGCTGCTGGAAACGGCGGAGCGCGACGGGCTCGCGTCGGAGCGGGTCGCGCTGATGGCGATGATCTCCCTCGCCCGCGGACGCATGGGTGATCTCGAGGGTGCGGAGTCGATCGCGCGCGACGCGGTGGAGCACGCGGAGCGCACCGGCGATGCGGCGCTCGCGGCGGCGGCGCGCGCGCGGCTCGGCTCGGCGCTCGTGCACACCTCGCCGACGTCGGCGTTGGAGCAGTACGAGCGCGCCGCTTCAGTGTATGCGGCGATCGACGACGTCTATGGACTGCTGCGCACCGAGATCGACATCGGAGCGGCGCACGCGCTGCTTGGCAGCCTGTCGTCGGCCGACGCCGCGTTCGAGCGCGCGCTCACCCGCAGCCGTGCCGTGCACAGCCTGGAGTTCGCTGGCCTGTGCACGTTGAACCGCGGTGAGATCGCGCTACGCTGGGGTCGGAACGCGCAGGCACGGCTCTGCCTGGAGGAGGCCCACGAAGCGTTTCGCAGGGTGAGCCACGAATATCATCGTCTCTGCGCGCTGGTCGATCTGGGGCACCTGGCACGCGAGCAGAATCAGCTCCTCGAGGCGGCGGAGCGCTACGATGCCGTGGTGACGCGTGCACGCGCGCTCGGATTGGTCGAGCTCGAGATCACCAGTCTGTCGGGCGCAGGGCTCGTCGCGCTCGAGCAGAACAAGCTCGCGGCGGCCCGCACGCTCGCTGCGGAGGCGTCGGCGTGCCTGCGCGGGCGGAGTGAATGGTGGTTCCAGGGCCGCGAGCTCCATGAGGCGCTGGTCGCGCGCCTCGCGCTCCGGGTAGGGAAAGTGGACGACGCCAAGACACGATTCCAGGACGCGCTCGCGCTCGCAGAGCCTCGTGACGTGTTCGCCGCGGCGTGGCTGGCGGCGGATTTCGCCCGGGCACTCCCCAGCTCCGAGCGGGGCGCCAGACTGCGCAATCTGCTGCAGATGTACGCTGCACGCGTGGACGAGCTGGGCCTCGCGCTGCTCGCGCCCCGCTACGCCGCACTTCTTGGAGGAGAGCCGAGCGCGCGAGCCCCGTCAGGCGCAGCCGACGCACGCAGGGAGCTGTCGGCATGAGTTGTCAAATCAGGGCGGTGCCCCGCAGCGCCGCCGGAAGCGGTCACGGAACGATCACTCTCGAAGGCAAGCAGTCATCCGAACCCCCGCGGAGATCCACCATGTTCCACCACGCTCGCAAACCGATTCTCCTCGTGCTGGCCGCGGGTGCCGTCTTCGCCTGCGGCACCCCTGAACGGCCCCTGGCTCCGATCTCCCCCGAGAGCCGGCCGACGCCGACGCTCGGGAGGATCAACGCCACGGACTCGCTGATGATGTTGACGAACATCCTCTACAGCGACACGGCGATCATCCTGCAGCGGACGACACCGCTCGCGGCCGACATCTCGACCACGGCGGTGATCGGACGCACGGGGGGTGAGCTCAGCATCCCGCTGGCGGGAGTGAAGATCAGCTTCCCCCCTGGTGCCCTCACGCAGTCGACGACGATCACCATGACGGCGCTCAAAGGATCGAACGTCGCGTACGATTTCCAGCCGCATGGCACCGTCTTCCTGCAGCCGGTGAAGGTCACACAGGACATCACCGGGACAGGCGCGAGCGGCGTCCTCACGCTGCTGACCGGCATGCACGGCGGCTACTTCGACACCGCCCTCGACCCAGCGAAGCAGCAGGGGCTGGTGCAGGAGACACAGCTCGGCTATTTCGACAGCAACAAGACGACGGTCAAGTTCTACATCGGCCACTTCTCTGGCTATTTGCTGTCGTGCGGAAAGGGCGACCCACCGCAGTGAGCTGCGGCGGCGCGCACTCAGCGAGACGGGGGTCCGCGGAGTGACGCCGCCACGACCTCCGGTCCGGTGACCTCATCGGGCCGGGGGTCGTCAGCCGTGCAGGGAGTGTGACGTCCGTCACCTGACGCGCACTCTTGTCGTACGGCACCGGGACGAACCCGGAGACGCGGCGTGGCCACCTTGAAGCCAGACATCACGAAGCTCGGTCGTGACGCCGCCCCTCCGGTCGCGGGGGGCGCCGCCGCCGAGCCGTTCTCATTCGATCGCATCGTCGGCGACAGCCCGCGCCTCCGCGCGGCCGTCGAGGTGGCGCGCATGGTCGCCCGCGCGCGGCTGTCCACGGTGCTGTTGGTGGGCGAGACGGGAACGGGAAAGGAGCTGTTCGCCCGGGGCATCCACCTCGAAGGTGCGAGCGCTGCAGCGCCGTTCGTCGCTGTGAACTGTGCCGCCATTCCCGAGATGCTGCTCGAGGCGGAGCTGTTCGGCCACGAGGCGGGAGCGTTCACCGGGGCACAGTTCCGTAAGCAGGGGCTGATGGAGGTAGCCGGCCGCGGCACGCTCTTCCTCGACGAGGTGCATCACCTGCCCCCGCTGCTCCAGCCCAAGCTCCTGCGTGCCCTCGAGGAACGTGGCGTGCGCCGGCTTGGCGGCTCGCACGAGATCAAGATCGAGTGCCGCATCATCGCGGCGACGAACGTGGCGATCGAGGAGGCGGTGGCCGAGGGCTCGTTCCTCGAGGATCTGTTCTATCGCTTGAACGTGCTCCGCGTCGACATCCCGCCGCTGCGCGAGCGGCTCGAGGATGTCGAGTCCCTCGCCGCGCACTTCCTCGCTGAGGTGGCGCGTATGCACAACGCCCCCGCCAAGTTTCTCACTCCCGACGCGCACGCGGCGCTGCGGAATCACAGTTGGCCGGGCAACGTGCGTGAGCTCCGCAACGTGCTGGAGCGCGCCGTCGTCCTGAGCGGCGATGCGCCGGCGGTGGGGCTCGCCCACCTGCTCATCCAGCAGCGGACGGCGCGTACACCGAGTGCGTCGGGGGAGCGGCACCTTGCCGGGCGCATCGAGATTCCTGCCGAGGGCAAGCTCCTCGCGGCGATCGAGCGGGAGGCGGCTCAGCTCACGGTACAGCTCACCAAGGGGAACCGGAGCCAGGCGGCACGACTGCTTGGCATCTCGCGCCCCACGCTCACACGGTTGCTGAAGGAGGAACGGCCGGATGGATTCGAGGTCCGGATCGACGAGGCGTCGTAGCGCCGCGGCTTTTGCGCCTTGGCGCGTTCGTCGTCTATAGGCTGAAGGCGCGGCTGGCCCGAGGTCGTGAGGTGGGTCACCGACGCCGTCGCGTCGGCCGCACAAACGTTGTGCATGCGCTCTTATCCACCACTGCAGGTCGCGCCAGCTCTGCGACCGCCCCTGCCCGGTGGTAGCGATTCACGGGACTCATCCCCTGCGAGGCTCACGGCTCCCATGCCGATTCTGAGATCGGGCGCCGACCGGTGCGTGCTCCGACCGGGCAAAAACACCCTCGGCGGACGAGGGGCGGAGGCGCTGCCCGTCGCCGCGCTCGCGTGGCAGCCGCCCGTGGCGACGATCACGGTACCCGAGCATGGACCCGTTCTCATCCAGCGTATCACGGCAGCCGTCGTCGTTCGCCTGGATGACCAGCCGCTCGGCGTTGCTCCCGCGGAGCTGCACCACGGCGCCCACATCGATCTCGTCGGCTGCCGCCTGACCTATGAGGCCGACGTCCCGGGCAGCGAACCGGCGCAACCCTCCAATGGTGTCGCCCATGCGACGACGGCCCCCGCATCGGGCAGTGCATCGACGCCCGGGACGGCGCAGGAGCTGAGTGACGCGAAGTTGATCAACCTGCAAACAGGACAGGAGTATCGCCTTCCGAACCGGCGCGTGGTGATCGGGCGCGACACCGAGTGCGACGTCGTCATCCCCGACAAGGGTGTTTCGCGCCGGCATGCGTCGATCACGGCGGTGCCCGGCGGTTTTCTCCTCACGGACGAGAGCTCGAACGGAACGCTGGTCAATGGCGTGCGCGTGGGCGGCACGCGCATCCTCGACTCGGGCGACGTGATCCGCATGCACGACGTCGAGTTGACCTTCGAGATCGAGGGGGCGGAGAAGCCGGGCGAGGAGCCGGAGGCGGAGAATGCAAGCCGCGCGGCGACGGCAGTCCTCGACATGTCGAACCTCCGCAGCGTCGTCGCCTCGGAGAAGGCACGAGCCGCCGGTCGCCGGCTGCCGACGGCGACGCTCGAGATCGTCCGCGGCCCGTTCGTCGGCGCGTCGTTCCACGTCGACCGCCCGGTGTGCGCGATCGGCCGCGGCGTGCAGAGCGACGTGCGCCTGCGCGACGACAGCGTGTCGACGACCCATGCCACGCTGCTGCGCAAGGGCCAGACGTGGTACGTGATCGATCTGCGCTCGGTGAACGGAACGTTCGTCGACGGCTACCGGGTGGCGGGCGAGCGCGAGCTGCCCACGGGCGCAACGCTGCGCGTGGGTGGGGTGGAGATGATCTTCCGGGCGTTCGTCGGTGGTATCGAAGAGCCCCAGCCACCGCGCGAGCGCACGAGGCTGTTCGGCATGCTGTACCGCCTCTTCCGGCCGCCGGCGGACAGCGGCGCGTAGCGCTGAAACGGTAAGTCGTTCACGGCTCCGGACTACGGCAAATCAGCGCAGGGTGTACAGGTACGCCGCGATGTGCCGTGCATCCGCGGGGGTCACGCCGACCGCCGGCATGGCGGTGAGGGGATCGACGGCGCGCGGATCCTGAATCCAGCGCAGCAGGTTCTCGGGCGTATTCGGCAGCACGCCGGCGATGTAGCTGCGGCTCGCGATCCCGGCGAGCGACGGCCCCACGAGCGCATTCGCGCCCTCGACGCCCGGAATCGTGTGACAGGTGCGGCAGCCATAGTTGCGCATCAGCGTTCTGCCGCGTGCCGGGCTGCCGGCGAACAGCTCAGCCGCACGGCGCGCATCGGCGGGCTCTGCCCGCTCACACGCGCCCACCGCGAGCGCGCACGCCACGAGCGCGGCACGCATCAGACCGACGACGCGACTCATTGACATGGCGAGATCACGAGTCCGGCGACGAGCTGCGCAACGAGCAGCAGCGTGAACAGTGCGCCGATGAGCACGCCGAGCAGGCCGAGGAAGCGAAGGCGCGGCAGCGTATCGTCGTCGGCATGCCCATTTGCTGCGCGCGCATGCACACGCCGCGCGGCCCAAATGCCGCTCAGGGCCAACAACACGGCGACGAGCGACGTGATGTGCACCCAGATGCGCTGATGCGTCGCGCACGACCAGGGCACGAGCACGTAGTTGAGCTGGAGGTGCGCGAAGTACACCGTCGGCGCGAGAAAGACGCCGATCCACTGGAGTACGGGCGCACGCTCGCTGCGCTCGGGAAGGTGACCGGCGTCGCCGATGCGCGTCGGGCCGGGCGGCATCTCAGATTCGCGGGAGGATGAACGACAGCACGAAGATCGGCACGTAGCCGAGCACCATGAACCACCAGTAGAACACGGCGTCGCTGACGTCGGAGAAATGCTTC
This sequence comes from uncultured Gemmatimonadaceae bacterium, assembly GCA_964438255.1. Taxonomy (GTDB): domain Bacteria; phylum Gemmatimonadota; class Gemmatimonadetes; order Gemmatimonadales; family Gemmatimonadaceae; genus AG11. Next base: position 11,915 of record CAYTKA010000013.1, on the reverse strand, counting down.
CGCTCCACCGTCCCGAACCAGAACAGCAGCGCCATGCCGCCGATCTCGATCAACTGGAAGAGCAGCAGGGTGGTGTGCGCGCCGAGCAGCAGCCACTGTGCGGAGCCGTATGCATTCGTGTCCCACCGCACGCGAAGCTGTGAGACGCAGCCGCCGACACGGAGCAGGAACGCGAGGAGCGCGACGAGCGTGCTCGCTGCGAGGCCGGTCCGCACGCGGCGTAGATCGAACGCGTGCGCCATGCGGCTGAGCCAGTGCACGAGGGGCAGACTACCCAGCATGACGGCGAGTTGAATGGTCGGGACGGTGAGACTCGGCGGCGGCGTTCGCTCCGGCGGCCACGACACGAAGTTCTGCGTGAGGTACACGTACACGACCGCGCAGAGCACGAGCGTGAAGCCCTCGATGACCACGAACCCGAGTGTCCCCCACCACATGATGTCCCGGGGGCCGAACACCACGTCGGGAAGGGCGGACACGTCGAGCACGACGCGAGGGCGGCGCATCAGGACACCTCCGCGCGCGGCACGGCGTCGGGTGTGACGATCTCGTCGGGGCTCGGATTGCGCGGCCACCCCCAGCCAGCGAAGGCGATCGTACCGAACACGGTCCCGACAACATACGCCCACGGCGTGAAGATCGCCCCGATGAAGGTGACACCCACGGCCAGCGCCATGACGAGCGGCCAGATCGATTCGCCGGGCTGCTCGTGCCGGCTGTCGGGGAGCGCGTCGAGCGCGGTCGTGATGAGCATCTCGCGCCGATCGGTGCGAAGGCCGGTGGCAACGGGCAGCTCGTCACCCTCCATCCAGAGCGGCTCGCGACTCTCGACGATCGGGATGTGGTGAAAACCCCACGGTGGAGGCGGGGACGTGGTCAACCATTCGAGACCCGACGCACCCCACGGGTCGGGTCCGGCGAGCGCGCCCCGCCGGCGGCTGACGAGCACGTTCACACCGAACACGATCACGCTGGATACGATGATCAGCGCGCCGGTGCTCGCCAGCAGGTTCAACTTCCCCCATCCCATCTCGGCGAGATAGGTGTACACGCGGCGCGGCATCCCCTCGAGTCCCAGAATGTGCATGGGGAAGAAGGTGAGATTGACGCCGATGAAGAACAGCCAGAAATGCCAGCGGCCGAGCCGCTCGCTCAGCATGCGCCCGGTCATCTTCGGGAACCAGAGGTAGATCGCACCGAAGAGGGGGAAGAGCACGCCGCCGAGGATCACGTAGTGGAGGTGTGCGACGATGAAGTACGTGTCGTGGACCTGCAGGTCGAACGGCACCGACGCGACCATCACCCCCGTGAGCCCGCCGATGACGAACACGATGATGAAGCCGATGGCGAACAGCATCGAGACGGTGAGGCGTGGGCGGCCCGCCCAGATCGTCGCAATCCAGCAGAAGATCTGCGCCCCCGTCGGGATGGCGATCAACACGCTCGCCGCGGTGAAGAAGCTCCGGCCGAGCTGCGGGATCGGCGTGGCGAACATGTGGTGCACCCACAGGCCGAACGCCACGAAACCCGTGAGGATCATCGACGCCACCATGACCGGATAACCGAACACCGGTCGTCGCGTGAACGTCTCGATGATGTGCGAAATGAAGCCGAGGCCGGGGATGAACATGATGTAGACCTCGGGATGCCCGAAGAACCAGAACATGTGCTGCCAGAGCAGGGCGTCACCGCCTTCGGCGGGATTGAAGAAATGCGTCGCCACGAGGCGGTCCATCGCGAGCATCATCGTGCTCGCCATGGCCACGGCGGGCATGGCGAACACGATCATGAACGACACGACGAGAATGGCCCAGACGTAGAGCGGGATGCGGTTGAGCCACATGCCCGGCGCCCGCTGCTTGAACACCGTCACGATGACTTCCACCGCAGCCACGAGGCCGGCGATCTCGGTGAACGTCACCACCTGGGCCCATACGTCCACGCGTTTGCCGGGCGAATAGTCGGGCCCCGACAGTGGAACGTAGGCGAACCACCCGGTATCCGGGCCGGTGTTCAGGTAGAACGAAACGAAGAGAAAGAGCCCGCCGATCAGGAAGGTCCAGTAACCGAACGCGTTGAGGCGCGGATAGGCGACGTCGCGCGTGCCGACCATCAGCGGCACGAGGTAGAGACCGAAGGCGGTCATCACCGGCACGGCGAAGAGGAACATCATCGCCGTGCCGTGCACGGTGAAGAGCTGATTGTACCGATCCGGCCCGATGAAGTCGTTCTCCGGGAACGCGAGCTGGAGGCGCATCAGCCCCGCGTTCAGCCCGGCTAGAATGAAGAAGACGAACGCCGTGACGATGTAGCGCCTGGCGATCGACTTGTGATCGACCGCGACGAGCCATCCCCACCATCCGCGCGGCGGCTCGTACGTGCGCTCGAGCGCCCGCAGCTCCGCGAGCTCGGCATCGCCCGGGGCAGTGGTGAGGTCGGCGCGGGGTGAGGTCCGGAGTGTGCCGCTCACTTGAGGCTCTGGAGATAGGTCAGCAGCGCGTCGAGATCCTTCGGCGCGAGCGTGTTGGGCGGCATCGTGGAGCCGGGCTTCATCCCCTGCGGGTCGACGATCCAGCCGGCGAGATTGCCGCGCGTGTTCGGCAGCGTGCCCGCGGCCAGGGTGTGGCGGCTGGCGACGTGCGTCAGATCAGGCCCGACGTGCGAACCCGCCGGCGTCCCGTCGATGCTGTGACACATCACGCAGGTGCCGGAGAGGAAGACGTCCCGTCCACGCGCGGTGACGGAGTCTTTCGGCTCGACGGCGGAACGCTGTTGCTGCTGGACCCAGCGGTCATATTGGGCGCGCGTCTCCGCAACCACGTACAGAGCCATCTTCGCGTGCTGCAGCCCGCAGAACTCGGCGCACTGGCCGCGGTACACGCCGGGTCGATCGGCCTGGAACCAGAACGATTGCGTGTACCCAGGGATGAGGTCCTTCTTCCCCGCGAGATTGGGCACCCAGATGCTGTGAATGACGTCGGCGGCGGAGAGGAGAAGGAGCACGGGCTCTCCGACGGGGACGTGCACTTCGTTCGCCGTGGTGAAACGGCCGTGCGCCGACGTGTCGGCGTACTGGATCTCCCACCACCATTGCCGCCCCGTGACCTCGATGGTGACAGGGCGCTTGCTCGGCACGCCGCTGATCGTGCGGCCGACCGAGAGATCGTACATGAAGAACACGAGCAGGATGACGATCGTGGCGGCAGTCGCCCACGTCACCCCGCGCGTCATGCGCTGCGCACTGTCCGGTGGCAGCACATCGTGCGCGCGGGCGCGCGCCTGTGCACGGCGAAACGCCCAGAACAATGTGCCGAGCGTGACAACGTAGACGGCCGCTGCGACGGCGAACGCGAACCACCAGAGATGCGCGACTCTGGACGCGAGGGGACCGGCAGGGTCCAGGACCGACTGCCAGTCCGTCATGGCATCTCCGACGCGGGGGGTCGAACGGATTTCGCCGGCGCCGCCTTCTGCGGCAGCGCCTGCGAGCCCGGATAGATCATCATGTGGTCCGCGCGCGCCGACCGTCCCGACGCGGGTGTCAGTCCGCTCAGCGAGCGCACGTACGTCACGATCTGCCAGACCTGCGGCGCCGGAATGCGTCCGGCGAACGACGGCATCCCATTCGGACGCCCCTCCATGATCGTGGCGAAGATCTGGTCGGGCTCGCTGCCGTAGATCCACTTGTCGTCCATCAACGGCGGACCGATGCCGCCGCCGCCGTTCGCATGACAGCCAGAGCAGTTGTACCAGCCGAAGAGCCGCTGTCCTTCGGTCTGCGCGAATGCGCTGCTCTCGTACGGGTTGACGGAGTGCGTGGTGTCGCGCCCAGGTCCGGGCTGGAGCGAGCTCACGCGCACCGCGGTGGGCGGCATGCCCGGCGGTGACTCGCGAAAGCGCCGCTCCTCACGCTTGCACGCGCCGAGTACGACGAGCCCGAGCATCGACGACCGCAGGGCAAGGGAGGCGATACGCGAGCGCACGATGAGTCTCTGCGTCATGGCAGTGCGAACACGTACAGCGTGCCCCCCTTCGTTGTCTTGGTCGGGAGATCCGTCATCGCTGCGACGAAGCCCGCCGCGGCGGTGGAGTCGCGCGGATCGAGCCCGCCGGCGACGATCGCGCCAGCCCAACCGCCCACGCCGGCAATCACAGCGACGTACTGCTTCCCGTCGGGGCCGCGGAAGGTCACGGGTTGGCCGATGACGCCGGAGCTCGTCTTGAACTTCCAGAGCGGCGCGCCGGTGCGCGCGTCGACCGCCTTGAACCAGCCGTCCATCGTGCCGTAGAACACGACGTCCCCCGCCGTCGCGAGCGTGCCGCTCCACACGGGAAAATCCTCGGCGATCGTCCAAGCAGCGCGGCCGGCGATCGGATCCCACGCCGACAGCTCGCCACGATTACCGCCGGGACCGGGGTGCATCTTTACGTTCATCCCGACGTACGGCGTCCCCATGATGTAGTTCGCTTCCAGCCCCTCTGCATCCATGCAGAGGTTCTGGTGCGGGATGTACACGAGTCCCGTGCGCGGCGAGAACGACGACGGCTGCCAGTCCTTGCCACCGGGCGCGGCGGGGCAGATGTCGCGCGTCACTTCGCCGACGTGCGGGGCCTTCGAGCGATCGACCGCGAGCTCGCCCGTCTGGAGATTCACGCCGTGCGACGCGGTGATGTGGACGAATGGTTGAGCGGAGAGCAGCTCGCCCGTCGTGCGATCCATCAGGTAGACGTACCCGTTGCGATCCGGGTGCACGAGCGCCTTGCGTGTCTGCCCCTTCCACGGCACGTCGAGCAGGATCGACTCGTTGACGCCGTCGTAGTCGTGGACGTCGTGCGGATTCATCTGATACGCCCACACCACGTCGCCGGTATTCGGGTCGCGCGCGAAGAGCGTCGACGTCCACTTGTTGTCCCCTGGGCGCTGATCGGGATTCCACGGACCGGGATTCGCCGTGCCGTAGTAGACGAGATCGAGCTGCGGATCGTAGGTGAGCCAGCCCCACACGGTGCCACCGCCGATCTTCCATTGCTGGCCCACCCACGTGCTCACGCCGAGGTCCTTGCCGCGATCTTTTGGGTAGAACGGCTTGAAGCGCGGACCGATGAGCACTGCGCTGTCCGGGCCGGTGCTGTAGGCCGTCCACTTCACGGCGCCCGTGGCGAGATCGAGTGCCTTGAGCCAGCCGCGCACTCCCATCTCACCCCCCGAGTTGCCGACGAGGACGAGATTCTTCACGACGAGCGGCGACATCGTCATCGTCTCGCCGGTGTTGATCTCACCGACCTTCGTGTTCCACCGCTCCTTCCCCGTGGCCGCATCCACGGCGACGACGTGATTGTCGAGCGTGTTGAAGACGATGCTGCCGTTGGCGTACATCGGCCCGCGATTGACGGCGTCGCAGCACGCGACGCCCTGCGCCTCGGACTGCGGCTTCGGGTCGTACGTCCACTTCAGCGGCGCGCCTTCCTTCGTGAGATCGAGCGCGTAGAGCAGGTTGGGGTAGGGGGTGAGGACGTACATCGTGTTGTTCACGACGAGGGGCGGCTCCTCGTGGCCGCGCAGCACGCTCGTCGAGAAGGTCCACACGGGCCGCAACTCCTTCACGTTCGCCGTGGTGATCTCGCCGAGCTGGCTGTAGCGCGCCCCCGAATAACTCTTGCCGGGCATCGTCCACTCCCCGTCCTCGGCGCCGATGGCGGCCGTGGCGCGTGGACCGTCGGCCGGTGGCAGCGCGGCTGGCGCCGGCTCGCGCGCGACTTCGGGCGCCTTCTCGCGCGTGCATGCAGCGGCGATGAAGAGGACGATCGTCGAACGAACCACTCGCCCGAGCTGATGTCGGGTCGAGTCGTCGAAGCGCATGTTGGGACCTCGCCAGGTACGGTGGGAACATCCGACTGAGGCGACCGCGCATTTTGCTAAAATCGTACCGCGCGGTTGGTCCTGGTGCGCGGAGGACAGCTCCTCGCCGGGAAAGATCCGCCGTTTCCGACGTTCCGCTGTTCCCGCGCACTCACACGTCACTCCGGCACCTGGCTTGCCTACGATCCCCCGAATGGCCCACGCATCTCCGCTCCCACACGACCTGTGGAGGACATTCGCGCCGGTCGCAGCGGTCGCTCTCGCTGGCGGTACGATGTGGTACGCCCGCGGCGTGCGCGCGCTGTGGCAGCGCGGAGGCCTGGGTCGTGTGGTGTCGACGCGACGCGTCCTGTGCTTCGGCGGCGCCGTCGCTGCAACGGCGCTCGCGCTCTTCTCGCCGATCGATACCGTGGGCGAGGCGCTGTTCAGCGTCCACATGGTGCAGCATCTCGTGTTAATGATGGTCGCGGCGCCACTGTTCATCCTCGGGGATCCGATGATGGCATGTCTCTGGGCGTTGCCGGTGCACACACGCCGAACGGTCGGTGCATGGTGGCGGCGGTCAGTGCGCCTCCGCGCGGTGTGGGGGACATCGACACGGCCCGTCGTCGCCTGGATCGCGCACGTCGCGACGCTCTGGCTCTGGCACATGCCCGCGCTCTACGAGCGTGCACTGCTCGACGAGCGGATCCACGTCGTCGAGCACGCGAGCTTCTTCGTGACGGCGCTCCTGTTCTGGTGGCCGCTGCTGCGGCCACACGGCCGACGCCCGCACGCTCCGGTGGCCATCGCGTATCTCTTCGCCGCCACGCTTCAGGGAACGATCCTCGGCGCGCTGATCACGTTGGCTCGGCATCCATGGTACACGGTTCACTACGGAACGACGCAGGCGTGGGGACTGTCACCACTCGAGGATCAGCAGCTGGCGGGGCTGATCATGTGGGTCCCTGCCGGGCTGCTCTACCTCGGACCAGTGATCTGGCTCGCCGTCCGCACCCTTTCCGAGCGGGAGATGCTCCGTCAGTGGCCCGCGATGGCGGGCGTGTCGGCACGCGGGACGCCGTAGTCGGCCAGCAGTCGATCGATCTCTGCGCGCCGGCGCAGGAGCACTGCATCGAGCGAGTCGCGCAGCGCCGTGTCGTCGCGCCGCACTCCCACCGCGATGTCGAACACGAAGGGGAGATAGGGGACGTCGATTTCCGGTGACACGGGATACACCAGCAGCGGGACGCTCGACCGCCGCGCGAAATAGCCGGCGAGCGGCCCCCACACGATGCCGACGTCGATCTCACCCTTCTCTACCGCGCGCACGACGCGGCTCGGCGGATTGGGCTCGCGATAGTCGCCGAGGACGGAGTAGCCGCGCACGTTGCGCACGATGCCGCGATGCGTGAGCGCCATTGCCGGCGGCGCATTGGCAAAGTCGTCACCGATGAGCTGCACTCCGACGCGAAGCCGCTTGAGGCGCGGATCGTCGAACGACGCGATGCGAGGCGTGGTGCGACGCGTGACGAACGCGTACGTCGACCGATAGTAGGGACGCGTCGCGAGGACGGGGCCGAGCCCGGTGGGCACGCCCATGATCACGTCGCACTTCTTTGCCTTGAGTGTGTTGCGCACGTAGCCGCGACGCTGTGCCCACCAGGTGTACTCGACCGTGGCGCCCATGTCGCGCGCCACCAGATCGGCAAGACGGTTCTCGAACCCCTCGCGGCGCTCGTTCGAGAAGGGAAGGTTGTTCGGATCGGCGCAGACGCGCAGCACGCGCGGCTCGGCCGCCGTACGCGGGAGTGCGGATGCAGCGGCGTAGAGCGTTGCGACGAGTGTGAGCAGCGCGGTGAAGGGCATTGCGGCAGAGAATGACGATATCGGCGGCGAGCGTGCATCAATCGTTCCGGTGAGCACCGGCCTGGCTTTTGCCATCGTCGCCCGCGGAATTCATCCCACCGCTCCCGTGATTCTGCTCGTCGCGTTGTCCGTGCTCCTCGCCGTCCCGGCGCAACATCCGCCGGCCGCAGCCGGGCCACGCCTGCTCGTCGTCTCGAACGAGCGCTCCCACGATCTGACGATCATCGACGGATCCACACTCCGCGTCCTTGGCAGCATCCCTGTCGGCGCCCGCGCGCGCGGCGTCCGCGCGGCGCCCGACGGCAAGACGGTGCTGGTCGCGCTGAGCGGCGACAAGATCAAGACGCCCGATCCCAACGACGGCATCGGCGTCGTCGATCTCGCCTCGCGGCGTGTCCTGCGCCGCTACAAGTCCGGCACGGATCCCGAACAGTTCGCCATCACGCCGGACGGTCGCCGCATCTTCGCAGCGAACGAGGACGCGGGCACGGCGTCGTCGATCGATCCCGCAACGGGGCGGGTCCGCACGACACTCGTCGTGGGGACCGAGCCGGAAGGTGTGACCGCCTCGCCCGACGGGAAATGGGTGTACGTCACGGGCGAGACGAGCAACACGATCTCCGTGATCGATGTCCGAGCCGAGCGCGTCGTCGCCACATTCCTCGTCGATCCACGCCCACGTGCCGTCGCATTCTCCCCGGATGGACGATACGCGTACGCGACGAGTGAGGTAGGGGGCAGTGTGACGCGGATCGACGCCATTCGGCATCGCATGCTCGCGCGTGCGCAGATCGGCAATGGACAGGAGAAGCCGGTCGGCGTCGCCGTCTCGCCTGACGGCCGGCGCCTCTACGTGGCCACCGGGGGCGCGGACGCGCTCGTCGCACTGGATGCGCAGACACTCCGCGAGGTCGGGCGCGCCAAGGTGGGACGTCGCCCATGGGGTGTCGCGCTCTCCCCCGACGGGCGGACCGCATACACGGCCAATGGGCTCACCGACGACATGTCCGTCGTCGAGCTGCCGTCGATGCGGGTCGTGGCCACGGTGCGCGTCGGCACGCGGCCGTGGGGAGTGGCGGTGGTTCCATGAGGTACGAGCGCGTCGCGGACGCGCGAGCCACGCCGTCGACGAACCTGCTGCTCGCTGCACTCCCGCCGAACGATCGCGCGCGCCTCGATGCGCATCTGGAGCCGTTCCCGTTGCCGGCGGACCTCGTTCTCTACGAGCCGAATGCGCCGGTGCGGTACGCCTACTTCCCCACCGACGGCGTGATCTCCATGGTGAGCGACATGGAGGAGGGCACAGTGGAGGTGGGAACCATTGGCCGCGAGGGAATGGCGGGACTGCCGGTGTTACTCCACGTCCCCTCGATGCCGATGCGCGTGTTCGTGCAGGTGCCCGGCGCCTCACTTCGCATCGAGACGGCGCGGCTGCGCGACGCGATGCGCGAGAGCCCGGCCCTCGAGCGGTCGCTGCTGCGCTCCGCGATGGCCTTTCTCGATCAGGTCGCGCAGTCGACGGCGTGCAACCGCCTCCACACGCTCGAGGAGCGCTGCGCGCGCTGGCTCCTCATGACGCACGATCGGGTCCTCGGCGATGAGCTCATCCTCAAGCAGAAGTTCCTTGCCGAGATGCTCGGCGTACATCGTCCCGCGGTGACGCTCGCCGCAGGGGCATTGCAGCGTGCGGGGCTGATCAGCTACAAGCGCGGGAAGATCCAGGTCATCGATCGCGCAGGACTCGAGCATGCTGCGTGCGAGTGCTACGGGCGGCTCCTGCACACGACGGAGGCGATTCTCCGGCTCGGCGCGGCGCCTTGAGTACGGTACAATACCCAAGCGTCGCGATAAGTCGTTGCGGCAGATGATTTTATTGGCGAACCATGGCGCGTCCACCTATTCTGGTGCATGCCCGGCTACAAACCCCTTGCGGACTCGTTGAGCGGAAACGCGGCCGATCAAGTGCGTGAGGCCGAGGCGCGCCACCGCGCGGGTGATCTGATGACCGCGGTGCAGTTGCTCGAGGAGGCGCTCGAGGCGAGCGTCGCCACGCGGCGTGCGCTCCCCGGTTGGCTCTGTGGACGTCTCGCCGCGCTGTACCGCACCCTTGGCCGCTACGACGACGAAGTGCATCTGCTCGAGCGATACCGCGAGTCGCAGACGGCGGACGATGCGCGGACGCGCTACGACGCACGGCTCTCGAAGGCGCGCATCATCGCCGAGCGGAAGCGACGCCAGGAGTCGAAGGTGATCGAGTCGGTGCGCGCGAGCTTGGGGCGGCCTCGAGCCAGGCGGTCCCGCACGAACGGAGGTGTGCCGGCGCAGGTGAGTTGCATCTCGTCCTCGACGTATGCCGCTGTGCGCGAGGCACTCGGCGATGCGGGCCCGAATGCCGGCGGGCGCGTGCGAGATGCCCTCCAGCGACTGTGCGACGAGGGACGCGCGAAGTCGGCGTCGATGGACGAGCTGGTGTACGTGTTGAAGGCGGCGCGTGGCGGCGATGACGTGGGCAACGGAGACGAGGCGAGCGCTGTGCGCCGGCAGCACGCATACGGCGCGGCGCTCGTGCGTCTCCTCGCGCTCTACTTCCAGGAAGCGCACGACGCGGAATAGCGCCACGCGCGCCGCTTGCGCGGCGGTGCGTTTTTCGCTCCCATTCCCGGCATGCTCGAACACGGAACTCGGCCGGCCGCGGGGCTGATGCTCGATGGCGAGGCCGTCGTCTATCGGCTCTTCGACATCGGCTACCAGATCGAGCTCGACGCGGCGGCCAGGCTGCTCGCGCCGAGTGCCCCCGCCCGCTCACGGCCGGCGCGCCTGGAGGCGCAGGCGCTCCAGATCGCGAATCCACCCGTCGCCGTGTCGCTCGGTGCGCACGATGTGTCGATCGAGGGCGTTGCGTTCCGCGCGCAGCTCGCCGCGCGGCTCTTCGACTTCGGCGTGTGCTCCGTGCAGGTGGAGATCGCCGCGTCACGGAATGCGCCGTGGGACGACTTCGTGCGCTTTGCTCGTGGCGTCCAGCAGTCGCATGAGATCGTGGAGCTGGTGGCGCGCGAGCTCGCGGGGCTGCAGCAGCGCATCGCGCCCGCGGTCGAGCGTCCGGGGCTCGCGCCGGTGAGCGAGGAGTACGCGGTCTTCCGCATCTCGGCGCTGCGCAACGAGCACGGTGGCCAGGTCCCGCTCCAGATTCTCGCCGACGACCGGCTGGCCGTGCTCCTCCTCGGCGAGCAGCGCCCGCTCGCGCGGTCGGCGCAGAGCGCCTTGCTCGCGAACCGGTTCTCATACTACGAGGATGACCTCGTCGTGCTCAGCTGGGAGGATGCGGTCGTCGTCGAGCCGCAGGCCAACGATCGCGACGTGGAGTACATCCTCGAGTTCGCGAATGCGCAGTTGCTCGAGCTGCGCGTGTACGACGCGCTGCTCGATGCCGAGCTGCCGGCGATGTACGACCGTATCGCCGCGGCGCGGCGCCGGCAGCTTCCCCTCACGACGCGCCGCTTCCAATCGGTGTTGCGCGATCTCCACACGCGCGTCGCCGATGTGACAGAGACGGTGGAGCGGGCGGAAAACGCGCTGAAGGTGACGGACGACGTCTACCTCGCGCGGGTCTACGGTGCAGCGCTCGAGCTGTTTCGCGCCTCCGCCTGGCGCCGCGGCATCGAGCGGAAGCTCGAGATCTTCCGCGGCACGTATGCGATGCTGAACGGTGAAGCAGAAGCCGCACGGAGCGAGCTGCTCGAGCTGGTGATCATCTTGATGATTCTAGCCGAGTTGGTGCTGGGGCTCAGTCGCCGCTGATCATACAGCGCGTTGAACCATCTCATCGGTTTTGACCAGCCCCGCACATCCGCTTCATCCGCTCATCCGTTCCACAACAGCCGCTCGGGCGGGCTTGTCAGACAAAGGTTCATCCGGATGCGGCGGAAACGCGGATGGGGCGGAACTGCCCGGCGAGAGTCCAACGCGCCCGGGCCGGGAGCTTTGATGGCTGCGGGGATAGCGCGCTGCACCGAAACTGGCCTCCGCTTTGGGCTTGGTCCCCCGTCGGAACCGCTATTCGGCGCAACAACAAAAGCAACATCCGTCTGATTCGCCTCTCCGTCGTATCCGGATGAACCTTCGTCTGAGGAGTAGCCCGAGCGGCTGTTAAGGAGCGAATGCGAGCGCGGCCCTGAGACCGTCCGACTGTCCGACCGTCCGACCGTCC
>CAYTKA010000012.1:49295-63618 GCA_964438255.1 uncultured Gemmatimonadaceae bacterium | reverse complement strand
GACGGTCGGACGGTCGGACGGTCGGACGGTCTGACGGCGAAGTACGAATCACCTCGCCGCCGTCCAATGCCGGGCTTTCTTCCACGGCGTGGGATCGAACAGTGAGTCCTCGAGCGCGACGTTCGTGCGCACGTCGCTGTAGTCTTCCGAGAAGATCAGCTTGCCGTCCACATAGATCTCCACACGCGGCGCGACCCACGCGTCACCGCGCTTCTCGTAGTTCACGAAGCGAATGTCCTGCGTCTGCGTCGTGTCGACCGGCGCATGCTCCAGTAGGCGCACAAAGACCAGTCGCTCGGCGTCGACCCAAAACTGTTTGCTCTTCAGGTCTCCCGGCAGCGCCCCGATGACGATCATCGGCCGCCCGTCGAAGGTGTCCATGTGCACGCGGCTCAGGTCGAACCCCTGCCGGCGGAGCAAGGCAGTGGTGCGCGCCGGCGTGTTGGCGTAGACGTCGAAGCCGAGCAGCAGGAGGTCGTTCACCCCCGGCGTGGCGCGCACCACTCTACCATTTGACGCCACGAACTGGCTGTCGCGCGCGAACAGCACGCCGTTGCCCGCGCTCACCGGATCGAAGTCGATGCGCAGGCGGCCGGGCAGCTTGAGCGCCTCGTACCACGTCTGCACGTCCCACTTGCCACTCGGCAGCAATCGCGACGTCTTCTGGCGGAAGGTCATCGTCGCGAACCATTTGCCGGCATACCGCTCGCGCATGACGGCCACGACGGCGTCGCCGTCGGCGTAGCCAGGGGTCGTCCGGCGTGGAGTCGGTTCCGGCGCCGCTACCGGAGGCCGGCCGCCGCAGGCGGTGAGCGCGGCGAGCCCGAACAGGGTCGCAGAGAGGGCGAGCCGGCGATTGGACAACGTCTGCCGGAGTGCGTGCATGGAGGTGAAAGGCATGCCGAAAGCTTCTCCGCGGGGCCGGTCTCACGCAACAGGCGGCTAGATTACCGCCGAGGCCGCAATTGCCAAACGTGGTCGAAGTCTGCCCCTATCCCTAATCTTCCCGCATGAGCGACGACGCCCCGTCCTTCGTCCGCGGCATCTTCAGCGGCGCCATTCACGACGCGCTGCTCTTTCCCTTCCCCGCGTCGCTCGGTGAGCGCGATCCGGAAGAGGCGCGCACGGTGCAGCGTCTGCTGCGCGAGATGGAGCGCATGCGCGACGCGGGGCTGATCGATCCCGCACGCTTCGACGAAGAGGAGACAATCCCCGAGGAGACGATTCGCGCGCTCGCCGAATCCGGGTGGCTCGGCCTGTCGATCCCGCGGGAGTACGGCGGGCTTGGTCTCTCTCCCGCCGCGTACGCACACGTGTTCGGTGCGATCTCCAGCCTCGATGCGTCGGTCGGCGTGCTGATCGGGGTGCATTGCGGGCTGGGCTCCAAGGCAATCGTCCTATTCGGCAGCGACGCGCAGAAGGCGCGTTACTTACCGATGCTCGCGCGCGGCGAGACCCTCGCCGCATATGCGCTCACCGAGCCGGAGACGGGCTCGGATGCGCAGAACATCGTCACCCAAGCGCGCCCGAACGACGACGGCAGTTGGACGCTCACGGGACGCAAACACTGGATCGGCAACGGCCACCGCGCCGGCGTCATCGCCACTTTCGCGCAGACGCCAGTGGAGCGCGGCGGGAAGACGGTGCTCCGCCCCACGGCATTCGTCATCCGCCCCGACATGCCTGGCTTCAGCGTCGCGGCGACGGTGCGGAAGCTCGGCATCCGCGGCTCGACGCAGGCGGAGCTCCTGTACGACAACCTCCGCGTGCCGGGCGATCACGTGCTGGGCACCGTGGGCAAGGGATTCAGCGTCGCCGTGAAAGTACTCAATGGCGGGCGCATGACGCTTGCCGCGGGGTGCACGGCAGGCACGAAAGGACTTCTGAAGGAGATGGTGGAGTTCGCGGAAGCGCGCGTGCAGTTCCGGCGTCCGATCGCCGATTTCGAGATCACACAGCGCAAGCTCGCGCGCACGGCGAGCGACCTCTACGCGGCCGATGCGATGCTCGGCGAGCTGACGCGTCTCGCCGAGCATCCGGATGGCGAGTACGCGCTGGAGGCGGCGTGCTGCAAGGTGTTTGCGAGCGAGATGCTCTGGCGCGCCGCCGACGAGATGGTGCAGATCGGTGGCGGGCGCGGATACGTGAAGCCATATCCGTATGAGCGGCAGCTCCGCGACGCGCGCATCAATCGCATCTTCGAGGGAACGAACGAGATTCTGCGGCTGTTCATCTCGCTGAACGGCATTCAGGGACCAGCGGCGCAGCTCAAGGAGCTCGGCATCGCACTGCAGCGGCCGCTTCAGAATCTCGGGCTCATCTCCGGCCTTGCCGCGTCGCGGCTCAAGAGCCGGCTCGGCGGCACGCCGACGCTCGACGTCGAGCTGCACCCGCGGCTCGAGAAGCACGCCCGGCACTTCGAAAAGCACGTCGCCGAGCTGAAGGATGGCGGCGAGCGGGTAATCCGCCGCTATCGCAAGCAGGTGATCGAGAAACAACAGGAGCTCGAGCGCCTGAGCGACATGGCGATCGAGCTGTTCGCGACGGCATGCGTGATCGCGCGGACGCAGCAGCTCCTCATCGAGCGCGGCGAGGAGGACTGCGCACACGAACTGGCGCTGTGCGACCTGTTCGTGGTGGAGGCGGGACGTCGTTTCCGCGCGAGCCGGCTGGCGATCGAGAGCGCGCAGGACGAGACTCGGCGCGAGGTCGCGCGGAACGTGCGTGCACGGCAGGGATACGGCGTTCCGGATGCCATTCTATCTCAGAGCCTGACCACAACATGATCTACGACATCTCCGTCCCTCTCCGCACCGGCGGTGTGGTGTATCCCGGTAACCCTCCCATTGCGATCACGCCGCAGCAGGAGATCTCGCGCGGCGCGGGAGCGAACGTGTCGCGCATCGACTTCGGCTCGCACTCTGGCACGCACGTCGATGCGCCGAAGCACTTCTTCGACGACGGCGCCGGCGTCGACGCGTTGCCGCTCGACGTGCTCATGGGTCCTGCTCGCCTGATCGCGTTCGGCGACGAGGTGAAGAGCATCGGGGAGTCGGAGCTGAGAAAGCACGACCTCTCGGGCGTCGAGCGAGTGCTCATTCGCACACGCAACTCGGCGTGGCTCGCGGGCGGGAGCAGCGAGTTTCACGCCGATTATACCTACGTCGCTCCCGACGGCGCGGCGTATCTCGCGGGGCTCGGCGTGAAGCTGGTGGGGGTGGATTACCTGTCGGTCGAGCAGTTCCACTCGGGTCACCACCGCACGCATCGGACCCTGCTGCAACAGCGGATCGTGATCGTGGAAGGGCTCGTACTCGATGAGCCCCCGCCCGGCGATTACTACTTCCACTGTCTGCCGCTCAGGCTCATGGGGCTCGATGGGGGACCGGCGCGAGCCGTTCTGGTGAAGACACCTTAGGCAGCGGTCCGGCGCTGGTGCCGAGAATGGTCCTCGGCGTCAACTCGTTCGCTTTCGATACTGCCGGACCGCGAGCGTCAGCATCACCGCCGCGTAGATCGACAGCGCTGCCATCGGCCGCGCGACGTCCGTGGCCCCTGCGCCCTTGAGCAGGATCCCACGCGCGATGGCAACGAAGTGGCGCACCGGATTGAGCTCGGAGAGCAGTTGCATCCACCGTGGCATGCTATCCACCGGCGTGAACAGCCCGCTCATGAGCAGATAGATCAGCAGCAGGAAGAAGGTGACGAACATCGCCTGCTGCTGCGTCTCCACGAGCGTGGAGACCCAGAGACCGATCGCCAGCGCCACGAGCAGGTACACCCCGGCCGCCGCGAAGAGCAGTGAGAGGCTGCCACGCATCGGCACGCTGAACACCAGCCAGCCGACGAGCAGACCAATGGCGAGGTCGACGAGGCCGAGCACCCAGAAGGGCAGCAGCTTCGCGGTGATGAACTCGGCACGCCTGATCGGCGTGACGTTCAACTGCTCGATCGTCCCCATTTCCCTCTCGCGAGCGATGTTCTGCGCGGTGATGAGCGTGCCGATCATCGTCACCAGTGCCACGAGGATGCCCGGCACCATGTACTGCTTGTAGTCCAGCGTCGGGTTGTACCAGCTTCGCGCGACCGCCTCGATCCGCCCGCGGCCACGCATCGGCGGGAGCTCGCTCGACGGCCGATCGATCACGAGAGCGCGCGAGGGATGGAGCGCGCTGCCGAGCTCGCGCGAGTACTCGGCGAGGATCTGTGCAGCGTATGATTGGACGATCCCTGCCGCAGCGCCCTTCTCCGCGTTCACGTCGAGGTGCACCGCGGCGCGGCCCTCCCGCACGATGGCCGTCTCGAAGTCGTGCGGGATCGTGACGACCAGCGTCGCACTCCCGCGAAGCATGGCATCGTTCGCCGCCTCGGGGGACTCGGATTGGCCGACGATGCTGAACAGCTCCGACGCCCCGAGCCGATCTACGAGCCCGCGTGACATGCTGCTATGATCGTGGTCGACGACCCACATCGGCGAGCGCTTGATGGCGAACGTCGCCACATTCGACAGGAGCAGCAGTTGGACGACCGGCGCGATGATGAGCTGCATCAGCGTGGCGCGGTCCCGCACGATGTGCAGCACCTCGGCGCGTGCCAGCACGAGCGTGCGCCGGACGAACGCAGCGGCCGACGCGCGCAGTGTCATTGCAGACGAACGCTGAAGGAGCGGGCGCTCGCGACGAGCAGCACGACCGCCATCATGGCGAGCACCAGCGTCTCCGGCCACAGATACGTGAGCCCGATGCCTTTGAGCATGACGCCGCGGGCGATGAGCAGGAACCACTTGGCCGGCACGACGTTGGCGATCACCTGAAGCGCGCGCGGCATGCTCTCGAGCGGGAAGATCAGCCCCGAGAGCATCTGCGTCGGCAGCATCGTGACGAACATCGTTCCCATCATCGCCACACGCTGCGACGACGTACGTGCCGAGATGAGGATGCCGAGCGAGAGCGCGACGAGAATGAACAGCACGCCCTCGGCCAACAGGAGGACGATGCTGCCACGGATCGGGACGTGGAAGACGAGCCTGGCCTCGAGGAGGATGGCGAGCACGCTGACGAACCCGATGGCGACGTACGGCGCCACCTTTCCGACGATGATCTGCCAGGGCTCGAGCGGCGATACGAGCAGTGCCTCCAGCGTGCCCGTTTCCTTCTCGCGCGTCAGCGAGAGCGCCGTCATCAATGCCGAGATGATGTTCAGCACGAAGGCCATGAGCCCGGGCACGAACAGCATGGCGCTCTCGCGGGTCGGATTGAAGCGCGACCGTGTCTCGACGGCGATCTGGATGCTGCCGGGCGTTCGCTCCTGAAGCTCGCTCGCGTACCCCTGGATGACCGCGCTCACGTAGCTCTGCCGCGCAGTGCCCGTATTGGGCTCGGTAGCATCGCTCACGACGAGCACGCGTGCTGGCTCGCCGCGCGCGAGTCGCTCGGCGAAGCCGGACTCGAACTCGATCGCCACCTGCGCCGTGTCGCGCCGGAACAGCTCGGAAAGCCCGCGCTCGCTCGGCAGCACGGCAACGATACGGAAGGTGCCACTCCCCTGGAACCGATTGCGCAGGTCGAGCGTCACGGCGTCCGGCGCCGGATCGACGACGACAAGCCGGACGTCTGTCACGTCCGTCCGGATGGAGAAGCCGAACAGGAGGACTTCGACGATTGGCAGCAGCACGATCACCGCCAGCGTGCGCCGGTCGCGCAGGATGTGGTACGTCTCCTTTCGCAGGAGACCGAGGAGCGCGTTCATGCCGCCCCTGCCTGCGGGCGCGCGAGCCGCACGAACAGCTCGTCGATGGAAGTCGCGCCGGCGTTGCGCTTGAGCTCCGATGGCGTGCCCATCACGGCAATCCGCCCCGCGACCATGATGGAGATGCGATCGCAGTACTCGGCTTCGTCCATGTAGTGCGTCGTGACAAGCACGGTGGTGCCGCGATGCGCCACGTCGTAGATCATCTCCCAGAACTGGCGCCTCGTGATCGGATCCACCCCGCTCGTGGGCTCGTCCAGGAACACCACGCGCGGCTCGTGGAGCAGGGCCACGGAGAACGCGAGCTTCTGCTTCCATCCGAGCGGCAGGGACCGCACGAGCACCTTCTCCGCGCGCTCGAGCGACAGCCGCCGCAGCATCGTCCCGAGGCGAGTGTCGATCTCGGCCGGCGCGAGGTCGTACAGCCCGCCGTACAGGCGTGCGTTCTCGCGCACGGTGAGATCGTCGTAGAGTGAGAAGCGCTGGCTCATGTAGCCGATGCTGCGCTTCACCCCCTCCGTCTCACGCACGACGTCGTGACCAGCGACAGTCGCCTGGCCTGCGGTCGGCGCAAGCAATCCGGTGAGCATCCGGATCGCCGTCGTCTTCCCCGCTCCGTTCGCACCGAGAAAGCCGAAGACCTCGCCGGTACGGACCTCGACGCTGATGCGATCGACCGCCGTGAATGCGCCGAACGTGCGCGTGAGATCTCGTGCGATGATCGCCAGATCACTCACGCGGCGGGCTCCTGTTCGGTATCCCGGCTGCCCATCAGCGCAATGAACGCATCCTCGATCGTCGGTGTGGCCGGCGTTACCGTAGCCTGATGACCGACGCCTGCCAGATACTGCGACAACTCGGCGGCGGCGCGGCCGGCGGGCAGGTCGTGCCGCGCATCGGTGTAGTGCAGCACCTCCCCGAATGGATAGACGGCGAACGTGTGCGGGTACTGACGGACGGTGTGGAGCGCGCGATAGCGATCCGAGCTGCGCACCGCCAGCAGCGGCCGGTCGAACTTGGCCGTCACGCCGCTCGGCGTATCGATCGCGAGGAGTCGGCCGCGCTGCACGAGCGCGACGCGATCGCAGCGCCCCGCTTCGTCCATGTATGGCGTGGAGACGACGATTGTGAGACCCGATGCCCTGAGACGCGCCAGCAGATCCCAGAATTCGCGGCGCGAGACGGCGTCCACTCCGGTCGTCGGCTCGTCGAGAAAGAGGATCTCCGGGCGGTGGACGAGCGCACAACAGAGCGCGAGCTTCTGCTTCATCCCACCCGAGAGTGCCGCCGCACGGCGGTCCCTGAACGGCTCGAGCTGTGAATAGATCGGTGCGATCTGCTCGCGCTCGCGCTCGAGCGTGGTGCCGAACACGGATGCGAAGAAGCGTACGTTCTCCTCGACGCTGAGATCGTGGTAGAGCGAGAACCGCCCCGGCATGTAGCCGATGCGCCGGCGCAGCTCCCACAGATCCTTCACGACGTCACGTCCGAGGACGCGCGCGGTGCCTTCGTCGGGAACGAGGAGAGTGACGAGAATGCGGAAGAGCGTCGTCTTGCCGCCGCCATCGGGACCGATGAAGCCGAACAGCTCCCCCGCTGCGATGGAGACGGACACGTCGCCGAGCGCCACGACGTCTTCATAGCGCTTGGTAACGCGGTCCACGGCGACGGCATCGGTCATCGTGTGGCCGTGAGGCTGGCGAACTGCACGTCCGCGGGCATGCCGATCTTGAGCACACCACCGCGATTCGGCACGCGCACCTTCACGGCGTAGACGAGGTTGGCCCGCTCGTCGCGCGTGATGATCGGCGTTGGTGTGAACTCCGCCTGCGATGCAATCCAGGAGACGGTGCCGGAGAGCGTGCGGCGCTGCGATCCACCGGCGTCCACCGTCACCAACGCCGACTGCCCGACCTCGACATGTGCGAGCTGCGTCTCGGTCACGTACGCGCGCAGCTCCAGCGTGTCGAGGTTGGCGATCTTGAACAGCGGCTGTCCGGTCTGCACGAACTCACCCCGCTTCGTGTAGGTGGTGAGTACCGTGCCGGTGACGGGATTCACGACGCGACTGCGCGCGATCTGATCGCGAATCTGCGCCACACGTGCGTCGGTCGACGCCGCGTCGTCGCCCGCCGCCCTGCGCTGGGCCTCCGCAGCCGCGATCTGCGCGACCAGCGTGCGGTATTCGCGCTCGGCCTGATCGAGCTGCTGCGCCGTGGCCGCCTGCGCGGCGAACAGGCGCCGTGCGCGCGCGTACGCGCGCTGCGCGACGGTACGCTGTGTCTCCAACACGCCGACCTGACGGGCTGCCTCATCGATGCGCGACGCACTGGCCGCACGCTGCGCCGCGATCTGCCGGAGCTGGAGCACGAGCGCGGACGTATCGATCACCGCGGCGGGGGCGCCTGCGGCAAGGTGTGCGCCTTCGGCGGGAACGAACGCCTGGACCTGTCCGGTCGTCTGTGTGGCCACGACGACCTCGGTGGCCTCGATGTGTCCATACGCGTCGGGCTGCTGCGACGACCTGCAGCCGCCGAGCGCCATGATCGAGATGCCCGCGAGCAAGACGTGACGCGGCGTCATGGAACCTCCACGCCGAGCGTGTTGAGGAAGGTCGCGCGTGCCTGCGCGAGCTCGATGCGGTGCTGGATGCGCCGGATGCGCGCGACGTGTAGCTCGGTGCTGCGGTCGACGTACATTGCCGCGGTGATCGCGCCCTCGCGGAGCTGCGCCTGCCCCTCCTGGACCTGACGCTCGCGCAGAACGACGATGCGCTCGTCGAGCGCGAGCGTGGTGTCGAGCCGCGCCATGGCCGCGAGCGTGGGCTGCACGGCGCGATGCAGGCTGCGGGTGAACGCGGCCTCGTTCGTGGCGACGATCTCCCGCTCGATCTCGAGCAGCTCGCGGTCGCGATCGTCCGTACCCCATCGCCACGGCGTCCACTGCAGCTGCACCCCGGCGAGCCAGTACGACTGGAAGCTCGTGCTGAGCATGTTGAGCCCGGGCCGCCCGTAACCCAGCCGGCCATACGCCGATATGCGCGGCTTCTGCTGTGCCTCGGAGACCCGCTCCTCTCGTGCGAGGCGGTCGCGCGTCGCGCCGAACTGCTCGTACTCCGGGCGCGCGTGCAATGTGTCGAGTGCGCGCTCGGCCTCGGCCGCGAGGGCGGCGAGCGACGGCGCGACCAGCGCGACGTCGTCCGCGATCCGCCGGTCCGTCAGCTCGGACAAGCGCGCGAGCGCAGCGCGGCGATCCGCCGTCAGCTGAAGCCGATCCTGTCGCCGCTGCAACAGCGTCGCGGCCACGGCGGCCGTATCGCCGGGAAGCGCCGCGCCGTTGTGGAAGCGCGTGACCGTCTCCCGCAGCCCCGCCGACAGATCGGTGATCGACGCATCGGTTTCGGCGATGCGCGCCTGGAGCGCCACGGCGGTGAAGAACGCCTCGGTGAGCTCCTGACGGAGACCGAAGAGCGTCGTGTGAATCTGGGCGCGCGATTCGGCGAGGCGTGCGCGCTGTACGTCGTGCCGCGCGCCGAACGTCGGATCGAACAGCGACTGCTGGGCGGTAAGACGTGCGTCGTACGTGTCGTGTGGCGGCGTGGGGAAGCGTACGCCCGGCAGTGGTGCCGAGATGCTCGTGACGGCGGACTGATACTGCGCCTGTCCGTCCACGGACAGCGATGGCAGTCGTTCGGCGTCGAGGCTGCGCAGGCGGAGGGCCGTCGCCGTTTCCTGGAGCCGAAGCTGTCGCGCTCGCGGATCGCTGCGCAGGGCGTCGGCCTGAAGGGTGGAGAGCCGAAGCGTGTCGCGTGGCTGCTGCGCCATGGTGGGACGCGCCAGCGTCGTGACGAGCGCAGCCATGAGGACGGCGGCGGGGCGTCTCACTGGCGGAGCGCGTTGAGGAAGAACTCGGGGAGCACGAGCCTGCGTTCCTCGATGAAACCACGGAAGCCTTGCTCGTCGAGGCCGAACACGGCGCACAGCAGCGGCCGCGCGGCGAAGGGAAAGATGCAGAGCGAGACCAGGTTCGCGACGAACTGCTGCGCCGAGATGGGACGGATGGTGCCGGTGCGGACGCGCTCGTCGATCTGGCATTGGAGCGCATCGAAGATGACCTCCGGCCCTTCGCCACCGCGCAGTTGTCGAATCGTCTCGATCATCTGGCGGCCGCGATCGGGGTCGTGATTCATCTCGCCGATGACGTAGGCGGGCGCGTACGGCGTGCGTGAGAGTTGATCGAGATACACGCCGATGATGCGCCGCACCTTCTCTTCGAGCGCGAGATCGGCGCGGGCGACGTCGATGACGCGGCCGAAGATGCCGCGCGCGACGCGCTGAAAGACGGCTTCGGCGAGGCGGTCCTTGCGGCGGAAGTAATAGTGCAGGAGGGCTTTGTTGACGCCGGCCTCGTCGGCGATCTCCTGCATGCGTGCGCCGGCGGTTCCGCGTCGCACGAAGACCTTGTGGGCGGCATCGAGGATGCGTTGCTCGGTGTCGCCGTCGCGTTCCGGCGGCAGCGTCTTCGGGCGTTTACCACGCGGTTTAACCATGTGGATTCACCAATTGGTTAATGGGCGAATATGGGAGGATCGGTCGAACCGCGCAAGAGGTGCTTGGATTGCACGCAGGGCATATTGCGTGCGGTCAGGCGGGTCCGACCGGTAACTCCCACTCACACAGATCCCTCCATGCGACTGGCAATGATCGGGCTGGGCAAGATGGGCGGCAACATGGCCGAGCGTCTGCTCCGCGACAAACACTCCGTCGTCGTTTACGACCATCATCCGGAGAGCATCGCGAAGTACCAGAAGATCGGCGCCGGCCCGGCGAAGGATCTCGCGGACCTCGCCGGTCAGCTCAAGACGCCGCGCATCGTCTGGATGATGGTCCCCGCCGGAAAGCCTGTGGACGAGACGATCGATGCGTTGCTGCCGCGCCTGTCGAAGGGCGACATCCTGATCGACGGCGGCAACTCGATGTACAAGGACACGATCGCCCGCGCCGCGCGACTCGAGGAACATGGGATCGGGCTCATCGACGCCGGCACGAGCGGCGGCGTATGGGGACTGGAGAACGGCTACTGCTTGATGGTGGGTGGCGAGCGCGACGCGGTGAAGACCTGCGAGCCGGTCTTCCTGTCGCTTGCGCAGAGGGGTGGTTACGCGCACGTCGGCCCGCCGGGCGCCGGCCACTACGTGAAGATGGTGCACAACGGCATCGAGTACGGGCTGCTTCAGGCATATGCCGAGGGATACGAGGTCCTCGCCTCGTCGTCGAAGTATCCCGACCTCGATCTGCACAGGATCGCCGAGCTCTGGCAGCACGGCAGCGTCGTGCGCTCGTGGCTCAACGAGCTCGCCGTTCGCGCGTTCGAGAAGGATCGGAAGCTCGACAAGCTCAAGGGCTACGTCGCCGACTCCGGCGAGGGCCGCTGGACCGTTGCCGAGGCGATCGAGGAGGATGTGCCGGCACCTGTGATCACCCTCTCGCTGATCATGCGTCTGCGCTCGCGGCAGGATGACACCTTCGCCGGCAAGGTGATCGCTGCACTGCGCAACGAGTTCGGCGGCCACGCGGTGAAGGGCACGTGAGCACTCCAGCCGCAGGTGGCGTAGCGCGCGCAACGCCGCAAGTCAGTGGTCAGCACCTCGTCGTGCCCCCGACGAGGACCGAGCGCACGGACTGCTGCACGATGGTGATCTTCGGCGGGACCGGGGACCTCACCAAGCGCAAGCTCTTCCCCGCCCTGTACCAGCTCGCCGCCGAGCATCTGCTCCATCCGGGCTTCGCCGTGATCGCGATCGGACGCGACGCCAGCGAGACGGACCAGGGCTTCCGCGCCAAGATGCGTGCGGCGCTGGGCGAATCGGAGGACGTCAAGAAGTTCAACGAGAACGTGTGGCGGTGGCTCGCCGAGCGCACGTTCTACGTCGGCGCCGACGCGAGCGACCCGTCGGCCTACGAGGGAATCAGGGAACGGCTGTCCGAGCTCGAGACGGAACGGCCGGTCGAGGACCGCAACCGCTTCTTCTACCTCGCCGTCCCGCCGAGCGTGTTCGAGCCGATCGTGCGCAATCTCTCCACGAGCGGGCTCGTGCCGAAGCAGGAGGATCCGCAGTGCCGTGCATGGGCGCGCATCGTCGTGGAGAAGCCCTTCGGGCACAGTCTCGCCACTGCACGCGCGCTCAACGCGCTCGTCCTGTCGCTGTTCGCCGAGCATCAGGTGTATCGCATCGATCACTATCTGGGCAAGGAGACGGTGCAGAACGTCCTCGTCTTCCGCTTTGCGAACTCGATCTTCGAGCCCGTGTGGAATCGCAGTCACGTGTCGCACGTGCAGATCACTGCTGCGGAGCAGGTCGGCGTGGAGGGACGTGGCAAGTACTACGAGGAAGCGGGCGTCGTGCGTGACATGTTCCAGAATCACCTGCTCCAGCTCCTCGCACTCACGGCGATGGAGCCGCCGCCGAGCATGACGGCGGACGCGGTGCGCGACGAGAAGGTGAAGGTGCTGCAATCGATCCGCTGGCTCACGCCGGAGACGATCCCGCAGAACGCCGTGCGGGCACAATACGGCCCCGGCGTGATCAACGGCCGCCCCGTGCCGGGCTATCGTCAGGAGCCCGACGTGTCGCCGGACTCGCAGGCGCCGACGTACGCAGCGATGCGGTTGTTCATCGACAACTGGCGCTGGAATGGGGTGCCGTTCTATCTGCGGAGCGGCAAGCGGCTCGCGAAGCGCGTATCGGAGATCGCCGTGCAGTTCAAGGCGCCGCCGCACCTGATGTTCGGCGGTGTCGAGGAGCACGACGAGCTCCAGCCGAACACACTCGTCATGCGCGTGCAGCCGAACGAAGGGATCTCGCTCAACTTCGAGGTGAAGGTTCCCGGCGCGGCGGTCGCCCTCACGCAACACGTGGAGGTGGCGCCCGTCGACATGGACTTCACCTACACCGAAGCGTTCGGCGAGACGGCGGCGCCGGCGTACGAGACGCTGTTGCTCGACGTGATGATCGGCGAAATGACGCTGTTCACGCGCAGCGACGAGGTGGAGGCGGCATGGCGGATCATCGACCCGCTGCTCACCTACTGGGAGGCGCATCCGGCGAACCCGATGCCGACGTATCCGGCGGGAAGCTGGGGTTCGAAGGACGCGGACGAGCTGATCGCGCCGGATTGCGCGACGTGGCGCGCGCCCTGAGCCGGTGGACTTCACCCGATCTCAGCGCGGGGCCGGAACCCCTGCGAAGTCGATGAAGCCGCGGCGCGCATCGGTGTCGATCAGCCTCACCGTGACGCGCTCGCCGACGTCCATCCCCTCCTCGCCGCGCACCACGCGCCCTTCGGCGGGAGGCGAGAGCAATCGAACGTAGGTCCCGTCCTCATTCACGCCGGTGACGATGGCATCGAACGTGTTGCCGATGCGGTCGTGGAGCAGGAGTGCCGCAGCGGCTTTGCGCGTGATGCGCTCGACCCGATTGGCGGCATTCTCACGCTCCGTGCAGTGCGTGGCGATCGCCGCCAGCTCGTCGTCGGTGTACGGTGCGGGCGCATCGTCCACCGCCGCCTTGACCAACCGCTGTGTGACGAGATCGGCGTAGCGACGATTGGGCGCCGTGGCGTGCGAGTAGTCGTTCGCGGCGAGCCCGAAGTGCCCCTGATCGTCGGACGGCCCCGGTCGGTCGAGAACGTACTCACCAGGCCCGAGCAGCTTGACGATGCTGAGCGAGAGATCGGGAAAGCGGAGCGGGTCGGCGGCGCGGCGCGCCGCGAGGAAGGTGGCAAGCGCCTTTGCGTCGGGCGCGGTGGGAAGGGTGGCGCCGAACGTGGCGGCGATGTCGACGATACGATTCCAGCGCTTGGGCACGTGCACGACGCGCCGGATCGCACTCCGATTCCGTTCAGCGAGAAATCGAGCGATCGCCACGTTGGCGGCGATCATGAAATCCTCGATGAGGTTCTTCGCACGATTCTTCCGCGCGACGGTGATCGCCTGAACCTTGCCGTCCTTCCCGGTCGTCGTCGGCTCGATCGTCTCGAACTCCAGCGCGCCGGCGTTCTGCCGCAGGGTCTTGAGCAGGCTCGCGGCGCGATCCTGCAGCCAGAGCTGTTCCTGGAGCCCGGGCGTCGCGGCGACGAGTGGAGGAACAGGGCCGCGCCCTTCGAGCCAGGCGCCGACGCTGTCATACGCCAGCTTGGCCTTGTTCGTCGCGAGGGCGCGATAGATGGCGTGAGAGCGCACGGTGCCGTCGGGCGCGAGCGCGAGCTCGATCACGACGACGGGCCGGTCGGCGCCCTGCACCAGCGATGTCAGATCGGCACAAAGCTGCTCCGGGAGCATCGGGTACATCGCGATGCCGGTGTAGACCGACGTCGCGTTGACCTCGGCATGGCGATCGAGCGCCGAGCCTTTCGGCACGAGCGCGTCGACGTCGGCGATGGCGACGCGCACGCGGATCCCGCCGTCGGGGAGGGCTTCCGCGAGCTCGATCTGATCGAGGTCGCGCGATTCGGCGTTGTCGATCGAGCTCCAGAGCAGGTCGCGCAGGTCGCGCACGCCAGAGGCGCCAGCGGCG
>CAYTKA010000012.1:0-49195 GCA_964438255.1 uncultured Gemmatimonadaceae bacterium | reverse complement strand
GGCGCCAGCGGCGGGCATCGCGGGCCGGAGGGCTGCGAGCTCTCGTCGTGCGGCGTCGTCGAGGTCGGGAAAAAAGCCGCTGTCCTTCAGCGCCTGCCGGGCGACGGAGTCGAGGTCGGTCATGGAGGTGGGCGTGGGTTGATGGAAGCTAAGACGGGAAGTGCCGGCTCGCGTTGATTGGGGGGTGCCCGATCAGGCGTCGGCCGGCGGCCCGAGCAGCGTTACTTGACAACGGCAACAACTTATTTGACATTGGCAACTAACGGGCGGTGGGACGGTCTGACAGTCGGACGGTCCGACCGTCAGACGGCCCGACCGACCACGTTTGACAACCCACCGATGCCGCGAGCCACATCTGCCGCAACAGCCGGGCGTCAGCACGTCGACGCCGTGCGGGAGTTCAACCGCTTTTATACGCGCCACCTGGGCCTCCTGGACCAGGCGCACCTCCATTCGCCGTTCCCGCTCGCCGCGGTGCGCGTGCTGTACGAGCTGGCCCACTGGGACGAGACGCACGGAGCACCGCCGACGGCAACGGCGATCGGGAGTGCACTGAACCTCGATGCCGGTTATCTGAGCCGGCTCCTCCGCGACTTCACGACGCGACAGCTCATCAAGCGGGTCAAAGCGCCCGACGACGCGCGCCAGCAACATCTTCGTCTGACGGCGGCGGGCCGCACGGCCTTTGCCGAGTTGAACGCGCGCGCGCACGATGCGGTCGCGCAGGTGCTCGCCCCGCTCGACGAACGCTCGCGCACCGCACTCGTCGAGGCGATGGGATCGGTCCAGCGCATGCTTCAGCCGGCGGCCGATCGTCGCGCGAGCATCGTCGTCCGCCCGCCACGACCGGGAGACTACGGCTGGATCGTCATGCGTCACGGCGAGCTCTATGCGCAGGAGTACGGGTGGGATCAGCGCTTCGAGAACCTCGTGGCGCGTGTCGTCGCCGATTTCGCCGGTACGCTCGACGCGGCGCGAGAGCGCTGCTGGATTGCCGAGGTGGATGGCGTCCGCGCGGGGACGGTCACGCTCCTCGCGCACCGCGAGCGTCCTGGCGTAGCGCAACTGCGTCTGCTGCTCGTCGAGCCGTCGGCGCGCGGGCTCGGCATCGGTCGCCGGCTCGTGGACGAGTGTACGACGTTCGCGCGAGCGGTAGGGTACCACACGATCACGCTCTGGACGAACAGCGTCCTCACCGCCGCGCGGCGCATCTATCAAGCAGCGGGATATCGGCTCGTCGAGGAAAGGACGCACACGATGTTCGGGCCGAAGCTCGTGGGGCAGACGTGGGAGTTGCGCCTGTAGATCCTCTGTTCGGGCGCTGCGCCCGCTGAGCGTGACACGGGATTACAGGCGTACCACCTGTCTCGTCTGCGCGGACCGAAACGTCGCCTCGATCACCTCGAGCGTCGCCACTGCTTCGTCCACTCGCACCGGCGGTGCGCTGCCGAGACGGATCGCGCGCTCGACTGCGGCATAGAACGCCGGATATGCGCCGGGCTCCGTCGGCTCATGACGTCGTTCGTCGGCCAGGCCGAACCAGCCCCAACGCTCCCGCTCTTCGACGCCCCAGCCTTCGCCGCCCGGGACCGCGCCGGCGCGCAGTGCCTCCTCCTGCACGTCGAGCCCGTACTTCAGGTACGCGCCGCGCGTCCCCCACACGCTCATGCGAGCGGCGGGCTGCGCGGCCGCGGTGCTCATGGACAGGTGGCTGCGCACGCCGCCGGCGTGCAGGAGCGAGATGAACGCCTCGTCCTCGGCGTGCATCTCGGGATGCCGGCGATCCAGCTCGGCATACACCTGCTCGGGCGCGCCGAACAGCACGAGGGCTTGATCGATCAAGTGACTGCCGAGATCGTAGACGATCCCCTCGGCGCGCGCGACGGCATCCGGCGCCGCCCACCGCGGCTTGGGTGTCGCCCGCCAGCGCTCGAAGCGCGACTCGAAGCGCAGAATGTCGCCGAACGCTCCGTCGCGCCGCAGGCGTTGCACCGTGAGGAAATCGCCATCCCACCGTCGGTTCTGAAAGGGAACCGCCAGACGCCGTACGCGCGCGGCGAGCGCGGCGATCTCGCGCGCTTCGGCCGCCGTCGCGGCGAACGGCTTGTCCACGACGACGTGCGCGCCGTGCTCGAGTGCGGCGCGTGCGAAGGGAGCGTGCGTATCATTCGGTGTCGTGACGACGACGAGATCCAATCGCGGCTCGAGCGACCAGAGCGCATCGATCGCGCCCACGAGCCGCGCGTCCCGATAGCGCTGACTCGCCTCGCGGCGGCGGGTGGCGTCGCGCGTGACGATCGCGGCGAGGCGGAGCCCCGGCGTTGCGGCGATGAGCGGTGCGTGAAAGCTGGCCCCGCCGAGCCCATATCCTACGAGCCCGACTTCGAGTGCGTGCGGTGCGTCCGTCGTCACGTCGTCATCCGGTGTTGCGCAGCCCCTGCGCGATGCCACTCAGCGTCGTCGCCAGCACGGCGTCGACGCGCGCCCGTCCCTCCGCATCACTCGCCGGCAACGCGCGCTTGCGGCGCAGCAGCGCGATCTGGAGGAGCGAGAGCGGATCGACGTACGGGTTCCGCAGCGCGATCGCCGACTGGAGCACGGGCGTCTCGCGCAGCAGGTGCTCGCTATCTCGAATGCGCAGGAGCGCGTCCACGGTGCGGCCGAACTCCTCTTCGAGCCGCGCGAGAAGATCCATGTTGCCGCCGAGCTGCCGCACGTACGTCCGCGCGATGTCGAGATCGGTCTTGGCGCACACCATCTCGATCTTGCCGAGGAGATCGTCGAAGAACGGCCACCGCCGCGCCATGTGCCGCAGCGTGTCGAGTCCCTGGGGCGCGGCGATCGCCTCGCTCAGCGCCGTGCCGGCACCGAGCCACCCCGTCAGCATGAGGCGGATCTGTGTCCAGCCGAATCCCCACGGGATCGCGCGGATTCCCGAGATCCCTTTCGCCGCACCGGGCCGGAACGCGGGGCGCGACCCGAACCGCGCGTCGGCCAGCTCGTCGATCGGCGTGGCGACGCGAAAGAGCGTGAACAGTGCGTCGTGCTCGTGCACGAGGTCGCGATACACCGACAGTCCGCGCGACGCGAGCGCGCCCATCGTGCGCCGGAACTCGTTCATCTCGTCGGCGCCGATCTCGTCGGGCCACGTGGGGAACTCCTGCATCAACGCACCGGACAACGTCACCTCGAGTGTGCGCTCGGCCACGGGCAGGAGCCCGAACTGCTGCGAGATGATCTCTCCCTGCTCGGTGATCTTGAGTCGGCCATTCACGGTGCCGGGGGGCAGCGCGGCCAGGGCGCGTGACACCGGTGACCCGCCGCCGCGTCCCACGCTCCCGCCGCGGCCGTGAAAGAGCCGCAGCTCGACGCCGGCCTCCCTGAAGAGCGACGCCAGAGCTTCCTGCCCCTGGTAGAGCGCCCACGACGAGGCGAGGATCCCGGCGTCCTTCCCCGAATCGGAGTAGCCGATCATCACCTCCTGCCGGTTGCCGCGCGCGGCGAGCTGCCGGCGGTACACGCGATCGGTCAACAGCGAGCGCATGACGGCCGGTGCGTGTTCGAGGTCGTCCAGGGTCTCGAACAGCGGCACGACGTCGAGCGAAGAGACGGGCGGTTCGGCGGCGAGATCGACCAGCCCCGCTTCGCGGCCGAGCACGAGCACGCGGAGAAGATCCTCGGCGGTCGTGGTCATCGACACGATGTACGTGCTCGCTGCACTCTCGCCGAACTCCTCCTGCACGGTGCGCACGGCACGGAAGGTATCGAGCACGCGCGTCGTCGATTCGGCAAAGGTGGTATGCGGACCGCCGAGGGGGCGTCGTCCCATCAGCTCGCGCCGCAGCACCTCGCCGTCAAATGGCGCGACGCCGAGCTGCGTGGCGATGTCGGCGAGCGCGGCGGCATGTACGTCGGCGTGCTCGCGTACGTCCATCAGATATCCGTGGAGCCCGTGCGCCCGCACCATCGCGAGCAGCGGATCGACGGTGGTGCGCGAGGCGTGCTCGGCACCAGCGGAGAGGACGGCTTCGCGGACGAGGAGAAGATCGCGTTCCAAGGCGTCGGCCGAGCGGTACGCCGCCGGGTCGTCGGCCAGGCGGCCCGCGTCGCGGGCGGCAGTGAGGCGGCGCGTCGCCTCGATGCGCTCCGCCATGAAGCTGAGCTTGAGTCGGAGCGGCTCATTCGCATTGCGGCGCTTGTTCGCCTCCCAGACATCGGGCATCAACTCCCGGTCCTGCTCCATCGATGCACGCAGCTCGGTCGACGGCGGGGCAATCTGCGCCGACACCGACAGTCGCTCGATCAGATCCTCGAGCGCGGCGCGGTACCGAGCGAGGATCGTGTAGCTCGCGCGGCGCGCGGTGGCGATCGTGACGTCGGGCGTGACAAAGGGATTACCGTCGCGATCGCCGCCGACCCAGTTGCCCATGCGTAGCGGAACGATGCGCTGAAGGGCGTCCGAGGTCTTCCCGAACTCCTCCTCGAACGCGCGCAGCAGCGCATCGCGCGCGCGCGCGCCGGCGTCGAGCAGGCGCGTCTCGAGATACCAGAGCACCGTGCTCACCTCGTCGCGCACCGAGGGACGGTCGCGGCGTACCTCGGCCGTCACCCACAACAGCTCGACCTCGCCGTCGAGCGACTCCTCGACGACGCGGCGCTCGGAGGTGGGAGCATTCTCGCGCGCGAGCAGCAGATCGGCGACGCGTGCCTGAAGCGCGAGGAGCGTGCGGCGGGTCGACTCAGTGGGATGCGCAGTGAGGACGGGGCGGACGTCGAGGCCGAGCATGGCGCGCTCGACGTCGGCCGCGGTGTGGCCCTCGCTGTGAAGGCGCTGCATGGTCCACCGCGCCGACGCCAACTGCGGCTCCGCGTTGTCACGCGTGCGGTAGGCGCGGGAGCGACGCACGCGGTGCACCTGCTCGGCGGTGTTGATGAGCAGGAAGAAGAGCGTGAATGCGCGTGCGGTGATCGCGCTCAGGTCGAGCGACAGTCCCTCGACCTGCGCGAGCAGTTGGTCGAGCGATGCGGCGCCGGGATCGCCGTGCCGGCGCGCCCGACACGCGCGCCGCAGTGTCTCGATCGTGCCGAAGGCTTCGTCGCCCTCGAGGCGGCGAATGACGCGGCCGAGTGAGGCAGCCAGCCAGCGGACGTCCTCGTGGAGCGGAACGTCCTCGCGGCGCACCATCGCGCCGGGAAGGGCGGTGAGTGTCAGTGGAGTATGCGTCATAGAGTTCGTGGGGAGAACGTCCTCCATCGACGCGTCGCATGCAAGTGGGGCGGGTCACGCTCTTGCCTCGCCACGAGGCGTCGCCATGTTCAGATCATGACGGTGGGCGATGAGCGGCGGACAGGGGAGGGTGGCCGCCTGGTGCCTGGTCGCCACGGGCTGTCCTCGGCAGATGGCGGAGCTCCGCGCGGCGAGACACGGAGCGAGGCGCCGGCGGAGACGTGCGACCTGTGCGGCTCCCCCGATCTGTGGTGGCGCAACTGCAAGCTGCTGTGCAGGAGCTGCGGAGCGATCGTGAAGAGCTGCGCGGACCTGTGAGGATGTCCACCGTTTTCCGTGCATCCGCCCCGGCTTTTGTACAGGCAGGCTACAAACACCACCCCTTGCATCGGAGCCGACGTTCGCTCTAAGATGTCCGGAACACACAACGAACCGATGACTCAGTGATCTCCCCGTCGCGCGCGCTCATTTCGCTTACCCTCGTCGTCTCCGTATCGATTACGGAGCTTCTTGGCATGCGAGAGGGTACGGCGGCGTAGACGACTCGACCGCGATCCCTCCCGACACGGTGAGGGATCGCGCGCTTCTCGAACGACGACCGCGGCCCTCTCACCGGATGGGGCCGCGGTCGCTTTTTCATCCTTTCGAGAGGCGACATGCGTTCGGACACCATCAAGCGCGGCATCGCGCGCGCTCCTCATCGCAGCCTGCTGCGCGCCACGGGGCAACTCCGCGAGTCCAGCGACTGGGACAAGCCGTTCGTCGCGGTGTGCAACTCGTACGTGGACATCGTACCGGGCCACGTGCACCTCCAGTCGTTCGGCAAAACGGTGAAGGATGCGGTGCGCGCCGCCGGCGGGGTGCCGTTCGAGTTCAACACGATCGGCGTCGACGACGGGATCGTGATGGGGCACGACGGCATGCACTACTCCCTCCCCTCGCGCGAGCTCATCGCCGACGCCGTGGAGACGATGGTGCGCGCCCACTGCTTCGACGCGCTCATCTGCATCCCGAACTGCGACAAGATCACCCCGGGCATGCTGATGGGCGCGGCGCGCGCCAACGTCCCGACGGTGTTCGTCTCGGGCGGCCCGATGGCGGCCGGGCTCGATGCGCGCGGCAGAACGATCGACCTGATCTCCGTGTTCGAGGGAGTGGGTGCGCGCACCTCAGGCGCGATCGACGACGCGCGCCTGCTCGAGCTGGAGGTGAACGCGTGCCCGACGTGCGGAAGCTGCAGCGGCATGTTCACCGCGAACTCGATGAACTGTCTCTGCGAGGCGATCGGTCTCGCGCTCCCCGGCAACGGGTCGATCCTCGCCGTCTCCCCGGAGCGCACGGCGCTCGCCCGGCGCGCCGCGGAGACGCTCATGCGCCTCGTGCGCGACGACGTCTGCTTCCGCGACATCGTGACGCCTGCGTCGATCGATAACGCAGTGGCGCTCGACGTGGCGATGGGTGGATCGACCAACACGGTGCTGCACGTGCTCGCCCTCGCACACGAGGCGGAGGTGGAGTATCCGCTCGCGCGCTTCAACGAAGTGGCCGAGCGCACGCCGCATCTGGCCCGGGTCTCGCCGGCGTGGGACGGTGATCGGCAATGGCACATGCAGGACGTCCATGCGGCGGGCGGGGTTCCCGCCATCCTCGCCGAGCTCGCGAGGCAGCCGGGCATCCTGCACCTCGACGCCCCGACGGTGATGGGTGCCACGCTCGGCGAGTCGCTCGCCGGCGTCACCAACACGAACCCCGACTGCATTCGCCCGATCGATCGGCCGCATTCGCCGCGCGGCGCGCTCGCCGTGCTCTTCGGATCGCTCGCTCCGCATGGCGCAGTGGTCAAGGTGGGCGCGGTGGGACAGCACGAGATGACATTCCGTGGCCCGGCGCGCGTCTTCGACGGTGAGGAGGCAGCGCATGCCGCCGTGATGGACGACGAGATCCGCGCCGGCGACGTGATCGTCGTGCGCAACGAGGGACCACGCGGCGGGCCGGGGATGCGCGAGATGCTCGCGCTCACCAGCCTCCTCAAGGGGATGCCGATCGGCGAGTCGGTGGCGCTGATCACCGACGGCCGCTTCTCCGGCGGGACGCGCGGGCTGTGCATCGGCCACGTCTCCCCCGAAGCGGCGGAGGGCGGACCGATCGCGCTGCTGCGTGATGGCGACGTCATCGCGATCGACCTCGCCGCACGGAGGATCGACGTCGAGCTGAGCGAGGACGCGCTGGAGTCGCGCGCCCTGGAGTGGGAGCGACCCGCACGGCCGCGCGCGCGCGGTTGGCTCGCGCGCTACGCGGCGCTCGTCACCAGCGCGAACACCGGCGCGGTGCTCGTCGCACCGGCGTCGCTCCCGGCGCCGCGGCGTGCCGAGGCGGTGCTCTCATGAGCGCCGACGGGACGCGCACCGGCGCACAGATTCTCTGCGAGGCGCTCATCCGCCAGGGCGTCGAGGTGATCTTCGGCATTCCCGGTGGCGCGATCATGCCCTTCTACCACGCGCTGCCGGAGTATGAGGACCGGATGCGTCACGTCCTCTGCCGCCACGAGCAGGGCGCCGGTCACGCCGCGGAAGGCTACGCGCGGGCGAGTGGCCGCGTCGGCGTGTGCGTCGCCACCAGCGGTCCCGGCGCGACGAATCTCGTGACCCCGATCGCCGATGCGTGGATGGATTCCACACCGCTCGTGGCGATCACGGGACAGGTCCCGAGCGCGCTCCTCGGCACGGACGCGTTTCAGGAGACGGACATCATCGGCATCACGGTACCGATCACGAAACACAGCTACCTCGTGCGCGACGCACGCGACATCCCGCGCGTGATCGCCGAGGCGTTCCACCTCGCCTCGACGGGCCGGCCCGGGCCCGTGCTGGTGGATGTCACGAAGGACGCGCAGCAGGCGCGCGTGGCGCCGCAGTGGGACGTGGCGCTCGACCTCGACGGATACGCCGACCACCGGGCACATGACGTCGATCCGGACGCCATCGACGCGGCAACCCGGCTGCTCGCAGGCGCTGCGCGTCCGCTCATTCTCGCCGGTAATGGCGTCATCCAGGCGGGTGCGCATGCGGAGCTGCTCGCCTTTGCGGAGCGCACCGGCATCCCGGTCGTCACCACGCTGCACGGGCTCGGGGCGTTTCCCCAGGACCATCCGTTGAGCCTCGGCATGCCCGGCATGCACGGCTGGGTGCACGTGAACCGCGCGATCCAGCGGTGCGACGCGCTGCTCAACGTCGGCAGCCGGTTCGACGATCGGGTGACCGGCAAGGCGTCCACCTTCGCGCCGCACGCGTCGATCATTCACGTGGACGTGGACCCGTCGGAGATCGGGAAGCTGGTGCCCGTGGCGGTCCGCGTCGTCGGCGACGCACGGCACGCGCTGGCGGCGCTCCTGACGCAGGCGCCCCTCTGCGACGCGACGTACGAGCGTCGCGCGCGGTGGCTCGAGGAAGTGCACGCGCTGCGCGCGCGCTTCGAGCCGCGGCAGGCGTATCGGCGGCGTGCCGATGGGGTGGGGCTGCAGCCGCACGACGTCTGCGACGCGCTGAACCTCGCGCGGCGTGAGCGCGGTCCCTCGCGCGTGGTGACCGACGTGGGCCAGCACCAGATGTGGGCCGCGCAGCTGCTCGAATGGCGCGACCCGCGCACACACATCACGAGCGGGGGCGCCGGCACGATGGGCTTCGCGGTGCCCGCAGCACTCGGCGCGGCGCTCGCCTGCCCTAACGAGACGATCTGGGTCGTCGTCGGCGACGGGGGCTTCCAGATGACGAACCAGGAGCTCGCGACGATGCAGCAGGAAGGGATCACGAACGTCAAGATCGCGATCGTGAACAACGGCTACCTCGGCATGGTGCGGCAGTGGCAGCAGCTCTTCGAGGGGCGCCGGTACAGCGGTACACCGCTCAGCGGACCGGATTTCGCGCGCCTCGCCGAGGCGTACGGCGTCCGGGGCATCACGGTGGACGGCGCGGGCGACGCGGCGGCAGCGATCGACGACGCGTGGGATCACGACGGACCGGTGGTGATCGATTTCCGTGTCGAGCGCGAAGCGAACGTCTTCCCAATCGTGCCGCAGGGGAAGAGCATCGGAGAGATGCTCGTGGGGAGCACGTGACATCCATGCCCACCCCGGCCGCCTCCGACATCACACCTCCACGCCGGCACACCGTCGTGGTCCAATTGCGCGACCGCCCCGGCGCGCTCTATCGCGCCATCGGGTTGATCCGCCGGCGCGACTACAACGTGTCGAGCCTCATGGTGAGCACCGCCGCCAGACCGGGTACGAGCCACATGGTGCTCGTCGTCGAAGCGGCGGAGGTGCACCAGGTCGTGCAGCAGCTCGCACGTCTCGTCGACGTTCTCTCCGTCTCTCAATCCCCTCTCGCCACCGAACCGGAGCCTGCCCGATGACCACGCTCTACTACGACACCGACGCCGATCTCACCCGCCTCACCGGACGCCGCGTGGCGATCATCGGCTACGGCAGCCAGGGCCACGCACACGCGCTGAATCTGCATGATTCGGGGGTGGACGTTCGCGTCGGGCTGCCGACGAGCTCGCAGAGCCGCCCTGCCGCCGAGGCGGCGGGACTGCGCGTCGTCACACCGGCAGAGGCGGCGCGCGAAGCGGACTTTGTCGTCATTCTGACGCCCGATCATACTCAGCGCGCGGTGTACGAGGACTCCATCGCGCCGCATCTCGGTGCCTGCGAGACGCTGCTGTTCGCCCACGGCTTCAACATCCGCTTCGGTGAGATCGTCCCGGACCCCGACATCGACGTCGTGCTCGTCGCGCCGAAGGCGCCGGGCCACCGCGTGCGCGAGCTGTTCCAGGACGGGGCCGGCGTGCCGGGACTCGTCGCGGTACATCAGGACAGGTCCGGCCATGCGCTCGACGACGCCCTCGCGTACGCGAAGGCGGTCGGGTGCACTCGCGCCGGCGTGCTGCGCACGACCTTCGCCGAGGAGACCGAGACGGACCTCTTCGGCGAGCAGGCGGTCCTGTGCGGTGGCGCATCCGCGCTGGTGAAGGCCGGCTTCGAGACGCTCGTCGCCAACGGCTATCAGCCGGAGATCGCGTACTTCGAGTGCCTGCACGAGCTCAAGCTGATCGTCGACCTCATGTATCGCGGCGGCTTGAACTACATGCGCCACTCGGTGTCCGACACCGCGGAGTACGGCGACTATCTCGCGGGCGAACGGATCGTCACGACCGAGACGCGCAAGGCGATGCAGGCCCTGCTCGACGAGGTACGGGACGGCTCGTTCGCGCGCCGCTGGATCGACGAGAACCGCGCGGGTCGTCCCGCCTTCACGGCGAAGCGCGGGGCCGAGTCGGCGCAGCAGATCGAGACGGTCGGGCGCCAGATCCGACGCATGATGCCCTTCCTCGACGCGAAGGAGGTGCTGCCCGGCCTGCGCGGTGCGCCGCGCGACGACGCGCGCATGCCGTCCGGCGTCAGGTCGCCGGCGTCTGCAGCAGTCCCAGCTTGAGCGCGAGCTTGACGTAGTCGGCGCGGTGGGTCAGCCCGAGCTTGTCGTTGACGCGCTGCTTGTACGTGTCCACCGTCTTCGGGCTGATCGCCAGCCGCTCGCCGATCTCGGGTGCCGTGTAGCCCTCGGCGATGAGCTGCATCACCTCGCGCTCGCGATCCGTGAGCCGCTCGAAGCGTGCTCGGTCCGATGCATGCTCCTCACGCCGCCGCGCGCCTTGTGCGAGCACGCGCGCGGCCGACGGCTGCACGTACACCTCGCCGCGCGCCACGGCGCGCACCGCCTCCACCAGCTCGCGATCGGCCGTGCTCTTGACCAGATAGCCCGACGCCCCCGCTTCCAGCACGGGCTCGAGGTATGCCTCCTCCGCGTGCATCGTAAGCACGAGAATGCGCGGCGCGCCCGCTCCGGCGGCGACGATCGATCGCGTCGCTGCGATGCCGTCGCCGTCGGCCATCGAGATGTCCATCACGACGACGTCCGCCGGCGTGTGCGCGAGCAGCGACACCGCGTCCGCGCCCCCCGACGCCTCACCGACCACCTCGATGTCAGGCGCTGCGCCCAGCACCGCCTTGAGCCCCGTTCGTACGATCGCATGATCGTCCACCAGCACAACTCGTATCGTCATGGCTTCCCTCAGTTGGTCAGTGGCACCGTCGCCACGATGCGCGTTCCGCGACCCGGCGCACTGGTCACGACGAGTCGCCCATTCACCAGGGCGACGCGCTCGCGCATGCTGAAGAGCCCCATCCCGGGCCGCCGCTCCTCGGCGCGCTTCACGTCGAAGCCGCGGCCGTCGTCCGAGACTTCCAGCGTGGCACCACCGGCAATACGCTCGAGTCGGACGTCGACGTGGCGCGCCTGGGCGTGTCGCGCCGCGTTGCGCAGTGCTTCCTGTGCAACGCGATACAGTACAGATGCCAGCGGCGCCGGAATGGGTGGATCCTGCTCGTCCACGGCCACGTGTACGTCGAGCTTGTCCTGCGTGCTCGCCTGTCGCGCCAGCCACTCCAGCGCGGCGGCAAGGCCAAGGTCGTCGAGCACGCGGGGGTGCATGGTGTGGGACAGCGAGCGCACCTCCTCGAGCGCCTCCGCCGCGAGCTCGCGGAGCGTCGCGAGCCGGGCGTCGAGTGGCGCCGAGCTGCTCTCGTGCGCCGCTGCGCCGAGCTGCAGGATCACCGCGGTGAGAATCTGCGCCGTGGAGTCGTGGAGCTCACGCGCGACCCGGGCTCGCTCCTCGTCCTGCGCGCTGATCACCTGGGCGGCCAGGCGCCGCACGCGTGCCCGGTCCTCGATGAGCCTGTCGAGCAGCGCGTTGAGCGTGAGCCCGACGCGGGCCATGTCGCGGTCGGCGAGCGTGCTCGGCGCAACGCGCGCCGCCATGTCGCCCGCCGACACCCGCGCAGCAGCCGTCTCCAGATCCTTCAGCGGACGGAGGGCAACGTACACGAGCACGAGATTCACGATCAGGCTCAGGCCGAGCGCGATGCCGAGGATCGAGACGACGCTGCCGGGAAGATTGAGCTGCCGCTCGACAGCCATCCCGACGACCGCGGCGAGGACGATCAACAGGTTCGCGCCCGCGAGCTTGCCGAGCAGCGGGACGCGAAGCACGCGCTCCGCCATCGCCGCCAGCCTCGCTCTGGTAGCCCGCGACTCCGTCGTCGCGGTCGCGCTCTTCACCGGCACCGTCGCCTCGAGCATGACCGGAATTTAGCCCATCACGCGCGGAACGGCCGTATCAGGGTGTCGTCACCGGCGGCGAGCCAGCGTGCGAGCCCGCGACCGAGCAGCGCACCGATCACGTTGCCCGTGCCGCAGTATCCGCCCAGCGCCCACACCCGCGGCCGAACCTCTTCCGCCACGGGGAGATAATCGGCGGTGTAGCTCACCGTCGCCGCCCAACGGTGCGTGATCGGCGCCGACACGTCCAGCCGTTCGCGCAGGCGGCGCTCGAGCACTTCCTGGACGGCGGCGGTCGGCGTCGCGTTCGCCGTCCATTCGCTCTCGCCGCCGATGTCGCGCGCACCCCCGAGGGCGATCGCCCCGCCGGGGCGCTGTTGCCAGTAGTCGTAGCCCCAGCGCGCGTAGACGGGGCGCGGCAGGTGAATCTCGGTCGTCGGCTCGGTGGCAAGCATCTGCAGGCGTGCCGAGCGGACGCGTCCCGCGAGCTCCGGCAGCAGGCGGTCGAGACCGCCGTCCACGGCAACGACGACGTGCGTCGCGTGCACCGTCCCGCGCTCCGTCTGTACCCGGTGGTCGTCGATGCGCGTGACGGGCGAGCGCTCGAACAGGGCGCCCCCTTCGCTCACGGCCATCGCGGCAAGCGCTCGGCAGCGCGCGAGGGGCTGGAAGGTGCCGTCGCTCGGGATGAGCAGCCCGCGTCCTTCGTCCCCCGCGTAGTGCGCAACCGGCAGATCGTCGGCGTGCATCGCGACGAACTGCGCCTCGCAGTCCGCCAGCTCCTCGTCGGACTCGGCAATTCGCAGCGAACCCGGGCGCGAGACGAGCCTCGGCACTTCCGCCTCGATGCGATCGAGCTCGTCGAGCGTCAGCGCGTACAGGGTGCGCGCACGATCGCGCCCGTAGTGTTCCACGGCATTGTGATGAAACAGCGCCAGGCCGGCGAGAAGGAATCCCCCGTTGCGGCCTGCGGCGCCCCCACCCACGCGTCCGGCTTCCACGCCGGCGACCTTCATCCCGAGCCGGAGCAGCTCGCGCGTGCACGTGAGCCCCGAGCCGCCAAGCCCGACGACGCAGACGTCGGCGTGCTCGACGTGCTCGAGGCGCGGCAGCGCGGGCACCGGCCCGGTGTCCCAGAGCGGTGTACCGCGCATGTCACCCGCGTGGTCGTGGGTGGGCACGAGAGCACTGGGCTGAGATGACGAACGACGCTACTCGAAGTCGAGCGCGAGGTCCAATGCGGGG
This sequence comes from uncultured Gemmatimonadaceae bacterium, assembly GCA_964438255.1. GTDB lineage: Bacteria > Gemmatimonadota > Gemmatimonadetes > Gemmatimonadales > Gemmatimonadaceae > AG11. The sequence continues at coordinate 35,548 of CAYTKA010000012.1, read as the reverse complement.
GCCGAGTGCGTCAGCGCACCGACAGAAATCCAGTCCACCCCAGTTTCAGCAATGCGACGGACCGTGTCGAGGTTCACCCCGCCGGACGCTTCGGTGATCGCGCGTCCTTTGACGAGGCGGACGGACTCGGCCATCTGCGACGGCGTCATGTTGTCGAGCAGGATGATGTCGGCACCCGCGTCCACCGCCGCCTGCACCTGCTCGATACGATCGCACTCCACCTCCACCTTCGTCCCCGCCGGGGCCAGATCGCGCGCCCGTTTGACGGCGACGTTGACGTCGTTGTCGACGGCGGCGAGATGATTGTCCTTGATCAGGACCGCCGTCGAGAGATTGAGCCGGTGATTGGTACCCCCTCCGGCGCGCACGGCGTACTTCTCCAGCAGCCGCCAGCCTGGCGTCGTCTTTCGCGTGTCGAGGATTTTGGCCCGCGTGCCACGGACGGCGTCCACATACTTCGCCGTGAGCGAGGTCACTCCCGACAGCCGCTGCATAAAGTTGAGCGCCACGCGCTCCGCGGCAAGCAGCGCGCGTGCGTGGCCGGAGAGATAGAGAATGGAGTCACCCGGATTGACGCGCGCACCGTCCTCCTGGTCGACGCGAATCGTCACCTTCGGATCGAGCGAGCAGAAGGCCTCCACGGCGATCGGTACGCCGCACACGACGCCGCTCTGCCGGGCGACGAGCCGGCCGCGTGCGTGCCGGTCCGAGACGACGGTGGCGATCGTCGTCAGGTCGTTGAACGCGCCGTCCTCCTCGAGCGCCGCCCTGACGATTTCGTGCAGCTCGTCGTGGCTGTACGGAAAGCGCAGGAGCCCGACGCCACCGATGGCCGGGGTGCTGAGCGGAGTGATCGTACGGGGCGCACGACGGCGCTCGGGCTGATGACGCTCCTGGTCCACTTTCCCTCCCGCGTGCGGCGCGCTACTCGCCGGGGTCCACCGTCGTCGCTGGCACGGGGCTCAACGGCTGCGTGCCCCCTATGGCAACCATCCGCTCGATGGCGCGCCGCGCGCGGTCCGCCACGGACGCCGGCACCGTGATGCGGTGCTCCATCCGCTCCAGCGCACGCTTCACCTTCGGCAGCGTCGTGACCTTCATGTACGCACACACCGCGCGCTCGTTCGCCGCGACGAACCGCTTCGACGGATTCTCGCGCCGCAGGCGATGGAGAATGCCCACCTCGGTCGCGACGATGAATTCGTCGGCATCGGAGAGCGCGGGCCGCTTGATCATCCCCTCGGTGGAGAGAATCTGCACTCCCTCCGGATCCACCGCGCCCGCCGACATTGCTTCCAGCACGCTGGTGGAGCAGCCACACTCGGGATGGATGAGGAACTCCGCTCCCGGATGTTGTGCGCGCGTGAGGCGGATGTCCTCGGGGTCGATCCCCGCGTGCACATGACACTCGCCCATCCAGATGCGCATGTTCTCGCGCCCCGATATCCGCTGCACGTGCGCGCCGAGGAACATGTCGGGACAGAACAGGATCTCGGTGTCGGCCGGGATCGCATTCACCACTTCCAGCGCGTTCCCCGACGTGCAGCAATAGTCGCTCTCCGCCTTCACCTCGGCGGTCGTGTTGACGTACGACACGACGACCGCGCCGGGGTGCTCCTGCTTCCAGGCGCGAAGCTGCTCGGCGTCGATCATCGAGGCCAGTGAGCAGCCGGCGGCGAGATCGGGAAGGAGGACGGTCTTGTGCGGCGAGAGCACGGCGGCCGTTTCGGCCATGAAGTGGACGCCGCAGAATACGATGACGTCGGCCCGGGTCTTGGCCGCCTCGCGCGAGAGCCCGAGCGAGTCGCCGACGAAATCAGCGACGTCCTGCACCTCGGGACGCTCGTAGTTGTGCGCGAGAACGACCGCGTTGCGTTCGCGGGCGAGCGCCTTGATCTCGCCCTGAAGATCGGCGATCAGCTCCTCGCGGGATCTGATCTGGGTCTCGGACATCGCCATCCGCTCAACCTAACGGTGCGCGACCGACGCCGTGAACGACGTCATGCGCTCGACGCCGCCATCGCGCGCGTGATGGCATCGAGCAGCCGTTCCGGGTCGATCGGCTTGGAGAGAAATTCCTCGGCGCCGAGGTCCCTCACCTGCTTCGGCGTGTCCGCGTCGGTGTTGCCGCTCAGCACGATCACGGGAATCTGTGACGTCTTGGCCGACAGCTTGAGCTTCTTCAGCGCCTCGATGCCGGTGCCGCCCGGCATGTTGAGATCGAGGATGATCAGCCCTGGCGCCGGTGGCCGCATGGCGAACATCAGCGTCTGCATGGCGTCGAACGCGGCGATGGGCAGATGCCGTCCCTCGCGCACGATGCGGCAGATGAGCTGAGACATCACGCGGTCGTCGTCGGCGACAAGAATTCTCACAAGGGGCTCCTACAGGTGTCGCGGGCGCCGCAGTGGTGCCACGGCCGCCGCCCGAGACAGGGAAGTTGGTCAGGTGGCAGGACGCACGCCAGACGCGGCGGCGACCGCTCGGCCTACCCCCCCAACGGTCGCTCGCTCGCCGGCCGGCGAATCTCCACCGTGTAGCCGTCGCGGCCGAGGAGCTCCGTGAGCACCCGGGCAGCACTCTGATCGGCGTGCGGCAGAATCCCCGACTGCCGCGCGGCGGCGATGAGCTGGCCGCGGATGCGCTTCTGGATCAGATCGCGGTCCTCGGGCTGGAAGGGGTTCCACAGTCCGGCGCGCTCGTCGTAGGTGGTCACGTTCAGCACGTCGACGCTGACGATCTCCGCGGGGGGGAGGACGATGGTGATCCGCTTCGCAGAGGAGTCGATCTGCACGTCGGCGCCGTGCTCGAGGTTGATCCCAGCCGCCACCCGGCCCGTGACGACCAGCAGCACCTTCTTGGTCGACGCGAATCGCGTCTGCTCGTAGATGACGACGTCGCGCAGCGTCATCTCCGTGGCCACCAGCTTGGCGACGTCGCGCAGCCGCTCGACCACGATCTGCTGCGTGATGACCGGCTCCGCCGGCTTGCCCAGGGTCCCCAGAGCGCCCGTGGCGCGACGCACCACGGCGACCCCGAACGCGAGGACGAGGACGAGCCCGATGACGACGAGTCCCCACGCAAAGGCGCGGCGCGGACCGAATGACGAATGGGGAGCAGGCATGCGGAGAACATAGCAGACGAGTGCCCGAGCGCGGTGCGCGGCAGGGGCCGGTTCTTCGGCATATGTTCGGGTTGTCGTTGCGGTGGGGCTCGCTTCGCCGTCATTCGGCTGAGGCCGGCCGGAGGGGGTCCGCGCCGGACGGTGGCGACGTCGCCACGCCCGAGGATGATTACGTGGCTCAACCTGCCGATCCCGAATACGTCAGCTCCGCAGAAGCCGCGGGCTTGCTGTATGTGTCGGACGCCATGCCAGGCATCCGGCGGAAGCGTCGCGGCCGCGGGTTCACGTACGCCGATCCGGACGGCAACGTCATTCGCGACCGCGCCATGCTGCGGCGCTTTCGCTCACTCGTCATTCCGCCGGCATGGACCGAGGTATGGATCTGTCCGAGCCCCGACGGGCACCTCCAGGTCACAGCGCGTGATGCGCGCGGCCGCAAACAGTACCGCTATCATCCGAGCTTCCGGCAGCATCGCGACGGCGTGAAGTTCGACCGGATGATGGCGCTGAGCGACGTCATCCAGTTGATCCGAGAGGGTATCGAGCGTGACGTCGCCAAGCCGGGCCTCCCCCGCGAGAAGGTGATGGCCACGCTCGTATGGCTGCTCGAGCGCACCCTCATTCGCGTCGGCACACAGGAGTACGCGAGGGCGAACAAGTCGTTCGGTCTGACGACGCTGCGCAACCGCCACGTGCAGGTGGACGGCTCCAGGATGCGCTTCGACTTCCGCGGTAAGAGCGGCATCGTGCACGCCGTGGCGGTGACCGACCGGCGCATTGCACGCATCGTGCAGCGTTGTCGCGAGCTCCCCGGCCAGGAGCTGTTCCAGTACGTCGACGATGCGGGAAAGCGTCAGTCGGTGCAGGCGGAGGACGTGAACGCGTACCTGCGCGAGGTCTCCGGCCGAGAGGTCACGGCCAAGGACTTCCGCACATGGGCCGGCACGATGATCGCCGCGCAGGTGTTGCGCGACCTTGGCCCGGCGCGCACGCAGAAGGAAGCAGCCAAGAACATCCTGCGCGCGGTCGATCAGACGTCGTCACGGCTCGGGAACACGCGCAGCGTGTGCCGCAAGTACTACATCCACCCGGCGCTGCTCGAGGCATACGCGGAAGGGAGCGTGTTGCCCCCGTCGCCCGCGCCGACGTGGCAGGAGCGGTCGCCACACGGGCCGTCGCTGCGCCAACACGAAGCGGAAGTGCTCGCCTTCCTTCGCTCTCGCCTGGAGCAGAAGAGCGCGGCCGAGGGCGCAGCCGAGGGCGTCGTGGCTGTAACGGCGTCGAGTGACGACGCAGAACTCTGAGCCGCGCGGCCAGGCCGAGTTGCAACCCAGGAGCTCGAGCCACAAAAGACTCGAGCCACAGCTCGAGCGCACCGTTCGGTCTCGACCGATCACTACGAACGGCGAACTGACAGCTGGGGCGGCAGGATTCGAACCTGCACCTTCCCGGGTAACAGCCGGGCGGTCTGCCAATTGACCTACACCCCAAGAGAAACGAAAATCGCCCGCCGGATCGGAGTCAGGCGGGCGTTGCGACGCAGTGCTTGGTGCGCGCGAGCTAGCCGGATCTCCGTGCGGAGAGACGGTTGCGATTATTCGCGCGATTGAGCCCGGGGCGACGCTGCATGGTAGTTATCCTAGGGGTGCTGCACCCAGCCGTCAAGGGCGTTCCGAGTTGGAGTTTCGCCTGGCCAGCCGCGGCCGCGCTGACAGTTCACTCAGCCCTTCACTCAGCACTGCCAACTCCCACTTCCCTCACAGCTCGATGTGGCGACCTCGCCACGCCTCCTTGGCCCGCGGGAAATCGGAGCGATAGTGCCCGCCGCGTGATTCCTTCCGCCGCATCGCCGCCTCGGCGATCAGTCGCGCCGTCTGCACCAGGTTCAGCTCCTCCGTCGCGCCCGAGGGCAGCCGCTCCTCGATCTCCCTCAGCTCCGCGATCGCCGTGCGCAACCCCTTGGCGGTGCGTGCGATCCCGGCGTGCCGCCACATCACTTCGCGCACGCGATCGGCCGCGACCTGCGCCGCGCCGCGATCCGAGAACGGCGGGACGGTCCACGCCGTCGGTGCGGGAACGACAGCCAACGCTTCCACGCCAGCCAACTCACGCGCCACCCGCTCCGCGAACACGAGTCCCTCGAGCAGCGAGTTGGATGCGAGCCGGTTCGCACCGTGTACGCCGGTGCGGGCCACCTCACCCACGGCGTACAAGCGCGGCAGGCTCGAGTGACCGTTCAGATCCGTCGCCACGCCTCCCATCATGTAGTGCGCGGCGGGAGTGACCGGGATGAGATCCTTGCGCGGATCGATGCCGCGCGCCGTACAGAGGGCGAAAATCCCTGGAAAGCGCTGCGCGAATCGCGGCCCGAGCCTGCGCGCGTCGAGATAGGTGCGGCTCTGCTTCTGCTCGCGGAAGATCGCCCGCGCCACGACGTCACGCGGTGCGAGCTCGGCAAGCTTGTGCGCTTTTGCCATGAAGCGCTCGCCGCGCTCGTTCACGAGCACTGCGCCCTCGCCACGCACTGCCTCCGAGATGAGGGCGAGTGGATTCTCCGGCGTGTCGAGCGCGGTGGGATGGAACTGCACGAACTCCATGTCGGCGAGGGTGACGCCCGCACGATGCGCGATCGCGAACCCGTCCCCCGTCGCGACGACGGGATTCGTCGTGTAGCGATACACCTGACCGCAGCCTCCCGTGGCCAGGACAGTGGCGTCGGCGATGATCTCCGCTGCCGTTCCTGCCACGCTGGCGCGCACGCCGATGCAGGCGCCGTTCGACACGATCAGATCGAGCACGCGCGCACGCTCGAGCACGCGAACGCGCGCGCTCGCCCGGACGCGGGCGATGAGCGTCCGCGCCACCTCGGCGCCCGTCTGATCGCCGTGCGCGTGGACGATACGGTTCGTCGAGTGCGCCGCCTCACGGCCGAGCAGCAGCTCCCCCGAAGGATCCAGATCGAACTGGGCGCCCGCGGTCTGGAGCTCGCGGACGCGTGCCGGCCCCTCTTCGACCAGGACCTGTACGGCGGCAGCGTCACACAGCGCCGCGCCGGCAGCGAGCGTGTCCTGGCGGTGCAGCGCCGGTGAATCACCCGCGCCGAGCGCTGCGGCGATGCCGCCCTGCGCGTACGCCGTCGCGCTGTCGAACAGCGAGCGCTTGGTGAGAAGCAGAACGTCGCCGTGCTGCGACGCTCGCCACGCCGTGTGCAGTCCGGCCACGCCGCTGCCGACGACGAGAACGCGAGTGCGTATGCGGTCGGGCATGGGAGAAAGCTAGTCGGACGGGCGGGCGGTCTGACAGCCCGACGGTGCAAACGTGGCGTGCCTTGCCGGGTCTCATGCGACGAACGACTTTTCCGAGACGGCAGGACCGTTAGGTCGTCTGATCGTCCGACCGTCCGACCTGGTTAAATGCGCAAGCTTCTTCTCCTCGTGGCCGCGCTCCTTGCGGTGCACGTGGCGCTTCTGTTCGTGCGTCCTTCCGGGGCCGCGACGCCGCCCGCAGGGAACGCGGTCGACGTCGGTGTCGTGTTCGACCTCGGCGGACGCGGTGACAAATCGTTCAACGACGGCGCGTACATCGGTGCCGAGCGCGCGGAACGACAGCTCGACGCGCGCGTGCGCTTCATCGAGCCGGGCGAAGGGTCCGATCGAGAAGCGGGACTGCGGCTGCTGGCCGCCGAAGGGATGGACCTCGTGATCGGCGTCGGATTCATCTTCACCGACGATCTCACACAGCTCGCCCGAGAATACCCGAACACCAAGTTCGCCGGCGTCGACTACTCCGTCGTCACGGATAAGACCGGCAAGCCGATCCCACCGCCGCCGAATCTCGCCGCACTCAAGTTTCGCGAGGAGCAAGGCTCCTTTCTCGTCGGGGCACTTGCCGCGCTCGTCAGCAAGACCAGGAAGGTGGGCTTCGTCGGCGGGATGAACTTTCCCCTCATCCACAAGTTCGAGGCCGGCTACAAGGCGGGAGTGAAGGCGGTCTGCCCTAACTGTGACGTGATCGTGCAGTATGCCGGCGTTACCCCGGAGGCCTTTCGGAATCCCGGCAAGGGCAAGGAGCTCGCGCTGAGCCAGTACCAGCAGGGGGTCGACGTGATCTTTCACGCCTCGGGCTCCACCGGGCTCGGCGTGTTCGAAGCGGCACGCCAGACAGGGAAGCTCGCCATTGGCGTCGATGCCGATCAGTTCAAGGAGGCGCCGGGCTACGTGCTCACGTCGATGGTGAAGGGCGTGGACAACGCCGTGTATGACGCGATCAGGCGCGTGAAGGAAGGACGCTTCAAGGGTGGGATCTACCAGTACGGTCTTGCCGAGGGGGGCGTCGGCTACGTGTACGACGCCAACAACGCGAAGCTCATCCCGCCGGACGCGCGCGCGAAGCTGGAGAAGCTCAAGGAGGACATCATCGCAGGTAGAATCATCGTGCCCAGTACTCGATGAAGGACTTGTGCGAGCGGCCGAAAACCGATGAACCGATGAACGGATGACCGACTCCACTCCCGCCATCCGCCTTCGGGGCATCGAGAAAGCGTTCGGCCCCGTGCGCGCCAACCGCGGCGCCGATCTCGACGTTGCCGCAAGAGAGATTCATGCGCTCGTTGGCGAGAACGGTGCGGGCAAGTCCACGCTCATGCGCATTCTGAGCGGCATGTACGCCGCGGACGCCGGCACCATGGAAGTGAACGGGCGCGCCGTGACCGGATGGAGCACCTCCGACGCGATCGCTGCGGGCGTCGGGATGGTGCACCAACACTTCATGCTCGTTCCGACGCTCACCGTCGCCGAGAACGTCGTCCTCGGGTCGGAGATCACGCGCGGCCCTGTGCTCGATCGCGCTGCAGCCGAGCAGGTCGTGCGCGACCTCGGCGCGCACACCGGGCTCGTCGTCCCCCCGGACAGGCTTGTCGCCGACCTTTCGGTTGGCGAGGCGCAGCGTGTCGAGATTCTCAAGACACTCTATCGCGGCGCGAAGATTCTCGTGCTCGACGAACCGACCGCCGTGCTCTCCCCGCCCGAAGTGCGCGAGCTGTGGCAGGTGCTACGCGCGCTGCGCGACGCCGGGGGCACGGTCGTGCTCATCACGCACAAGCTCGACGAGGTGATCGAGGTGAGCGACTCGATCACCGTCATGCGTCAGGGCAAGACGGTCGCACGCATGGCGACGCGCACCGCCACGCCGCAGGCGATTGCGCGCGCGATGGTGGGGCGCGACGTCGCCCTCGCGCTCGACGCGAGCTACGGAGGTGTGACGGCTTCGGCGCCGCCGCTGCTCGAGGTACGCGACCTCACCGTGGCCGGCGCGCGCCGCGCTGTCGTCGTCGATCGGGTGAGCTTCAGCATCGCGCCGGGCGAGATCCTCGGCGTCGCCGGCGTGGAAGGTAATGGCCAGACCGAGCTCGTCGAAGCGCTCGCCGGTCTGCGACCGGCGGCGGGCCAGGTCAACCTCGCCGGTCGGGATCTCGCCTCGTGCACGGTGCGCGAGCGCGGCGACGCGGGCGTCTCGCACATCCCGGAAGATCGCCACGAGCGCGGTCTCATCCTCGACTACCGCGTGGCCGAGAACCTGATCCTTGGTCAGCAGCATCGCTTCATGCGCGGCGTCACATTGGACCGGCCACGCATCATGGAGCACGCCCGCTCGCTCATCGCGGCGTACGACATTCGCCCCGCCGATCCCGAGCTCCCGGCCCGTGCGCTGTCCGGCGGCAACCAGCAGAAAGTCGTCGTCGCACGAGAGATGTCGCGTGATTTCAAGCTGCTGCTCGCTGCGCAGCCCACACGCGGCGTCGACGTCGGCGCGATCGAGTTCATTCATGCGCGGTTGCGCGAGGCGCGCGAGCAGGGGAAAGCCGTGCTGCTCGTGTCGGCGGATCTCGCCGAAGTGCTCGCACTGGCCGATCGAGTGGCCGTGATGTACGGCGGACGCTTCGTCGCCGTGCTACCGCGCTCCGAGGCGACGCCGGACGTCCTTGGCCCGTACATGACGGGCGCCGAGCGCGCGGCGTGACGTCACCGACTCCGACGACCAAGCCGGTGGGCGAGGCGCCCGCCCCGGCCCCCGCTGCCGTGAGCCCGCGTGACACACGGCGCATCGCGCTCGAGGAAACGATCCTGCCGCCGCTCGTGGCGCTGCTGCTCGCCGCCCTGGTCGGCGACGTGCTCATTCTCGTCTTCGGGCAGTCGCCCGGCGCCGTGTATCGTCTCCTCCTCGAGGGAACGTGGGGCAACGCGTACGGTTTCGGGCAAGTGCTGTACAAGGCGACGACGTTGACCTTTACCGGACTTGCCGTTGGTCTCGGCCTGCGAGCCGGATTGTTCAACATCGGCGCCGAGAGCCAGCTCGCCGCAGGCGGATTCTGCGCCGCGCTGGCGGGTATGCTGATCCCGGCGGGAATTCCTTCCCTGCTCTGCCTGCCGCTGTATCTCCTCGCGGCGGGGTTGGGTGGTGGCGTGGTCGGCGCGGTGCCCGGTGTGCTCAAGGCGAGGTTCGGTGCGCACGAGGTGATCGTGACGATCATGCTCAACTTCATCGTGCTCGCGCTGTTGAACTATGTCGCGAGCAACAAGGTGCACGTCCCCGACACGCTGCATACGCCCGAGCTCAAGAGCGGCGTGCTACCGCGCCTCGGTGACTTCGTTCCTGCGTTCCACGGCTCGGCGGCCAACGCGACCATCCTGCTTGCAATTGCCGCGGCCATTCTGCTCGCCTGGTACCTGTTCCGCACGCGGTCCGGCCTCGAGCTGCGCGCCGTCGGACTTCAGCCGCCGGCCGCGGAATATGCTGGTGTCGACGTTCCCGGCGTGACGTGGCGCGCGCTGGCCATGTCCGGCGCAATCGCGGGAATCGGCGGGTTGAACTACGTGCTCGGATACAAGCACTACTACGAGGAGGGATTCGCAACGGGTGCCGGATTCCTCGGCATCGCCGTCGCACTCGTTGGGCGCAGTCACCCCGCAGGAATCATCATCGCAGCACTGTTGTTCGCGACGCTCTCGCAGGGCGGACTGGCCGTGAACGCGCTCGTGCCGAAGCAGATGGTGGACGTGCTCCAGGCCGTGGTGATCCTCGCCGTCAGCGTTTCGGTTCCCGAGGTGCGGCGACTGCTGCGCGGCGCACGCCGGAGCGCCGAGCGATGATCCTGCTCGCCTTTCTCGCACAGACGCTACGCATCGCGATTCCGTATCTGCTCGCGTCGGCCGGCGGTGTGGCGAGCGAGCGCGCTGGATTGATCGCGCTCGCGCTCGAGGGCTACATGCTCGGCGGTGCGTTCTGCGCCGTCGCCGCGACATATGCGACGGGCTCGCCGATGGTGGGCGTGCTCGCCGCGGTGCTCGGCGGTGTGGTGCTCGCGCTGCTGTACGCCGTGAGCGCCATCCGCTTCCGCGCCGATCAGGTGGTCGTCGGCATCGCGGTCAACCTGTTGGCTATCGGGCTCACTCGATTCTTCCTGCGTCTCTTCTTCGACAGCTCGTCCAACTCGCCGCGCGTCATGGGATTCGACGTCGGGGGCAGCGGTACCGGCTTCGCCGCGCTCGCGCGCAATCCGCTCGTGTGGATCGGCATCCTCGTCGTACCGTTCACGTCGTGGCTGTTGTATCGCACCCCCTTCGGGCTCCGCATCCGCGCCGTGGGCGAACATCCAGTGGCAGCCGAGTCGGTCGGCGTGCCGGTGGCGCGCGTGCGCTATCTCGCAGCGGTGATGGGCGGCGTGCTGGCGGGGCTCGCCGGCGCGTACCTCGCGCTCGATCAGCACCAGTTCACCGACGGGATGACGGCAGGACGCGGCTTCATCGCGCTCGCCGCGACCATCTTCGGCCGTTGGGATCCCGCGCGCGCCGGTCTCGCCTGTCTGCTCTTCGCGGCGGCGGAGACGCTCCAGATCCAGCTTCAAGGCTCGCAGGCGATCCCGTCGCAGTTCGTCGAGATGATCCCGTACGTCCTCACCATCGTCGCACTCGCGGGCGTTGTCGGGCGTGCGGTGCCGCCGGCCGCGCTCGGCAGGACGTCGGCGGAATGACCCTTTCTCTCCGCACGTGACGACGAGGAGCGACGGCAGAAAGTTGTTCGCCCTGATGATCACAGCCTTCATCGACATGGTAGGGCTGTTGATGGTGATCCCGCTGCTCCCCTTCTACGCCAAGGCGCTCGGGGAGGGCGGGCTGATCGTCGGGATGCTCGTGAGCTCGTTCGCCGTGGCGCAGCTCATCACGGCGCCGATCTGGGGACGGCTCTCTGATCATTATGGGCGACGGCCGGCGCTGCTCGTCGGGCTCACGGCATCGGCGATCGCGTACGTGATCTTCGCCTTCGCGCTCGAGCTGCCGCATCCGCTGTTCTTCCTCTTTCTGTGTCGAGTCGTACAGGGTGCCGGCGGGGGTACGGTCAGCGTCATTCAGGCGTACGTCGCGGATGCGACGGCGCCCGAGGAGCGCGCCAAGGCGCTCGGCTGGCTCTCCGCGGCGACGAATGCCGGCGTCGCCATCGGGCCCGTGCTCGGCTCGTTGACGCACGCATGGGGCGCGCGTGGCCCGGGGCTTTTCGCCGCAGGGCTCTGCGTGATCAACATCGCGTTCGCGGCGCGCTTCCTCAGCGAATCGCGCGACATGACGGAGGCCGCGGAAGCGAAGGCGAGCCCGAATCCGCGCGGCCGGACGCGGGAGGCCGTGCTCCACGTCGCCACGCACTCCGACGAGCCGGCGTCGCGCCTCATCTGGATCTACGCGATCGCGATGGGCGCCTTTCAGGGTGTGACGTCGATGCTCGCGCTCTACCTCGCCATCCGCTTCGGCGTGACGGAGAAGACGATCGGCTTCTTCTTCGCCTACACGGGGGTGATCAGCGTGCTGACACGCGCGTTGATCCTCGGCCGGATGGTCGACCGGTACGGCGAGCCGCGGCTGTCGCGCTTCGGCTCCTTGCTCCTGGCGACGGGAATCGCCGCGCTGGCGTTCGTGCGGCCGATCCTCGATCCGGCGCACGCCGCCGCGATGCTCGGCGGTGTGCTGCCGCCGAGTGTGGTCGCCGTGCTGCCGTACGTCCCGCTCGCGGTGGCCGTGGCGCTGCTGCCCCTCGGCACCGCGTTCACCTTTCCGTGCGTGACGGCGCTGCTGTCGCGCGTGATCTCGAGCAAGGAGCGCGGGCTCTACATGGGCGTGCAGCAGACCTTCGGCGGGCTGGCACGCGTGGTCACGCCGGTGCTGTTCGGGTGGCTGTTCGACCGCTACCTGCCGCTCCCCTTCCTGCTCGCGTCGGCGTTGGTGCTGTTCACGATCCGGCTTGGGAGTGGGATGGAGAGATTCGCCGCCAGGCCGGCACGCTGAGACCAGTTACCAGGTGATTGCGTTGTTGAGTACGCCGAATCCGTGCTCAGCCCTCACCGCGCTCTTTCGACTCTTGGAGCCCCGGCTCCGACGCCAGCACCGCGCGCGCGATCTCCACCATCGGTACCGAACGGTCCTGCGACGTCCGCTGCAGGATGCGGTAGGCTTCCTGCTCCGACGATCCCGTGCGCCGCATCAGGATTCCCTTGGCCCGCTCGATCGTCTTGCGGTTCTCCAGCGCTCCACGTGCCACTTGCGCGTCCTTCTTGGCCACCGCGAACTCGCGCGCGCGTGACACGGCGAGGCGCAGCGTCGAATCGAGCACGCGCGGCGGCGTCGGCTTCGGCAGAAATGCAATCGCCGCCGTCGCCGTGACCTCGCGCTCCGAAAGCTGGACCGACTCGTCGCCGCTGAACAGCACGACGGCGACACCCGGGACCTGGGCCGCGATCTGCTCGGCCGCCTCGATGCCCGAGCCGTCCGGCATGTGCACGTCGAGCAGCACGACGTCGGGGACGACGTCCTTGGCGTGCTCGATGGCATCACGACCGCCCGTCACCTCGGCGACGACCACATGGCCCATGGTGTTGAGCAGCTCCACGAGGAGCGCGCGGGCATTGTCGTCGTCTTCGGCGATCAGAATGCGGATGGGTCCCGAATCAGGCATCGCGTGCTGTGAGAGAAAATGGACGGGCAGCGGTTATAAATGTGGGCGGCCTCACCCGTCTCCCGCAATCTGTTCGAGCAAGTCTTCTGCGCCTACCGGCTTGCGCAGCGTGAAGTCGCACGCCGGGTCCCGCTCGTTCCGCGGCTCCCATCCCGTGACGACGCCGATCCGGAGCGCCGGCCGGCGCGCGCGCGCGAAGGCCACGAGATCCCAGCCGCTCCCATCCGGTAGGCCGATGTCCGTGATGAGCACTTCGTAATACGCACCGCGTTCGGCGTCGATGCGCGCTCGTGCGTCCTCGAGAGTCTTCACCGACTCCACGGCGTGCCCGTCCGTCTCCAGAAGCGCCTGCATGAACTCGCGGCTGTCGGTGTGGTCTTCGACGAGGAGAATCTTGCGCGCCGGACGCGCCCGCTTCGACGCTTGCCGGCGGACCGCTTCCTCCGTCGCGCCCGCCGGGAAGACGAGACGCACCGTCGTCCCCTTGCCGAGCTCGGACTCGATCTCCGCGCGCCCGCGGTGCCGGCGCGCGATACCGTACACCTCGGCCAGCCCGAGCCCGGTGCCGTTGACTCCCTTGGTCGTGAAGAACGGCTCGAACGCGCGCTCCCTGACCTCGGCGGACATCCCCGTTCCGGTATCGGTGACCGAGACGCTGATCTCCTTGTCGCCCTTCGTCGTGCGGATTCGCAGCGTTCCGCCCCCGGGCATGGCGTCGAGCGCGTTTTGCACGAGGTTGAGCAGGGCCTCGCGCAACTCCCCGGCGATCCCCTTCACCAGCGCGCCCTCAGCGAGCGATTCATCGAGCTGCACCACGCCACCCTTCGCGCGCTCCTGCCAGAGCGGCCGCGTCATGGCGACGACCTCTTCCACCATCACCGAGAGATCGACGGTCTCTTCGCGTGCGCCGAGCAGCGGCTCCTGGCGAATGAATCGTCCGACGCGCGCCGCCGTTGCGGCACCCGTCTCGGCCGCCTTCGCGATGCGGCCGGCGTAGTCGCGCACGGCCGCCGGATTCTCGGCGTTCATCTCGAGGAGATAGGCCGCCGCCATGATCGGGTTCAGCGCGTTGTTCACGTCGTGCATGACGCCAGCAGCGAGCTGGCCAACCGCCGCCAGCCGCCGGTCGCGCGAGGCGGCTTCCTGCAGCGCGAGCAGCTCGCGTGTGCGCTCCTGGACCATGCGCTCGAGGCGTTCGGCTTCCGTCTGAACCTGCTGCTGCAGGCGGGTGCGCTCGGTGACGTCGCGCTCGACGGTGACCGCGCCGCGCACGCGCTTGTGCGGATCGTAAAGCGGGTTCGAGTTGACCTCGATCACCGCCATCCCGTCGCGCCCGCGGCGTACCTCGAGCGTCTCGCCGCGCACGCGTTCCCCGCGCAGCGCGCGGGCGGTCGGATGCTCGTGCACGAACAGCGTCGTGCCACCGAGCGTGCGCGGCCGGTCGAGCTGCCACAGCTCGCGCAGCGACTGCGGGTTGGTCGGCTCGTGCTCCTGCTGCGCCTGTGAGTTCGTGCGCACCGTCTTGCCGTCGGCGTCGACCACGCGCACGGAGTCGGGCAACACGTCGAAGATCGACTCGAGCTGCGCGACGCTGCGGGCGAGGTCCTCACGCAGCTCCTCGCGCTCGGTGACGTCGCTGCCGGCGAAGAGCACGCCGCGGCCGCCCAGCCCGTCGGCAAGCGGGGCGAAGGTGGCCTCGACGAGTCGACGACCACCGCGGTGCTGGAAGGGGACGCGCACCGACACCACCGGCGCGCCACCCGCAGCGATGTCCACCTGCTCGGTGAGGTCGGCGAGCGCGTTGGGAAAAGCGTCGTAGATCGGCCGTCCCATCGCCTGAGCGACGTCGAGCCCCGTGAGGTCGCGATAGCGCGCGTTGGTCGCGATCAGCGCCAGCGCGCCGTCGAACAGCGCGATGGCGAGCGGGACCGCCTCGAGCAGCGAATCGAGTCGTTGTCGCTCGGCGGGCGGCATGCCGGGCGCGAGATCAACGGCGGTCAGGATGGGTGGGGGTGGGGGCATCGGAGAACTGCGGGCAGGTGCTGCGGCCGGCCGGGGAGGAACGGCGACGTTCCAACTTCACCCGCGATCCGGGTAAGTCAATGACTGCCCCAACGAGGGGTGAGTCACGGGCCGATGGTGCCCGGTCGACGCCGAGCTGTGAACGCGAGCCGCGCCCTCAGTCACGGCCGGGCGGCTCACGGCGCGGCCTCGACTCCCAGCTCACGACTCTGAACCGACCGCTCTAGCGCCGCGCGCATCCGACTCCATTTGCCTCAGCACCATTTCGTGGTACGCCCCGCGCGCCGCCATCAACTCGCGATGCGTCCCACGCTCCGTCACGCGACCGTCCTCGAGCAGTAGGATCAGATCGGCGCGGCGGATCGTCGACAATCGGTGCGCGATCACGAACGTCGTGCGTCCGGCCAGCAGCGCGGCCATCGAGGCCTGAATGAGCTGCTCGCTCTCGGTGTCGAGGTTGCTCGTCGCTTCGTCGAGAATCAGGATCTGCGGCGACGCGAGGATCGCGCGCGCGATCGCCAGCCGCTGCTGCTGTCCCCCCGACAGCTTGACGCCGCGCTCGCCGATGAAGGTCTCGTACTGCTCCGGCAGTTTGATGATGAATTCGTGCGCGTTGGCGCGGTGCGCCGCGTCCTCGATTTCAGCATCGGTCGCATTGTGGCGGCCGTACGCGATGTTGTCGCGTACCGAGCCGTCGAACAGAAAGACGTCCTGCTGCACCAGCGCGAGCAGATCGCGATAGCTGCGCAGCGTCAGATCGCGGATGTCGGTCCCGTTCAGCAGGATGCGCCCCTTCGTCGGATCGTGGAAGCGCGCGACGAGATCGGTCACCGTCGTCTTGCCGGCACCGCTCCGCCCGACCAGGGCGATGACCGAGCCGCCAGCCACCGTGACGTCGAAGTCGCGCACGACGGGCAATCCCTCGCGATACTCGAACTCCACATTGTCGAACCGGATCTCGTGCACGACGCGCGGCGCCTCGATCGCTCCCGGACGATCCGCCTTGTCGTCCTCGAGGCCGAGGACCTCGAACACGCGCTCCATGGCAGCGAGGGAGCGTTGAAGCTCGGAGAACGTGTTGACGATGCTCCAGACCGGATTGAGCAGGAGGAACGAGTACCACTGGAAAGCCATGATGTCGCCGATCGACGCGCGGCCCCGCACGTGCAGGTCGCCGCCGTACCACACGATGGCGACGTTCACGGCACTCATGAGCAGTCCCCACGACGCCCACAACACCAACTCGCGGCGGTGCGCGAACAGCTCCTTGCGCAGCACCGTGTGGCGGCCGCGCATGTAGTCCTGCAGCTCGCGTGGCTCGCCGCGGAAGGCACGCACGACGCGAATACCGGAGAAGGTTTCTCCCACGCGGCCGTCGATCTCCTCGGCATCCTTGCGCAGCGAACGATAGATCGGCTTCACGCGCCGCGCGAAGACGAGGCTGAGCAAGAGGACGCCCGGAATGATCGCGAGCGCGGTGAGCGCGAGCCGCCAGTTCAGCGTGAACAGAATGACGACGGCGATGACGAGCCGCACTACCGACAGGGCGGGTGACACGACGGCCATCTGCAGCAGCCCGGTCGTGGTGTCGATGTCTCCCGTGAGGCGCGAGAGGATGCCGCCCGTCTTCATCTCCCACAGCTTGGGCAGCGGCAGGTGCAGCAACCGCTCGAACAGCGCACGCCGCAGGGACAGCATCACGCGCGCGTTGAGGATGCGCTGCCGGTAGTCCTTGGCGGCGTTGATCAGGCTCGAGACGATGATGACCGCGAGGAAGGTCGCCCCCGCCGCGTGCAGCCGCGTCAAGCGCGCCGCTGTCGTCAGCGTGCCGTTCAGCAGGACGTGGTCGACGATGAACCGCATGAACAGCGGCTCGATCATCTCGAGCCCCGCGCGGATCAGCGCAAGCAGCAAGACCGCGCCGACAGCGACGCGCAGTGGCTTCAGCCAGCGCAGGTATTCGCGGAGATACTCGCGTTGCTTCCCGCGCGGGCGCAGGCGGCGCCAGCCGCGCGGCCGGCCATTCTCCGTGCCCTCCGGCTTCTCGAGCCGCCTGTCGATCTCCCCCCTATCCGTGAGCGCCTCGAGGCGACGGCTGCGGTAGTCGTCGACGAAGCGCAGATAACGCGCGCGCGAGGTGCGAGGGTTGGCCATACGTCGATCCGGGGCGGACACAGAGAGTGCCACCGACACCGCGAGAGTTCAAGAGCGGCCACCACGCAACAGAATACGTGGTCAGCTACCAACTACCTCATGCTTGCCTCGCGCCGTGATCAACCGCGCACCGCGCTCGTAGGTGAAGTAGCTGTAGGCCCACTCGATCAGCACGCTCAACCGGTTTCGGAATCCGGCGAGATACAGGATGTGCAGGAACAGCCAGAACCACCAGGCGAGTGGCCCACTCACCTGGAGAAACCCGAAGTCGGCGATGGCGCGGTGTCGCCCGATCGTCGCCAGATCGCCCTTGTTGCGGTAGACGAATGGCGTGCGCGCGCGCTGCTCGAGATCGCGCTTGATGTTCTTGGCCGCGTGTGCCCCCATCTGCATCGCCGCGGGCGCGACGCCCGGCACCGGCTTCCCCTTCGTCGCGATCGACGCGAGATCACCGATGACGAAGATCTCCGGATGACCGGGGACGCTCAGATCGGGCTCCACCGGCACGCGTCCCACACGGTCCGTCGGCACGCCGAGCGTCTTGCCGAGTGGTGATGCCGCGTTGCCGGCAGCCCAGATCACCGTGTTGGTCCGGATGCTCTCGTCGTTCCCCACCTTGACCATCCCGCGGTCCACATGCGTGACCAGCGCGCCCGTGCGCACGTCGACGCCGAGATCGATCAAGTCGAGTCGCGCATGCTCGGACAGCGCCTCGGGATAGGTCGGCAAGACTTTCGGGCCGCCTTCGAGCAGGATGACGCGCACCGGCGCGTGCGCGATCCGATGGAACTCGCGCGGCACAGTGTGCAGGGCAATCGTCGGCAGCATCCCGGCCAGCTCGGTGCCAGTCGGTCCCGCACCCACGATCACGAACGTCAGCCACGCATCGCGCTCGGCGGGATCGTCCTCCTGTTCGGCGCGCTCGAATGCCATGAGAATTCGCTGGCGCAGGACGATCGCGTCGTCGATGCTCTTGAGCCCTGGCGCCCGCCCCTCCCACTCCGGATGCCCGAAGTACGAGTGCCGCGCGCCGGCTGCCACGATGAGATAGTCGTACGGGATCTCGCGCGCTCCGTCGACGACCACGACACGCCGCTCCGGCACGACGCGCTGTACCTCGGTCATGAGGACTTCCGCGTTCTCCTGCTTGCGCAGGAGCCACCGGATCGGTGCCGTGATGTCCGTGGGTGCGAGCGTCGCCGTCGCCACCTGATAGAGGAGCGGCTGAAAGAGATGATGGTTCGTGCGATCGAGCACCGTGAGCTCGACGTTCGCGCGCTTGAGCGCCCGCGCCGCGTACAACCCGCCGAAGCCCGCGCCGACGATCGCGACGCGCGGACGGCGCCGCGCTCGCTGCCAGTCCGGTACGACGCGGTCGTCCTCGCTCATGCGTGCGGCATTGCCTGCTCGCCCTCAGCCACGCGGCCCTCGAGCCAGCGCGCGCTCACCGTGATGAGCAACACGAGAAGAATGAGCAGCACGCTGTACGCGGCGCCCGTGCCGAAGGAGAGCGAGCGCACCTGCGCCAGGATCTCTACCGAGATCGGACGGTTGCCGTGCGTGTAGAGCACGACGCTCGCGACGAACTCTCCGACCGCCGCCACGCCGGCGAGCATCGTCCCCGCCACGAGCCCGGGCCGCGCCGCCGGCAACACGACGCGCCGCAACGCGAGCCACCTGGATGCGCCGAGCCCCCGCGCCGCGTCCTCGAGCGTGGGATCCATCTGCCGGAGTGAGCCCTCGATCGCGCTCGCCACGATGGGAATGTTTCGAATGAAGTAGGCCAGCGGAAGAATCCAGAACGTACCGACGAGGAGAATCCGCAACTGGGACGGCGCGTTCCGATCGAAGGTGGCGGCGAGCCCGAGCGCGATCGCCGTGGCCGGGATTGCCCAGGGCAACTGCGACAGCAGTCCGAGCGCGCGCCGCCCCGGGGCCTGCGACAGTACCACCACATATGCAATGGCGAAGCACACGACCGCGTTCGCCGCGGTCGCCAGCGCACTCATCGTGATGCTGTTGCTGATCGGACGCCAGAGCTCACGATCCATCGCCAGCTTACGGTAGCTGTCGAGTGTGTACTCGGGGGGAAGCAGCTGCGTCGTCCAGGCGCCGTCGCGGGCAAAGCTCACCAGCACCACCATCACGTGCGGCAGGACGAGTAGCACCAC
This sequence comes from uncultured Gemmatimonadaceae bacterium, assembly GCA_964438255.1. GTDB lineage: Bacteria > Gemmatimonadota > Gemmatimonadetes > Gemmatimonadales > Gemmatimonadaceae > AG11. The sequence goes on along the minus strand of CAYTKA010000012.1, from coordinate 16,078 downwards.
GGCGGTCGCGGCAAACAGGGGAAGCAGCGCGCGCATCGCCGGCGACCGCAGCGCACGCCGCGTGACACGCCCCTTGCCGGCCATCGCATATCGGCGGCGTCCCTCCAGCCGGCGCAGTAGAAGCAGTGCGAGCACGGCGGTCACTGCCAGCACGGTCGTCTCCACGTATGCGAGGCCGAGCGCGCCGTTCAACTTGGAGACGAGAATCTGCGTCGCCAGCACGCGTGCCCCGCCTCCGAAGACATACGGCGCCGAGAAGGAGCCGAGCGCACTCATGAACACGAGCAGCATCGCACCGACGATCGACGGTGTGAGCAGTGGCAGCGTGACGCGGCGCAACAGCACGGCACGCGATGCGCCGAGCCCCACCGCCGCTTCGTCGAGCGCCGTGTCGTACCGTTCCAGCCCCGCGCTCACGAACAGGAACACGTACACGTACATCGTGTAGGCGTGCACGAAGATCACCGCCATGAGGCCGGTGAGCGTCCACGGCGGCTCGCGCAGGCCGAGCAGCCGCTGCACGACCCGCGTGATCACCCCGCTCTCACCATAGAGAAAAAGAAACGCCAGCACACCGACGAGCGGCGGAAGCGCCGCCGGCAGTGTCGCGACGCCGCTCAGCACGCGCCGGCCGCGGAACTCGGTGCGTGTGAGCAGGAACGCCAGGGGCACGCCGACGAGCAGTGCCGCGAGCACCGAGCCCACGCTCACGATCAGCGTCCCGCGCAGCGCGTCGAGATCGGCGGGACTGGCGACAAACGCGCGCCAGTCAGCGAGCCCGTGCTCGAAGCTGCCGACGATGACCGCCACGTTCGGGTAGATGACGCTCCACGCCAGCAGGGCGAGCAGCAGGAGCGCGACGAGCGCGACACCCGCTGCGCCGCGCGTGCGCAGCGCGCGTCCCATCATGCCGGCACCAGGGCGACCGCTACGCCGGCCAAGCGGACACCCGTGCGCTCTCCTTCGCGCGCGCCGGCACCGTCACCGAGCACCTCGACGCCCACTCCGTTCGCGAGGCGCACGCGATATACGACGTGTCCGCCGGCGAAGCGCCGGCTGACGACTTCCCCCGTCCACGCCGGTACCATGTCGTCGGTGGCGAGGGCAAGCGACTCGGGGCGGAGCACGGCGAGCATTGTGCCGCGGGCATCGGGAAGGAGTCGGCGGGCCGGTGCCGTGAGCGTGACGCCCCCCACGGTGATGCCCACCTCGCCGCGCGAGCCCGTGTCCGACTGGTTGGCCGGCAGCAGTGCCGCCCGCCCGACGAACTCGGCGACCGCGCGCGTCGCCGGCTCGTGATACAGCGACTCCGGCGTTCCGATCTGAAGCAGTCGTCCACCCTCGAGCATCGCGACGCGATCCGCCACGGCGAACGCGTCCTCCTGATCGTGCGTGACGAACAGCGCCGTGACCTCCGACCGGCGCAGTGTGGCGCGCAGCTCGTCGCGCATGCTCTGGCGCAGCGTCGGATCGAGGTTGGACAGAGGCTCGTCGAGCAGCAGCACGCGTGGCTCGATCACCAGGGCCCGCGCCAGCGCCACGCGCTGCTGCTCGCCGCCCGAGAGCGCCTGCACCGGCCGCGACGCCTTGTCACCCAGGCCCACGCCAGCGAGCGCGTCACGTGCGCGCTGAAGTCGCTCTGCTCTTCCCATCCCGCGCGCCTCGAGACCGAACGCCACGTTCTCTTCCACGCGCATGTGCGGGAAGAGCGCGTAGTGCTGGAAGACCATGCCGAACCGGCGCCTCTGCGGCGGTTCGCGCGTGATGTCGCGTGGCGCGCCGTCCCCCTCCCCCTCCCCCTCGGCGAGCAGCACGCGTCCGGCGTCCGGGATCTCATAGCCGGCGGCGATGCGCAACGTCGTCGTCTTGCCCGATCCAGACGCGCCAACGAGCGCCAGCAGCTCGCCCGGCGCGACGGTGAGCGAGAGATCGGCGACCGAGGGTTCGGTGTTGCCGGTATAGCGCCGCGTAACGTGCTCGAGCACGAGCGCGCCCTGGCGGCGCACGACCGGCGCGGCGATGCGCGGCGCGGTCACGTGCCGCGGCGACTGTTGCGGATGTGCGCGTCCCAGAACTTCATCCACACGTCGAGGCTGTCGGCCATGAGCCTCTGATCGCCGGCCATCGGCTTCGCCTCCGTGCGCGCCTGCCGCACCACGGGAGGCAGCGCATCGATCGGCAGATCCTCGCGCGCCGGAATGCGGAGAAACTTCGCCGCCGCATCGGTGAGCGCGGCCGGTGTCGTCACGTACTCGTAGAACTGGCGCGCCACCTCCGGATGCTTCGCGCCGCGCACGATGGCGATCGCGTCGACGAGGAGTGGCGTCCCGCTCCTGGGGATCACGTAGTTCACCGGTGTCTTCGTCCGCTGCTCGAGCGTCGCGATGTCCGGCATGTTGTACAGCGTGATCACCCCTTCCTCGCGTGCCAGCTTCTGATAGAGCAGCGCGGGATTGAGCACGTATTCCTTCGTGTTCGCGTCGAGCCGGCGTAGCCACTCCCATCCCTGCGCGGTGCTTCCCGTCTGCGCGATGGACCGCGCCAGCACGGCGCCGAAGATCGCGCGCATCGATCCGCTCGCGATGGGATCGCGGATGAGCACCTTGCCCCTCCACTTCGGGTCGAGCACCTCGTCCCAGTCCTTCGGCGCGGCGGCGGCGGTCACGGCGTGCGTGTTGTACGCGATGACCTCGGGTGTGAGATACGTTCCATACCAGCGCGATGACGCGTCACGGGCCTCGGCCGGCACCTTGCTGGCCCACGTCGGCGTGTACGGCTCGAGCAGCCCCTCGTTCGCGCCGCGCGTGAATATCTCGGCAGGCGCACCGAACCAGAGGTCGGCCTGCGGGTTTGCTTTCTCGGCACGCAGGCGGTCGAGCACTTCCTGCGACCCCATGTCCACCCATTGAACATCCACATCCGGGTGCACCGCCTCGAATCCTTTCTCGTAATACTCGAGCAGGTCTTTGCCGTGCGGCGAATACACCGTGAGCACGGTGCGGTTGTCGCCCTTGCAGTCGGCGAGAAGCGCGAGCGCGAGGCAGAGCAGCCGATTGCCGTGGCGCATTACGGCGTAAGTGTGGTCGAGGTCACATGGCCGTCCGCGCCAACGAGGTTGAGGAAGATGCGCGCTGCGCCCGGCACCCCCGCCGGCAGTTGGCGGAAGAGCGCGAGGGTGACGTAGACGTACGTCCCTTTCCCCACGGGCGCGACCAGCAGCGCATTCTCGTTCGCCGGCGCACCCGGATCGTGCATCTCGAGCACGCGTGCCCAGCGCGGATCCGCAGTCGTCGGCATGTACGTCGAGCGCTCCTGGATCCATCCCGAGAAATCGGTGTTGTCGATCCGATTCGGCGTGGTCATCACGCGCGCCGACGGATCGATCACGCGCACCGGTGCGTTCTCGTCCGTGACGCGCTCGGCGAGCCCCGCCAGCCTCACCGGATACGGCAGCACACCGGTCGCCTGAATCTCGTTCTGTCCGTACTGCACCACCACCGTTCCACCCGCGCGCGCGAACGCCTGCAAGCGCGGCGCGCTCGCGACGAGCGACGGCGTCGCAGCGAAGGCGCGCGGCCCCACGACCACCGCGCCGTAGCGCGACAGATCGGCGGTGACGAGCGACTCGGGCGCAATCATCGCCACCGCGAGTCCGAGCTGCGAGAGCATCGGCGCCACATTGTCGCCGACGCCGCGCACGTACGCGACCCGTGTGTTCGCGGGCAGCGTCGCCGGCACCGCTTCCACCTGCACGACTGCGGGGCGATAGTAGCGCATCGGGCGAATGTGCGCGTACTCGATCGGCACCCAACCTGCCGTGAACGTCTCCCCCGCGCTGGTTGCCGTGACGCGGATGTGATGCCGTCCCGCCGGCAGTGTGCCGCGGACGCGATAGCGGACCGTCGTCGCGGCAAACGGTTCGAGCGCCGCCTGCCGCGTCGCGGAATCGGTCCGAAGGCCGTCCGGCAGCTCGAGACGTATCGTCACACCGCGCGGTGCCGAGGATTCGGAGCGGACGTGCACGTCCACGGTGCGGTCGAGCGGCACGCCTGCGCGTGCGTATTCCACCTCGTCGTCGAAAACGACTGAGATCGCGGGCACCGATCCGATCGGACGACGCAACTCGCCGCGCGCTGGATCCGCGACGCGACGCACGACCTCGCCGGCGTCCGCCGTGACGGGGACATCGCCGATCGTGAGCTCGGCAAACACCCGCGAATCGAGGATGCGCTCCTCGGACAGACCAATGAAGCCGTTCCCCGCCGGCAGCACGAAGACGTCGCCCTGTCGGCCGGCCGCGAGCCACCACGGCACCAGAGCGGATTTCGGGGCGAGCCGGACGGTCACGGCGCCGCTGGAGTCTGGCGCCAATACGCCGGGCCCGGTCCCGACCGCGGCACCACTCCCGGCGCGCATCGTCGCCGTGACGCCGGTATACTGTACCGACACCTTCCCCTGGTTGTACACGGTCACCGTCACCGGCAGCGTATCGCCAACGGCGACGAGCTCGCGCGGTGCCGTCGCCTCCACCGTCACGCCCGCCGCAGCCAGCAGGGCCGTCGTGGCGCGCCGCCGTGCCGTGCCGAGCGACGTCGCGAGGTCCTCCAACTGCGAGGCGCACGCCGGAGCCTCCGGCACGGCGACCGGAGCGCAGGTCGCCTGATCGTTGACTTCGTTGATCAGCCGCAGGACGCGTGCGAGCGGTGCGACCATCGGCGCCGGCGCCGTGAGATTCTCCACCGCGCGCACAGCGGCGATCGCCATCGTGAGCGAATCGAACGCGGCGCGCGTGGACGGCGCGGCCAGGATGCTCGCGAACCGTCCCCATGCAGCATCGATACCATCGAGCGGTGACGTCTCCGGCGCGTTCGTCGGTGACACGCGCGACGCCTCGAGCTTCAGGTAGTCCATGGACGCACCGCGCCGCTGGAGCACGCCGAATCCTTGCGACAAATGCTGCGACCGGCTCTGCGACGCGAGCTCGGCGTACGTCTGCCCGCGCAACGGGCTCAGCTCACCCACGTTGAAGCGCACCGTCGCCTCCGACGGCATGAAGCGCGCGGCACGATAGAGCTTGAGCGGACGCCACGCCGGCAGTCCGTTCGTGCGCGCAGTCGGCCACGCGAGCGTATCCGCCGCGGCGTCGAACGCTTCGCGCGCCAGAATCCCCGACACCTGATGGTGCCCGTGGCCATCGCGCGCCGTCCCACTGAACACGGCAACGATGACATGCGGCCGGAAGGCGCGCACCACCGTCACCACGTCGCGCAGAATCGAGTCCTTCGGCCAATGCGTGTACGTCTCTTCGGCCGTCTTGCTGAACCCGAAGTCGTACGCGCGCGTGAAGAACTGCCGCCCGCCGTCGAGTCGGCGCGCGGCAAGCAGCTCCTCCGTGCGGATCATCCCGAGCACTGGCCCGAGTTCGTTGCCGATCAGGTTCTGACCGCCGTCGCCGCGCGTGAGCGAGAGATACGCCGTCTCCACCTGGCGCCCACGCGCGAGCCAGGTGAGGAGCTGCGTGTCCTCGTCGTCAGGATGCGCGCCGATGAGCAGCACGCGAGCCGTCACGTCGAGGCCGGCCACCGATTCGCCCAATGCGGTCGCGCCGCGCTCCTGAGCGAACAGGAGTCGCGGCGCGGCGACGAGCAGACCCAGAGCGAGCGTGCGGAGCATGCGCGTCGGCGTCACGCTCACACCTTGGTCGTCTTGCGCTTCGCGCTCACGGGCGCCGGCGTGAGCGCCTCCTGCACGATGCGCTTCTGCTCTTCCTTGTGCGCCTTGTCGTAGCCCTCGGCCGGACTCGCACGCTCCGGCCGGCCCACGTAGCGAATCGTCAGCATGTTCCCCGTGGCGACACGCAGTTGCGGGGCGACGTACGTCCACGCGCCCATGTTCTTCGGCTCTTCCTGCGCCCACACAACCTCTTCGACGTTCGGGTAGCGATCCACGATCCGCGCCAGCCGCTCGCCCGGCCACGGATACAGCTCGTCCACGCGCGCGAGTGCCACCTCGGCACTCTGACCACGCGCAGCCAGCAGATCGTAGTACATCTTCGCCGTCGAGAGCACGAGCCGCCGCACGTCGGCGCGCCGGCCCTCTACCGCTGCATCGTCGATCACCGGCTGGAAACTGCCGTTCGCGAGGTCGTCGAGCTTCGCCGCGGCAGCATGCAGGCGCAGCAGGCTCTTGGGCTGCATGAGGATCAGCGGCTTGCGATCCGCGCGCAGCGCCTGACGCCGCAGGATGTGGAAGTACTGCGCCGACGTCGACGGATACGCGACCACCATGTTGTCCTCGGCGCAGAGCTGGAGGAAGCGCTCCAGCCGAGCGCTCGAGTGCTCCGGACCGCCCCCCTCGTAGCCGTGCGGCAGCAGCAGCACGAGACCGCTGCGCTGACCCCACTTGGCGCGGTCCGCCGCGATGAACTGATCGATGATCGGTTGCGCGACGTTGACGAAATCGCCGTACTGCGCCTCCCACAGCACGAGATCGCGCGGCGTGGCCGTGCTGAACCCGTATTCGAACCCCAGCACCGCCGTCTCCGACAGTGGACTGTTGTAGATCTCGAACGACGCCCGCGCCCCCGGAATCTCGGCGAGCGGCGCATACGTCGCTCCCGTGACGACGTCATGCAGCACCGCGTTGCGATGGCCGAAGGTCCCGCGCTCGGCGTCCTGACCGGTCAGGCGAATACCGATCCCGTCGAGGCGCAGGGCGGCGAAGGCGAGGGCCTCCGTCTGCCCCCACTGCATGATCCCCTTCTGGAGCTCCTCCCGACGGCGCTCCAGCGTCTTGGCGAGCTGGCGATGCACCGTGAAGTTCGGCGGAAAGGTGATCAGCCGTTCGTTGAGCTCCGTGAGCACCTCGGCGGCCACGGCCGTCTTCGGCTCGGCAACCGATGCCGTGGTACGGGGCGTCGGGGCGGTCGAGAAGCTGTCCTTCGCCGTCGCCGCATCGGCCGCCTTCATCTCCTTGTGCACGGCGGTGAGCCTGTCGGCGATCTCCGCGTCGAGCGCGTGCACCTCGGCCTCGGTGATCACGCGCTCGCGGACGAGGCGCTGCGCCCACACCTGCCGTGGTGTGGGGTGCGCTCGAATCGCCTCGTACAGCTTCGGCTGCGTGAACGCCGGCTCGTCCGTCTCGTTGTGGCCCCAGCGACGGTAACCCACGAGATCGATCACGACATCCTTTGCGAACTGATCGCGATACGCCACGGCGATGCGAACCGCCATCAGACACGCCTCCGCGTCGTCCGCGTTGACGTGAAGCACCGGCACCTCGAACCCCTTCGCCGGATCGCTCGCGTAATGCGTGGACCGCCCGTCCACCGGATCGGTGGTGAACCCGACCTGGTTGTTCACGATGACGTGCAGCGTGCCGCCCACACGGTAACCGCGCAGCCGCGACAGGTTGAACGTCTCCGGCACGACGCCCTCACCCGGGAACGCGGCGTCGCCGTGAATGCAGATCGGCAGCACGACCTTCTCGTCGCGCTCGGCGGACGCGCTCGAGATGCGCTGATGCGCGCGTGCCATTCCCGACATCACCGGATTCACCAGCTCGAGATGGCTGGGGTTGGGCGCGAGCTCGACTCGGACGGTCCGGTCGCCGACTCTGTGCTCGCCCTCGAAGCCGAGATGGTATTTCACGTCGCCGGTGGTCGCATCGGCGCTCGTCTCCCCCGGCTTGCCCTCGAACTCACCGAACATCTCGTCATACGACATTCCCATCACGTGCACGAGCACGTTGATGCGGCCGCGGTGCGCCATTCCCATCACGACGTGCCGCGCGCCGCGCTCGGCGCCACGAGCAATCGCTTCGTCGAGAATCGGAACAAGGGCGTCGGTCCCTTCGATGGAGAAGCGCTTGTAGCCCTGATACTGCCGGCCGAGGAAGCGCTCGAGGCCGTCCACCTCGGTGAGGCGCCGCAGCACGGCGATCTTCTCCTCGCGCCCCAGCGGCTGGAGCAGCGAGCCGTGCTCCACCCCTGCCTTGAACCACGTGCGCTCGGCCTCTTCACCGAGGTGCGCGAACTCGAACCCGATCGTGCTGCAGTACACCTGCCGCAGCCGCTGCACGACGTCCGCTGCCGTCCCGTCCTCGAAGCCGAGCGCCGCCCCAGATACCGCGCGGAGGTCGTCTTCGGTGATGCCGTGAAATTCCGGTGTCAGCTCCGGACCTCCCGGCGGGGGCGAGCCGAGTGGATCGAGCTGCACGGCGAGATGGCCGTACTGGCGAATCGCCTCCACCAACGCCGACACCGCGGCGGTCTTGCGCAGCAGCGGTGCGTCCGCCGGCGCCCCGACGCTGACGACGGCGCCGCCGACGCCGGCAAGTGATTCGGCCGTGCGGAAGAATTGGCGCCACGACTCGTCTACCGAAGCCGGGTCGCGACGATATGCTTCGTACATCTCGGCGATGTACGCGTCGTTGAAGATGGTCGTGGTCGGGGGGAAGGCGCTCATGCTGCCTAATTTAACGGAGCGGAACCGAGGGGTGCGAGAGAGCACGCCATCGCGCTGCCCCGTAACCCGTCCGGCTAGCCGGCAGTTCCGTCCCAGGTGATGGGCAAGACGACGGTGAACGTCGATCCCACGTTCACCGCGCTCGTCACCTCGATGTGCCCACCGAGCATCGTCGCGAGGCGGCGCGAGATGTACAATCCGAGCCCCGTACCGCCGTGCCGGCGCGTGAGCCCCGTGTCCACCTGCGCGAACGGGCGGAACAGGCGCGGCAGCTCCTCCTCCGGGATGCCGATCCCCGTGTCGCTCACCTCCACGCGAATCGAACGTGTCGACCGCGTCATGCGCAGCGTCACGGTACCCGTGTCGGTGAACTTCACCGCGTTGCCGAGCAGGTTCACGAGAATCTGGCGCGCCTTGTCGATGTCGCTCGTCATGCGCACCGACGTGCGCGGCAGCTGGACGACGAGCTTGAGTCTTTTCTGCACCGCGAGCGGCTCGATCACGGCGAGCGCGGCCCGTACGAGATCCTCGGCGAGGAAATCCGTCGGGCGAACCGCCTCGCGTCCTTCCTCGAGGCTCGTGAACGCGAGGATCTCCTCGATCATCGCCGACAGATGCGTCGTCACGGACTTCATGCGCTCGACGACGTCGAGCTGCGAGTCGCTCATCGGACCGATGACCTGATCCGCCAGCAGCTCGTTGTACCCGGCGAGCGCAGTGAGCGGCGTGCGCAGCTCGTGGCTCATCGTGGCGAGAAAGCGCCCCTTGGCCCGATCGGCGCTCTGCGCCTGCTGGAGCAGCAGCGACTTGTGCACGGCGAGCGCGGCGTGGTCGGCCAACGTGCGCAGACGCTCCGCGTCGCGCGCGCGGAACGGCCGTCCGCCGATGGGACGCGAGATGGCAAGCACGCCGAGCGTTTCGCCGTGCGCGCGAAGCGGCGCGGCCAGCACCGGGCCGAGCGCGAGCTCCGGCACGACCCGTTGCAGCGGACGGTTCGCGCCGTTGTAGTTGTCTTCCGCTACCAGCTCGCCGCGCTGTACCGCCTCCTCGAGCATCGAACCGACGAGCTCGAAGCACCGCCCGCGTGCGACGAGCAGGTCGCCGGACGCAGCCACCACCTCACCCAGGTTGCTGGTCACCCGCAGCACGGCTGCGCCGCTTCCATGGCACTGTCGAGCCGCGATGTCGCAGAGCGTGCGCAGCACCTCGGCCATGTCCGTGACCTCGGCCAACCGGCGGGCCACGTCGTGCAGTGCATCGCGATCGTCCTCGTTCTCGGCGTGCGCCTCGAGCACGAGCCCGCCCTCCTGCCGGCGCACCCCGCACGTCAGCCGTCGCGCATACGCGTCGGCCCGTGCCGGGCGCAGTGAGACGTGCACCGTGCGCGGCTCGCCGTCAGCGAGCGTGGCGTGCAGCTCACCACTGGGGTTCACGGTTCCCTCTTCGACGAGCAGGGAGAACGGAGTTCCCTCGGAGATCGTGGCGCCGTGCCACTGGTCCCAGCGCGCATTTGCATAGAGCACGCGCAGGTCCGGCGACAGCACCATGACGCCGGTATCGAGGCCATCGAGCGTGGCCCACGCATCCGCCTCGACGGCCACGCCACTGCGGCGCCCGCTCGAGCTCGCCCCCACCGTGCTCACTCCTCCATTTCGGCGTGCGCTCACGCGTGGGCGCTGATTGTTCTCAGCGGACGTGCGTCGACGACGGCGACTCGCTCACCCGCCACACGACCGGCGAATTGACTCCACGCGGGCGATGGACGCTCGCCAGGAGCGCGCGGGCCTGCTCGCGCTCGAGCGCGGGGAGATAGATCACGGCGGCCAGGCCGGCCAGATCGGCCGGCGCGGACTCCTCCGGCTTGCGCGTCAGGCTGACCGCCAGCACCGGGACGTCCGTGAGTGCCGGCTCGCGCGTCCACGAGTCCAGCAGCGCGGGGGTGATCAGATCGCAGTCGCTCACCACGACATGCGGCTCGAACTCCGCCGCCTTGCGAAGTGCCTCCACTGCACCTACCGCCGGTTCGCACTCCGCGCCGACGTCTCGGAAATAGCGGCACAGATGCTCGCTCAGAAAGGTGTGGCGACCCACGCACAGCACTCGCATGCCGCAATATACCGCGTTGGTCGAAGGATGTTCACGGCGCTGAAATCGAGACGAACTGAGCGGACCGGCGCGACGGGCGATCAGCGCGCCGCCGGCGACGATGCATTCCCCCGCGCCTTCCCGCTAGGGGGCTCCGCCGCCGCCGCGGCATGCGCCCCATCGTGCTCCGGCGGCTTTGGCGGACGCGAATTACCCTGCGCATCGGCCGTGGCCGGAAGGCTGAGCCGGAACGTGCTTCCGACGCCCGGCTCCGACTCCACTTCGAGCTTGCCGCGCAGCATCTCGGCGAGCCGCCGCGAGATCGGGAGGCCAAGCCCCGTCCCCTCCGTGAGCTGCGTCTTCCCGAGCTGCACGAACTCGTCGAAGATCCGCTCGAGATCTACCGCGGCGATCCCTTCCCCCTCGTCCCGCACTTCGATCACCACGCCGCCGTCGGGCATGGCGCCCGAGTGCACGTTGATCGGCCTCCCCCGTCCGAACTTGATCGCGTTCGAGAGGAGATTGAGCAGGATTTGCCGGAGCCGACGTGGATCGCTCACGACCTTCACCGCCTCACCATCATGGTGCAGTGCGAGGGGTGAGCCGTACTGGTCGGCGAGCGGACGCACGGTCACGAACAGGTCGTCGATGAGTTGCGGGAAGGTCACCGGCTGGAGCCGTAGATCGATCTTGCCCGCTTCGATCTTGGACAGATCGAGCACGTCGTTCACGAGCTCGAGGAGGTGCTTCGCCGCCTTGTGCGTGCGCGTGATCCCCTCCGTCTGCTTCTCGTTGAGGGGGCCGTAGATGTTCTCCAGGAGCAGCGTGCTGTAGCCGAGCACGGCGTTGATCGGCGTGCGCAGCTCGTGGCTCATCGAGGCGTAGAAGCGGCTGCGGGCGGCCATCGCGCGCTCGAGCTCCATCTGCCGCTCGGCCAGCTCGTTGTTGAGCGCCTTCAGGTCCTGCATCGCCCTGGCCAGCGACTCCGCCTGCTCCTTGAGCGCCGCCTCGGCGCGCTTGCGCTCGGAGATGTCGCGCACGATGAGCGTGTACGTGCGCTTGCCGCGCACGTCCAGACAGCTCGCCGTCGCTTCGATGGGGAACTCCTCGCCCGTTTCACGCCGCCCCGTCAATGCGAGCACGGGCTCCGGCTCCGTCTGCTCGGTCACACAGGTGTCGTCCTGCTGGCGGTTGGTGCTCCCGGAGAGCTGGCAGATGCGCTCCAGCGTCTCCCGCCGCAGCGACTCGGCGAAGAGCCGCATCACGTTCGTCCCGACGGTCGATGCGGCCTTCGCGCAGAACATCCGCTCGGCCGCGGCGTTGAAGAGCGAGATCACGCCGTCCGAGTCGAACACGACGATCGCGTCCATCGCCGACCCGACGATCTCGGAGAAGCGCGCCTCCGACTCGTAGATCTCGCGCACGTGCCGCAGCTCGAGCTCGCGCTTCTCGCTCTCGCGCAGCAGCTCCTGCTGCGCCGCGATCTGCCGCTGCTTCTGGTACAGATCCACGAACACGGCGACCTTCGAGCGCAGGATGTCGGGCTGAAAGGGCTTGGACATGTAGTCCACCGCGCCCACCGAGTAACCCTCGAAGACGTACTCCTCGTCCTTGCTGATCGCCGTGAGGAAGATGATCGGGATGTACCTCGTCCGCTCGCGCGACTTGATCAGCCGCGCCGTCTCGAAGCCGTTGATCCCCGGCATCTGCACGTCGAGCAGGATCATCGCGAAGTCGTGCGTGAGCAGGAGCCGCAGCGCTTCGTCGCCGGAGTGCGCGCGCACGAGGGTCTGCCCGAGCGGTTCGAGGATCGCCTCGAGCGCCAGCAGGTTCTCCGGCCGGTCATCGACGATCAGGATCTCGACCGGGGGCAGCGGCTTCTCGAGCCCTTCCGGTTCCGCGCTCACCGTGGTGGACGTCGTGCCGGCGTCGGCATGCGTCACGCTCGTGCTCATGCGTTGCCCCGTTCGGGGACGCCGGCAGGGAGGCCGGCGAGAAAGGCGACGATCTGCTCCAGCGGCATCACCCGCGCGCGCGACACGGCCTTCTGCGCCGCCGACGGCATCGCCGCGCTCTCCGCCGTCGCCGGATCCTGCACGAGCGCCATCCCGCCGCGATCGGAGATCCGGCGCAGTCCCTCGGCGCCGTCGGCGTTCGCGCCGGTGAGCACGATCCCCACCGTGCGGTGGGCGTAACTATCGGCCGCGGATGCGAACGTCACGTCGATGGACGGACGGCTGTAGCGCACGGGCGCTTCGGTGCTCAACGAGAAATGGCCCGGCTCTATGAGCGTATGGTAGTTGGGCGGCGCCACGTAGACCCGTCCATGCTCGATCGGCATCTTGTCCTCCACCTCGCACACCGCCAGTGGCGACCGTTCCTGCAGCAGTGTCCGCAGCAGGTGGTCCGAGTCCTTGTGCCGATGCTGCACCAGTGTCACCGCCATCATGAACGACTCCGGGAGTCCTGACACCAGCGTACGCAACGCCGCGAGTCCGCCCCACGACGTCCCCACCACGACGAGATCGTACCCGACACCCGCCGGCGGCGCATAGTCTGCGCGCATCAGTGCACCTTGCGGTACAACTTCTCCGTTGGACTCAGCTTCTCGTAGCACGGCTCGTACTGCGAGAACTTGAGCGACTCCTTGCTCCCCAGCGCAAGGATGCCGAACATCACGAGCGAATCGTAGAACAGCGAGTGTACTCGGTTCTGCAGTGTCTTGTCGAAGTAGATGAGGACGTTGCGGCAGAAGATCACGTGGAACTCGCTGAACGATCGGTCCGTCACCAGGTTGTGCTGGGAGAACACGATGTTCCGCGTCAGCGCCGGGCTGAAGATCGCCCCGTCGTACTTGGCCGTGTAATACTCCGAGAACGAGCGCTTGCCGCCGGCATGGATGTAATTGTCGGTGTACTCCTGCATCCGATCCAGCGGAAAGATTCCCTGCTTCGCCCGCTGAAGCACGACGTCGTTGATGTCCGTCGCGTACAGACGCGCCCGTTCGTACAGTCCCTCCTCTTCGAGCAGAATGGCCATGGAGAACACCTCTTCTCCCGTCGAACAGCCGGCGTGCCAGATCCTGATGAAGGGATAGGTGCGTAGCAGCGGGATGACGCGCTCCCGAAATTCCTGGTAGAAGCTCGGGTCGCGGAACATCGCCGTGACGTTGACGGAGAGATCGAGGAGCAATCGCTCCATCGCCTCGGGATCGTGAAGGATCTTGGCCTGGAGCTCGGAGATCGTGCGCAGCCCCTCCCCTTCCACGCGTTTCCATAGCCGGCGCCGGATCGACGCGTACGCGTACGCGCGAAAATCGAAGCCGTAGTGACGAAATACCCCTTCCAGGAGCAGCTCGATCTCGAGCCGCTCCAGGTCGGGGTTGTAGGTGAGCGGCGCCCCGGCGAGGGGCTGCCCGGTGCTCACCGGTACAGCCATACCCTCATCAAGCTGAGGAGCTGATCCGTATCCACGGGCTTCGTGATGTAGTCGGACGCTCCCGCCGCGATGGTCTTCTCACGGTCTCCCTTCATTGCTTTTGCCGTCAACGCGATGATCGGCAGCGTCTTCAGCGCTGGAATCTGCCGAATCGCTCGCGTCGTCTCATAGCCGTCCATCTCGGGCATCATGATATCCATGAGCACGAGATCGAAATCCTGCCGCTCCTGCAATAGCGCCACGGCGTCCTTCCCGTTCTCGGCGAACGAGACCTGCATGCCGTGGTCCTCCAACATGCTGGTGAGCGAGAAGATGTTGCGCACGTCGTCGTCCACGATCAGCACCCGCTTGCCGGCGAACACCGCATCGGCGTTGTGCAGCCGCTCCAGCATCCGGCGCTTCTGCTCGGGCAGCTTCGCCTCGATGCGGTGCAGGAAGAGGGCCGTCTCGTCGAGCAGCCGCTCCGGCGACTTCACGTCCTTCACGATGATCGTCTCGGCGAACTTGCGTAGCTTCGTCTCCTCCGCCTGTGACAGCTCCTTGCCCGTATAGATGATGATCGGCAGGTCCCACATGTTCGGGTTCGCCTTCACCGTCTCCAGCAGCTCGAAGCCGCTCACGCCCTGCAAGCCGAGATCGAGCACCATGCAGTCGAAGTGGCTCGTCGACAGCTCCCGCAGGGCATCCTCGGCCGTCGCGACGGCGGTGATCTCCACGTCCTCGTGCTGGATGAGCTCGATCATCGCTGTACGCTGCGCCTCGTCGTCCTCCACAACGAGGAGCCGCTTCACCGAGGTGTCGATGAACTGCGAAATCTTCGCGAACGAATCGTCCAGCGCTTCCTTCGTGACGGGCTTCTCGAGATAGGCGAGCGCTCCCGACTTGAGCCCCTGCTGGCGCTCCCGGACGCCGGTGATGATGTGGACCGGGATGTGCCGCGTCTGCGGGTGATGCTTCAACCGGTCGAGCACGGCCCAACCGTCCATCCCCGGCATGTCGATGTCGAGGGTGATCGCGTCCGGCTCGAACGCGTGCGCGAGCTTGAGCCCCGCCTCCCCGTCGAGTGCGACCAATCCTCTGAAGCCCTTCTCGCGCGCCATATCGAGGAGGATCTTGGCGAAGCTCGCGTCGTTCTCGACGATCAGCACCACGCGGTCTCCCGGCTCGATGAGGTCGCGATCGTCGTCGAAGTCGCTAGGACGCGGCAACGAGTCGCGCGCCATCACCTGATCGTATTCGTTCTCCTCGACGACCGGCGCCGTCGCCACAGCAGCGCCCCCGCCGCTCGAGCCCTCCCATCCGGCGGCTTCAGGCGCCGGCGGCGTGCGACTCGCGCTCCCGCTGGTGATGCTGGTACGGCCGGCGTTCGCGCGCGCCGCAGGGAGACGCGGCGGCGGACCGCTGGGCCGCACTCTCGCGCTTCCCCCACCGTCGCTCCCCCGCGACTCGCCCCACCGATCGCGCCGACGTGCGCCCGCGCCTCCCTCGTCCCCCTTCGGACGCTCGGGCTCCACGTACCGACTCGGCAGGAACAGGGTGAATGTGCTGCCGTGACCCGGGATGCTGTCCACCCGAATCTCCCCGCCGAGCAGTCGCGCGATCTCTCGGCTGATGGAGAGGCCGAGTCCCGTGCCCCCGAAGCGGCGCGTCATCGTGCCGTCCGCCTGCTGGAACGCCTCGAAGATCAGCTGCTGCTTGTCCTTCGCGATCCCGATCCCCGTGTCCTCGACCATGAAGGCGATCACCGTCTCCGCCTGGTCGAGGATGCGGCTCGCGAACCGCTTGCCCTTGTCCGCCTTCCGGATCGTCAGCGTGACCCCGCCCCGCTCCGTGAACTTGAAGGCGTTCGACAGCAGGTTCTTGATCACCTGCTGCAGCCGCTGGCCGTCCGTGTAGATCGAGGATGGCACATCGGGCTGGATGTCGATGGTGTAGGTCAGCCCCTTCTGCTGCGCCACCGGCTCGAACGTGCGCCTCGTGAACGAGGCGATGTCCGAGATCGGTACGTCGCTCGGATCGACCTCCATCTTCCCCGCCTCGACCTTCGACAGATCCAGAATGTCGTTGATGAGGTTGAGCAGGTCGGTGCC
>CAYTKA010000011.1:44620-64638 GCA_964438255.1 uncultured Gemmatimonadaceae bacterium | reverse complement strand
GGTCTGACGGTCTGACGGTCTGACGGTCTGACGGTTCGACTGTCTGACTGTCCGACTGTCCGACTGTCCGACTGTCCGACCGTCCGGCCCTCAGACAGTTAGACCATCAGACCCTCCGACGGTTCCCGGGAAAGTTCCAGGCCACCGCGCACTCAGCGCCGCGCGAACGCGCGCTTCCACTTCGTCCGCCGCTCCTTCCGCGTCGACCGCCACGATCGGTCCGCATTCCGGATGATCACGTTGCCACGACGGGTCGGCGAAGATGCCGAACGCGGCCGCGACACGACGGTGAAACGATTCCCCCATCGCCTCGATGCGGTCGTGCGATGCTGGACGCCGCGCCGCTCGCGCCAGGCCTTCGGTCACCGGGAAGGTGAGGAGCAACGTGAGATCGGGAGACAATCCCCCGGTCGCCAGCCGATTCGCCGCGCGCACGTCATCCTCCGGCAAGCCGCGGCCAGCGATCTGATACGCATACGTCGAGAGGAAGAAGCGATCGAGTAGCACGATCTCACCCCGCGCGAGTGCCGGCTGGATCTCGCGCTCCACGAGCTGGGCGCGCGACGCCATGAACAGCAGCGCCTCGGCGCGCGCAGCGATGTCCGAGCCGTTCCCCAGCAGCAGGCGCCGCACCTCGGCGCCGAGTGGCGTCCCTCCGGGCTCATGCAGGCAGACGTGCGCGAGGGTACGCGCGGCGAGCGATGCCGACACGCGCCGGAGCTGGGTGGATTTGCCCGACCCTTCCCCACCCTCGAACACGATCAACACTCCCCGGCCGCTCATCGCGCGCGCGTCACCCGAGGGTGATGATCGGACTGGCTGCGCCGCGCTCGATGCCGTCGACGATCCAGTCGTTCACCTTGCTCATGATCTTGTCGAAGTTCTCCTGTGCCGATACGACGCGCTGATAGACGGGCTGGCTCTGCACCTGACCGAGCAGCGTGTCGAGCTGCCTCTCCATGTCCTCGGTCGGGCGCTCGCCGCGCTGGAGCATCTGCTGGGCGCTCACGCGCAACTGCTCCATCTGCTTCAACAGCGACAGCGCTGCCTGATCCTGACCGAGCGCGTCGTTGGCGCGCTTCACCGCCTGATACTCCGGGCTCTGGCCGATCAGACGCCCGAGCTCCTTCGCTTTGTCCTCGATCATTCCTGCCCCCCCCGTCGTCTGGCGACCACGAATCGTTCGCGGCCGGTGAGATCCAGCAGCACTCGAACATCCCCGAACGCGCCGTGCGACGCGACAAGCTCGGCGACGAGCGACGCGCGCCGCGCGTCGACCTCGAGCGCCAATACGCCCGGCGGGGCGAGCGCCGGCGCCGCCTCGCGGACGAGGGCCGCGGTCGTGGCCATCCCTTCCGCGCCGCTGAATAGCGCAACCGGTGGCTCCCAGTCGCGCACGCTCGACGGCAACGAAGCCGCTTCCTCGTACGCAATGTACGGTGGGTTCGACACCACAGCGCAAAGGCCGCGCTCGCTCACCGGGCCGAGGAGCGAGCCGTGGCGGAGCTCCACGCGGGCGCGAAGCGCAGCGGCGCAGCGGCGCGCGTTGGCGCGCGCGACGGCGAGCGCGTCCTGCGAGACGTCCGTCCCGATGATGCGTGCGAACTCTCCCTCGCCCGCCAGCGCGAAGGCAATCGCCCCCGAGCCCGTGCCGACGTCGACTGCCGTGCTCCCTGCGGCGTTCTCACGCGTGAGCTCGAGCACGATCTCCACGAGCTGCTCCGTCTCGGGACGCGGGATGAGCACGCGCTCATCGACGTCCAGCGTGAGATGCCGGAACGACGCGCGACCAGCCGCATACTGCAGCGGTGCCCCCGCGGCCCGGCGCGCGGCGGCATGCAGCGCCCGCGCGCGCGTGACGTCGTCCACCGCGTCGTGCCGTGCGAGTGCAGGCCAGTGGCGGGGCATGTCGTGCAGCATCGCCAGCAGCTCGCGCGCCTCGCGGGCCGCGTCGGCACCCAGCGACGGCGTGAGCAGCTCGGCCATGTCGCGCACGAGCGCGCCGACGCTCTCGGGCACGAGCGTCGACTCAGCCACCGAGCTGCGCCTCCACGTCGGCGAGCTTGAGCGCGTCGATCAGCGGCTCGATGTCGCCGTCCATCACCCCCGGGAGATCATGCGTCGTGAAGCCGATGCGGTGATCGGTGATGCGACTCTGCGGAAAGTTGTACGTGCGGATCTTCGCCGAGCGGTCGCCCGTCCCCACCTGCGACTTGCGCATGCGGGAGCGCTCGGCTTCCTGCTCGGCCACGCGCAGATCGAGCAGCCGCGCGCGCAGCACTTCCATCGCCTTGAGCTTGTTCTGGAGCTGCGACTTCTGGTCCTGCTGCGACACGACGAGTCCCGTGGGGATGTGCGTGATGCGCACGGCACTGTCCGTCGTGTTCACGCTCTGTCCTCCCGGACCACTCGAGCGGAAGACGTCGATGCGAAGATCCTTGTCCTCGATCTTCACGTCCACCTCTTCGGCTTCGGGGAGCACGGCCACCGTGGCGGCGGAGGTGTGGATGCGCCCCTGTGTCTCGGTGGCCGGAACGCGTTGCACGCGGTGCACGCCGGACTCCCAGCGCATCACGCCGTAGGCGCCGTCGCCGGAGACCTTGAACACGACTTCCTTCACGCCGCCGAGCGTTCCCTCGGACAGCGAGATCATCTCGCGCCGCCAACCGGGCTGGCGCTCGATGAAGCGTGAATACATGCGGAACAGGTCGGCCGCGAAGAGGGCGGCCTCGTCGCCTCCCGTGCCGGCCCGGATCTCGACGATCGCGTTGCGATCGTCGAGCGGATCGTGCGGCAGGAGGGCAGGCTTGAGCCGCGCCTCGAGGTCGGCAATCGCCGACTCGAGGCGCGTGACCTCGGCGGTCGCTTCGGCCGCCATCTCGGCGTCGTCAATGGAAACGAGCTCGCGTGCGTCGGCGAGCTCGTTCTCGGACTTCTCGAGTTGGGCCGCCAGCTCGATGACCGGCTGGAGGCGTCGGTGCTCCCGACCCAGCTCGGCGACCTGCTTGGAGTCGCCGAAGGTGTCCGGGTTGGAGAGCAACCGCTCCACCTCCGCCGCCCGCGCGAGCGTGTCGCGCAGCAGGTCGCGGAGGCTCAGACGCTCAGCGCTCCTTGGCCGTCTCGGGCTTCGCCTGGTACTTCTGGCGGAACCGCTCGACGCGGCCGGCGGTGTCGACGAGACGCTGCTTGCCCGTGTAGAACGGATGGCACTCCGCACACACGTCCGTATGGATCTCGGCGATCGTGGAGCGCGTCTCGAAAGTGTTGCCGCAGGCGCACCGCACGGTCGCCGTGGCGTACTCCGGGTGAATGTCGGTCTTCATGTTGGCCCTGCCAGGCTATAAGAGCAGATTCGGAAACAGCTTGTAAATGTACCGAGACCCGGGGTGAAAAGACAGCCCGCCCTGTCGATACTCCGCCGGAGCACAGCGGTTTGACACCGTCGTGGGCCCCCCATACGTTGAGCCGACTGATACCTTGCCGAGTCCCATCGGGATTGAAATGATCTCCCAGACCACGGATTTCCTCGCCACCATTCCGCTCTTCAGCGGGCTCCAGCGTGACGAGCTCCAGAAGTTCGCCGACCTCACCCGCGAGCGCTCCTACCCCAAGGGCTCCGTCATCCTCTTCCAGGACGACCCGGGGGACTCGCTATTCGTCCTTCGCCAGGGACGCGTCAAAGTCGTGCTGATCGGTGAGGACGGCCGCGAGGTCATCCTTGGCGTCCTGGAGCCCGGCGCACACTTCGGGGAGCTGGCGCTGATCGACGACCAGCCCCGTTCGGCGCACGTGATCGCCATGGAAGACGCGAATCTCCTCGTGCTGCGTCGCGAGGATTTCCGGCGTCGCGTCGAGGCAAACCCGACCGTGGCGTGGGCGCTCCTGACCGAGCTGTCGCGTCGTCTCCGCCGCGCGGACAGCAAGATTGGCGGGCTCGTCCTGCTCGACGTCCCCGGCCGTATCGCGCGGCTGCTGCTCGACCTCGCCGAGGAAGCGGGAAACGACCACATCGAGAAGCCGCTCACCCATCAGACCATCGCGCAGATGATCGGCGCCAGCCGTGAGACGGTGTCGCGCGCGATGAAGGAGTTCCAGGACGCCGGGCTGATCGTCGTCGAGCGTCGCAAGATTTCGCTCGGTAACCGCCAAGCCTTGGAGAAGCGCTCGCAAGTCCGGATGTGATGAAAGGCACTCCCGCCCGGTGACGATCGCGCTGGCGATCGCCGCCTCGTGATGGCATACTCGACCGTGACCGATCGCCCGATCAGACCATGAGTCTGACACTCCAGTTCTGGGGCACGCGTGGCTCCATCCCCAGCCCCGGGCGCGCGACGGTGCGATACGGGGGAAACACCCCGTGCGTCGAGCTGCGGACCTCGGGCGGGCGGCTGGTGATCCTCGATGCCGGCACCGGCATCCGCGAGCTCGGGCGATCGCTCATGGAGCGGGCCAACGGGAACGCCGTCTCGGGGGACATCTTCCTCACGCATGCGCACTGGGACCACATCCAGGGCATTCCCTTCTTTGCGCCGCTCTTTCACAAGGGGAATCACTTCACGATCTGGGGCTCCAGGTCGCTTCAGACGAGCATCGACCGCGTGGTGCGCGACCAGATGATGCCCGTGGTCTTCCCGGTGTCATTCGAGGAGCTTCAGGCGCGGGTCGACTTCCAGGAGCTCTCCGAGGAGCGGCACGCCGGCAAGGGATACGAGGTATCGGCGATGGCCGTTCGGCACCCGGGAGGCGCCCTGGGGTACCGCTTCAGGGACGGTAACGCCCGGGGGCGTGGGCTCGTCTATGTCTCGGACAACGAGTTGAGCGCCGCAGCGCGCTACGACGACCCGCCCCGCTGGCGTCAGCGGTTCGTCGCCTTCGCACAGGGGGCCGCCGTGCTCGTGCACGACACGATGTACACGTCCGAGGAATATGCGAGCTTCGTGGGCTGGGGCCACTCGACGTACGAGGATGCGGTGGAGCTCGCGCTCGAGGCGGAGGTCGAGCGGCTGGTGCTCTTTCATCACCACCCCGAGCGCACGGACGATGCGGTGGATCGATGTGTCGAAAGCTGCCGGCACCTGGTGCAGTCGCGCCGCGGGAAGCTCGAGGTCGTCGCCGCCGCGGAAGGGATGAAGCTTACGATATGAGGAGGAACACCATGAATCGCATCATCCGCCGTGCCACGCTGGCCGTGGCCGCCGCTGCGCCCGCGCTGGCTGTACCCGGCGCCGCGCGTGCGCAGAAAGACGGCAAGCCGACCGTCGCCATCATGTTCTTCAACAACAACGCCTTCTCGAAGGACGCGAGGGACTACGATGGCCTGAGCAAGGGCATCGCCGACTTCCTCATCACGGAGATGGCGGGCAATCCGAACATCCGCGTCGTCGAGCGCGATCAGGTGCAGAAGCTGATCGACGAGCAGAAGCTCGTGACGAGCGGCGTGGTCGATCGCGAGACGGCGGTGAAGGTCGGCAAGCTGCTCGGCGCACAGCACATGATCTTCGGCGGCTTCATGGCCGATCGGAACAACAACTTCCGCATCGACGCGCGCGCCGTCGACGTGGGGACGAGCGCGATCGAGTACACGGAGCGCGTGCAGGACAAGGCCGACAACATCATGCCGCTCATCGCCACTCTCGCGGTGAAGCTCAACAAGGGGATGATGCTCCCGGCGATGCCCGCGCGCACGGGCGAGGCCGGCGCGCCCGCTGCCGGCGCGACGGGCGCGCAACAGGCAGGGGCGCCCGCCGCGACGCCGCAGAAGCTGCCGATGCGCTACGCCGTGATGTACGGCAAGGCGCTCGATCTCCAGGACAAGGGGGAGAAGGCCCAGGCGCTCGAGCTGTATGGCGCCGTGCTGAAGGAGTTCCCCGACTTCGAGCCGGCGAAGAAGCAGAAGTCGAAGCTGGCTCCGGGGGCCTAGCGCACGCGCGCCGTGACCTGACCCGCCGGGGCCCGATGTGGGCCCCGGCGGGTTCGTCGTCTCGACGCGACGTTGACGGACCATGAAGCCTCTCCTTCTCACCGCAGTCGGCCGCACGTTGTCCACGGCACCGCTCGGTCGCCGCGAAGACGACGTGGAGGTGCGCCGCGTTCCCGCGCTCCCGACGAAGGGCTCGCTCGATCTCGATCGGCCCACCGTCATCGCGCTCGATCGCGCCCTGCTCGCGGGGGCGGGCAACGACGTCGAGCGGCTGCGAGATCTCGCGTCGGTCGCGGCGCTCGTCGGCATTGGCGAGACCGCCGAGCTCGAGCCGCCACGGGATTTTCCGCACGAGCTGCTGACCAGCTTCGTCGCCGGTGACGCCGCGGTCGGCACGATGATCGCTGCCCTCCGCGGCGCGTTCCGGCACGCTGCGGCGCTGGTCGCTGCACGACGCGCGCGCGAGGAAGCGGACGAGCGCGCGCGCGAGCTTGCCGAGCTCACGGCCATCGGCGTGGCGCTCACGACGGAGCGCGACCTGCACGCGCTGCTCGAGCTGATCCTCACCCAGGCCCGCCGCGTCACCGTCAGCGACGCCGGATCGCTCTACCTCGTCGAGCGCGACGACGGTGGCAAGCCGACGCACCTGCGCTTCGCCATGGCGCAGAATCACACGCTGCCGGCCATTCCCTTCTCGAGCTTCACCGTCCCGATCGATCACGCGAGCCTGGCCGGATACGTCGCGGCGACGGGCGATCCGCTCGTGATCGGCGACGTGTATCTCCTCCCCGACGACGTCAGCTATCGGCAGAACCGCAGCTTCGACCATGCGTTCGGCTATCGCACCAAGTCCATGCTGGTGCTGCCGATGAAATCGCACCGCGACGAGATCGTCGGCGTGCTCCAGCTCATCAATCGCAAGCGCGCACCCGACGTCCGCCTCATGTCGGACGAGGTGGTGGAGCGCGAGGTACTCGGCTACGACCAGCGGTGCGTGGAGCTGACGGCGGCGCTCGCGTCGCAGGCGGCGGTGGCCATCGAGAATGGCCGCCTGTACGAGGACATCGAGAAGCTGTTCGAGGGATTCGTCACGGCCGCCGTGACCGCGATCGAGTCGCGCGACCCGACGACGTCGGGTCACTCGGGACGCGTGGCGACGATGACCGTCGGGCTCGCCGAAGTCGTGGACCGCACGAATGATGGCCCGTATCGGCACGTCACCTTCTCGCGCGAGCAGCTTCGCGAGCTGCGATACGCGGGGTTGTTGCACGACTTCGGCAAGGTCGGCGTGCGCGAGCAGGTACTGGTGAAGCAGAAGAAGCTCTACCCGCACGATCTCGAGCTCATTCGTCATCGCTTCGCGTATCTGCTGCAGCGCGCGGATCTGGAGTTCGAGCGCGCACGGGCCGATTTCGCGCTCGCGCGCGGGCAAGCGGGCTACGGCGAGATGATCGCACGACTGGAGGCGGAGCGGCGCAAGCAACGACAGGAGCTCGAGTGCCTCCTCGAGGCGATCGTGCGCGCCAACGAGCCCACCGTCCTCCCGGAGGGGAGCTTCGAGGCGCTGCGCCAGATCCGCGAGCGCACGTTCGTGGATTTCGAGGGACGGACGCGCCCCCTGCTCGAGGAGCACGAGCTGCAGTACCTGATGATCCGCAAGGGCAATCTCGACGAAGCCGAGCGCCGCGAGATCGAGTCGCACGTCACGCACACCTTTCGGTTCCTCGAGCAGATCCCCTGGACGCGCGAGCTCCGCGCCATTCCCCAGATCGCGTACGGGCATCACGAGAAGCTCAACGGACGCGGCTACCCGAATGCACTCGACGGATCGGCCATTCCCGTGCAGACGCGGATGATGACGATCGCCGACATCTACGACGCGTTGACGGCGACCGACCGGCCCTACAAGCGCGCCGTGCCGACCGGCCGCGCCCTCGACATCCTCCACATGGAAGCGAAGGAGGGGATGCTCGACAGCGTGCTCCTCGAGACCTTCGTCGAGGCCCGGATCTACGAGCAGGCCAAGCCAGGCGCCGGCGCCGACTAGGCCGTCGGAGTGACCTCGGCACGGTCCTTTCGGCGCGATCGATGCATGTCGGCCTCGGCAACCCGCACCGAGGAGCGCCGTCATGACTGACCAGATCGACCGCGATGTGCACGACGTCTCGCTCACCGAGCCGGTGAGCGCGCCCGAGAAGCATGGCGTCTCGGAGAACGTGAAAGCGGACACCGATACCCTGGGCGAAGCCTCGGGCGGCTTCCTGGGCGCGGTCGGCGGCATGGCGCTCGGCGCCGTGGGGGGTCCGATTGGACTGGTGCTCGGCGGTGTCGCGGGAGCGCTCGGCGGGTGGTGGGCGGGGCACGAGGTCGCCGATGCGATCACCGAGGAGGACGTCTCGGCCTACCGGACGGAGTACGAACGCTCACCCGCCCATCTCGCCGACCGCTCGTTCGAGTCGGTGAGCGCCGCCTACGCGGTCGGCCATCTCGCGGCGCGCAACCCGGAGTACGCTGGCCGGACGTTCGAGCAGATCGAGCCTGACCTCGAGCGTGGCTGGAATGGCGAAGGGGCAGCGCGGTTCGGGCCGTGGCCGGTAGTCCGTACGTTCGCCCGGGCTGGCTATGACCGCGCGGCGGAGTCGAGCAGATCGACGTGACGAGTCGATGCCGAGTCGTGAGCGCGAGTTGTGAACCTGCGGACGAACCTCGAGCGCAACTCACGCTGGCGGGCCGGCCGCGTCTTTCAATTCTCGATCCACAACGCCATACCCTCCCCCACCAGGCGTCTCGATCGTCACGACGTCGCCCGGCTGCAGCGTGACGCGGCATTTTGCCGGGATCGAATCACCGTTGAGCAGATTGCGCCCCGTCGCGCCCGCTCCGCCCCCCTGCACGCCGCGCGGCGCGTGACGGCGTCGTTCCGTGAGGAGCGTGACGGTGCACGGCGCCGTCGTCCGATAGGCGCGCACCACGCCATCTCCGCCGGCGCGGGACCCTGCGCCGCCCGATCCGTCGCGCAGGGCATAGCGCTCGATTCGCAGCGGCGTCGCACGCTCGAGTGATTCGATCGGCGTGTTGAGCGTGTTGCTCATCCCCACGTGCACGCCCGATGGACCGTGCCCGCGCGAGCTCGCCCCCTGCCCACCGCCGAGCGTCTCGTAGAACGTCCAGCCCGCGCCGCCGAACGTGATGTTGTTCATCGTGCCCTGCCCCTGCGCGGCGACGTCGACGCCCGCGTCGCCGAATGCCGCGAGAATCGTGTCGGCAATGCGCTGCGACATCTCGACGTTGCCCGCAGCGACGGCGGCAGGCCAGGCGGCGTTGACGGCGCTGCGCTCCGGCAGTACGAGCGTGATCGCGCGCGCGATCCCATCGTTCGTTGGAACGTCGTCGTCCAACAGTGTCCGAAGCGCGAACACCGCCGCAGCACGCGTGACGGCAGCGGGACAGTTCACGTTGCCCGCCACCTGCGGCGCGCTCCCGGTGAAGTCGAGCACCAGCGTCCCATTGCGCACCGCGAGCGATACGTCCACGGGGACGTCCGCCTCCGTCACACCGTCCCCCTCGAGGCGATCGATCGCGCGACCGACGCATCCCTCGACGGCGGCGAGGCGGGCGCGCACGCGCCGCTCCGCGTAATCGAGCAGCGCGTCGCACGCGACGTCGAGCTTGGCGCGGCCAAGGCGGGCCGCGAGGGCGCGCCACCCCGCCGCTCCCGCCGCGCACGCGGCGAGCTGCGCCCCCAGATCTCCGCGGCGCTCGTCGGGGGTGCGCACGTTGGCGAGCAGCAGCGAGAGGATCTCCTCGTTCACCGCGCCCGCGCGCACGAGTCGCACCGGAGGAATGATGATCCCCTCCTGCACCAGCTCCGTCGCCCCCTGTGGCATGCTCCCGGGGCTCATGCCGCCGACGTCGGCGTGATGCGCACGCACGGCCGTGAATCCGCCGATCGCGCCGTCGAGCTCGACGACTTCCACGAGCGTGAGATCGGGAAGGTGCGAGCCACCGGCGTTCGGATCGTTGAGCAGGAAGACGTCGCCCGGCGCCGGATCCCGGGCGCGCACGGCGGCCACCGACTCCGGCATCGCGCCGAGGTGCACGGGAATGTGCGCCGCCTGCGCGATCATGCGACCGCGCGCGTCGAACAGCGCAGCCGACGCATCGCGGCGCTCGCGGATGTTCGGCGACAACGCGCTCCGAACGAGCACCGCGCCCATCTCCTCGGCGATCATGGCCACGCCGTGCGCGAGCACGGACAGCTCGAGCGGATCGATCGCCGCCGCCGGCGTGCGCGTCATCGATCCTCCGTGCGGTCGAGCAGCCAGCCGCCGGTCTCGTGTGCCGTGGACGTCCATCCCGATGCGACGCGCAACGTCGCCCCGGCCAGGGTGATCACGGTCGGCCCGCGCACCGTCGCGCCGAATGCGCCGCCGTCGTCCACACGATGGCTGTCGCTCCAACGCGATTCGCCCTCGCGCGCGAAGCGCACCGGATGCGCCGCGCCGCCGACGACGTACCGCAGTCCGATCACTTCGACCGGCGCACTCAACGTGAAGCCGTTGCGCGCTGCATGGCGCTCGGCAAAGCGCGCGGCGAGCACGGCGCCGTCGTCGCCGGGCTGCACGGGAACGTCGAGCTCGTGTCCCTGCCCGACGTACCGCGCGCGGGCGATCCAGGCGCGCCGCCATCCCGATTCGCTCGGCACACCCTCCGCCGCGTGCGCAAGCGCGCTGCCAAGCAAGCCTTCGTCGAGCGCGTCCGTGCGCGCGAGCAGACTGACGATCCGCTCGCGCCGCTCCGGCGTGATGGCGAGACCGAGTGCGCTCAGCACGCCGGCGTGCGGCGGGACGAAGATGCGCCGCATCCCGAGCAGCTCGGCAAGACCACAACAGTGCAGCGGACCACCACCGCCGAAGGGCACGAGCACACAGTCTCGTGGATCGACGCCCCGCTCCACGCTCACGCGGCGGAGCGCGCGCGCGACCGCCGCGTCGGCGATGTCGACCATCGCACGGGCGACGCGCACCGGCTCGGCACCGAGCCGCTCGGCAAGGCCGGCGACGGCACGGTGCGCTGCCGCGTCGTCGAGTGTCACGCCGCCACTCAACGCGCTCGCCGCGATGTGACCGAGGACGACGTGGGCGTCGGTGACCGTCGGCAGCGTGCCGCCGCGGCCGTACGCGGCGGGACCGGGCACGGCGCCGGCACTCCGCGGCCCGACGCGCAATGCGCCGCCGTCATCGATCCAGCCGATGCTTCCTCCCCCGGCCGACACCGTCTCCACGAGCACGCGGGGAAGCGCGATCGGCACGCCGGCGACGCGTCCGCCCGGCTCGACCAGCGGCTCGCCGTCGAGGATCAAGCCGACATCCGCGCTCGTGCCACCGATGTCCACCGTGAGTGCCCGCGTGAATCCCGCTGCGCGCAGCGCCGCTGCGGCGCCCACGACGCCCCCCGCAGGACCGGAGAGCGCAAGCGACGCCGCACTCGACGCGGCTTCGCGGACGGTGCGCATGCCGCCCCCCGACGTCATCACGCCGGGTGCGGGGACCCCGAGTGAGCCGGCGCGTGACGTCAGTCGCTCCAGATAGCGCGCCACGCCCGGGCGCAGATAACCCTCTGCCGCCGTCGTCGCCGTGCGCTCGTATTCACGGATCTCGGGGAACACGTCCGACGAGAGCACGACGTCCACCGCGGGCAGTGTACTGCGCAGCGCGGTGGCGAGCCGTCGTTCGTGTCGCGGATCGGCGTACGAGTGCAGGAGCGCGATCGCCACCACGTCCGGCGCGAGCGCCTGAACGCGTGCGACCACGTTTGCGATCGCGGCATCGGTGAGCGGGCGCTGAATTCCGTCGGGCGTGATCCGCTCTTGCGCGCCAATCGCGTCCTCGCGCGCGACGAGCGGCGCCGGATGATGGCGCGTCAGATCGTACAGCGACGCGCGGTCCTGCCGCGCCAGATGCAGCACGTCGGTGAACCCCTCGGTCGCCACGAGTGCGACCCGCGCACCGGCACGCTCGAGCAGCATGTTCGTGGCCACGGTCGTGCCGTGCACGAAGCGCGCGACCGACGCGCCGGCGAGCAGCGTGAGCGCCGTCGCCACCCCCTCGCTCTGATCGTGCGGCGTGCTCGGGACCTTGTGCGTGGTGACGCGGCCAGCCGCGTCGACGGCCACGAGGTCGGTGAACGTACCGCCAACGTCGACGCCGACCGAAAGGCCGCTCACTCCTTCTTGCCCGCCCTGGGTGCAGGCGACGGGAGTGGCCGCGAGAGCGCCCACGCGAACGCGAGATGCATCGGCAGGAAGAGCGCGACGATCGCCAGGTTGTCTTGCTTGGCGTAGACGAGCGCGAGCACCAGCGCGGCGACGCCGAGCAGCGCGTTGATCGCGGTCAGCACGCGTGCCTTGCCCACCCCGCGCGACGCCAGCAGCGCTGCCGGGATGAGGATCACCAACGGGATCCACAGCGGCGAGCAGAGCAGCAGATTCTCGTTCCAGGCCCAGAACACGTGCTTGGTGGCGAACCAGGCAATCAGCAGCATCACGCCCAGCGCACCGCAGAGCAAGGACCAGGCGGCGCCGAGGAGCGCGAGCCCCCACGCCGCGCCGCGCCGCGTGCGCATCATCACCCGCAGTCCGAACGCGACGAGCGCCAACAGCAGCCCGGCGATCGTCGCGCGCACGGTGAGGTCCGGCGGGTCCGTCGCTTCCGTGATCGGCTGCGTCCCCGGCGCGGGGGCAATGACCTGCTCGTCCGTGACGAGCTTCACCGGCGTGCCGTCGGGTCCCGGAATCGCCAGGCGTCGCACGGCATCGCGCAGCCGCATCGGGATGAAGAACGCCTGCCACGCCGTGAGCGGCTCGTCGGCGCGCCGTCCGAGTGCGATGTCCATCCCCACCTGCACCGGCAGATCCCCGTCGACCAGGCGCAGACTCTCGCCACGGTACGTCAGGTCCGTCGCTTGACCGTCTGTCGCCGCGCGCAGCGCACCGCCCAGCGCGCGATCGAGCGCGTCACGCAGCCGCGTGGAGCAGTTGTCACGGAAGTAGTCGTACCGGTAGTACTTGTTCTCCTCGCGCGCATTCCACTCGACGAAATCTCGGAGCGCGAGCGCCTGTGCGGGCGTCAGGTTCAGCCGTTGCAGCGTGACGGGGCGTCCGATGTTGTGATAGTTCGACACCATCGTGAGCGCGTCCTCGCTCCCCATCCAGTACTTGGTGTCCCCGGTCAGGAAGCGCTTCATGAAATCCGGCTGCTCGAAGTCGAACAGTCCCCAGTTGTACGCGACGTCGGTGCCGTTCTTTTCGTCGTGAATCCAGAGCGCGTTGTGGCCGAACCGCTCCCAGATCTCCGGACCGACGCCGAAGGTGATGAGCGTGACCGCCAGCTCGCTGCCCGGCGGCGGCGCCAGCGCGGGCGTCGGCGTCTCGACGACGCGCGCCTTTGGCGCCGGGGCGACGTGCTTCCGCGACGGTCGTGCCGCCGACGCTTTTCCCTTCTGCACCCGCGACTGCGTGCCGGCCTTGGCCGGCCGCTTCGACCTCGCCGCCGAAGGCGCCGGCACGATGTGGACGCGCCGTCCCTGCTGGGCCCGGGCGCTCGCACTCCCGAGGATGGCCAGCGCGAGCGCGACGAGATGGCGGAAAGTCACAGGCGGATCTCTTTCCCCTCGTCGGCCGACTTGTAGATCGCCTCGACGGTCTTGAGCAGCGTGACCTGATCGATGGGTGCCTCGTACTCGGTCTCCCCGGCGATCACCGACACGAAGTGCGCGAGCTCGGCACGGTACGACTGGATGAACGTGCTCTCGCGCGCCGCCGCGCCGTGCGGCGACACGTCGGTCGGGCGTCCATGCAGCTCCTTCACCACACGCAGCGGCGCGAGACGCGTGCTGCCACGCGTCGAGAGCGTCTCGAACCACCACCGCTCCTCTTCACCCACGTACGCGCCACTGACGTCGAAGTTGAACACCGTACCCGCGCAGTGGAGCTGCACGAGCATCGCGTCTTCCACGGCGTTCTTGCCGGTGCCGCGCTCCATGTGGGCGATCACGCGTTCCGGCGCCGGAAAGTCCGCCAGCCAGAGCGCGAGATCGAGCAACGGCAGTCCGTGGTCGACGAACGCACCGCCTCCCGACTCGGCACGGCGCTGGCGCCACCCTTGCTCGCCGCGGCGGTGATGATACGCGCCGGCGCGAATACCGGTGAGCTTTCCGAGCTCTCCACCGCGCAGGAAGCCGGCGAGCGCCTGCACGTCGCTGCGAAACCGGTAATTGTTGGCGACGAGCACCTTGCGCCCTGCGCGCGCGGCGGCGTTCACGATGCGCTCCGCACCGCGCGCCGACAGCGCCATCGGCCGCTCGCAGAGCACGTCCTTCCCCGCGGCGATCGCGCTGAGCACGTGCGGCTCGTGCAGGTGATTCGGCGTCGCGATCACCAGCGCCTGAAGCTCCTCGTCCTCGAGCAGCTCCTCGATGTCGGTGAAGACGTCACGCACGTCGAAACGGTCGGCGAGCGCGCGCGCCTTGGGGCGATCGTTGTCGCAGATCGCCACGAGCTTCGCGCCGCGCATCTTGCTCAGCACCGGCAGATGGGTGACCTGGGCAATCGCCCCCGCCCCCACCAGGCCGATGCGTACCGGTTCCGTCATGACTCGAGTCTCCGCAGTGAACCAGAGGGGTGGCCGCGCCGCTCAGTCGATCGGGCCGACGGTGGTGCCGGGATAGTACGCGGCGAGGATCGTCCGGAAATCCTGCCCCGCGCGTGCACGACCGATCGCACCCGATTGACACATCCCCACGCCATGCCCGTTGCCCCCGCCATGCAGTATGACCGACTGCACCTCACCATTGCCGGGTACGGCGTAGAGCGAAAAATACGTGCTGTACAGTATCTCGCCACTCGACGTGCGCAGCGCGGAGCGAATCTCATTGCCGCGCAGCGCCAACGTGCCGTGATCTGTATCGATCGTCAGCGTTCCCACACGTCCTCCCGGCGTCACGCCGGTGACGTCGACCCCGCGCACGTGAACCTCGCCGCCAGTCCTGCCGCCGGGCAGGGTGCGCAGGTAGCGCGCGATCGTCTCGCGCAGCTCCTCCGCCGAATACGCCTGCGTCCAGCGGTACTTCGGCGCCCACTCACAGTAGTATCGGCCGGTCCCCGGAATCTCGTCGCTCACGCGACGCAGATACGGCTCCCGCCCGGTCCCCCACGCCTCCGTCGGCTCGGCGGTGCTGCCGCCGCAATTCGCGTGGTAGGGCGCGTTCACCACGCGCCCGTCGTACTGCAGCAGCAGTCCGGCCGTGTTCTCCACCGCCCGGTTGCCCAGCGCCGTTTCGGCGTTCGCGCCGCCGTAGACCTGATCGGCCACCGTGGCCACCATGTCGTACGGACGCCCCGGTCCGGCGAGATGCATGTACGCGTAGCTCCGCGCGGCGATCGCCTGCGCCTCGGCGGCGGCGAGATCGCCCATCGCGCGCGTACCGATCTCCAGCGGCACGACCCCCTTGAGGTAGTCGTCCATCCGGACGCGACTCACGACGAGCAGTCCCACGTCCGTGGCGCTGATGGTCAGCTCGCCACGCCAGCGCCGTCCGTTGAAGGTGATCGTCCCGTTCTCATCAGCCGGCCGCGCGACGATTGGTCCTTCACGCACCGAGATGGGACGGGCGTCCGCGCGCCACGCGCTGATGCGCGTCCCATCCATGCTGAAGATCCAGCTCTCCCGCGGGCCAGGCTGCGCGACCGGCGTGCGGCCATCCGCGGCGTAGAGCGTCCACTCGCCGTCCGCAGTGAGCCGCATCTCTCGCGCGCGGGCGGCCAACGCGATGCGCACCATGCGCTGCGATACGCTACCCGCCGCGAGCGCGCCGCTCGACGTTGCAGTCGCGCCCGTCCGGCGGGCCGGTGTGCCCGAGCGCGAGACGAGCGTACGCGTGCACGCGGCAACGCCGAGTCCCGCCGCGAGGATCGTCGCGCCGAGCGCGAGGCGAGGGAATGGAATGCAGATGCGACGAGTCACCGTCTCCCGGACGAATTCCCTCGTGCGTTCGGCACTACCTCTTCGCCTCGGCCAGCGCGGCGTCGAGTCGCTCCAGGGTGAGCACGATCTCCTCGTCGCCATGGGCTGCCGAGACGAACCCCGCCTCGAATGCCGACGGTGCCAGATAGATCCCCCGCGAGAGCGCGGCGTGGAAGAATCGCCGGAAGAGGGCGACGTCGGAGGCCCGCGCGTCGGTGAAGGAGCGAACCGGTTCGGCACGGAAGAAGAAGCCGAACATCGATCCCGCCGAGCTGGCGGTGAGCGGAACGCCACGTCGCGCGGCGATGCCGAGCAGCCCTTCGATCAGCGCGCGCGTGCGCAGCGCGATCGTGTCCTGGATGGCCGGCGTGAGCCCTTCCAGCGTCGCGATCCCCGCCGCCATCGCCAGCGGATTGCCCGACAACGTCCCTGCCTGGTACACCGGGCCGCTGGGCGCCACGCGCTCCATCAGATCGCGACGACCACCGTATGCCGCCACGGGCAGTCCGCCGCCGATCACCTTGCCGAGTGTCGTGAGATCCGGGGTGACCCCGAACAGCTCTGCCGCTCCCCCGCGCGCGACACGAAAGCCCGTCATCACCTCGTCGAAGATCAGCAGCGCGCCGTGCTCCGAGGTGAGGCGCCGCAGCGCGGGGAGAAACGCCGCATCCGGCGCGATGAATCCGGCGTTGCCGATGACCGGCTCGACGATGATTGCCGCGATGCGATCGCCATGCTCGCGCATCGTTGCCTCGACGGCCGCCACGTCGTTGAACGGCGCCGTGAGCGTGAGCGCGGCCAGCGCGTCGGGCACGCCCGGCGAATTCGGTAGTCCCAGCGTGGCGACGCCGGAGCCGGCGCGCACGAGGAAGCTGTCGGCGTGGCCGTGATAGCAGCCGTCGAACTTGAGCAGCAGATCGCGCCCGGTGGCGGCACGCGCGACGCGCAGCGCGCTCATCGTCGCCTCGGTGCCGCTCGACACGAAGCGCAGCATCTCGACGTGCGGCATGCGCGCCTGGACGAGCTCCGCGAGGGTGACCTCGAGTTCCGTCGGAATGCCGAAGCTCGTTCCGCGCTCCATCGTGTGCCGCAGCGCGTCGAGCACGGCCGGTGGGGCGTGGCCGAGCACGAGCGGGCCCCATGACAGCACGTAGTCGATGTACTCGTTGCCGTCCACGTCCCAGATGCGCGCGCCCTCGCCGCGCGCCACGACGAACGGCTCTCCGCCGACGCCGGTGAACGCGCGCACCGGCGAGCTCACGCCGCCCGGAAAGAGCTCGCGCGCGCGGGCCATCAGCGCGTGCGACCGCGTCGTCGATGACTGGCGCGCGCTCACCGGCCGAAGCTCCCGATCGTCGATCCGATCATCGGCAGCGTACGCCGCTTCGGCGGCGCCGTTTCCGGCGCGTCGACGACGCGCAACACCGTCGCGCGGAAGTCGACGTCCTCCTCGACCCCCTCGATCACTGCGTCGACGATCGTGCCGGGGCGCAGCGCATCGGCACCCTGGAGGTAGGCGATGCCGTCGACGTCGTCCGCCTGCCAGACGGTGCGCGCCTGGGCCTCGCCATCCTCGATGCGATCCACCATCGCACGCGCCGTGCGGCCGATGAACCGCTCGTACCGCTCGGCGGTGATCTGCCGCTGAAGCTCCATGAGCCGCTCGAGCCGCTCCCGCTTCAGCGACTCGGGGACGTCGTCCACCAACTCGGCCGCCCGCGTGCCGTCCTGCGGCGAGTACGTAAACGCGCCGACCCGCTCGAACTGGATCTCCTCGAGGAAGTCCATGAGCTGCGCGAAATCGTCATCGGTCTCGCCCGGAAAACCGACGATGCACGTGGTGCGGATGGCGAGATCCGGCACGA
Source organism: uncultured Gemmatimonadaceae bacterium (assembly GCA_964438255.1). Taxonomy (GTDB): domain Bacteria; phylum Gemmatimonadota; class Gemmatimonadetes; order Gemmatimonadales; family Gemmatimonadaceae; genus AG11. The sequence continues at coordinate 46,831 of CAYTKA010000011.1, read as the reverse complement.
CCTCGCGCAGGCGCGCCACGCGCTCGCGAATCGTGCGCCGGCGCTCGGGGCGCCGCATGCGCGCCAGCACGCTGTCCGACGCGTGCTGCATCGGCATGTCCAGGTACGGCAGCACGCGCGGCTCGCGCGCCATCACCTCGAGCAGCCTCGGCGTGATCCCCGCGCTGTAGAGATACAGCATGCGCAGCCACGGGATGCCCGTCTCGCGAACGAGCGCCTCGAGCAGCTCGGGCAGCGTGAATCCGTCGCGGCGATCACGTCCGTAATGGGCGAGATCCTGCGCCACGAGACTCACCTCGCGCGCGCCCTGCGCCTCGAGCAACTGGGCCTCGCGAACGACTTCGTCGAGCGCGAACGAGCGATGCTTGCCGCGCATGAGCGGGATCGCGCAGAAGGCGCAGCCGTGGTCGCACCCTTCGCTCACCTTGAGGTAGCGGATGTGCGCGACGTCGCCCGTGAACAGGCGGACGCCGGGGTGCACGGCGGGGACGTCGCCGATCAAGCCGCGCGCCTCGAGCTCCGGCAGCAGCCGATCCATCTCCGACGAGCCGAGAAAGAGATCGACTTCAGGAAGGGCGGCCTCGAGCTCGTCCTTGTGCCGCTGCACCATGCATCCGACTGCGACGACCGCCTGGCAGGCGCCCTCCTCCTTCATCCGGCCCGCTTCGATGATGGCGTCGAGCGATTCCTTCTTCGCCGCGTCGATGAAGCCGCACGTGTTGATGACGATCACCTCGGCCTCGGCGAGGTCGTCGGTGTACTGGGCGCCGCGGCGGGCCTGTTGGGGGTGTTAGCGCTCGCTGTCGAGGGTGTTCTTGTCGCAGCCGAGCGTGACTAAGCCGACCTTCTTGGGCGGGACGGGAGGGAGAGGCGGGGGCAGCTGATCCAAAGCATCGGTTGAAGATAGTGCGCGCCCGATGGTCCCTGCACCCGGCCGCATGGCGACGGCGGATGGGCGGCTCCCACCGACCCCTCTTCCGCGGTCCGCCCCCGGCTGCTAGTATCCATTCTGACAGTATCCAATCAGATACTAAATGCCTGCTCGCCGCCGCGCCGGAAGAGACAATCCGTTTCGTATCGGCGGCCTCGTGTCGGGTGCCCACTTCACCGACCGCGCCAACGAATGCCGCCGGATCGCGCGGGCGCTCACGACGCCACAGGCGCACCTCCTCGTCTTCGGATCGCGCCGGATGGGCAAGACCTCCGCGCTCCAGGTGGTGCGCGATCGCCTCGCCACGCAGGGACAGCACGTCGTGCTGGCAGATCTGTCGACGGCCTCGACGCTCGCCGACGTCACCAACCGCGTGCTGCAGTCCACGGCACGTGCGCTCGGCCATGCGTGGCACGACGCGCTGGGCGGCTTCCTGCAACGGCTCACGGTGAAGGTCGCCGTCGCCCCGGAGTGGGGCAGCGGGCTGCTCATGCCCAGCGTCGACGTCGGCCTCCGCGACGCGGACCTCGAGGCACAGCGGTCCAGCTTCGGCGACGCGCTCGACGCGCTCGAGCATCTTGCCGCCTCTCGCCGGATCCATGTCGGTGTCGTCCTGGACGAGTTCCAGGAGATCCATCGCTTCGGTGGAGAACGAGCCGAAGCGCATCTGCGCGCGATCATCCAGCGCCACAAGCACGTGACGTACGTGCTCGCCGGCTCCGACGACCGGCTGATCCGAGCGATGACCGGCCCGCGGCGGCCGCTCTACAAGCTGCTCGAGCCACTCGAGTTCGGACCGATCGATCCCGAGCACCTCGCCACGTGGATCGAGGCGCGGATGAAGACCGCCGGCGTCCGCGCGGCAGGGACGGGCGCCGCGATCATCGCGCTCGCCGGACCGCGAACGCGCGATGTCGTGCAGCTCGCGCGGGCGACGTTCGATGCCGGACGCGCCGCTGGACGCGCCACGACAGCGACGATCGAGGAGGGGCTTCGACAGATCGTGCTCGCTGAGGACGCGCCCGTGCGCGCGATCTGGGAGGGGCTGTCACCCCTTCAGCAGAACGTTCTGCGGGCGTTGGCAGTCTGCTCGAGCGGATTGACGACGCGAGCGACGCGGCGTGTCCACGTGCTCGGCGAAACCGGCGCCGCGACAAAGGCCGCGCTGACGCTGGTGAGCCGCGACGTGCTGGTGAAGCGCGGCTCACAGTACCACTTCGACAGCCCGTTCATGCGCGGCTGGGTGATCGCCAACACCCTCGCCGATGCCGGGCTCGCAC
>CAYTKA010000011.1:0-44520 GCA_964438255.1 uncultured Gemmatimonadaceae bacterium | reverse complement strand
CGTCGGAATCGCCGGCGACGCACTCCTCCGCGGCGGGCCGGTGGGGCTCGGCTTTCCGCTCTGGATCGCCCTCTGCGCCGCCGGCATCGTCTCCCTCGTCTGGCGCACCGGGCGTTCCGTACCCGGGGAGGTTCGGGGGTGGCTGCTCGCTGCCCTGCTCTTCTCGACCGCCCTCGCCTGGCGTGATGCCGGTGCGCTCGATCTCCTCGATCTCGCCGCGACGTTCGCCGCACTGCTCATGGCCGGCATCGCGCTCACCGACGCGAAGGCGGCGCTGCTCGCGCCACGGCTGCGGGACCTCGTCTGGCCCGCCGCGCGCCTGATGGGCAGCGTCGCGATGGGTGTGCTGCCCTTTCTCCACCACGCGCTCGAGATTCCGAGGAAGGAACCGCTCGTCTCGGCACGCGCGTGGCCGGTCGCCCGGGCGACGTTGATCGCCGGTGCGCTGGTGCTCGTCTTCGGCTCTCTCCTGCGCGATGCCGATCCGATCTTCGCCTCGCTCGTGTCATTCCCCGAGCTCGATTTCGGCGTGATGGTCTCCCACGGGATCCTCATCGCCTGGTTCGCATGGATCGCCGCGGGCTGGGCACGCGGCGCATTGCTCGCCGATCCGGCGAAACATCGACCGCCCGACACGCTGCCGTTTGCGCTCGGCCCGCTGGATGTGACGGCGGCGCTCGTCACGCTCAACGTCCTCTTCACGCTGTTCGTCGCGTCGCAGCTCGGCTGGTTCTTCGGCGGCGAGACCTTCCTGCGCGAGCGCACGGGCCTCACGGCCGCTGCGTACGCACGGCAAGGTTTCTTCGAGATGGTCTGGGTGGTGGCGCTCGTCGTGCCGGTGCTCCTGGCGACGCGCGCGCTGCTCGAGCCGGGTCGCGCGCTCGCGCGTCGTCACACGAAGTTGGCGCTGCCGATCATCGCACTCCTGGGAGCCATCATTCTCTCGGCCTGCCTGCGCATGAAGCTTTACGTGCACTACTACGGGCTCACGACGGACCGCTTCTACCCGCTGGTGTGCATGGGCTGGCTCGCGCTGGTGCTCGTGTGGCTCGCGCTCACCGTGCTTCGCGACTGGAGCAGGCCGTTCGTGGCCGGTGTGACCGTCTCCGGATTGTTCGTGCTCGCGGCGCTCAACGTGGCGGCGCCGGACGCGATCGTGGCGCGAGTGAACGTGGCACGTGCGGCGCGCGCGCCGGCGAGCGGTGCGACACCGACGCTCGACCTGCTGCATCTCGCCTCGCTGAGCGGTGAGGCCGTCGACGTCGCGACGCGCGCCGTTCTCGCACCTCGACTCGGCGCACCCGGCACGGCGTTGCGGTACGCGGACGACCGGCAGCGCTGTCAGGCGGCGTCACGCCTGCTCGGCCGGTGGGGGCCGCTGTCGCGGGCGCGCCACAGGGCCGAGGAAGACGCCGCATGGCGCACCTGGAACGCGGGCGACCGGCATGCGATGCGCGTGGTGGCGGACCATGCAGCGGCGCTGCGGGCCGCGCGGCACGAGGCGTGTCGGGGTGTTCCGGAGACGGAGCGCTACTGACGCCGCCGCATGCCGTCTACCGGTAGTTGCCGAACTGAAGCTGCACGCCGAAGTCCTTGCTCTTGAGCAGGGCGATCGCCTCCTGCAGGTCGTCGCGCGACGGTCCGCTGATTCGCACCTGCTCGCCCTGGATCGACGCCTGGACCTTCTTCAGCTTCGCCTCCTTGATCGCCGCGGCGACCTTCTTGGCCGTCTCGGTATCGAGCTCCATCTTGAGCTTCACGTCGCGCCGCACCGTGTCGCCGGCCGCCTGACGGATCTCGCCGATGTCGAGATTCTTCACCGATACGCCGCGCTTGATGAGCTTGGACTGCACGACGTCGAACAACGCAGTCATCTGGAACTCGCTGTCCGCCACGAGCGCGATGAGATTCTCCGCGCGCTTGAAGTCGATGCTCGCCTTGGAGCCCTTGAAGTCGTAGCGCTGCGAAACTTCCTTCGCCGCCTGATTAAGGGCATTGTCGACCTCTTGGAGGTCAACACCAGTCGTCACGTCGAAGCTGCAGGTAGCGGCCATCTTTCGATTATCTGCGGTTTGAATGGTGAGCGAGGCTGCTATGTCCCTGTGCGCCTTGCGTTTACGCGCCTGACAGAGCCGGGCTTCAGCTTAAACGTCCTGAGAGCCTCGCTGGCCCCGTGCATCTTGAAGCTACGCCGTTCACTACGATCGCCGTAGCTCGGAATGAGAAGTACGCTCCGTGTGGCCTTCGAGGCGTACTCCTTCTATGCCTGTTTACGACGTCCGGATGGGAAGAAGTCTCCAATCGGACACTCGTAAATCGAGGCCAAATCCCATAGATCAATCGGGTCCAATCTGCGTTCGCCGGACTCGACCTTCGCGACGAACGACTGAGGTCGCGCGAGTGCCTTGGCCACCTCAGCTTGAGTCAAGCCAGCCGACTCGCGTGCATCCCGCAGTCGTGTAAGTAGCTCCCGATACTCGGGGCGGTGGATCGCGCTGCGTCCCTTTTTCGATGTCCCTCGCATTTCGGGACTGTGACAGCCCGTTTGCAATATCCCATAATAGGATTATCGTCCTCTGACCCGGAGGCGAATCCTATGAGAAACAGGTCGAGTTCGCGATTACAGACGGCAGCCAACAACGAAGAAGATGCGGAGCAGGAGGCTTGGAGGCGCGCCCAGAAGGAGGACGCGGAACTCTACAGGCGGTATCTGCTGGCCCACGCGAGTGTACTACGACATTTGAGCTGGTTGCTGCACTCCCATGGCTCCAAAGAGGAGCGCGCAGAGTACACGGTCAGCAATAAGCTGAGAGCCGCATCCCGCAGCCCAGCAGAGAGAGCACGTTTGAGTGAGCAGATGGACTCGATCCTCCAGTCGCTTCGGGTGCGTGCCGGGATCGCGGATGCTCACGGTTCAGGAGCCGCAGCAAAAGCTCGGGAACTTGAAGGCCGTCTTGCTGTCTGGCGAGGACGTAGAGACGCCGCACGGACCGCTCTCGACGGACTCAGGCTCACCGACGCTGCGTTCAGCCTCGGCGCACGGGCGATACTCTGACCCTGACCTTCTGGGGTCAGCCGACAGAAAACACTAAGCGAGTCGCGTTCGCTTTCAAGAAGGCATGGCACGATGCGCTTCGCGAGGGGCGGTTAGGGCGGGCACAGGTAGTAGTCAGATACGAGAGTACTTCGAACACAGTTGCCTCCCTACCGTGTCGACTCGCTCTCAAGACCGTCGAACCGAGTCCACCCGCGGCACGCCCAGCGAGTGGCCGGACGCCAGATTTGGCCTATCGCAGTCCTAGATTCGGTATATATTCGGCTTATGTCGCAGCGTACTGGAATCGAGTGGACCGATACAACGTGGAATCCGGTCACGGGCTGCACTCAAGTGAGTGATGGCTGCGATAACTGCTATGCCCTGACTTTGTCCCATCGTTTGCTCAGTGAGCACTACAGGCGGCGACGCCCCGCTCGCAACACCCCGGCAAATCGTCGCGATCCGTTCGCAGTGAGGCTCTGGCCTGAGCGCCTAAGTGAACCTGCTCACTGGCGCGAGCCACGGCGCGTCTTTGTGAACAGCATGGGAGACCTGTTTCACGTGGACGTCCCCGAGGCGTTCGTTCGGAAGATCTTCGAGACCATGCTGCAGGAAGATCGCCACATCTATCAGGTCCTTACCAAGCGACCTGCCAGACTCGCGCGTTTCGTGAACCGAAATGCCGACATGTTTTCGAACGGCACCGTTCCTCCTCACATCTGGGTCGGAACCTCCATCGAGAACTCCCAGACGGCTTTTCGCGCTGATCATCTGCGCGATGTCCCGGCGAGTGTTCGCTTCCTCTCATGTGAGCCTCTGCTCGGCCCAGTGCATCTGAACCTGGACGGGCTGCATTGGGTCATCGCGGGAGGGGAGAGTGGCCACCACCACCGTGAACTAAACCTCGACTGGGTGAGGGCGATTCGCGACGACTGTGAACGAGCGAAAGTGCCTTTCTTTTTTAAGCAGGTGGGTGGGCGGACCCCTAAGGCCGGGGGGCGAACCTTGGACGAGAGAACATGGAGCGAATATCCCGCTATTCGGTGAACGATGCTCCGAGGCGAGTAGAACCCGACGGCCTCTACGTTCCGACGATCAAACCGCACTCCCTAAGCAAGATCCACCTGCATAACCGCTATGCTCGCATTATGGCCACCGCCATGCGAGACAAGTGGGAGAGGCGCGCGTACGTCGGTCTGTACTCCGGAGCGGGTTACGCGAAACTCGACAAGACTGAGGAGATCTACGAGACGTCCGCGCTAGCGGTGTTCCGACAGCCCGACCTCTTCACGGATTACGTCTTCGTAGACCGCAATCCTCTGTGTACCTCCGCGCTCGACTCCCGAATAGCGCGCATCTCGCCCGGTGCGAACTGCTCAGTCCTCGCGGGGGACGTAAATGGGTCGATCGATAAGGTGCTCGCGAAGCTGCCCATGCACTCACGCACTCGGAAGGTTTTGACCTTCTGCTTCGTCGATCCTTTCGATCTGAAGCTTCAATTCGAGACAGTCAGGCGACTTGCGGAGCGGCGAGTGGATTTCTTGATCCTCTTGGCGCTTGGCTTCGATGCCAGACGCAACATCGTACGCTACTATCGCGATCTCGCCGATAGCACGATCGCCGACTTGCTCGACGATCCGCACTGGCGGGACGAATACAGGGCTTCCGGAGAGAAACGGATCGTACATTTCATGCTACGGAAGTTCGATGAACGGATGCGGTCGCTGGGCTACCTCACTGCGGCGGGAGACGAGCACCCGATCAAGAAGGGCGGCGTACTTCTATACCACCTCGTCTTCTACAGCCGCTCGGAACTGGCAAAGAAATTTTGGCGCGACACCTGTCTGGGAATTACCAAGCAACCTAGCCTGTTCGACTGAGCTTCTGTCCTTGAATGCAGTGAGTTGTTCACGGTCGCGGTGCGCGAGTTGAGGCACGGGAGCAGAGTCTCCGACGCCTATGGGGCGATGGCGCGGCTCACTGATTCCTCATTTCGCTCAATCGCACCATTGAAACTGGAGAGTACGGTTGCGCGATCTCCTTCTGCGCCTGATTGACGGCGTTGTCGACTTCCTGGAGGTTGACGCCGGTGGTGACGTCGAAGGAGGCGGTCTGGGCCATACGGAAGAGCCCAACGGCTGCGCCGGAGCGCGATCTCCGTCGGCTCCAACATCGCTGAGGGTTGCAGGCGTGATGGTGATGCGGAGCTCACGCGGCTTCTACGCATCGCGCTCGGCTCGGCAACGGGACTCGAATTCCCGCTCCGCATCGCGGTGCGACTCGGACTTTTGACCCTGGCGCAGGCGAACGCGCCGATCGAAGCCTGCCTCTCCGTACAGGGCATGCTCACCCGGCTCATCGGAACGATTCGGCCGGCACCGGAAACATCCCGAGGCCGGCCGAAAGCCGAAAAACCGAAAGCCGACGAGCGTCGTTAGCCGAGGTACGACTCGAGAGCTCGCGCCCTCGAGACGTGCCGCAGGCGACTGAGCGCCTTCTCCTTGATCTGCCGCACCCGCTCGCGCGTGATGCCGAGCAGCGAGCCGATCTGCTCCAGCGTCATCGGCTCCTCGCCGTCGAGCCCGAAGTACAGGCGCAGGATCTTCGACTCGCGCTCCTTCAGATGGGCGAGCGCTTCCTCGATCGACTCCGTCAGCGCCTTCTCGAACGTCAGCTCGTCCGGCGTCGGATTCAGGTTGTCGGGGAGATAGTCGAGGAGCTTGTTGTCCTCGCCCGGCGTCATCGGCGCATCCAGGGAGAGGTGCGTCTGCGAGATCGACATCGTCTTCGCGACTTCCTCTTCCGTGATGTCCATCCCCTCGGCGATCTCCGCATGCGTCGCTTCGCGCCCCAGCTCCTGAAGGAGGAAGCTCGCGCGCTTCCCGATGCGGTGCAGTGTGCCGGCACGATTCAGCGGGACGCGCACGATGCGGCTCTGCTCCGCCAGCGCCTGGAGGATCGCCTGACGAATCCACCACACGGCGTACGAGATGAACTTGATCCCCTTCGTCTCGTCGAACTTGTGCGCGGCACGGATCAGACCGAGGTTCCCCTCGTTGATCAGGTCGGAGAGCGACACGCCCTGATTCTGATACTTCTTCGCCACGCTCACCACGAAGCGCAGGTTCGAGCGCACGAGCTTGTCGAGCGCCTCCTGGTCGCCCGCACGGATCTTCTGCGCCAGCACGACCTCGTCCTCCCGCGTGATCAGCGGATAGATGCTGATGTCCCGGAGATACTGGTCGAGCGAGCCCTCTTCGAACGACGACTTCTTGCTGTTCGGAGTGGTGGCCATACAGGATCGGTTCCTCGGGACAGCGGCCTCGTCGCAAGGTGGGAGACCTGCGGGCGGCGACGCGGGATCGTACCGACGTGATGAACTCTATCTCAATGCACGCGCTCGCCGAGCCGCATCCACCGGATGTGCGTCAGCCAGGCGAAGTCAGTCGAATCGGGGGCAAAGCTGAAGTACACGACCTCCGGACGTCCGCGCAGCAGGGAGTCGGGCACGAAGCCCCAATACCGGCTGTCGAGCGAGTTGTCCCGGTTGTCGCCAAGCACGAAATACTGCTCTTGAGGGACGACCAACGGCCCCCAGTTGTTTCGGGAGGGGTGATACGCCACCGCCGCCCCCGCCGTGCGTACCAGGAAATCGCTCTGCCAGCGGAACTCGTCCCAGACAGGATCCGTTTCCGGGTCCGAATGGGTGACGTAGGGCTCGGCGAGCGCCACCCCATTCCGAATGAGCGCCCCGTCGCGCATGGCCAGCGTGTCCCCGGGGAGCCCAACGAGCCGCTTGACGAAGTTCTTGGATCGATCCTTTGGCCACTCGAAGACGATCACGTCGCCATGTTGCGGCGTCCGCAGCGCCGGGAGCCGCCGGTGCAGCATCGGCAGCTCGGCCCCGTAGACCATCTTGTTCACGAGGAGGAAGTCGCCCACGAGCAGCGTCCGCTCCATGCTGCCGCTCGGGATCTTGAAGGCCTCGACGATGAACGTCCGGAGCACACCGAAGAGCCCGACGGCGACGATCAGGATCTTGGCCCAGTCCCAGAGGAAATCCAGGCGGTCGCGCCGCTTGTTGACGTGCTGCAGCGCCTCGAGCTTCCGCTCGGGCGTGATCATACGCGACGGGAGCGATGGCTCCAGACTACCGGACATGGTCACCCTGCAATTAAACCCTTGTCTCGACGACGCAGCAAGCGCGCCCGCGACCACCGAGGGTCTCGCGGTCGAACGCCACGACGCTCTACCCCGACCGAGGAGAAACGCGCCACCGGCGCGGCCCGTTCATCCAGTAGGACGCACCAGAGTGAGGCGCGTCCCCACATGAGCGATCAGTCCGGTGTCCCGAGATAGTTGTCGATCTGCGCCCGCTGCAACACCCCGGAGAAGTCACAGTACCCGACCTTGGTCTCCGAATAGAAATCGTACACCTCCCACCCCCCTTCCCGATGGCCGTTCCCAGTCTGCTTCACCCCTCCGAATGGCAGATGGGCCTCGGCACCGATAGTCGGAGCGTTGATGTACGTGATGCCGTTATCCAGCTCGTTCATGGCACGGAACGCCAGGTTCACGTCCCGCGTGTACAGCGACGAGGAGAGCCCATATCGCACGTCATTGTTGACGCGGAACGCTTCGTCGGCATCCGCCACGCGAATGACGCTCAACACGGGCCCGAAGATCTCCTCCTGCTCGATCCGCATCCCTGCCTCGACACGCGCAAAGATCGTCGGCTCGAAGAAGAAACCATCCTTCAACGCCGGGGCCTCGGGCCGGCGCCCGCCGGCGACGAGGTCCGCCCCCTCCTCCTGCCCCACGTCGATGTATCGCTCGACCTTCGTTCTCGAGCTCTCGTGAATGAGCGGGCCCACGTCGGTCCCCTTCTTCCGTCCATCGCCCAGCCTCAACGTCCGCGCCCGGTCGATCAGACGGGAGAGGAATTGATCGTGTACTCCCCGCTGCAGAATGAGACGACTCGTGGCGGTGCACCGTTGTCCCGTCGTGCCGAACGCGCCCCAGAGCACGCCGTCGAGCGCGAGCTCGAGGTCGGCGTCGTCCATCACGATCATGGCGTTCTTGCCGCCCATCTCCAGCGAGAGCCGCTTGTGCAGGCGCCCGCAGGTCTCGCCGACGAGACTTCCCGTTTCGGTCGACCCCGTGAACGAGATCACCGCCACGTCCGGATGCTCGACGAGCGGCGCCCCGACCTCCTCCCCCACGCCGTGTACGAGTTGAATCACCTCGGGGGGCAGCCCGGCCTCGAGCAGGATCTCGACGAGGGCATGCCCGGTGTGCGGCACGTCCTCGCTCGGCTTGAAGACGCACGCGTTCCCGCATAGTAGCGCGGGGAACATCTTCCACGTCGGAATGGCGAGGGGAAAGTTGAAGGGGGTGATGATCCCCGCGACGCCGATGGGGCGACGGAAGCTCATCGCCCATTTGTTGGCCAGCTCGCTCGGAACGGTCCGGCCGGAGAGCTGACGCCCCATCGTCGCCGCGTAGTAAGCCGTGTCGATCCCTTCCTGCACGTCGCCACGCGTCTCGGTGAGCGGCTTGCCCATCTCGCGCGTCATCAGGTCGGCGAGCTCCGCCTTGCGGTGCACGAGCAGGTCGCCGACGCGACGCAGCACGTCACCGCGCGCGGGCGCCGGCGTGCGCCGCCACTGCTCGAACCCTCGCTTTGCCGACGCGACGGCACGGTCGACGTCGGGCTTGCCGGAGAGGGGGAACGTGCCGATCAGGTCGGCGGTGTCGGCAGGATTGCGGTTCTCGAAGTACGCGCCACTCGCTGGGGCACGCCACTCACCGCCAATGAAGTTCTCGAAGGTCTTTGGCATCCCCGGAATTTAATCCTCGTATCGCTGGCCCGTCTCAGCGAATGACCCCTGACGGAGCGTGCGGTGCAACACACCCCCACCCCGCCGGCCTCCCCGGATCGGCTTTCGCGTACCCGACGCGGGGCAGCACCTCGATCGCGCCGAGCACGAGCCCCCAGAGGACGAGCAGCAGGGAGAGCACGTGCGCGCGCGAGGTACGATGGCGCCATGTCCACACGCCGCTCCACAGTCCGCCGATCGTCACCGCCGCGACCGCCGCGAGATAGCCGGCCAGCCCGACGCCACACCGCGATGGGTATGGCCAGAAGAGAATGCCGATGCCCAATGCCGACGCGAGCGCCAGACGCAGCAGCGCGGGCCACGTGCGCGTGCTCTCGCGCTGCGCGACGACGTCAGCCTTCGCCGTGGGCGACGCATTCCGCGGCGCGGCGGGGACGAGCGCCGAGTCCGACATCGACTCGAGCTGCCTGTCGATCTTCTTGAGCTCCGCATCCCAATTTGTCATGCGTCATCCTCGCCGTCGTCGTGCTCATTCGCCGATATGGCGGGTGCCGCTCCCCCTGCTCCCCCTGCTCCCCCTGCTCCCGCCGTTGCTCCCTCTCGGCTGAGGCGATAGCGCTCGATCTTCTTGTAGAGGTTGGAGCGTGGCATGTCGAGCGCGCGCGCCGTCTCGCTCACGTTCCAGTCGTATGCGCGCAGCTTTGCCAGAAGATAGGCGCGTTCCGCGGCGTGCTTGAACTCCTCGAACGTCGGGACGTCGAGCAGCGATCCCAGCCCACCCTCGCTCGTCTCTGCCCGACGGCCGACGAGTCGGTCGACGTCCTCCGCCGTGATGCGCTGGCCGCTGGAGAGAATGAGCAGTCGCTCGATCGTATTGCGCAGCTCCCGCACGTTGCCCGGCCAGTCGAGCTGCTGCAGGCGCGCGACGGCGTCGTTGCCCATCGCGCGCGGGGCGAGCCCGGCCGGTCCCGTGAGCTGCTCGATGAAGTGGCCGATCAGGAGAGGAATGTCCTCGCGTCGCTCGCGCAGCGGCGGCACGTGGATGGGCACCACGTTGAGTCGATAATACAGATCCTCGCGGAACCGACCCGCGGCGATCTCCGTTTCCACGTTCTTGTTCGTCGCCGCGAGCACGCGCACGTCGACATGGATCGGCTTCGCGCCGCCGATGCGCGTCACGACGCCGTCCTGAAGGACGCGCAGCACCTTCGCCTGCGCGGCGAGGCTCATGTCGCCCACCTCGTCGAGAAAGAGCGTGCCCCCGTCCGCCTGCTCGAACCTGCCGGCACGGTCCTGCACGGCGCCGGTGAACGAGCCCTTCATGTGTCCGAACAGCTCGCTCTCGATCAGCTCCGACGGAATCGCCGCGCAGTTCACCTCGACGAACGGTCCCTTGGCGCGCAGCGAATTGGCGTGCAGGGCCCGGGCGACGAGCTCTTTTCCCGTGCCGTTCTCCCCCGTGATGAGCACACGCGCCGGCGTCTTTGCCACCCGCTCGATCTTCTCGGTCACGGTTCGAATCGCGTACGACGTGCCCACGATCTCGAATCGTGAGCGGACCGCGTCGCGCAGTCGCGCATTTTCCTCGTGCAGATCGAGGTGCTCGAGTGCGTTGCGCAGCGTGACGAGAATGCGGTCGGTGTCGAGCGGCTTTTCCAGGATGTCGTAGGCGCCGTGCTGCGTCGCCTCGACCGCGGTCTGGATCGTCGCATGGCCGCTGATCATGACGACGACGGCGTTCGGGTCCTGCGCGCGCAGCGTACGCAGCGCTTCCAGGCCGTCGATCCCGGCCATCTTCACGTCCAGGAACACGAGATGCGGCCTGACGCGCGCGTACTCGGCGAGCCCGTCCACGGCGTTCCCCGCCGTCTTCACCTCGTACCCCTCGAACTCGAGCAACTGTCCGAGCGCGGCACGGATTCCCTGCTCGTCGTCGACGATCAGGATGCGGCGCTTCATGGTGCCGCGCTCGGAAGGGTCTTGTACAACGTCACGCGGCCATTCGCGATGCGGACGTCGGCGAGCGTGGGGGGCGTCGGTACCGGCAGCGCATCCTGCGCCACGCCGTCCGGACGCTTGCCCCTGGTGATCTCCTGCACGAGCCGTGGGATCGCGGGACGCGGCACGCTGAACTGGCGCAGCTTCACGTCGCGGATGATGAACTCGCTCAGCCCGGGACGAATGACGTGCAGGCTCCCACCGAGCGACACTCGCTCACGCTCGTTGAGGAAGCCGCCGAGTGGGCCGAGCGTGCCGGACTTCACGATGTCCCTCGTCGGCACGAGCGCGCGGACGTACAGCACGTCGCCGACGACCGCTGCCTCTACGCTGTCGGCACCCTTGAGCGAGCCCCCGGCCGCCGACACAACGTACGATGCGATGTCCGATGCCGAGAGGTTGACGAACACGGGGCCGCGCGGGGAGTTGAGCGCATCGAGGCCGCGCTTGCCGCGCGCCGCCGCGCCGGCGGAGATGGGTTGCCACACACCGTCGGCCGAGGGGACGGCGGCGCGCGTCTCGGAAGGCGCATGCTGCACGCCCGGCACGATCCGGATCCACCGTTCGCGAGTGAGCCACGCGCCGGCGATGATCGCCAGCAGCACGACGAGGCATCCGAGTCGTTTCAGGCAGCCCATCGATCAGCAACCCTCCCCTAAAAGTGGCGCATGCACACGGCGGTAGCGGGCTCCCGTCGCCGCAAGCGTGCTCTCGAACAGCGTCAGTGACCGTACCGGCGACGTCGCCGCGAAGGCGACGCGGCGCGCGGCACGGGCGAGCGGACGTGCACGCTCGATCGGCAGCGTTGCGCGCACCCGCGCGAGGGTAATGTGCGGACGGAACGGCCGTCCTTCCACCTCGTACCCCGCGTCCTGGCAGGCGATCTCGAGGTCGTGGTGCAGCCACTCGAGCTTCGGCTCGCTCTCGATGCCCATCCATACGACGCGCGCGCGGCGAAAGTTCGGGAAGGCGCCGACGCCGGCGAGCGTCATGTCCAGCGGACGGTGGCGGCGTGCGACCTGGTCGGCCACGTCGATCAGCCGCTCGACGCCGGCCTGGTCCACGTCGCCGAGGAACTTCATCGTGAGGTGCAGCTTCTCCACCGTCGCCCACGCGAGATCCGGCTCGAGCGCGCGCAGCGGGCCAGCGGCGTGGTGCAGTGCGTCGGCCACGTGCGGCTCGAGCTCGAGGGCAAAGAACAGTCGCACCGGCTGGTCAGTCCGAGCGTGGCTCAGTCGGTTGCCAGCTCGACCGCCACGTGGGTGAACCCGAGCTGCCGCGCCTCGGCCAACACGGCGCGCCGCACCTCCGGTTCACCGAGCCGCTGCATGATCTCCGCCGACACGGTGATCACGGCGAGACTCGCGCGCGGCTCGACGCCCGCCGGCAGCGACATTCCCGCCAGCGCCGCCACGAGTGCGTCCGCCTTTCGCTTCTCCTCGGCGCTGCCGCTGCGCGCGAACATCGCGCTCATGCCGCCGTCACTCCGTGCAGGACGTTCAACGAGCCCGATCGGAATCCTCGCAGATCGAGTGCGACGCGGGCAAAGCCGGCGCTCAGGACGGCGTCGCGCAACGAACGCATGTCCGCCGGCGCGAGCCACCGCACGAGAGCGCCCGCGTCGATCTCCACGCGCGCCAGGTCGTCGTGATGGCGCACGCGCAGATCACCGGTGATGCCGAGCTCACGCAACGCACGCTCGGCCCGCTCCACCTGCGCGAGCCGGTCCGCCGTCACGCTCGTGCCATACGGCAGGCGCGAGGCGAGACAGGGCGACGACGGTTGTTGCCACGTCGGGAGACCGAGCGCACGCGACTGCCGGCGGATCTCCTCCTTCGTGAAGCCGAGCGCCGCCAGCGGGCTCTCGACGCCGTGCTCGCGCGCCGCCTGCGCACCGGGGCGATAGTCGCCGAGGTCGTCGGCGTTCGTGCCGTCCATGACGACGTCGAAGCCGCGCGCACGCGCCGCGGGAACGAGCTTGCCCCAGAGCTCCGTCTTGCAGAAGTAGCAGCGGTTCGACGGGTTGGCCGCATAGCGCGGGTCCGCCAGCTCCTCGGTGTCGAGCTCCAGCACGGGAACGCCGAACTCCTCCGCCACCCGTCGCGCCGTCGCCCATTGCTCGGCGGGATACGACGCACTGCGGCCGATGATCGCGAGCACGTTGCGCTCGCCCAGCGTGTGCAGCGCGACGACGGCGAGGTACGCCGAGTCGACCCCGCCGCTGAACCCGATGGCGACGTGCCGGCGCGCGGCGAGCCAGGCGGCGAGCGCGGACTCCTTGTCGGGGGGACGCGAGTCGTGAGGCTCCATGGCCGAAAGCTAATCGATCGACGAGCGGAGCCTGACGGCCGCGGCCTGCGCCACGCTCGCCCCGCCCGGTCCGCCCTCCTCGAGGGGGACGCCGGTGGCGGCAACGCGCAAGCTGCCCCAGCCACCACCCGTGCCGCCGGGCCCGTAGCTGCCCTCGTCTCCGTAGGGTGCCGGCCCCGCACACACCGCCGCCGCAGGATTTGACGCCACATTCACGCGGCCCGACACGGTCACCATGTACGGTTGGTACGGATCGATGACGATGTTCGGGGTGACCGTCACTCCCGCACCGCCCAGGTTCGTCGGCGGAACTGGGATATCGAACGTGTACTGCTGCTGAGGTGGTGGAGGATCGTTCGCTGAACGTAACGGACTCGGCGGAGCCGTAATGGGACCGCCGACGCGATCGGGATAACACCCGACGACGAGGAACGCGAGCACGGTCGCGCCGCAACCAGGCATTCCACCGCAGGTATATAGCTCCGTGTTTATATGCGCGTCGCGGTATCGCCCTTCGCCGGCTCATCAGCCCTCGGCCGGTACGCGAGCGCCTCCGCCAGGTGCGCCGCAGCCACGGCGTCGTCCGCCTCGAGGTCGGCGATCGTCCGCGCCACGCGCAGGACACGATGGAACGCGCGCGCCGAGAGGTGCAGCCGCTCGCCAGCACGCGTGAGCATCTCACGCGCATCCGGCGCCAGCCCGCCGTGGATCTCCAGCCAGCGCCCCGGTGCGCGCGCGTTGCACGCGTTCACGTCGCCGTAGCGCACACGTTGGCGCGCACGGGCACGCTCCACACGCGCCCGAACGCTCGCCGAGCTCTCCCCACCCTCGCGCGCCGCGAGCTGGGTGAGGGCGACCGGGGGCACGGCGACGTGTAGATCGATGCGGTCCGACAACGGGCCGGAGAGCCGCGACCGGTAGCGCAGGATGTCGGCCGCGGGACAGACGCACGGCTGCGATGGATCGCCGGCGTGGCCGCACGGACAGGGATTCATCGCCGCAGCGAGGGCGAAGCGCGCCGGAAAGCGCAGCGACGCAAGCGCGCGCGCGATGGTCACCACACCATCCTCCATCGGCTGGCGAAGGGCCTCGAGCACGCCGCGTGGAAACTCGAGCAGCTCGTCGAGAAAGAGCACGCCATGATGCGCGAGACTGACCTCGCCGGGACGCGGCGACGAGCCGCCGCCGACGAGTCCCGCCGTCGAGATGGAGTGGTGTGGTGCGCGAAAGGGGCGCTGCGTGACCGCGCCGGATGTAGCATCCAGAATCCCCGCCACCGAATGCACTGCGGTGACCTCGAGCGCTTCGACCTCGGTGAGCGCGGGAAGGATCGCCGGGAGACGACGCGCGAGCATCGTCTTCCCCGCACCGGGCGGACCGACGAGCAGAATGCCGTGTGCGCCGGCCGCCGCGATGGTGAGCGCGCGCTTGGCAGCCCGCTGCCCGGCAACGTCCGCGAGATCGAGCTCCTCATGCAGCATCTTCGGCGCCGACTGCGGAACGCGCGGCACCGGCATCCGTCCCGCGCGCAGCCACGAGACGAGCTCGCCCAGCGTACCGGGCGCCGCCAGACGCTGTCCGGCGACCAGCGAGGCCTCGGCAACGTTCGCGGGCGGCAGCACGAGCGTGCGAGACGCGCCGTCGGCGCGGACCGCGAGACGCCGGGTGATCGGCAGCGCACCACGCACGGGCCGGATGCTCCCGTCGAGCCCGAGCTCCCCTACGACGACGCATGCGTCCACGCACTCGGCGCTCAGCGCTCCCGTGCCGACGAGGACGCCGAGGGCGATCGGAAGATCGAAGGATGTCCCTTCCTTCCGCGTGTCCGCCGGCGCGAGATTGGTCGTAATCTTTCGAGGCGGGACAGTGAACCCGGAGTTGAGCAGCGCCGCGCTCACGCGCTCGCGGCTCTCCTTCACCGCACTCGCCGGCAACCCGACGATGATCCAGTTGGGGAGCCCCGGCGCCACGTCGACTTCGACCGTGACGTCGTAGGCGTCGATGCCGAGCACGGCGGCAGAACGAATGGCGGCGAGCATGCGGGCGACGCTAATGGAGCCCGCGTCGCCCGCATCACCCCGCCGCCGCGGCTGGCGTCATTCCGCTCCGCCTGCCCCGGGGCGGCGCAGGCCAACGCCCCGCTGCCGGGTCACGTAACCTTGACGGACCCGCCTCTGCCCGTTCTCTTCACGACATCACGGCATCCGGGCGACGCCGGAGGGAGACCGCCTATGGACGACACGAGGGAGGAGCTCCGCAAGTGGGCCGAGCATGAGCGGCGTGAACAGGTCGAGCGCGCCCGCGCAGAGCTGCGCGCGAAACACGAGCGCCTGACCGATCAGCAGATCGACCTTGTGGCCGAGGTGATGGCCGACGTGCGCCTCGCCAGCCTCCGGATCGCCGAGTAGCGCGAGAGTCTCGCGCTACCCGGCACCGCGGGGGATCACATCCCGATCCAGTAGCTCGCCTTGATCTGGAAGACGTTGATCGGCCGGTCGCGAAAGAGCGCCGAGCGGTCGCGCTGGAAGTCGAAGTCGCCGAAGCTGTCGTAGCCGGAGCGCTCCTGGGTCCACACCGCGTACACGGTCGACCCAGGGCGGTACTCCCACCGCAGCACGGCCGTGCCGCGCAGCGAGCGAATGTTGAAGTCCGGGTTGCCGACGTCGAACGCGGCCGCCGGACCCGCGCCGTCCGGGTCGACGTGATAATTCGTCACGTGTCCGCTGGCGTCGCGGTCGACGCGCAGCGTGCCCACGTCGCGGCCATAGAGGAATACGTCGCTCGAGCGGGGCGCCTGGTACTCGTTCAGGTCCGTGTAGTGTCCACTGGCCAGGAATGGCTGCGCGAACATCTCCAGCGTGAGCGTGGGCGTGAACGTCGCGTTCACACGCGTGTTCATGGACAGCGTACGTTGATCCAGCCGGGCGAGCACGGTGCGAATGCCGCCGAAGCGCGTGTTCGTCGCGTCGTCCACGTTCGTCACGTACTGCTTGGGATCCACGCTGCGCGAGAACGATGGACCGAGGGAGATCTTCAGGTTCTCCGCGGGCTTGACGATCAGGTCCACGTTGCCGTCGGCGTTCCAGCCCTCGTCCGTGATGTTCTTGCCCTGGTCGAGCCCGAAGTCCCAGCTCACGCGCTGGCGCTGGTCTCCGCTCACGTACGTCGAGTAGAAGTTGTAGCCCGCGCTCTTCACGACCACGCCCCCGCGTGTGCGATATGGATCGAACGTGGGCGGATGGTGGATGACGAAGGCGCTGGCGCCGATGTAATTCGGGAAGGTCACCTGCCCCCAGATTTCTCCCTGCAGGTCGGTGCGATCCCCGTCGTAGTTGAACTGTTGCTGCCCCCCGACGATCGCGTGCGCGTTGCGATACCACGAGGTCGGCGTCGTCCACTGCCGGAAGAGACTCGCCTGCATCCACTTGTAATCCGTGCGGCCGAGCGCGGCGATGTCGTTGACCTCGAAGCCCGGGCTGCGCCAGTTCTGCGCCGTCTCCCAGAGCCAGTCGCCCGTCTCCTTCGAGAGCCGGCCGTAGAAGCCGTAGCCGCGGAGCGTCGTGCGCGTGGGATCGTACGCGAAATCGAACAGGCCGTCGTTCGACGTGCGGCGGTCGGGGCGCTGGAAGTAGTGCGCGCTCGTGCGCTGGGTGCGGCGCATCGCCGCGGTATCACCGGCCACGTCGGAGAGCGCGAACTGCCCCCAGAACGAGTAGCCGCGCTTGTTCCAGTAGTGCAGGATGTCGGTGCCCACGAGCGCCGCGCGACCGCGCAGCCGCGCGACCTCCGCCGTGTCGCTCATGAAGCGTCTGGTGTGCGTGCCGATCACCCCCACGCGCGTGTCGCCGTTCCGGAAATCCTGCTTCAGACGTCCGACGAAGTAGTTGGTGAGCGGCTCCACTTCCTGCTCCTGCACCGGAGCGCCCGGGGCGCCGCCGCTCGGCACGTACCGCGCCGTCACGCGATTGGTGAGCGCCTCGAGCACGGCGACCTGGAGTCCCGCCGCGGTACGCCCGGTGATCTTCCCGGCGCCGAGGATCGTCGCGGCGTCGGGGACGTCGGCGAAATCGGAGAGTCCGCGGACATACCCCTCGAGCTGCGGCGCGCGGCCGATGCGGCGCGAGTAGAACACGTTCAGGCTCGAGACGTTGCTGCAGAAGAAGCAATTCAGCCCACCGAACGCGAACGCGCCCGAGTTGGCGACGAAGAATGGGCGCTTCTCCTGGAAGGTCGTCTCGAACGCGGACAGGTTGAGCACCGCCGGGTCGACCTCGACCTGGCCGAAGTCGGGGTTCACCGTCGCGTCGAGCGTGAAGTTCGACGTGATGTTGTACTTGAGATCGCCGCCGGCGCGGCCCCCCATCTCCTGCTTGCTCTTGAAGGGATCGCCGTTCGCCGGGAGCTTGAAGGTGCTCTTCGTCACGGCGTAGGGGAGGAGCTCGAGCTGGCGGGGTTGCCGCGGAAGGGCGAGCCCCGTGATCGTGCCGAAGTACGCCGGACCGCCGAAGTCGGTCTGCTTCCAGAACGCCCACATGTCCTGCTCGTTCCGCCGGGCGATGGTGCGCCACATCTGGAAGCCCCACGTCTGCACGGAATCGCGCGGGAAGCGGAGCTGCGAGAGGGGAATGCGAAACTCGGCGGTCCATCCGAGCGAGTCCACCGTGGCGGCGCCCTCCCACACCGGATCGTACGACGCGTCGCCGTTCATGTGGTCGCCCTTCACGCCGAGCGGGTTGAGCTCGAACCAGACGCGGGTGGCCCGGTCGCGGTACGGGTCGAGCACAAGCGCGATCTTGTCGGAGGCGTTGTCGTTCAGCAATTGGTCGCGCCGCACGAGGAGCTTCCGCACGCCCGCGGGTCCCTGACTGTCGAACATGCGCGCGCCGACGTAGATCGCGTTTGCGTCGAACAGGATGCGAACCTCGGTACGCTCGGTGGGCGGCTTCCCTTCGTCGGGCACTTGCTGGTGGAAGTCGCTGATCACCTCCGCGGCATTCCACGCGGGCTCATCCAGCTTGCCGTCGATCGTGATGACGTCGCGACGGAGCGCAGCACGCGCCGAAGGGCGTGGATCGGCCTGCGATGTCGGCGACGTCGTGCTGGTCGGCAACGATCGCGCCCCCACTGCCGACGTTTGCGCGCTGGCGAACAGGGGCACGACCAGCAACGCGATGGCAAGCAGCGACGAGGGGACAAGCAACGGGCGCCACGGACACTCGATGAGACGCATTGGGCTGGGATGGGTTCTGCTCTGAGACACGCCGAGGCGCGGCAAGGTTGGAACAGCCGGGGTTCGACGCTGTGTCGAGGAAGAGCGAGTCGCTCAGATCGATCAGCACACCTGGCGGCGCGGGCGGCCCATCGTGCGGCAACACTGCGCCGTTCGACAGCTTTACGGCGCGAGGGGCTTTCTGGTGTCAGCTCGCGCTGTGCAGCGGCCCCGCCGGCGGGGAGGGCGGGGAGGATGCGTCGCCGAAGCAGCGGTCGACGGCGTCGATCAGCACGTCGGCCGGCACCGGCTTCACCAGGATGGTCTCGGCGCCAAAGGTTCCCGGATCAAGGAGCGCAACGGATTCGCCGTCCGAGGTGACGGCGACGACACACGTGCGCGCAGTGGTGACGATGGCCCGCATGGCTCTTCCGACCTCGATCCCGTGACCGTCGGGGAGCAGGAGATCGAGCACGACGACGTGGGGACGGTACGACAGCACGAGCCGCATGGCGTGCGCTGCGCCCCACGCTTCGGCGACGTCGTAGTCGGCGGAGCGCAGGGCGTCACAGAAACCGCGGCGTGTCGGCTCGTCGTCGTCGACCACCAGCACACGACGACGGCGGTGCACCGACTGGTCGGCGAACCGGTTCATGGCGTCGTGCGAGAGCAAAATTCGCGCTACAGGCGAACTCGACTCGGCGTGTCAGAGCGCAAGGGCGAGCTGACCGGACGACGCGTCGGCAGGGGGGAGAGCCGGTCGTGCGAGTGGAGGCACCTGGTCGTTGTCAGGGCCGTCGTCGTCGGTCTCGTAGTAGCGGCCGAAGGGGACGCCGTACCGCGCGCAAACGGCGGCGAAGCGCCCGCGCAGCCCGTCGCGGTAACGCTCGTTCACCTGATGACCGTGCGCATAGGCGCCGCGATACCGTCCAGCGAGGGCGGGAAACTCGGCTTCGACGAACGGGATGTACCGATCGCGCGCCGCCCGCCGCAGACGTAGCGCGCACGCGCCGAGATACGACGCGTTCGCCTCGGCGACGGCGCGCACGAGCGCGTCGATCATCTCGGGCGCATCCGTGATCCCGGGGAGGACGGGCATGCAGTTCACCCCGACCTCGATGCCGGCGCCACGCAGCCGCGCGATGCCGCGGAGACGCGCTTCAGGGGTGGGTGCGCGCGGCTCGATGCGCCGCGCGAGCTCGCGGTCCACCGTGATGAGCGACACGTGCACCGACATGCGCGACCGCGCCGCAATGCGCACCAGCAGGTCGAGATCGCGCGTGACGAGCGGGCTCTTGGTGATGATCGTGACACGCAGACCCTCATGTTCGGCGAGTGCTTCCAGCACGTTGCGAGTGAGACGGAACCGCCGCTCTGCCGGCTGATAGGGATCGGTGGCGGTGCCGATCACCACGCCATCCCGACGAAGTCCTTCCAGCGTCGCGGGGCGAAGCAGGGCGCGGCGCACGACGTCGCCCGCGCCGCGCTTGACGAAGATGCGGCGCTCGAACGCGAGCCACGGCTCGAGGGCTTCCGTCTCGAAGTGGGCCTCGCCGTCGACGTCGAATGGTGCGGCAGCAAGACGTTCGGCGACGTAGCGGTGCGCGTAGCGCGCGTAGCAGTACGCGCAGCCGAAGGCGCAGCCGACGTACGGGTTGATGGACCAGAATCCCATCCCGGTGGTCGCCGGGCTGTTGATGACCGTCTTGGGCGCCGTTCCGAAGTAGCGGATGTCCTTCTGCTCGCCGAGGACGGGGAGCGGGGCACGAAGCATCGGCGCGTCGCCGAAGAGTCGGGTCTGGAGCATCGGCAGCCTTCCCGGGTTCGCTGAATGACTACCGAACAAACACCGAATGCGCAATGGCTGCGAAGGCAATGGCACCTTTCTACATTGCGGCGTGCTTCTCCCCGACTGGACATGGGCGCACAGCCGCTAGCGATCCGCGGCGCCCTCCGTGTGTTGCAGGCCGGCGCGATTGCCGTTGTGCTCGCAGCAGCCCCCTTCAAGGCGTTCGATCTCGACCGCTTCTTCGTGCCGAAGGAGGTGGTGCTCCACGCCACGGCATTGCTCGCGACGCTGCTGTGTCTGGTGCGCGCGCGCCGGCTCGGTCTCGGGCGTGTCGATCAGCTCATCGGACTCTTCCTCGCACTGAGCGCGTTGTCGGCGCTCTTCGCCACGAACTGGTGGGCAGCGGAGCGCGCGTTCGCCATCTCGCTGTCGGGCGCTGCGTGCTTCTGGAGTGCACGGGTCGTGGCGCGGGGCGGGCTCGCGCGACCGCTGCTCACCGCGCTCGCCCTCGCTGCGGTGATCGGCGCGATCACCGCGCTGCTTCAGGCGTACGGCGTGCGCACGGAGTACGTGAGCCTCAACCGCGCGCCCGGCGGCACGTTCGGCAATCGCAACTTCATGGCGCATCTGTGCGTGATCGCGCTGCCGGCGCTCGTGTACGTCGCGACGACGGCACCCACACGCGCGGCGTTCGGCCGGTGGGCGGGGGGATTCGCGATTCTCGGTGCGGGGTTGATTCTCTCCCGCAGCCGCGCGGCGTGGCTCGCCGTGCTCGCGTGCACCGTCGTGATGCTGGTGTTCGCCGTCGTCGCCCTGGCGCGCGGTCGCGGAACGCTCCGCTTCGGTCGACTCTTCGCGCTCCCCATCGCCGCCGCGCTCGGCGGCGGTCTCGCGCTCGTGCTGCCGAACACGCTCGACTGGCGCAGCGACTCGCCGTACATGGACACGGCGAAGAGCGTCGTGAACTACAAGGAGGGAAGCGGTCACGGACGCCTGATTCAGTACGGCAACACGACGCGCATGTCGCTGCGTCACCCGGCGTTCGGCGTGGGGCCGGGCAATTGGGCGGTCGTGTATCCGCACTTCGCGTCGTCGAATGACCCGTCGCTCGGCGAGGACGGCATGACGGCCAACCCTTGGCCGAGCAGCGATTGGATGACCTTCCTCTCCGAGCGTGGACTGCCTGCGCTCGTGTTGCTCGGGCTCGCCCTGCTCGCGCTCGTGACAGACGGATTCCGCGCGGTGCGCGAAGGACGTACGCCGGAGGAGCGGCTCGCGGCATGTACGCTGCTCGCGACGGTGACCGTGCTCGTCATCGTCGGCGCCTTCGACGCCGTGCTGCTCCTTCCCGCCCCGGCGTTGATCGCGTGGTCGCTGCTCGGTGCGCTCTCCGCGCCGACGCGGGAGCGGCAGGCCGTCGGACTCCCGCTTCCGCTGCGCGCGCTCGCGCTGGTCGCCGTGGCGGGCATCGGCGGACTGGCGATCGTGCGGAGTGGCGCGCAGCTCCAGGCGATGGCGCTGTTCAACGGTGCCACGCGCGCGACGACGCTCGAGCGTGCGTCGGCGCTGGATCCGGGGAGCTACCGAATGCACGTGCGACTCGCCGACGCATACGCGCGCCGCGGCAACTGCCCGCGAGTGCGGGCACACGCGGACGCGGCGCATTCACTCTTTCCCGACGCGGCCCAGCCGAAACGGCTGCTGGCCGCGTGTGGACGCTGAGTACTACTTGGCGCTCGCGTCGGGAAGCCGCAGCGTCGTGCCCGGCCGCAGGACGCCCCGGGCGCTCCGATTGTTCGCAGCGGCGAGCGCCTGCACGCTGACGCCGAGCTTCTGCGCCACGTCCCAGAGCGTATCGCCCTGGCGCACGACGTAGGTCCGTCCCCCTCCCCCTCCCCCTCCCTTCGGCTCGCTGTCGCGCCGCGCGGTCGGGCCGCGCGATGCGAGGGCGACGTCACCGTTCGACACGGCTGACGTACCACTCGGCGGCACGACTCGCGCCATCCCGAGACCGTGAACCAGATCGGGAAGCGCGAAGCGCGCGCCGGGCGGCTCCAACACCGCGACGTGCAGGTGCACAGGATGGTGCTCCTCGGTCGCCTCGATGATCCCCTTCCGCTCGAGCTCGACGAGGGCGTTGCGCACCCAGGTCAGGCACGGCCCCGGCGGCGGGCGTCGAATGTCGACAGCGATACCGGTCGGATGCACGGAGTGTGGATTCGCATTCCGCGGCTGACGCGACATCGGGCGTGCCGCGCTGGTCACTGTGAGCGGTGCCCCGCAGGCGGCCAGATACTGCGGCGCGAAGAGCGTGACGAATTGCTTCGCTTCACGCGTCGCATACGAGAAACCGACGCCACGCGTGAGGTCGTACGTCGAATCGCCCGTGAGCGCGACGACCTTGCCATGCGCGATGGCGGTGTCGAGCGTGGCCGGCGTCAGGTAGAACGGATAGTGATAGCGTTGCGCGAAGTCGTACATCTTCTCCACGCTGGCGGGCGAGCCGTGCAACGCCTCGGGCTCCTGGTTCGCGCGCTGGGCGACCGCCGGCAATGCGAGCGCCGCCACGGCCGTGGCGATCGCGGCCGCGATCGCCACGCGGCGCGCTCGATCCTGTCTCCTGTCCCCGTGAATGGTTCGGCTGGTGTACGTCATGCCAGTAGGATAGGCAGGGAAGGTGCCACCGTTCCCCTGCCCACCGAACGTTCGACTGCGCCCAAGACGAGCGCGCTACGGGCTCCGTCCTGCTCCGCGTAATGCCCGGCCCGGTTTCGCTCCGGTGGCCGCACCATCGCGCCAGACTTCGACCCCGTTTACGAAGACGTTCCGCACACCAACGGCGAGTTGATGCGGATGCTCGTACGTCGCGCGATCGGCGATCGTCGCCGGATCGAAGACGACGAGGTCGGCATAGAGACCTGGCGAGACGAGTCCGCGATCGATGATGCCGAGCCGTGCCGCGACGGCGGAGGTCATGCGACGCGTCGCATCCTCGAGCGTGAGCACCGTGTCGTCCCGCACATACTTCCCGAGGATGCGCGCGTAGGTGCCGTATGCACGCGGATGCGCCAGTCCGGTCGCCGTCGCCGGGTCGTACGCTTCGGCGTCGCTGCCGATCACGACCCATGGGCGGCGAAGCTGCATGGCGACGTTGTCCTCGCTCATGCTGAACGTGATCTTGCCGGCACGCCCCTCCTCGGCAAGCACGATGTCGACGATCGTCTCCGCCCACGGGCGTCCGCGATCGGCGGCG
Organism: uncultured Gemmatimonadaceae bacterium; assembly: GCA_964438255.1. Classification (GTDB taxonomy): domain Bacteria; phylum Gemmatimonadota; class Gemmatimonadetes; order Gemmatimonadales; family Gemmatimonadaceae; genus AG11. The sequence goes on along the minus strand of CAYTKA010000011.1, from coordinate 21,084 downwards.
ATGCGATCGAGTCGCCACCCTTCGTACTTCGCGAAGTCGGGGTGCCGCAGCCCGACGACCATGATGACGTCGGGGCCGTCGATCTGACACAGCGGCGCTGCGCCGCGCGACGTATCGGTCATTTCGCGCACGATGCGCGCACGCGTCGCGGCGTTGCGCAGGTTCGCGAGCAGCTTGCCATTCGCACTCGCCCAGGGCGGGACACACGCCGAGAGCGTGTTCGCCGACGCGGGATAGGGATACATCGTCGCTCCGACGTCCTGGCCGGCGGCGCGCGCCGAATCGATCTTGGCCACCATCGCGGCGGCTTTGCTCCAGTTGCGCCGTCCCGCCGCCTTGAGGTGGAAGATCTCCACCGGGACGCCGCCACGGCGGCCGATCGCCATCGCCTCATCCATCGCCTCGAAGAGATGATCATCCTCCGAGCGAATGTGCGTGATGTAGAGTCCGTGATATGGCGCCATCGCCTCGGCCATCGCGATCAGCTCGTCGGTGCCGGCATAGCTGCCTGGCGGATAGATCAGCGCGCTGCCGATGCCGAACGCACCATCGCGCATCGCGTCGCGCACGACCCTGCGCATCGTATCCAGCTCCGCTGCGGTTGCCCGCCCCTCGGCATAACCTTTCGCGAAGATCCGCGGGACTTCGGCACCGAGGAACGATCCGACGTTCACGCTGCTGCCATGTCGCTCCATCGCATCGAGCCAGGCGCCAAAGCCACGCTCGCCGGTGAAGCCGCGCATGAGCCGCGCCATCGCGGAATCGGCAGGGGGCATCGCGGCGATCATCGTCTCGTTCGCGGGGGCGGGTGTGCCACCCTCGCCCAGGATCTCCGTCGTGACTCCCTGCGCGATCTTGCTGATCACGCGCCCATCGCCGGTGAGATGCGACTCGTACGATTGCGCTTGAATGTCGATGAAGCCCGGTGCGACGACGAGGCCGTGCGCGTCGATGCGCCGGCGCGCCGGCGCATCGGCCAGCGCACCACCCGGTGCGAGGCGCGCGATCCGGTCGCCCGCGATCGCGACGTCGCCGTAGAACCACGGATTGCCGGTGCCGTCCACTATGCGGCCGCCCGTGATGACCGTGTCGAAGGTGAGCGGCGAGGCGCCGGGCGGTGTCCGCGTGCACGACGCAAGAAGCACGGCGAGGAGAGCGAGAGCGGCGAATCGAGGCATGGACGTCAGATCGGGAGAGGTCGCCGCCAAGTTACGCGCCGCGTTGCGGAAGGGTTAGATTGCACCGCTCTGCGTCTCCCCGTTCACGCGCTCCCCACACCCACGCATGCGCCTCCGATGCTTCGGCATCGCTGCCTGTCTGTCTCTCGCTGCTGGCGCCGGCGTCGCCCAGACCGCGCCGCGGGAGTACCGGCCCCAGGTCTACGTGACGTCGCCATACTGGCACGGCCTCGCGCTGAGCGTCATGACCGAGCAGCGCATGGCGATGGGCAACCTGATGCCGATGGAGCGATCGCAGGGTGGCGCGGTCGGTACGAGGTCCTTCGACCATGGTTCGGGAGCGCTCGAGATCCGGCAGATACGACTGGTCGGCGGCACGATCGAGCATCGGTACTCGCCATCGATTACGCTCGTCGGTCCGCTGGGCGCAGGCATGCAGCTCCGTGATCGCGTGCGCCTCGAGATGCGCGACGTCGCGGGCACATGGTCGCGGCGCTATCAGAACCGCGGGCAGCTCGAGCACCGGATGAACGCATACGGCGTGTCGTTCACGCCGTATGCGTTTCACGACATCTCGTACGACACGCGATACTCCGTCTGGAATCGGCGTCAGGCCGGCGTCGGCGCACGCGTCAACGTCTCGCACGGCACGGTCGTCGAGCCCTTCTGGGTGGTGCAGACGGACACCCGCAAGACCGATGGCACCGTGCGCGCGGTCGGGATGATCCTGCGGGTGTCGCTCTAAGGCGTCAGTTTCCCGGTCCGCGTCGCTCGATGAAGCCGGGACCGAAGCCGCGACCGCCGGGCACCGTCTTGACCGAATCCGGCAGCTTGTCCCACTGCGCGGGCGTCAGCGTCGCGCGCAGGTCGGCGATCGCCTGCTCGGCGAGCTTCCGTCCGTCGTTCGTCTTGCCCGCCATCCGCGCGAAGATGACCTGCGGATCCGGGTTGCGCCCCGCGCCGGCGAGGATGTCGGCAATCTCCGTCGTGAGTTGATCGACCTTCGGCGCGAGGGTATCGGACAGCGCCTTCAGCTTCGTCTTCTGCTCCGGCGCGAGTCCGAGCTTGAGCGAGTCGTCGAGCGCGATCGTCGTGAGAAACGGATTCGGGATGAGCCGCTGCATGCGCGCCTTGTATTGCTCGCGCGTGGGCGGCGCGCCGGTGCCGTTGCCGAAGATCTGCCGCACCTGCTGCTGGCGGAAATCCTGGCCGACCGCGAGGCGTCCCTGGAGACCGATCTGGAACGGGATCCGATACGCGCTGTTGCGGCCGTTCGCCACGCCGAAGTGCTCGTTGACCTGATATTTGAACTGCCCCGCCGCCGGGTCGAAGCCGCGCACGAACAGCAGTGTGCGATCGGGAACGATCGGCTGTCCCCAACCATGCAGGTTGTCGAGGCCGTGCAGGAGCTGGTCGAGCCCGACGAGTGCGTTCTGGAGCTGGAGCGACAACGTCAGCCGGCGCTCGAGCCCGAACGCCGCCGGCTTGAAGTTCAACTGCACGTCGAGGGCGGGTGTCCACGGCGTCGTGCAACTGTTGCGGCCCGCGATCGTGCCGAGCTGCGCCATCAAGCAGTCACGCGCGCGTCCGGGAGTCGCGAGCAACCGTGCCATCCCGTTCGCGACGGCGGTATCCTGCGTCGCCGGATCGCCGGGATTGAAGATGAAGGCGCGGTCGTTGTTGCGACTGCCGTCCCCGTTCACGTCGCCGCTCACGAGTGGCGTGTACGCCTGGCCGGAGCTGAGGCGTCCGATCGCCGTGATGTCGAGCCACGGCCGCACCGGGTACGTCATCGTGCCGAGGAAGGAGTGCCGGCGCTCCAGGTCGGACGTGCCCCACTCGAGAACGCTCGGATTCCCGGCAGTCGTTGCGCCGCCGAACCCGAATCCGCCCGCCGGCACGCTGAATCCGTTTTGCTGATCGATCGCGCGGAGGTAGGTGTACGACGCACTCAACGCGATGCCCTGGAGGGTGAGCCCGCCCAACGACACGGTCACCTGTCCCGTCCGCGACCGGAGCTGCGACGTGATCTCGCTGACCGCGCCGTACTCGCTGTGCAGGCGGGACGCGTCGATCGTGGTCGCGCCGGTGCGCGGCACGATCGTGTTCGCCGGCGCGTACACCGGACGTCCCCCTTCGATCACGAAGCGCGGTGTCGTATCGAGGTTGAGATCGCGCGCACCGGTCTGGCTGATCCCATACGCGAACGAGCCGTCGATGCTGAACTGGTAGCGGTCCCAGAAGCGGCGGCTCGCTCCGAGCGAGGAGCGCCAGACCTTCGGTGCACCGAAGCTGTCCTCGAACAGCGTCACGTTGCGGCGCTGTCCCGGCGGTGTCGGCGACGGGCCGCCGGCGGCGCACGACGCAGGAATCGTGGATGGATCGTTGAGATAACTGTTCCAGTCCGGTAGAGGCACGGCCGCACCGACGCACGTGATCTGCGACTGGCTGCCGGCAAGTCCGGTGGCCTCGACCGTCGAGGCGACGAGGTTGGACGACACGCGTCCACGAAACTCGCCCACGCCGCCGCGGATGATCCATGTCGCCTGGTTGAAGAAGGCGCCACCACCCTGCCGTCCGCCGCCGCTGCCAGCCCCCGTGCTCTCCGGGAGCCCCATAAAGTACGTGAAGCCGATGCGCGGGCTCACGTGCAGCTCACTCGGCGACTTGTCCGTGCGCCGGCCGAAGAGCGCGTCGATGTCCGGGTTGTACTCCGGTGTCGTGGGGAATCGCGTCCCCTCGAGGCGGGCGCCGTAGGTGAGCTGCAGCGCAGACGAGTAGCGCCACGCATCGCCCAGATACAGGGCCACGTTGTTGCTGCCGGCGAGGCGATCGTGTCCCGAGATGGTGCGCGTGAACTGCGCCGGCCTGTTCGCGTCGAAATCAGCGAGCGAGTTGTAGTAGAACGTGCCGTAGCGGTTCGGGATCGTCCCGAGTGTCGAGCGATCGTCGTTGATCAAGCCACCCAGCTTGAACCGATGTGCGCCATCGCTGCTGACCCAGGACAGCTCGTCCGTGGCCTCGAGCAGGCGCGTGTGCTGCTCCTGCGGCAGCGACGGATTGCCGCCGAACTGGAGGTTGGTGAGGCTGCGCGTTCCGTCGGCAAGATCGGAGGCCACGGTCACGCGTCCGTCGGGCACGGTGACATACGGCAGCGTCTTCTGCCTGTCCGACGACTGATAGACGCGTGCTTCGTTGATGAAGCGTCCCGGATGCGAGGTGAGCGTGGCCATGATGCCGCCGCCCAGGGTGTGCAGGTTGCCGCCCGTGGTGGGAACGCCGAAGGGCGAGATGCGTGCACCGTCCTGGAGCGAGCCGCGCCAATCACCGCGCAGCGTGAGCTGATGGATGTCACCCAGCGACCAGTCGTAGCGCACGATGGCCGATGCCTGATCGGCGAGTCGGTCGGTTGGAATTTCCGGGAGCGTGGGCGGAACGTTGATCGCCGCCAGACGTGTGAGAAAGCGTGTCACCGAATCCGGGCTCGCGCCCAGGCGGGACAGTGTGGTTGGATCGGCGGCGAGCAGCGACGACAGCGGGTTGGTGCGCCGCGAGACCGACGCCGCCCCGAAGATGAACATCTCGTCCTCGACGATCGGGCCGCCGAGACCGAAGCTGAACGAGTTCTGCTGATACTTCTGGCCGAACGATGACGAGGATTCGTCCACGAACTCGAGCGACGGATCGCGCAGGGCGTACGCGAAGCTGCCTTGGAGGTTGTTCGTGCCGCCGCGTGTCGTCGACGCGACCTGTCCGCCGGTGAACTGTCCGCGGCTGACGTCGTACGTGCTCGTGATGACGCGCGTGCTGCGCACCGCTTCCTGCGGCACGCTCCCCGACCCGAAGCTCAGCCCATCGAGCGTGATCTGGTTCTGGTTCATCGGCTGCCCCGCCACGGAGAACGCCGCCGGGGTGGTGTCCGTCGCCGCCGCGCCGATCACGCCGGGCGCCAGCGTGGCCACCGACGTGAGATCACCCTTGTCGATCGGCAGGCGGTCGAGCTGTGCCGGGTTGAAGTTCCGCTCCGTGCTGCCGGCGGTCGGGCGGTCGTTCGGGTTGTCGGTGTTCCGCGCGCGTACGGTCACGGCCTGCAGCACCTGTGCGTTGCGCGACATCCGGATGTTGACGACGAGGCGATCCTCGTCGGCCTGGCGCTGCACGGTCGTCGTGTACGGGGCGAAGCCGAGGAAGCTCGCCTTCAGCGTGTACTGCCCGCCACCGTCGGGAAAGATGACCGAGAACTCACCCCGCTCGTTCGTCGTCTTGCGGCGTGTGATCCCGGTCTCGGCGGACGTCACCTCGATGCGTGCGCCGACGACGGGTGACGAATCGGGCGCGGTGACGCGACCCATGACGATGTCGGTCGTCGAGCCGACCTGCGCGGCCGCTGGGACGACGGAAACGAGCAGGAGTACGACTGCAAGAACGGTCGATCGAAGCACGAGACGGTACGCGCGTTGGAGTCGAAGGTCGGGACAGGCCGAAAGAACGCAGCCGGCTCGGGCGCGTTCCCGATCACCCGCCACTAGTACGCGCGTCGGGCGCCTGACCGTTGGGTGTCGTCCCGGAACGATTGGGCACCACGAGTGCATCCAAGGGTTGCAGCGCGGCGTGTGCCACCGCGTCGCGGATTGCTCCGATGACGTCCTCCCTGCCGCGCTGCACGATCCGCACGACCGCGCCCACTGCGGCGCCGACCGCGGCACCGAGCAGGCGTGCCGGATCCAACGCGGGACGTCGCGCGTCGGGATAGAGCGACGCCATGATGCGCGAGCGCAGCGACAGCGCGATGGGTGTGGCGAAGGCGAGTGCGTTGAAGCGCGCGTCGTAGTGCGTGCCGAGCCCTTCGATGAGCGCCGCGGTGCGCGCGAAGTATACCAGATTGCTCGGCAACACGATCGGCCAATCGTACAGCTCCGCCAGCACGTCGTCGGCGAGGAGCTCCATCCGTTCGCGCACCGTGTGGCGCTCGCTCGCGACGGCGAGCAGTGTAGCCGCCAGCCGCCGCACGACGGCCGGCTCGGCGCCGGTCACCACGAGGCCGAGCGCGTGAAAGCACTCGGCGAGCGACGCCGCGTCACGACGAATGGCAGCGAAGATCGCTGCCACGAGGTGACGCCGCAGCTCGAGGGGGACGCGCATCACCATCCCGAAGTCGAGCAGGATGATCCGCCCGTCCGGTGCAACGTGCAGATTGCCCGGATGCGGATCGGCGTGAAAGAGTCCGTGCACGAGCATCATCGTCGCGTACAGCTCCATCACGTCGCGGACGAGGCGGTCGGGGCGCACGCGTCCGTCGCGCACCCATTCGTCGAGCCGGTCGATGCGACGCCCCGCACAGTACTCGAGCACGAGCGCGCGTTGTCGCACCAGCGGCTCCACCACGCGGGGAACCCAGACGTTGCGCGCGTCGGCGAAGTTGGCGCCGATCGCGACGGCGTGCGCCGCCTCGCGACGAAAGTCCATCTCTTCGTTCACGCGCCGCGCGAACTCCTCGATCACCAAGCGCGTCCCCACGACGTGCGGGTTGGGCCACAACCGTTCGACGAATCGCACGATGCGCATCGAGGCACGCACATCGGCCGCCACGAGCGCCTCCACCCCGGGGCGCAGCACCTTCACGACGACTTCCTGCGTGGCATAGCGGGCACGATGCACCTGCCCCAGCGACGCCGCGGCAATGGGCACGGCATCGAACCGCTCGAACAGCTCGTCGGCGGGCACGCCGTACTCCTCGATGATGATCCGCTCGACTGCGGCGAGCGGCACCATCGGCACCTGGTCGGTGAGCGTCGTGAGCGCGCGCGCGTAGACCGGGGCCAGCAGATCGGCGCGACCCGCAAAGAGCTGCGCCATCTTCACGAATGTCGGCCCGAGTGCCGCGAGCTCGGCAATGAGGCGCGCGGCACGGCGCTCGTGATCGTCCGCCGTGCGCGCGGCGGGGCGTCCGAACAGGAACCAACGGCGATGATCGCGCCAGAACGCGAGCGCGAGGGGCAGCAGCCGGCGAAGAATGACGAGCAGACGCGTGCTGCTACTCCTCAGCTCCGCATGGTGGCCGGATCGACGCCGACCGAGCGACACCACGTCTCGTACGCCTGGGGCATGACCTCCGAGGGCTTGATCTCACTGCGCCCGCCCCAGAACACGTTGGTGTAGCTCACCGGGATCCCGACCGAGGCGAGATGCGCGTCGATCGCCGCCTTGTGGGCGAGCACGGTCGCCTTCTCGGTGCCGTGCGCCACTGCCATGATGTTCACGTTGGCGAACTCCGGCCCACCCTCGCGCCAATAGGCGTGCGTGAGGATGTGATGGCGCCCGACCTCCCGCCCAGACTCGATCTCTCGTCCTTCGGGAACGCGCCAATGAAAGAGCGCGTTGTAGCGTGTCACGCGCACTCCCGTCGCCGACGGCTTCACATGCTCGAGGAAGGTGGAGAAGCGTCCGATCACCCCGCGCGCGGCGAGCCCGCGCGCGACGGCGAGGAATTCCTGGTACGACACTCCCGCCTCGTCGGGCTCGAACTCGCGCTTGAGCGGTCCGAGCACGCGCCACTCCAGCGGTGACAGCTCGACGACGTTCGTGTCGATCACGTGGCCGGGCTCGTCGGTGCGGCTCCCCGGCTCCATGCCGCGCCGGCGCACGTGCCCCACGCCGAGCGCGAAGAGCCGCCTGGCGGGCATGATGCGGAACGCCGTCGCGCCGATGCGCGATGCCAGCAGCTCGCAGTGCCGCTGCATGGAGAATCCTTGCGGCACCTTGACCGTGGTCCACAGCCGATACACGGAACCCGGCGTTTCTGCGTCCGTGCTCCGAATGACCACATGCCCGGAGAACGGATCCTCGGCGGCGAGGTAGTCGAAGGCTTCGTCGAGCCGCCCGGTGGGGACCTTCCAGGCAACGAGCGCACCCGGCGCCAGGTTCGTCGCCATGAGCGTCTGGCGGATGCGACGTACCACGCCCGCCTCGAGCATCCCGCGCAGTCGCTCGAGCACCGTATCGAGCGGCACCGCACTCGCCTCCGCGATCGCCGCGAACGGATCGTCCAGAAAGCCAGCGATCCGATCCTCGCTCACCGCGAGAATGCGCGCGTTGATCGGATCGGCAATGTCCGTTGGGGCGACGGAGGAGGCCATGCCCCAAAGATACCTACATGACCCGTGAAAGGGTGCACCACGGGTCCCTGTGCGGCTTCGCGCCGTCCCACGGGGCGGTGCGCCGGTTCGCCGTTCACGGCCGCTCAGTATCTCGGCAGCGTGTGCCTGATCTCCCGCGCCCCCGACGCCACCCCCAGTCCAACCGCGAGGCCGACGCTGAGTGCCGTGCCGGTGCCGACCAGCGGGAGAATCATCGTGAGCGGCATGGCGATCGCCGCGGTGGCGACGCCGGCGATCCATGGCGCGAACCAGGTGTGGATCGCGTCCACGTAGCGCAGCCGCCGCGTCACGAAGCGGCGCGCCTGCGCATACGCAAGCATCACGAGCGCGGTGGACAGGACAAAGCCCAGGATCACGAACAGCATGCGGCGCCTCGACAGAATGGGGGTCTGCGGAGTCGTACGTCACCGGTGCGTAAGGGTTTCATGAGCCGACTGGCTCGACGACCGTGGGCCGGATAGCTTTTCGCCATCTTCACCGGCCTGCGGAATGATCACGCTCCGCGTCACCAGACACGATCGCAACGAGCAGCTCCTTGCCGAGTGCCACAGCACCGTCATCCCGGCGCGCGGCGAAGTGCTCCAGCTCGACACCGTCGAGAGCGACGGTACGATGAGTCGCCCCAGCACGCTCTGGCGCATTGTCGCCGTGACGATGCACGTGCCCTCGCTGCAGTCCTCCGCGCCGGCAGATGGGTTGCCGCTGCGCGTCAAGACGGTCGAGGTGAGCGTGCTGCCGGACGTGTCGCTGCTGCCGGCGCTGAATCACTCGGCGGAAGAAGTGCTGGCGGAATCGCGCATGTGATGAGTGCCGAGCTCACCAACTGCCTCGGCGTGATGCGACCCGCTAGTTTGCGGCAGTGAACCGTCCTTCGCTCTCCGCTCCCCAATCGGATGCGCCGCGAGCGCGTCCGATGCGCGCCTCGGGCAAGCCGCTGCACGCCGTCAACCACGAGCTGCCGGAGCACCTCGCCTCGTGGCAGCTTCCGCCAGGCTGGGCATGGGGAAGTGAGGGCGTGTGGGACGACCACCGGCACTTTCAGGAGCTCGTCGACGCGTTGGGTCGGTCGCTGTCGCTCGTCAGCGCGCCCCTTCCCGAGCATGCCCCGTGGATCGAGGCCGAAGCGCGCGCGCTGGCACACCGGAATCACCCTGCGGTGCCGACGACGTACCACTACTGGTCGTCGAATCAGGAGAGCCGGCGCGGACCGGGCTATCTACGGCGCTGGCTCGCCGGCGAGGCCATCGGCGCGCGTCTCGCGCGTGCAGGCACGGAGGACGTCTCCTCCGTGCTGCGCCTGATGCGCGAGGTCGGCTCGACGCTCTCCTACCTGCACGACGCAGGCAGCGTGCACGGTGCTGTCTCGGTGCGCAACGTCGTGACGTCGCCGATGGGACGGCTCTGGCTCGTCGGATGGCAGTGGGCCGTGCCGCTCGGCAGCATTCCGGACGGGCTCGCTCCCGATGCGACGGACATGGGGATCCCCCCCGAATGGCGCGATGGCTGGGGGCCGACGCCGGCGAGCGACCAATGGCAACTCGCAGCGCTCTGCTTTCATGCCCTCACCGGTGAAGCACCGCCGCGCGACGACGTCCCGCCGCTGTCGCTCGTACGCCCGGATGTGCCACCGTCGATCTCACAGGTGCTCGACAAGGCGCTGCATCACTCGCCGGCGCAGCGCTATGCGTCCGTGGCGGCCATGGTGCGCGCGATGGATCGCATCGTCGGCAGTCGCACGATGCTCACGCTGAGCGGCGAGCATACCGCGGCAGCGCGCGAGTCCCCCGAGGTGCGTCTCCGCTGGGCGCTCGCCGACGACTACGAGGTCATCGCGCCCCTCGGCGCGGGAAGCTTCGGTTCGGTGTGGCGGGTGCGCGATCTCTCGTTGGGCCGCGAGGTCGCGCTGAAGCTGCTGCATCCGCACATCGCGCGCGACGAGCGCGCCGTCGGCCGATTCCGCCGCGAGGCGCGGCTGGCCGCTCAGCTCGCGCATCCGTCGATCGTGCCGATCTACGATTGGGACAGCCGCGGCGACGTGGCGTGGTACACGATGGAGCTGGCGGAGAGCGGCTCGGTGGCCGACCTGATCGCGAGGTCCGGCGCGCGCCCGCTCGCCGAAGTCGCGCCGCAGATCGACGCGGTGCTCGGCGGGCTCGCCGCTGCGCACGCGGTGGGCATCGTGCACCGCGACCTCAAGCCGGAGAACATTCTCATCGACCGGTACCGGCGCTGGCGCATCGCCGACTTCGGCATCGCGAATCCGACGGGGGAGGAGATCACCGGCGCGTCCGGGACGCCGGCCTTCTCGCCCCCGGAGCAGCTCCTTGGCGAGCCGCAGGATGCCGCAGCCGACTGCTTCTCGCTCGCCGCGATCGTCGCGTTCGTGCTCGGCGGCGTGCCCCCCTTCGGCGAGGCGGACACGAAGACGATCCTCGCGCGCGAGCTCTCCGGCCAGCTGGACGTGTCGTCTTACGCGCCAGAGATCGGCGCGTGGCTGCAGCGCGGCCTCGCCGCCGATCCGGACTCGCGCTTCACCGACGCGGCGACGATGCAGGAGGCATGGCGCGAGGCGGCCGGCGTCGTGCTCGAGCGTGAGCGGCGCGTGCCGTGGTGGCGCCGCCTGTTCGGCGGAGAAGAAGGCAGTGAAGGCTGGTGGCGCGAGGAAGCGCCAGCCGCCGAGTAACGCGCACGCATGGTGCATGCGGTACGGCGCATGACCTTCAAATCGATCAATCCGGCCACCGGCGAGACGCTCGCCGAGTTTCCAGCGCACTCCCCGTCTGACGTCGAGCAGAAGCTCGCGCGCGCGAGCGCGGCGGCACCGCAATGGCGCCGCACGCCCGTGAGGGAGCGCGCCGCGATGGTCGGGCGCCTCGGCGCCCTGCTCGAGAGCGAGAAGGAGCGGCTCGGGCGCATGATGACCCTCGAGATGGGGAAGCCGATTCGCGCGGCCGTCGAGGAGGCGGCGAAGTGCGCGACGGCGTGCCGCTACTATGCCGAGCACGGAGCCGCCTTCGTCGCCGATCACGTCGTCGACGATCCTGACCACCGCTCGTTCGTCGCGTATGATCCGCTGGGTGTCGTTCTCGCCGTGATGCCGTGGAACTTTCCCTTCTGGCAGGCGATCCGCTTCATGGCGCCCGGGCTGGTCGCGGGCAACGTCGGACTGCTCAAGCACGCGTCGAATGTGCCCCAGTGCGCGCTCGAGCTGGAGTCACTCGTCAAGCGCGCGGGTGCGCCGGAGGGGGTGTTCCAGACGTTGCTCATCAAGAGCGACGCCGTTGCCGGCGTGCTCGCCGACGCCCGCGTTGCCGCGGCGACGCTCACCGGGAGCGAGGGCGCGGGGAGCAGCATCGCATCGATTGCGGGCAAACAGATCAAGAAAACCGTACTCGAGCTGGGCGGCAGCGACCCATTCATCGTCATGCCGAGCGCCGATCTGCCACGCGCGATCGAGACGGCAGTGAAGGCGCGGACGATCAACAATGGACAGAGCTGTATCGCCGCCAAGCGATTCATCGTGCATGCCCACGTGTACGATCGATTCCTCGCCGGCTTCGTCGACGGGATGCGCTCGCTGCGCGTCGGCGATCCGCTCGATCCGGCGACGCAGCTCGGGCCGCTCTCGTCGGCGAAGCAGGCCGAGGAGCTCGAGGCGCAGGTGACGAAATCAGCGTCGATGGGCGCCAGGCTCATGCTCGGAGGCCAGCGGACCGCCCCTGGCTCGGCGTGGTTCCCGGCGACCGTGCTCGTGGACATTCCCGAGAACACACCGGCGTGGAGCGACGAGCTGTTCGGTCCCGTCGGCTGCGTGTTCCGTGCGCACGACATTGCCGACGCGATTCGCATCGCGAACGGAACGCGCTTCGGCCTTGGGGCGAGCGCGTGGACGACGGATCCGGATGAGCAGCAGCAGTTCGCGCGCGAGATCGACTCCGGCAGTGTGTTCGTGAACGACATGGTCGTCTCCGACCCACGCTTCCCCTTCGGCGGCGTGAAGAAGTCGGGCTACGGCCGGGAGCTGTCGGAAGTTGGCATGCGGGAGTTCACGAATATCAAGACGGTTCGCATACGAGTCCGAGGGGCGGGACGTTCGGGGCACACGGAGTAGCGTGAACGGCGAGCGGTGAACGGCGAGCGGTGAACGGTTCACGGCGTCGCGGAACACCGAAACCGCATTGCAGGGCGTCGCGTAGGGTCCATGTCCGCGGCCTGCTGCCGCCGCCGACGAACAACCCGACACGACAGCATCGCTAGCTCCCGGCAAGGAGAAGCTGCTCATGCCTGCGCGCTCCAAGTTCTGGCTGGCCGTGGCCGTGCTCTTCACCCTCGTCAACGCGGCCGGCGCACCGTTTGCCGCCGCGGAGCACGAGCTGCTCCACACCGCCGCGCACGTCGCGCTGGCGATCCTCGGGGTGTACTGGGTGCGCCGGCTCTGGCGCGCGACTGGATCGCCGACCGTTGTCGACACGACAAATCTCGGTGAGCACCTGACCCACCTCGAGCAGTCGGTCGACGCGGTCGCGATCGAGGTCGAACGGATCGGCGAGGGGCAGCGATTCATGACGCGAATGTTCACCGAGGCGCGACCCTCGGAGGCACGGCGAAGTCCGGGGCAGTCCGGGGAGCGCGCGCCGGATTGAGCGGTGCACGCGTGACCGTCAACCAGGGAGCGGCGCCTGCGCGGCGACGAGCGTCACTGTCACCGTCGTTCCCTGCCCCGGCTCCGACTCGATCTCCACTGCCCCACCCCAGCTCTCCACCAGGCGGCGCGTGATCGCCAGCCCGAGCCCGCTGCCGCTCGTGCGCGTCGAGAAGTGTGGCTCGAAGATTCTCGGCAGCACGTCGGCGGCGATGCCGTGACCATCGTCGATCACCTCGATCACCACCGCATTCGCACCGGCACTCGTCGTACCACGCCGAACGGTCGCCCGAACCGCGCGCGCCTCGGCGAGCCGTGCATTCTCGAACAGGTTCAGCAACACCTCGTGCAGCTCGTCGCCGCGAGCGAGCGCCTTCGGCACGTCGCGCTCGACGGCCGCGTGCCAGGCGACGTGGCTCTCGCCAAGCGTCTCCAACGCGACGACGTCGTGCACGACCGCAGCGACGTCGATCGGCTCGGCAGGCGGACGCTCCTCCGGTGCGCCGCCGTATCGACTGAAGGCGCGTGCAATCTCGTCCAGCCGGTCGATCTCGCCGAGGATGCGCGCGACGTTCTGCTCGAGGATCGCCTCGAAATCCGATCGCCCCAGCGCCCGACGCAGATGCTGCACTCCGAGCCGGATCGGCGTGAGCGGATTCTTGATCTCGTGTGCGACCTGGCGGGCCATCTCGCCCCACGCGAGCACCCGCTGCGCCCGCGCGAGGTCGGTCACGTCATCGAGCGTGAGCACGGCACCACCGCTCTCCAGGCGCGTGAGCTGGCCGCGCAGAGATCGGGCGGCACGCTGGAGCTCGAAGCCGTCGGCGGGCTGTCGTGACTGGAGGAATCGCGCGACGCGCGCTGCCACCGCCGTGGCGGGCATGTCGCCGATCGGTGCCCCGGCCGGCGGCACGACGCCGAGCAGTTGCTCGGCGCGCGGGTTCGCGAGGATCACGCGCCCCCTGTCGTCCACCGCCACGACGCCGCTCGCGACCGTTCGCAGCACGGCGTCGGTGCGACGCTGTGCCTCTTCGAGCGCGGCGCGGCTCTCGCCCAGGTCCCGCGCCATCGCGCGGAACGCGTTGAACACCGGGAGGAATTCGCTCGACGTCTCGTACGGCAGCGGTACGTCGCGCTCGCCGCGCGCGACTGATTGTGCGGCACCGCGCAGCGCGCCGATGGGCCGAGCGAGCTGCCGGCCGGCCACTCCGCTGAGCCAGAGCGCGGCGAGCGCCCCAACCGCCGTCGCGAACAGCACCAGCACCCCGAGATCACGGCTCCGCCGGTCGAGCAGCAGGTCGTCCACGCGCGCGGGCGCAGCAATGACGAGATTCGCCCCCGCCGACGGCGGCAGCGTACGATACCCGAGCATCCCCGTGGCCCCCACGACTTCCTCGGGGTTCGTCGCGCTCACCTCCTCGGCCACGCCGAGTTGGAGCGCGACGGCAGGACGCATCAACGCGCCCATCGGAGCGAGATCGGCGAAGAGAGAATCACTCGCGTCGACGAGCACGCCGTTCCGATAGAGCAGCAGCTTCGTGTCCAGTCGGGCGCTCTCGCGCTTGAGCCAGTCCGGCTGGACGCCGCGCGACACCGCGCGCATCGTCTCCGTCACGAGCAGGCGGCGCGACGACTGTGCGTCGTCGACGAGCTGCCGCCACGACCAGATCGCGAATGCCACCGCCGGCACGAGGAAAAAGAGAAGCAGCGCGACGGAGAGCCGCGTGCGATAGCTGCGCAGCCGACGCCGGCGCAGTCGGAGCCACCGCCCTGCTCGGCCGTCGGCCACGGCGCCGAGCAGCCAGACGAACGCGACGGCGAGAATCTCGATGAGCAGCAGCAGGCCGCCGCGCGGAAGGAGCGAGTCGAGCCCGCGCAGGTCCACCTCGAGGTGCGCACGCGCCGGTCCTGTCGCCCCGCGCACGGGCCAGTCACCGTGCAGCTCCGTTCCCTCACGCCGCCAGCGAATCTCGTCGCGCGGCGCGAGGGTATCGGGAACGACCTGCACCACGTATGGCGGCTCTGCGCTTTCGGTGGGCGGCAGGCCGAACCAGCGTCCGTAGGCGTCGTTACCGATGAGGCGTGTGCGCGGCGCGACGAGGATCGTCACGGCACCGCCGCGCACCGGCACGGCCACGATGCGAACGCCGTACGCATTGGCGCGCGCCGTCGTCGTGACGGGCCGCCCCGTTCGTTCTGCCCCCAGCGCAGCCATGCCCACGGTGTCGAACGCGACGTCGAACGGCGCGGAGCCGAAGGTCGCGAGTGGCTGGCCCTCGTGCCATGCCATCAGCGCGACGGGATAGCCCGACGCCGCGAGATCGGACGTCACGTACCGTTCGAGCAGCGCCTGCGGCGCGCGGGGCAGCTCATCGCCCTGCATTGTCTGGGCGAGACGCATCGCGAGGGCGACGCCGTACGCGTCGGGGGAGCCGAGCCCGCGCACGTCGCGCTCGGCGAGCTCCACGCGTCCGCGCGAGGTGCTCCCCCACACGACCGTCGAGGCGGCGAGGCCCGCCAGCGCGGCTGCACCGAGGAGGCTGCGCCGGGACGGACGCGCCAGCACGAGCGCGCCGACGGCGAGCACCCACAGCGCGCTGTACCACTGTGGCCATTGGCCCGGCGCGCGCCACACGAGCGGCGCGAGCACGGCGGCGAACAGTGCGAGCACTGGTCCGATGCGTGGTTCTACGCCGCGCTTGCCGCCGAGCGCGATGCGCCCCGCCCAGCTCGCGAGCACGAGCAGCGTGGTCGCAGCGAGGCAGAGCGGAACGGTCCAGATGATCCACAGCGCGGCGCCCGCGCCCTCCGCGGGCGGCGCGACGCCGCGCGCCAATGCGCCGACGATGAACGGGCCGAATCCGATCGTGAGCGCCGCCAGCGCGACCGCGACGAGACGCGGCAACCGGTTGCCGACACGCCGCTCCATCTGCAGAACGGCAAAGAGCAGCGTCGCGAAGGTGAGCGTCAACGCGGCGGCGTTGGCCGTGAGTGCGCGGCCCGTGGGAAAGAAATAGACCGCGGCATCGAAGAAGCGCGAGCGCGTGGAAAACTCGCTCAGCGGAACGACAGCGATGCAGCGGAGCGCGACGAGCACACCGCCAGCGGTGGCAAGCCGTCCCCCGTCCTTGTGGGCCACGGCGACGAGAAAGCCCACGAGCGCGATCAGGAGTGCGATCCCCACACGGAATCGTGCGCGCTCGAGCAGACGAAAGCGCACCTCGCCCGCCGAGGGAACGAGTGGGCGCGCCGTGAACAGCGGTCGGACCCCGTCCATGTACCGCATCGCGCCGGTGCCGAGCGTGTCGTTCGGCGGGCCGATGTCGAATCCCTCCGAGAGCTCGTCGCTCCGGATGCGCTGTGCCAGGCCGCGCGACAGGTGGTCCGCGGGTGGCGCGGCGAAGAGCAGTGACGTCGTCACGACGTGCGTGCCGGCGCTGTCGTCTGCCACGTACATCGTGAGCCCGAAGGGCGTCGCGACGACGCCGGATGGCCCGACGAGCGCGCCTGGATTCGCGTGCAGCGTGCCTGCCCACGACACCAGCGTGTCACCACGCAGCACCAATGCCGAACGGTGCCTGCTGTCGTGGATCGCATGCTCGAGGATCCGCACGCCCTCGACCGGATCCGCCGAGACGCGCGGCACGGCGAACCCCCGACGCGCCGCTCGGCGCAAGTCTGCCAGCTCGTCCCGCACGGCGGCGCGGAGCCGCTCGCGCTGCGCGGCGGCGCGCGACGTCGTCACGTCGCTCGGCGCGTGCTCGTACTGCGACAGCCGGAGCTGCACGCGCCCCGCGGTCGCGACGATGGCGAGCAATGCCGCCGTGGTGAGCGCGAGCGGGCGGCGCAGTGCCGGCGGGGTCCAGCGAGGGAGCGCCATGCCGGCCACGATGGTGGCGAGGAGACAGCCGGCAACGTAACCTACGCGGGGTTCGGCGAGCCACCCGCTCGCCATCAGAAGCGCCGCCGCCGCGGCGGCCGGCGCGACGAGCGCACGCCGTCCGGCGGCGGGCAGCGATCGCCTCAGCGTCTCGCGCAGAATGAGCTATCCCTCCGCCAGTACGGCCACGGCGCCCGGCAGCACGGCCACGCCGCGGCGCATCAAGGAGATGCGCCCCGACGAGATCGCCGCGGTCAT
Organism: uncultured Gemmatimonadaceae bacterium; assembly: GCA_964438255.1. Classification (GTDB taxonomy): domain Bacteria; phylum Gemmatimonadota; class Gemmatimonadetes; order Gemmatimonadales; family Gemmatimonadaceae; genus AG11. The sequence goes on along the minus strand of CAYTKA010000011.1, from coordinate 3,969 downwards.
CGCCGCCGATTCCCGACTCATCATTCCGGTGGGCACGTGCGAACAGCACGGCCCCCATCTCCCGCTCGGCTCCGATACGCTCATCGTCGAGCAGCTCGCGGACGACCTGTCGGCCGAGTTCGGCGTCCTGCGCGCGCCCTCGCTCGAGTACGGCGTCAACGTCGACACGGAGCGCGGCTTTCCCGGCAACGCCTCGCTGCGAAAGAAAACGCTGCACCGCACACTGAACGATCTGCTGGACACGTGGGAATCGACGGGCATCAAGGAGTTCATTCTACTCACGGCGCACGAGCATGATCCACATCAGGAGGCCCTCGCCACCGTGAAGACGACGGAAGCGCGCGTGCGCGTCGTGGACATCTTCTCCGTGGATTTCCGCGAGCTCCTCGAGGGACAGTCCGAGCCGATGCACGGCGACGAGGTGGACACGTCGCTGATGCTCTTCATCGCGCCGCACCTCGTCCGGATGGATCTCGCTGAGGACTATATGATGTCGCGCGAGGAGCTCCGGCGATACCGCCGGGGTTGGCTGCGCATCCCGAGCGATAGCCCTGGCTCGATCGGACGGCCCTCGCTGGCCAGCGCAGCCAAGGGCGCGGCGATCTACGCAAAGATCCACGAGCAGCTGCGGCGGCGGGTCTTCATTGCTCCCAAACCCGACGACGACGAGGATTGAGTCGTGTCGCACGCGTCTGAAACTGGTCGTGGCGCGACGCCGTACGGCCGGGTGACCCTTCCACAAAGGACCTCCCTTCCGATGCGCACTCTGGTGCTCGCAGCGTTTGCTCTTGCCGTGTCCATTCCCGCGGTTTCTCGCGCGCAGGAGAGCATCGCCCCGGGCGGCACACTCACCCTCGACGCGGCGATCGCGATCGCCCGGCGAAACAACCCGACCTACCTCTCGCTCACGACCGGCCGCCGGAGCGCCGACGCCTCGGTGCGTAGCGCGCGCGGTGCCTTGCTTCCCTCGGCGGACGCGTCCTTCGGCACCCGCTTTCAACAGGGAGGCAATCAGGTCTTCAACGGGCTTTCGTTCACGAACAGCTCGTCGACGAAGCAGTCGAGCTACAGCCTGAACCTGAACTACCGGATCAACAGCGCCACCTTCGTGGCTCCGCAGGCGGCGATGGCCAACCGCGATGCCGTGGAGGCCGACATCGCCGGTGGTTCCGAGCAGCTCCGCGCGACGGTGACGCAGCAGTACCTCACCGTGCTGCAGGCACAGGCGCGCGCCGCGCTGCAGGACACGCTCGTGAACACGGCGCGCACGCAGCTCGAGCTGGCGAAGGCGAAGGTCGCCGTCGGTTCCGGCACGGCGCTCGACATCCGGCGTGCGGAGGTCGGCCTCGGCCAGGCGCAGGTCGCCCTGCTCCGCGAGCGCAACAACGTGGAAGTCGAAAAGGTGCGGCTCTTCCAGCAGTTGGGGATGCAACCGCAAGCCGGCGTGGTGCTCAGCACCGATTTCAAGGTATTCGCTCCCCAGTTCTCGCTGGACTCCCTGCTCGATCTCGCGCGGCGGCAGCACCCCGCCATCGTGGCGCTCCGTTCGCGCGAGCGAGCCGCGGTGCTCAACACCACCGTGGCCAAGGCGGCATATACCCCCACGCTCAGCCTCTCGACGGGGTGGGGCGGCAACTCGTACCAGTACTCCGACCCCGAATTCCTGGTGAGCCAGGCGCGGGGACAGATCACGGGGTCGCAGATCGCGTGCATTCAGCAGGATTCCATTCGCACGCGCGTCGGACTCGCGAGCGCCGGCTGCTACGGACCGGCCTATACGTTCACCGATGCGCAGGCAGCGGCGATCCGCGATCGCAACAGCCAGTTTCCGTTCCGATTCCAGCGCTCGCCGCTCGCCTTCACGGCGTACCTGACGATCCCACTGTTCGACAACTTCGCACGTGAGGAGCGCGTGCAGCGCGCCGAGGTCGACCGCGAGGACGCGATGTACAACACGCGCGCCAAGGATCTCGCCCTCACGGCGGACGTGACGCAGGCGTACCTCACGCTCGGCACCGCCGCTCAGACCGCTGCGCTCGACGAGCAGACGGCCACGAAGGCACGGGAAGAGTTGGTGTTCGCCGAGGAGCGGTACAAGGTCGGTGCGGCCACCTTCCTCGACGTCGTCACCTCCCGCGCCTCGTACGAGCAAGCGCTGATCGACCGCGTCAACGCGGTGTACGACTATCACAAGGCCTTCGCTGCGCTCGAGAACGCCGTTGGGCGGCCACTCCGCTGATCATCCCTCCGAGAGATCTTTCGATATGAGCAAGCGCGTGAAGTTGTCCGTGTTCGGCGGGGTGCTCCTCGTCGCCGTCCTGATCGGTGGGCTCACCGCGGCCCGGAGCGGCAAGAAGGCGGTCGAAGTTCGAACGGAGCTGGTGCAGCCGCGCGATCTCGTCGCCTCCGTAACGGCCAGCGGCCAGGTGCGCCCGCAGACGAAGGTCGACCTGAGCGCCGACATCACCGGACGGATCGTTCGGCTGGCGGTGAAGGAAGGCCAGATGGTCAGCAAGGGCCAGTTCCTCCTCCAGATCGACGCGCAGCAGGCGGAGGCCGCCGTGCAGCGCATGGAGGCGTCGCTCGCATCGAGCAAGGCACAGTTGGCGCAGGCAGATGCCAACCTGCTCCAGGCACGGCGCAGTCTGGACCGCACGCAGGCCATCAAGAAGACCAATCCGACGCTGATCTCCGACGAGCAGATCGAGCAGCTCCGCACCGCCGTCGACGTGAATCGCGCGCTGTACGAGTCGGCGAAACACTCCGTCGATCAGGCAAACGCGTCGCTGCGCGACGCACGCAGCTCGCTCGGCAAGACGACGATCTATGCCCCGATGTCCGGCCGCGTGACGCGTCTCAACGTGGAGAACGGTGAGACCGCGATCATGGGGACGCTGAACAAGGACGCGGCGACGCTGCTCACGATCGCCGACATGAGCGTCCTCGAGACCAAGGTGAAGGTGGACGAGACCGACGTTGCGCGCATCGCCGTCGGCGACTCGGCCGTCATTCAGATCGACGCCTTCCCGGACACGACGTTCATCGGCCGCGTGACGAAGATCTCGAACAGCGCCGTGAAGGGCGCCGCGTCCGCGCAGCAGGGGAACGCGGACCAGGCAGTGGATTACGAGGTGACGATCCAGCTCCTCAACACGCCGCCCGAGACGCGGCCGGACTTCTCAGCGACGGCGAAGATCATCACCGACACGCGCAAGCACGCGCTGTCGATCCCGATCATTGCGCTCACGGTGCGCGAGAACGAGGCACTCACCAAGGGCGACACCGCCGTGGGACTCGGCAAGCCGAAGCCCAAGAAGGAGGTGGGGAAGAAGGACGTGGAAGGGGTCTTCGTGGTCGGGAAGGACAACAAGGTCGCCTTCCGCCCGGTGAAGGTCGGCATCGCCGGCGAGAAGCACTTCGAGGTGCTGAGCGGCCTGAAGGCGGGCGAGAAGATCGTCGCCGGCACGTATCAGGCAATCCGCGAGCTCAAGGACGGTGCGCTGGTGCGCGAGACGAAGGCGGACGCCAAGAAGCCGCAGGCGAAGTCGTGACCGACCACACCGTCGAAGCGCCCATCGGCGTGACGGCCGAACGGCAGGCCGTCGTCGCCAGGCCCGGTGAAGCACCGGGCAAGGACTGGGTCATCGTCACGCGCGGCCTCAAGCGAGAGTACGACATGGGGGGCGAGATCGTGCGCGCGCTGCGGGGCGTCGATCTCGCCATCCAGCGCAACGAGTACGTGGCGATCATGGGGCCGTCCGGCTCGGGAAAGTCGACGCTGATGAACCTCATCGGCTGTCTCGACACGCCGAACGAGGGCGAGTACTGGCTCAACGGGACCCGTGTGTCGTCGATGTCCGACGACGAGCTGGCGCGCGTCCGCAACAAGGAGATCGGCTTCGTCTTCCAGTCGTTCAACCTGCTGCCGCGGGCCACGGCGCTGCACATGGTCGAGCTGCCACTCGTGTA
>CAYTKA010000010.1:0-65759 GCA_964438255.1 uncultured Gemmatimonadaceae bacterium | reverse complement strand
GCCGCCACGTCTCCCGCCGCGGCGTGGCGCGCGGCGGCGGCGAGCGCGTTCGTGACGCCCTGGAGCGCCGAGGTGACGACGACGCGGCGCGCCGGCGGGTCGGCGGCAAGCAGCGCGCCGACGTTCCCGATCGCGGCGGCGTCCGCGAGCGCGGCGCCGCCGAACTTGTGCACGAGGAGAGGAGCTGACGGGGAGACCATGGAATCGAGCCGCGGTTCGGGACAAAAAAATCGCGGCTCCTCGAGGAGGAGCCGCGTGTGCATCGTCGGTGCGTGCTGCTGCTATCCGGACGTGACGGCGACGGCTCCCTGGCGGGAAGTCGTGGTCGTGGTCGTGCAGATGATGCAGCAGGCGATCGGTGTCATGGGCGTCTTGGGTGGCTGCGTCACTATACGACAGAAGGGACGATCCGTCCAGCGCGAGGTTCGTGAGCACCCCTACATGAACGCGGCGCGACGCTTGACGGGCCGGCGGGAGGGCGTATAATGGCCGACATGCACCCCACGGCGGTCCTCCTCGTCACGAACGCCCTCGGCCGAATTATCGGCCGCGGGATCGTGTGCATGGGAGGACGCTCCGAGTAGCGCGGCGTTCGCGTCGCGAGCGGCCCCTCCCATCGGCGACGGTGGGAGGGGCCGTTCCGTATCCAGGTCCCGCCTGCCGTCCGTCGAGAGAACCGTTCCCCGCGCGATCACGTGGCTCTGGGGCATTCCCTTTCCCCTCCACCACCAGGTCCATGTACGGTTTCTCCAACGATCGACGACTCCTGCGCCTCCTCGCCGCCGACCCGACCGACGCCACGCCGCATGCCGCGCGAGCGGCAGCGCGGTCGGCGACGCGGCCGTGCCCCGTGCGACCCGCGCCCGCTGATGCCGGCGGCGGCGGCCCGGACGACGCCGAGCCCCGCGCGCTGCCGCAGGCGGACGGCGTGCCGTGACGGCGCGCCGCGTCAGCGCGCATGCACGCCGTCCGGCCGCGCAGCACCCTCGGCGAGGATCCCCTTGACCGCCGCGTCGCCGACGCGCGCCGCCCATGCGCGGAAGATCTCATCCGGCGCGCGCGAGGCGACGAAGCGCTCGAACAGCCGCTCGAGCACGTCCGGGACATCGTCCGCCGGCGCGCGGAAGCCGATGCGCCGTGCGAAACCGCCGTGCGCGCCCAGCCCGCCGCCGACGAAGACGTCGAACCCCTCGACCTGCGCGCCGTCGCGGTCGAGCAGCACGCCCTGGAGCCCGACGTCGGCGATCCAGTGCTGGCCGCAGGCGTTGGGGCACCCGGTGACGTGCAGCTTGATCGCCTCCCCGAAGCCGGGCAGCCGCTCCTCGAGCTCGCGCGCGAGCCGGATGCTGAACGCCTTCGTCTCCGTGATCGCCAGCTTGCAGTACTCGCGGCCGGTGCACGAGGCCGTGCCGCGCTGGAACGGCGACGCGCCGAACGAGAGCCCCGCGAGCTCGGCATCGGCGAGGAGCGCCGGCACCTGCGCGTCGGGCACGTTGAGCACGAGGAGGTTCTGCATCGCCGAGAGGCGCATCGTGCCGTCGCCGTAGCGCTCGGCGAGCGCCGCTGTGCGGCGCAACTGCTCCGGCGTGATGCGTCCCGAGACAACGGAGAACCCGACATAGTGCAATCCGGGCTGCCGCTGCGGGTGCGCCCCGATGTGGTCGCGGTACGGTCCTTCGGGCGGCGTCTCCGGCGCCGCAGGTGCCAGGCGGTAGCCGATGCGCCGCTCCACCTCGGCGAGGAACGACTCCGGCGTGGCGCCGTGATTGATGAAAAGGAACTTCATCCGCGCCTTCGCGCGGTTGACGCGCAGCTCGTCGGAGTCGCGGAAGATCGCCGCGATCGCCGTGACGACCGCCGGCACCTGTGCTGGCAGCACGAAGGCGGGCAGCAGCCGCGCGAGATGCGGCCGCGTGGAGAGCCCGCCGCCGACCCGCACGTGGAACCCGACGACGCCGTCGTCGCGGCGGACTGCGGTGACGCCGATGTCGTTGATCTCGGGATAGGTGCACCAGTGCGCGCACCCGGTGATCGTGATCTTGAACTTGCGCGGCAGGTTGGCGAAGTCGGGATTGCCGTTGAGAAATCGGTCCACGGCGATGGCGATCGGCGAGGCGTCGATCAGCGCCTCGTGGTCCACGCCGGCGAGCGGACAGCCGGTGACGGTGCGGGTGTTGTCGCCGCACGCACCCTGGCTTCCCCAGCCGACGCCCGCGAGCGCGTCCCACACCGCCGGGATGTCCTCGATGCGCAGCCAGTGGAGCTGGAAGTTCTGCCGGTTGGTGATGTCGATGCTGCTCCGCGCGTACCGGTCGGAGAGGTCGGCGATCGTGCGGACCATTTCCGAGGTCAGCACGCCGTTCGGCGTCCGAACGCGCATCATGAAGAACGGCATCTCCTCGCCACGCGTGCCGCCTCCGTCGCCCTGGGTGTACAGCCCCCAGGCGCGAAAGCGCACGGTGAGGTCGTCGCTGGGAATGGATGCGAACCCCTCGCGCGCGTAGCGGCGAATGTCGTCCATGATGGACCATGGCGCGCGCTCGCGCTTGATCCGCTCGACGCGCTGCGCGGCGGTTTCCTTCACGGACGGGGCGGGCGGCGCGGACACGTCGGCGGTACTCGACGCCGTCGTGGTGGTGGCGGTGGGCTCGGCGCTCATGCGACACGCTCCCGCAGTCCGGCCACGAGCACGCGCGCGACCTCGGGGCGGCTGAACTCCGGCGGTGGCAGCACGCCCGCGCGCAGCAGCTCGCGCACCCTCGTGCCCGAGAGGGTGACGTGCGCCTCGTCGCGATGCGGGCACGTCTTGGCCGACGCCATGCCGCCGCAGGCGCGGCACCAGAAGGTGTGGTCGAAGCGCACCGGCTGGATTCCCAGCTCGGCGGGGTCGAACCGGTCGAAGATGCGCTGCGCGTCGTAGGTGCCGTAGTACGCGCCCACGCCGGCGTGGTCGCGCCCGACGATGAAGTGCGTGCACCCGTAGTTCCGGCGCGCGATGGCGTGGAAGACGGCCTCGCGCGGGCCGGCGTAGCGCATCGCAGCGGGGAACGCGGCGAGCAGCACGCGATCGCCCGGATAATAGTGCTCGAGCAGCACCTCGTAGCTGCGCACGCGGACGGCGGCGGGCACGTCGTCCCCCTTCGTCTCGCCGACGAGAGGATGCAGCAGCAACCCGTCCACCGTCTCGAGCGCCGCCTTCTGGATGTACTCGTGCGCGCGGTGCACGGGGTTGCGCGTCTGGAAGCCGACGATGGTGCGCCAGCCGCGTTCGGCGAAGGCGCGGCGCGTTTCGCGCGGCGTGAGTGCGAGGGCGGGGAACGCCGCCGGTCGTGCGCGCACGAGCCACACGTCCCCCGCCAGCGCGTACGCGCCGGCGGCGAGCAGCCGCTGCACGCCGGGATGCGCCGGGTCGGTCGTACCGTACACCAGGCGCGCCTCGCGCTCGCGATCGGCGGGATACGCGTTGCGGAGCTCGAGCACGCCGAGGAGCTTGCCGTCGGCGTCTCGCAGCGCGACGCGGTCGGCGGCGGGCACGGCGTCCACGCGAAGCGTGACGGGGATCGTCCACGGCAGCCCGTTCGCGAGCCGCAGCTCGTCGAGCACGGACGCGTAGTCCGGCCTGTCGAGGAAGCCGGTGAGCGGGCTGAGGGCGCCGGTGGCGATCATCTCGAGATCGGACGCCGCGGCGGGCGAGAGTATGACCGACGGCCAGCGGTCCGCCCGCTCGCGCATCTCCGCAGCGGCGGCGGTGTCGAGCACGCGATCGACGAGGATGCCGCCGTGCGGGGCGATGAGCGGCGGCTCGGCGCGAGCGCGCGAGCGAAGGGCGGCGGGCGGTGCGGCGGTGAGGGACGTCATGGTCTGGATTGGAGGAGAAGGGTGAGCGCGCTTGCGAGCACGAGCCCGGAGACGCCCCAGCGCAGCGGCCGCGGGGCGATCCGTCCAGTGAGCCAGCCGCCGAGAAGCACGCCGGGGATCGAGCCGGCGAGCAGGTTGGAGACGAGGGGGAGATCGATCGTACCGAGGCTCCAGTGCGCCACGGCGCCGACGGCGGTGAGCAGCACGGCGTGCGCGATGCCGGTACCCACGAGCTCCGCGCCGGCGAGCGGGGAGAAGAGCATGAGAGCGACGTCGACGAGGCTGCCGCTGCCGACCGACGTGGCGCCGACGGTGATGCCGATGGTCGCACCGATCGCGACGACGGCGCACCGCCGCGGGCGCCGCCGCGGCGCGGCGCCGTCCCGGAGATGATCGGCGGCAATGGCGACGACGGGCGCGACGACGAGCAGTGCAGCGATCCAGGCGCGGATCGTCTGCGGCGCGGCGGCGAAGTGGTGCACGACGCGCGCGCCGACCACGACGCCGGGCAGGCTGCCGGCGGCGAGCAGCGCGACCCAGGGCCACGCGATCGAGCGCCGCGCGAGATGCGGCCCGACGCCGACGATCTTGGTGAGCAGCCCGAAGAGCAGATCGCTCCCAACGACGACCGCGGGCTGTAGCCCGAAGAGCAGCAGTAGCGGCGCCATGAGCGCGCCGCTCCCGACGCCACTCAGGCCGATCATGAAGCCGACGACGAGGCCGGCGGCGGCGAGCGGCGGCGACATCAGCCGCGCTCCGTGCCGTGCCGCACCGCGGACCGGCTGAAGGTGTGCAGCCCGCACTCGGTCTTCGCGCGGCCGCTCCAGCGTCCCGCGCGCTCGTCCTCGCCGGCCGCGGTCGATCGCGTGCACGGCCAGCAGCCGAGGCTCGTGTAGCCGCGGTCCAGCAGCGGGTGGTACGGCACGCCGTGGCGCACGAGATAGTCCCACACCTGCGCGCGGCTCCAGAACGCGAGCGGGTGGATGCGCACCAGCGGCCGGCCGTCGACCACGTCGTGCTCGACGACCTCCGTGCCGGCACGCGCCGCGCTCTGGTCGCGCCGGAGCGCGCTCACCCACGCGTCGTACCGCGCGAGCACGCGGCGCATCGGCTCGACCTTGCGGATGCGGCAGCACGCGTCGGGATCGGTCCGGTACAGCGGCCCGGGATCCTCCTCTGGGCTGGCGGTCAGCACAGTGAGCCCGTAGCGCGCGGCGAACTCGTCCCGGAAGGCGTACGTCTCCGGGAAGAGCATGCGCGTGTCGAGGAACACGACGGGCACGCGCGCCTCGAGCTGGCGGAGCATGTGTGCCAGCGCGACGCCCGGACCGCCAAAGCTGAGCGTGAGGACGAGCCGCTCGCCGAAGGTCCGCACCGCCCAGGCGAGGATCGCCTCGGGCGCGGCCTCGCGCAGCGCCACCTCGCTCGTGGCGAGGGCCGCGAGGTTAGACACGGCGGGACTCCGGGCGCGCGAGGTATCCGCGCTCGCCGAGGAGGCCGAGCAGCCGCGCCACCGCGCCGTCCACGCTCTCGCGCTCGGTGTCGATCTCCACGTCGGGGGCGGTGGGGGCCTCGTACGGATCGGAGATCCCGGTGAAGGCGGTGATCACCCCCGCCATCGCCTTTGAGTAGAGTCCCTTCGGATCGCGCGCGATGCACGTCTCGACCGACGCGTTCACGAAGACCTCGACGAACTCGCCGACCGTCTTCCGCGCCGCAGCGCGCGCCTCGGCGTAGGGCGAGATCGCCGCGATGACGACGGCGACGCCGTTGCGCGTGAGGAGCTGCGCCACGTACGCGATGCGGCGGACGTTCGTGTCGCGGTCGGCGCGCGAGAAGCCGAGTCCCTGGGAGAGGTGCTCGCGCACCTCGTCGCCGTCGAGCAGCTCGGTCGCGAGCCCCTCGGCGCGCAGGCGCCCAGCGAGCGCGCGGGCGATGGTGGACTTGCCCGCGCCGGAGAGCCCGGTGAGCCAGACGGTGAAGCCGAGCGGGCGCGCGCGCGGTTCGTGACGGAGGTGGACGGACGAGAGTGCCGTGGTCATGACCTGGTGCTCCAGTGGGTGAAGGTGGCATGGAATCCGGAAGAGCGACGGGCCCGCTCTCGGCGGCGAGAGCGGGCCCGGTATTCGATCGTTCGTGGTGCGCGCGTCGCGCGTCGCCTACGGACATCGGTCCGGCATCGCTCCCGCCCGTGTCGGGCGTGCACACGCCGGCGGACAGGGATGGGGAATCGGATTGATCGACGCGCGCGCCGGCATGCGGCGTGTGTAGCGGGCGTCGAGCGAGGGAATCGGCGTCATCGTGGGTCGTGGGCTCAGGAGACCGGGTGCGCTGCGGCTGGCGCGGCGGAGTGATCGTCGCAGACGTGCTGCACTCGCGCGCGGTGGCCGGCCACGCGCGACGGGTTGAGCGACACCTCGGCCGCGACGCCGGCGTCACGCCACGCGGCCACCATCGCCGCGCGGACCGTCTCGACGACGTCGTGCGCGCCGATGGCGACGATCGTCGCGCCGTCGCGGCCCGGCACGGCGCCTACCGCGCCCGCGGCGAGCGCCGCGCGCATCACGCGACGCACGGCGTCCTCTGTGCGGACGTTCGCCGACGTCCATGCCGCGACGCATTCGGGGACGGCGATGACGAGCGCCAGCGCCGGATGCACGTCGATCGGCGTGACGTGGAGCGGATCGCTCGCGTGGGCGTGCGCCACCACGGTGCCTCCCCATGTGGCGAGCGCCGTGTGCGTCCCCTGTGCCGGCCCGCGAAGTACGCGCGCCGCCACGCCGGCGACGTCGTGGTCGCCGAGGGCGAGCCCGTACAGCGCGTTCGCCGCCACCACGCCCGCCACGACCGCCGCCGCGGATGCGCCCAGCCCTCGCCGCAGCGGAATGTGCGAGCTCGCGCGCACGAGGAGTCCGCGCGGCAGCGGACGGCGCCCGTGCGTGCACGCCGCGTGGAAGCCGCGGAGCAGAGGGTCCCCCTCCGGCGGCGCAGGCCGGTCGCGCAGCGTCCCCGCGCCCTCGACCACCGGCGCGAAGGTGCCCCCGGTCAGCGTGAACGACGCGGTCAGCCAGCGCTCGAGGGTCACCCCGAGCGCCGTCCCCCACCCCCGGCTCACCCAGGAGGCCGGGACGCTCACCACGGCGCGGCGGCTCATGCGGCGATCACCCGGCGCGTCGTCACTTCTCGATCGGGAGGCGCACCGCGTTGCCCCACTCCGTCCAGCTCCCGTCGTAGTTGCGCACCTTCTCGTAGCCGAGGAGATACGTGAGCACGAACCAGGTGTGCGACGAGCGCTCGCCGATGCGGCAGTACGCCACGACGTCGTCGCCGGTACGGAGGCCGGCCTCGCTCTCGTAGATGGCGCGGAGCTCGGGTGCGCTCTTGAACGTCCCGTCGGGATTTGCGGCGCGCGCCCATGGGACGCTCTTCGCGCCGGGGATGTGGCCGCCGCGCAGCACGCCCTCCTGCGGATACTCCGGCATGTGCGTCTTCTTGCCGGTGTACTCGTCGGGTGACCGCACATCGATCAGCGGGCGGCGCGCCGCGCTGTGCGCGAGCACCTCGTCGCGGAAGGCGCGGATGACGCGGTCGTCGCGCTCGGGGGCGCGGTAGGTCGTGGCGCGGAAGGTCGGCGTCTCGGTGACGAAGGGGCGCCCCTCCTCCTCCCACTTCGTCCGCCCGCCGTCGAGGATCCGCGCGTTCGGGAAGTGGAAGAGGCGGAAGACCCAGAAGGCGTACGTCGCCCACCAGTTGTTCTTGTCGCCGTAGAACACGACGGTGGTGGACTCGTCGATGCCGAGCCGGCGCACGAGCGCCTCGAACGCTTTGCGGCTCACGTAGTCGCGCTGCACGGGGTCGTTGAGGTCCTCATGCCAGTCGATCTTCTGGCTGTTCGGGATGTGGCCGAGGTCGTAGAGGAGCACGTCCTCGTCGCTCTCGAGAATCCGCACGGACGGATCGTCGAGGTGCTCCGCGAGCCACGATGTCGAGACGAGGGCGTCGGGGTGGACGTAGCCCTTGTCGGCGATCGCGGCGGGCGTCGGGTCGACTGCGATGGTAGGCATGTTCGGCTCTCCTGCGGTGGTGGGCCGCGTGATGGGACAAAAAAAGGCCGCTCGAACGAGCGGCCGGGTGAGCTTCTTCCCTTCGGTGGTGGAACTCGTGCGGTGTCAGCCGCGCCGTCCCCTCCCCGACCGTCGTCGTGTCGTCGCGTGCGCGCCGATACAGGCGCACGCACACATCCCGTCACGACACGCACACGCACCATTCCGCACGATCGCGAGGGCGATCGTGGCGAGGACGGCGGCGGTGGTCGGAGCGATGGTGGACACTGGCGTGATGGAACGGTGGCGCGTGGTGAAACGAAGAACGCCCGGTCGGGAGCGCCGCCGGGCGAGTCGCGTGTTAGCATCTTGTTTAACGTGGCGGCAACGGCGGCAAATCACCACGGCGTTCGGTTCTGCAAGCGAGTCTATGGCGTTCCCGGCGAGCCGTCAAGCGCGACCTTTCGTCGCGTCGGCGTACAAACTCCGGCGCGCGCTCACGCGGGAGCAGGCGCGGACGCGCTGGCAGCGATCGGATCGGGGGCGACGGTGTCGCCGAACACCTCGAGCGCCAGCTCGACTTTGCCGAAGGGCGCCGACACCTGCACGCCCTGCACGCTCGCGCGCACGCGCTCGAGCATCTCGCGCGCGATGGCGATCCCCTCGGCCACCGCATGTTCCTTCGAGCGCTCGCCCGCCTTTCGCATGCGCGTGATCACGCCCTCGGGCACGCTCACGCCCGGCACCTCATTGGCGAGGAACTCGGCGTTGCGCACGCTGACGAGCGGCCAGATGCCGGCGACGATCGGGATGCGATTGCCCTCCGTGCGACGCAGGAAGTTCTCGAGCTGCGCCGCGTCGAACACGGGCTGCGTGACGGCGAACTCCGCACCGGCTTCGACCTTCCACGCGAACCGCTTCAGCTCGTGCTCCAGATCGATCGGGGCGGGGTTCACCCCGACGCCGATCACGAACTGCGTCGGCGCGCCGATGGCGTTGTCGCCGGGGTCGCGGCCGTGATTGAGGTTGCGTACGAGGTTCGTGAGCCCGATCGCGTCGATGTCGAACACCGCCGTGGCACTCGGGTACGGCCCCATCTTCGGGGGGTCGCCGGTGATGAGCAGCAGGTTGCGCAGGCCGACGGCCGATGCGCCCAGCAGGTCGCTCAGCATGCCGAGCAGGTTGCGGTCGCGACACGCGTAGTGCGTCACCGTCTCGATGCCGACGCGCTGCTCGACCAGCAGCGACGTGAGCAGGGCGCCCATGCGGCTCTGCGCGCGCGGGCCGTCGGGGACGTTCACGGCGTCCACGCCGGCGCGCTTGAGCTGTCCGACGTCGGCGAGCATGCGCGTCGCGTCCACCCCGCGCGGCGGCACGATCTCCACGCTCGTGACGAACGCTCCGGCGGCGATCTTTGCACCCCAGCGCGAGCGCTGGGCGAGCGGCACCGCCTCCACGTCCGGCACGCGCCTGGTGTCGCGCGGCGGTGCCGTCGCGCCGGCGTGCGCCGCACCGCCGACGCGCGCGAAGCGTGGGCTGAGCGGGCGCACCCCTTCGACCATGGCGTGAATGTGCTCCGGCGTCGTGCCGCAGCAGCCACCCACGATCTTCGCGCCCGCCTGCACGAGGTGCCGCGCGTACGTCGCCATGTACTCGGGGCTCGCCATGTACATGCGGCGACCACTCACGTCGCGCGGCATGCCGGCATTCGGCTGCGCCGAGAGCTTCTTCTTCGTCACCGGGGCCATCTTCTCGATCGCGTCGAGGATCGCCTGCGGGCCGACGGAGCAGTTGAGACCGATGACGTCGGCGCCGAAGCGGTCGAGTGCGCGCGCCACGTCTTCCGGCGTCGCACCGTATGGTGTGAGCCCGTCCGCGCCGATCGTCATCTGCGCCACGACGGGAATCGACGCATCCACCTCGCGCGCCGCAACGATCGCCTGCCCGATCTCGTGCAGGTCACCGAAGGTCTCGAGGATGAACAGATCCGCGCCCCCTTCCCGGAGCCCTTCGATCTGCTCGCGGAAGATCTCGCGCGCCTCCGCCGCCGACGTGGGGCCATAGGGCTCGAGTCGCACGCCGAGCGGTCCGACGGCCCCGGCGACGAGCACGTCGTGCCCCTCGTCGGCTGCCTCGCGCGCCAGCTCCGCGGCGCGGCGATTGATCTCGCGCGTCTGCGCGGCGAGCCCGAAGGGCGCGAGCTTGAGCCGATTCGCCCCGAAGCTGTTCGTCTCCAGCACCTCCGCGCCCGCCGCCACGTACTGGCGATGCACGTCGCGCACGAGATCGGGGGAGCGGAGATTCAGCTCGTCGTAGCACTGATTGATGAAGATGCCCTTCGCGTACAGCATCGTTCCCATCGCACCGTCGAACAGGACGAGCGAGTCGGGGTCGGTCAGGCGATGCAGTGTTGCTGTACTCATTGAATGCTCCGCATCCTTGCGGTGCCAGATACCTGGACTGGCGGGGAGTGAACGGCGAGCAATTGGTAGGCAGTCCTCGAGTACGTGGAACTCACAGACTGGCCGTAACAATGCACCGATGCTCCGGTGCGGTGACCGGCGGAAAACCACACCGGGCTTGCACGCCTCCCGATAGAGCCGGCGGTCTCATGCCGCATTTGGCGCCGCGCGCGTCGAGAGAATAGCTGCGCCGAGTCGCCGTACGAAGTACGCAGTACCCGAGTACCGCAGTACCATCGGCGTGCGTGATGCGTCGGTGCATTGTTACGGCCTCCACGCGCGTTCGAGGTACGGAAGTACCGCCTGCGAGATACTCGCGTTTGTCGTTCACGACAGCACTGCCTCCCCGCCCGTACGAACCGCGTAATACTTGGCCTGCGGGTGATGCACGATGATCGCCGCCGTGCTCTGCTCCGGAATGAGCTGGAACGCCGACGTCAGCTCCATGCCCAGCGCCGCCTCGGCGGGGAGCAGCGTGAAGAGCTGCGCGTGGTCCTCGAGGTCGGGGCAGGCGCCGTACCCCCACGAGTAGCGCTTGCCGCGCCCGCCGGGAATCCCGAGCTCGCGACGTGCGTGGCGGTGCAGCCACTCGGCGACCGCCTCCGCCGTCTCGACAGCAAGGCCATGGGAGTAGAACGCCTCCGTGTACTCGCCCGCCGCCTGCAACGCCTCGAAGCGACGCGTCGCCTCGTCGCCCACCGTCACGATCTGGAAGCCGACGACGTCGACGTCGCCGCTGGTGGACGAGCGGAAGTAATCGGCGATGCACAGCCGCTCGCGCCCTTCCTGTCTCGGGAAATGGAAGCGCGTCTTCTCCACGAGCGAGCCGTCCTTCGCGTACGCGTCAGGGTCGTAGACGACCAGCTCGTTGCCGACGCTCTGCGCCGGGAAGTAGCCGTACACGGCACGCGGCGTCACCCACCCTTCGGCCAGCGCTTCCTTCTTCAGCCGCTCGAGCGTGGGCTCGAATTCCTCGCGCACCATGCGCTCGAACTCCGGCCCCGAGCCGCGGCCGCCCCACTGGAGGCGATACAGCTCGTCGAGGTCGAGCAGGTCGAACACCTCGTTCAGCGGGATGTCGTTCAGCACGCGCGTGCCGAAGAACGGCGCTGACGGAATGGCGTGATCGTGCGTCACGTCGCTCCGCTCGCCGCCGGCGATCCCCGCCTTCACGTCCTTGCCGACGTTGCCGTGCAGGAAGACGTCCTTGCGCGCCTCGTCGATGAGGCGCGCGATGGCGTCCCGCCGCCGCTCGGGGCTGTCCTGAAGCGAGTCCATCGTCTCCAGCCCCTCGAACGCGTCCTTGCAGTAGAAGACGCCGGAGTCGTACGGGCGCTCGCCGTCGACGAACATCGCGCGCCGGCCGAAACGGCGGTTGATCGCCGCGCCGCCGATGAGCACGGGGATCTGAATGCCGCGCTTGTCGAGCTCCTGCACGCAGAGCGGCATCTGCTTGCTCGTGCTCACGAGCAGCGCGGACAGTCCGATCGCGTCGGCCTCCACCTCGAGCGCCTTCTCGATGATCGTGTTCACCGGCACCTGCTTGCCGAGGTCGAACACGGTGTAGCCGTTGTTGCTGAGGATCGTGTTGACGAGCGACTTGCCGATGTCGTGCACGTCTCCATACACGGTGGCCAGCACGACCTTGCCCTTCGTGTAGCCCTCCGCCTTCTCCAGGAACTGCTCGAGGTGCTTCACCGCCTTCTTCATCACCTCGGCGCTCTGGAGCACGAAGGGAAGGATGAGCTCACCGGCGCCGAACTTGTCGCCGACCTCCTTCATGGCGGGGAGCAGTACGTCGTTGAGCACGCGCACCGGATTCTCCTGCACGCCGGCGGTATCGAGCGCGTCCTCGATCCCTTCCTTCTTGCGATGAAGGACCATCCAGTGGACTTTCTGCTCCGGTGTCATGCCGGCCGTCGGATCTTCCTTCTCCTCGACGGCGCTGCTCCCGCCCTTGCTGGCGAAGGCGTCGATGAACCGCTGGAGCGCATCCGGCCGACGATTGAACACGAGATCGTCCGCCAGCGTACGCTCTTCGGCGCTGATCTCGGCGTACGGCTTGATG
Source organism: uncultured Gemmatimonadaceae bacterium (assembly GCA_964438255.1). Classification (GTDB taxonomy): domain Bacteria; phylum Gemmatimonadota; class Gemmatimonadetes; order Gemmatimonadales; family Gemmatimonadaceae; genus AG11. The sequence continues at coordinate 53,328 of CAYTKA010000010.1, read as the reverse complement.
TGCGCCGGGTTGACGATGGCCGCGTCGAGCCCCGCTGCCACGCAGTGATGCAGGAAGACGGAGTTGAGCACGTGCCGCGCGTCGGGATCGAGCCCGAAGCTCACGTTGGAGACCCCGAGGATGGTGAAGACACCGGGCAGCTCGCGCTTGATCAGGCGGATCCCCTCGATCGTCTCGTGCGCGCTGTCCACCCACTCCGCGTCGCCCGTGGCGAGGGTGAAGGTGAGCGCGTCGTAGACGAGATCTTCCGGCTTCAGGCCGTACTCGCCGACGACGATGTCGTAGATCTTCTTCGCCACCTCGAGCTTGCGCTCGCGTGTCTTGGCCATGCCGATCGGATCGATCGTCAGCGCCACGAGCGCGGCGCCGTGCTTCTTGGCGATCGGCACCACGGAGTCGATGCGCTTGCGGCCATTCTCCATGTTGATGGAGTTGATGATCGCGCGCCCCGGCACGTGCTCCAGCGCGGCCTCGATGACCGGCGCCTCGGTGGAGTCGATCATGAGCGGTGTCTCGACGCTCATCGAGAGCAGCTTGACCAGCTTCGCCATCTGGTCGGCTTCGTCGGCGCGCTCGGTGACGGCGACGCAGATGTCGAGCACGTGCGCACCCGACTCCTGCTGCTCGCGCGCGACCTCGAGGATCCCCTCGTAGTCGTCGGCGAGCAGCAGCCGCTTCACCTTGCGCGACCCCTGCGCGTTCACGCGCTCGCCGACGAGGAGCGGCGCCGGCTCCTGCCGGATCGACGTCGCGCGCATGGCCGACGACACCGTTGCCTCGCGCGCGTGTGCGGGCCGCTCCACCGGATCGGCGGTGCGCACGGCGGACACGATCTCCCGCAGGTGCTCCGGCGTCGTGCCGCAGCAGCCGCCGACGATGCGCACGCCGAACTCCTCGACGAAGTCACGCAGCATCCCCGCCATCGGCTTCGGCTCGAGGGGATAGATCGCCTCACCCGTGCCGGTGTTGAGGGGAAGGCCGGCGTTCGGGATCACCGAGATGGGGAGCGACGCGTGCTCGGTGAGGAAGCGCACGGGCTCGCGCATGTGCTCGGGGCCGGTGGAGCAGTTGAGCCCCACGACGTCCACGCGCATCGCCTCGAGCGTGGTGAGCGCGCTGGCGATGTCGGTGCCGAGCAGCATGCGGCCGCTCACGTCGAGCGTGACCTGCGCCTGCACCGGGATGCGACGTCCCAGCTCGGCGAACAGCCGCTCGAAGCCGGTGAGCGCCGCCTTGACCTCGAGGATGTCCTGCGCCGTCTCGACGAGCAGCACGTCCACTCCTCCCTCAGCCAGGTACTTGGCCTGGAGGTAGTACGTTTCGGCGAGCGCATCGAAGGTGATGTTGGACAGGGCGGGATCGCTGCTCGACGGGAGCATTCCCGTCGGGCCGATCGAGCCGGCGACGAAGCGCGGGCGGTCGGGGGTGGCGTATTTGTCGCACGCCGCGCGGGCGAGCTGCGCTGCTCGAACGTTGAGGTCGCGAGCCTTGTCCTCGATCCCCCACTCGCGCAGACGGTGCGGCGTGCTCTGGAAGGTACAGGTCTCCACCACGTCGCAGCCCACGGCGAGGAAGGACTCGTGGATGGACTGGATGATGTCCGGCCGCGTGAGGACGAGGTTGTCGTTGCACCCCTCGAGCGACTTGCCCCCGTAGTCCTCGGCGGTGGGATTGTGCCGCTGAATGTTCGTCCCCATTGCCCCGTCGTAGACGAGCACGCGCTCGTCCAGCGCACGGAGGTAGGGAGAGGACGAGCGATGCGGGGAGAATGCAGGAGAATCGGACATCGAAGTACCGGACGAAAAAAAGGCCCAAACGCGATCGGCGTGCGGGCTCGCGCTTTAGCAGAGGATTAACGTGGCCGCAATTTGCTGGAAATCGCCACGACGACGGTTGTGTGGTGCGCTTTGTGGTACCCTTTATAGATAGCCGGCGCGCATGGCAGAAGCAAGCAGTTCCGGGGTGCGATCCTTGCACCCTCGGCGATCGCGTGGTCGTCGGACCACACGCCATCCTCACGCGGTATACCAGACCATGGATAGAGATTCAGGCAGCACCATCACCGCGGACGACCGCCGGGTCAGCGGCGAGCGGCACCTGCTCGCCGGCGTCGAGGTCCGCGAGGACGACATCGAGCCGGTGAAGGGGATTCGCGCCCTCGCCATTCTCTTCCGCGGCATGGCGATCATCCTGTTGCTGCTCATGGCGGCGCAGCTCTTCTTCGGTTTCACCGGCACGGTGCCGGTGTCGATCGGCGTGCTGCTCGCGGAAGCGGTGCGCCTCCTGATCTTTGCCGGGCTGCTGTGGGCGATCGGAGATCTCGCTGTGCTGTGGGTCAAGTCACATTACGACATCCGTGCGACGCGCATTCTCACCGCGCGGATCGCGTACATGATGCGGCAGATCGCCGACGCGAAGGGAAGCCCGTCGTCGTCGGGCGCCGGCTCCCATGCGGACCGTCGGCCCTAGACCGGCGCACCTCCTGGGAGGGAGAGGCCGGCGCACGGCGAGGCTCACGCGACTCGCCCTCGTCGTCTCACTTCCGGCGCTCGTCGGGGCGGCGCTTCCCGGCTCGTTTCTCGCCGCGCTGCTCCAGCGAAATCCGCTCGCGGGGAAGCGGCTCTACGTGGACCCCAACTCGGAGGCACGGCGACAGGCGGAGACACTGCGCCGGTCGCGTCCGCAGGATGCTGCAATGCTCGCACGGATCGCTGACCAGCCGGCGGCGAAGTGGCTCGGCGGCTGGGTGGCGGACATCGGCCGCGAGGTGGACAACGCGGTCTCCGCGATCACGCGCGCCGGTGCCATGCCGGTGTTCGTCGCCTACAACATTCCCGGGCGTGACTGCGGTCAGTATTCAGCGGGGGGCGCGAGCGGGAGTGACGCCTACCGCTCGTGGATCCGCTCGTTCGCCAACGGCCTTCGCGGACGCCAGGCGCTCGTGGTGCTCGAGCCCGATGCGCTTCCCGGCATGGACTGCCTGAGCGCGGGAGGACAGCAGGATCGTCTCGCGCTGCTCCGAGATGCCGTGCATGCGCTCAAGGCGCAGGGCGCCGCCGTGTACATCGACGCGGGCAATGCGAGATGGAAATCGGCCGACGTGATGGCCGCGCGCCTGCGCGCCGCGGACGTCGACGCGGCGGACGGCTTCTCGCTGAACGTTTCGAACTACATGACCAACGCGGTGAACATCGCCTACGGCGAGCGGCTGTCGCGCCTCCTCGGCGGCAAGCACTTCATCATCGACACCAGCCGTAACGGGCTCGGCACGGCCATGGAGTGGTGCAACCCGCGTGGCCAGGCGCTCGGCGTCGCGCCGACGACGAACACCGGACATCCGCTGGTCGACGCCTTTCTCTGGATCAAGCAGCCGGGCGAATCGGACGGAACCTGCCAGGGCGGCCCACGGGCCGGCTCGTGGTGGACCGAGATCGCGCTCGAGCTGAGCCGGGCGGCGAACACCCTGGCGACGACGCTGAAGCCGTAGCGGCCTTGCGTCCGGTCGCTATCATCCGGCTTCACCAACTTCGTCATCTCGTTCGCTCGCCATGCCCAGCCGCGCCACGCAGCCGTACGTCATCCGTACCGCGACCCTTGCCGACGTCGACGCCATCGTCGCGCTCATCGATCTCAACGTGCCGAGTGGGGAGCTGCTTCCTCGCACGCCGGAATTCGTCCACCTCAACGTGCACCACTTTCTCGTCGCCGATTCGGAAGGCGACGTGATCGGCTGCGTGCACCTCGACGAGTACGCCCCGAGCCTCGCCGAGGTGCGCTCGCTCGCCGTCGCGCCGGGCGCACAGGGACTCGGGGTCGGCGCGGCCCTCGTGGCCGGGCTGGAGCGACTGGCGCGCGTGCGCGGGTATGCGACTGTGTTCGCGGTGAGCAACAGCGGAGAGTTCTTCCGGCGTCTCGGCTATGACGAGCGCCACATCCCCGAGCTCGATCGCGAGCGGTCGAGCGTGAGCCGATACAAGGGGGTGCACGCCAAGGACCTGCCGTGAGAGGAAAACCCTCTTAGAGAGTTCGCGTCTCCGGCGGCGTGTTGCGCTGCGTGCGGCCGCTGAGCCGCGCGCGTTCGCCTACCGACTGCACGAGCGCCGCGAGCCGGTGTCGCTCCAGCGGTAGAGTCAGATCGGCGAGCACCGCGCGTTGCAGCGCGGGAAGCAGCGGTGCGAGGGGCGAGGCGGCCGTGCGGTACAGCAGGCGCGCCCCTCCGGCAGCGATCGGTGTCCCGAGCAGCTCTGCACCAGCACTGCTGGCGAGCGCCCGATCCACGACGAGCACGAGCGGCGGATTTCCACCGGCGACCTCCCGCGCTTCGGCGAGGGTTCGCGTGACGTGCGGCACATGGCCAAGCGCGGCGAGCGATTGCGCGAGTCCTTCGAGCAGGGCGACGTCGCCTCCGACCAGCATCACATGCGTCATCGATCGCGGTACTCCGTCAGGGTCTCCCTTCGCCGGCCGCGAGCGCGCGCACCGCGGCCTCCGTCGTGCCTTCGATCTCCACCGTCTTGCTGCGTGACGTCTCACCCGCCACGATCCGCACGGCGCGTCTGGGTACGTGCAACCCCTCGGCCAGAAACTCCACCAGTGCATCGTTCGCTGCGCCATCGACCGGCGGAGCGAGGAGACGCACTTTCAGCGCCGCGCCGTGTATGCCGACGACTTCGCTGCGCGACGCCCGCGGCTGCACGTGGACGCTGATGCGTATCCTCGCTCCTCGTGCCTCGATGCGCAATACGCTCACGTCACACGAGAAACGATCTCAACACGCTCGTGACAAAGGCTTCCCCTAACCAAAGCGCGAAGTATGCCACGAGCGGTGTGACGTCGATCACTCCCACGGTGGGAATCACGCGGCGCAGTGGACGCAGCATCCACTCTGTGACACCGTAGCTCCAGGACACCCACCGTCGCGCGGCGAGCGACGGAAACCAGGACGCGATGACGCGCACCAGCAGAGCGAAGCGCAGAAGGGCGAAGGTCCAACCGACCAGGAGCAGCAGCACTCCGCCCGCGCCCATCGACGAGGCGAAGGCGGCTTCCCGTATCAGCGAGGCGAGAAAGTCGATCGCGGCGAGGAGGAGCGCGCCCGCGACGACGTACACGACGAGGGCCCACCAGGGGGTGGCCGCCGGATGGCCGCCGGCGCGCACGACCCGGCGCTCGAGGCCAGCCATCCGCGGATCGACCCGCGCGCGCATGAACCGCGCGACGCCACCGAAGGGGCTGATGCGTCGAGTGCGGGCGCTCCAGTCGAGCAGCGCAACGATCGCGAGGATGACGGCACCGGCGAGCAGCGTGCTGCGCAACAGTTGCGCGAGCGTGGCGAGAGCATCGAGCACGATCATACGGCCAAAGCTGACCGTCCGCCGCGCCGACTACAAGATGCACCGAACGTGCTACATTGTCCGTTCTCTCTCCCGCCCGATCCGACCATGAGCACTGCACGCGCGCGCCGCCTCTGGCTCGTGAAGTCCGAGCCGGACGCTTTTTCGTTCGACGACTTGCTCGCCAGCCCCGGGCGGACGACCTCGTGGACCGGCGTGCGAAACTACCAGGCGCGCAACCTCCTGCGCGAGATGAAGACGGGAGACCTCGCCTTCTTCTATCACTCCAGTGCCGATCCGACGGCGGTCGTCGGGACAGTCGAGGTGGTGCGCGAGGCGTACCCGGACCCGACCGCACTCGACCGGAGGGATCCCTACTTCGACCCGAAGAGCCGCCCCGACGAGCCGACCTGGATGTCGGTGGATCTCCGCGCCGTGGAGCGCCTCGCGCGCCCGGTCACGCTCGCCGAGTTGCGCGGCGTGAAGGGGCTCGAGGGGATGGTGCTGCTCAAGAAGGGAAGCCGCCTGAGCGTACAGCCGGTCTCGGAGAAGGAGTGGGAGATCATCTACGCGCTGGGGATGGGGGGCGGCTGACGAGCGCTCTCCGGCCGTTCACCACCATGCCGTCCCGCCCCGTCCCCCGATACATTTCAACCGCGGCCGGGCACGGGCTCCGCCGAGTGATGCGGTAATCCCAGGGGGAAAGCTGACATGGGCAAGACTGAGGCGAAGGGGACGGGCGCGGCCGCTGCCGGAGTGCTCGAGATCACCGACACGCGCACGGGTGCCAACTTTAACGTTTCAATTCTGCCGCCGGGCACGGAGGGCGACACCACCATCCGCGCGATGGATCTGCGGCAGATCAAACAGACGCCCGACGAGTTCGGGCTCATGACGTACGACCCGGCGTTCATGAACACCGCGTCGTGCAAGAGCGCCATCACCTTCATCGACGGTGACAAGGGAATCCTGCGCTATCGCGGCTACCAGATCGAGCAGCTCGCCGAGAAGGCCAGCTTCCTCGAGGTCGCCTGGCTCCTGCGCAACGGCGAGCTGCCGACGCAGACGGAATACGACGACTGGACGCACCAGATCACGTATCACACGTACGTCCACGAGAACATCAAGACGTTCCTCCAGGGCTTCCGCTACGACGCGCACCCGATGTCGATGCTGTGCAGCTCCGTCGCGGCGCTGTCGTCGTTCTATCCCTCGGCGAAGAACATCCAGGACCCGGCGGAGCGACACATCAGCATCGTACGCCTGCTCGCCAAGGTGCCGACGATCGCGGCGTTCATCTATCGCCACGCCAAGGGGCTGCCGTTCATCTACCCCGACAACGAGCTGTCGTACGTCGAGAACTTCCTCTCGATGGTCGCGCGGATGACGGAGCCGCGATACGAGGCGAACCCGATCTTCGTGAAGGCGCTCGAGGTGCTGTTCATCCTCCACGCCGACCACGAGCAGAACTGCTCGACGAACGCCGTGCGCGCCGTCGGTAGCTCGCACGTCGATCCCTTCTCGGCCATCGCCGCCGGCATCGCCGCGCTGTACGGCCCCCTGCACGGCGGCGCCAACGAAGCCGTGCTGCACATGATCAAGGAGATCGGCGACAAGAAGAACATTCCCGCGTTCATCGAGAGCGTGAAGCAGGGGAAGGGCCGCCTGATGGGGTTCGGCCACCGCGTCTACAAGAGCTACGATCCGCGCGCGCGCATCGTGAAGAAGCTCGCCGACGAGGTGTTCAAGGTCGTCGGGATGGACAAGGACCTCGAGATCGCGCTCGAGCTGGAGCGCATCGCGCTCTCCGACGACTACTTCATCTCGCGGAAGCTCTACCCGAACGTGGACTTCTACACGGGGCTGATCTACCGCTCGATGGCGTTCCCGACGGACTTCTTCACCGTGCTGTTCGCCGTCGCGCGGACCGCAGGGTGGCTGTCGCAGTGGGAGGAGATGCTCAACGACAAGGAGCAGAAGATCGCCCGCCCGCGCCAGATCTACGTCGGCTATCCCGAGCGCCCGTACAAGTCGTCGCTGGACTACACGCCGGGACTGAAGCAGAAGGACGCGGTGAGGAAGTGACCGTCTGACCGTCTGACCGTCCGACCGTCCGACCGTCCGACCGTCCGACCGTCCGACCGTCCGACCGTCTCACCGTCTCACTGCCGTCTCGCATACCGACCTCACCGGGCATTTCCCGCAGTGTGCCACACGCGCCGTGCACACGAGCGCGCCGAGCTCCATGAGCGCTTGGTTGTGCGTCCACGTCGCCTTGCCGGTTCGGGGGAGCAGGCGGCGTGCGATCGACCAGATCTGCTTCTGTCCGCGCCCTGACTTCACGTCGACGTGCGGGGCGAAGGCGCGCTTCAGCACGCGGGCGACGTTCGTGTCGACCAGCTCGGCGCGCCGCTCGTAGGCGAACGAGCTGACCGCACCCGCCGTGTAGGCGCCGACGCCGGGCAGTGCGCGCAGTGACTCCACGTCGGGCGGAATGGTGCCGGCAGTGTCACGACCGCCGTCGGTGACTCCCTTGGCGAGGGCGTGGAGGTTGCGCGCTCGCGCGTAGTAGCCGAGCCCCGACCACGCTTCCGTCACTCGCCCTGGGCGCGCTCGCGCGACGTCGTGCAGCGTGGGAAAGGTGGACAGAAACTCCGCGTACTTCGGCACGACGCGCGACACCTGCGTCTGCTGGAGCATCAGCTCGGAGACGAGGATGTGATAGGGATCGCGCGTGCGTCGCCACGGAAGGTCGCGACCATTGGCGCGAAACCACCGGCGGAGCAGGGTACCGAAGCGCCGGCCGCGCCGCGGATCGATCGAGATCCCGGCGGCGCTGCTCACTGCGGCGTCCAGCTCGGCGTCGTCGTGAACAGGCCGTCCACGAAACCGATGCGGTGGACGAGGAAGAGCCCGAAACCGATGCTCGCCACCCCCGACGCGATGCGCAGCGTGCGGCTCATCCCGGCGAAGCGGTGCGCCGCCATCAGCGACGGTGCGGCAATCGACGCGGTGATCAGAAGCATTCCGGCAATCGTGCCGACGCCGAACACGGCGAGATAGCTCACTGCCCACAGCGGGTCGGGGATGAGCGCCACCTGGGGCAGCGTGGCGACGGCGGCCGAGCCGGCGAGACCGTGCACGAAGCCCACGGTGAGGGGGCGCGCCGTGCTGTCTGCGACGCGGCGTACGCCGCCGGCGAGCGTGAGCAGGCCGAGGACGATCAGCATCACCGCGACCGCGAGCTCGAGGGAGAGTCCGATCCGCGGTGGGATCCCCGAGATCCGCACCTTGAGCACGATGATCGCCCCGCCGACGAGCAGGATCGTCGCCGTGTGGCCGATCCCCCACAGGACGCCCGTTCGCACCGCCCGCGCGAGCGACCGTTGCTGCGACACGATGGTCGTGACCGCGACCACGTGATCGGGATCGGTGGCGTGCCGCATGCCGAGCAGAAAGCCCAGCGCGACGAGGGTGACGAGGGCCGTGAGCACGGCGATAAAGCTAACCTGGCCCGCCGGATGGCTGCTCACCGGCGGCCGCGTGCGGCCGGTACATGATCACGTTGGCGCGCTCGAGGGTGATCAGTCCTCCACCGATCATCGCGTCGATCTCGGGGAGGATGGCGTCGATGCGCTCGGCTGTCTCCACGCACTCCACGACGATCGGCAGATCCAGCGAGAGCACCTCGATGCGGTCGGTGTGCAGCGTCGAGCTGGCGCCGAACCCCATGATCGCGCGCAGCACGGTGGCGCCGGCGTAGTGCTTTCTCCGCAGCAGCTCGACGATCGCGACGTACAGTGGCTTGCCCTGAAACTTGTCGCGCTCCCCGATGTGGATCCGCATGAGGACCCGCTCCCCCATCAAACCCTGCATGGCTCCTCCGAGTCGGTCAAACTCGCTCGCGGAAGGCGAGCAGCTCGCGCGCGAGAACGAAGCCGCAGAACGTGGCGGCGAGGGCAACGAGCATGCTGCCGAACGCATAGATCGCCGCGCGCTCGTACTGGCCGTCCTCGAGCAGCGCGGCGGTCTCGTAGCTGTACGTCGAGAAGGTGGTGTATCCGCCGCAGAAGCCCGTGGTGAGCAGCGCGCGCAGCTCGACGCTCATGGCGGACGTCGCCAGGGCGTAGCGGATGATGAAACCGAGCAACAGGCTGCCCGAGACGTTGATCAGCAAGGTGCCCCAGGGAAAGGCCGTCCCCACTCGCTGCTGCACTGCGGCCGCCAGGTAGAATCGCGCCACGCCACCCACGGCCGCGCCAACGGCGATTGCCCAGAACGTTCTCACGTGCACCTCGTCTCGGTTGTGCCGTCTCCGTCCCGACACTCGCTCGCGTCCCTCGTTCCTGCGGGATGACAAAGCGGTGCGGGCAATCTATCATCTCCAGCATGGCCGCGCCCCCGCCCCCGCCCCCGCCCATCACGATCGACGACGTCCGTGCCGCGCGTGAGCGTCTCGCCCCGTACCTCACGCCGACGCCGCTTCGCCAATATCCCATCCTCGACGATGCGCTCCCCGGCCTGACCGTGCTCGTGAAGCACGAGAACATGCAGCCGACGGGATCATTCAAGGTGCGGAACGGGCTCGCGACCGTCACGGCGCTGACCGCGTCGCAGCGGGGCGCCGGTGTCGTCGGCGCCACGACGGGCAATCACGGCCTCGGCCTCGCCTTCGCCGGCCGGCAGCTCGGCGTGCCGGTCACCATCTGCGTCCCGCGCGGGAACAACCCGGAGAAGAACGCGGCGCTCCGCGCCTGGGGGGCGCAGGTAATCGAGGAGGGGGCGGACTACGACGACGCAGTCGCCGTCGCGCAGCGGTTCGTCGAGCGTGAAGGGCGCACGCTCGCGCATTCGACGAACAACCCGAACGTCCTCGCCGGCGCGGGCACGATGACGCTCGAGATCATGGAGCAGACGCCCGCGCTCGACACGTTGCTCATCGCCGTCGGCGGCGGCTCACAAGCGGTGGGCGCGATCACCGTTGCACGCGCGATGCGCCCGGCGCTTCGCATCATCGGCGTGCAGGCGGCAGGCGCGCCCGCCGTGCACGACGGCTGGCACGCTCGCGCCCCACGGAAGACCGAGCGCGCCGCGACCTTTGCCGAAGGTGTGGCGACGCGTACGACCTACGAGCTCACCCTGCCAGCGCTGATCGACGGGCTCGCTGACTTCATCACCGTGACGGATGCCGAGATCGCCGACGCCGTGCGGCTCATCCTCTCGTCGACGCATCACCTGGTGGAGGGGGCGGGTGCGATGGGCGTCGCCGCGGCACGCAAGCTCGCCCCCACCCTCACGGGTCAGCGCGTCGGCGTGATCTTCTGCGGGGGAAACCTGGATACGGGGATGCTTCGGAGGATCCTGAACCGGGAGCTGTGACGGTCGGCGCTGCCCCGATCAACTCACCTTGCGCGTCTTCCGCTTCAGGAAGTCCATGAGAATGAACTGTCCGAGCGTCATCGTCGTCGTGAAGTAGGCCTTGCCACGACTGATCTCGCTCATGCGCTTCACGAACTCCACGAGCGCGCGGTCGCGGGCGAGCATGAAGGTGTTGATCATCACCCCCGCCTTCCGGCAGGCCGCCACCTCCTGCAGCGTCCTCTCGATAACTGTAACGTCGAGACCAAATGAATTCTTGTAGATCTGCCCGTCCGGCAGCGTGAGTGCGCTCGGCTTGCCGTCGGTGATCATGATGATCTGGCGCATGTCCTTCTTCTGCGCCATCAACAGCCGGCGCGCGAGCTTGAGGCCTTCGGCGGTGTTCGTGTGATACGGCCCCACCTGCGCTCCCGCCAACGTCGCGAGCGGGATCTCCTCCGCCGAGTCGTGGAAGAGGATCACCTTGATCGTGTCGCCGGGGAACTGCGTCCGGATGAGATGCGTCAGCGCCAGCGCCACCTTCTTGGCCGGCGTGAACCGCTCCTCGCCATACAGGATCATCGAGTGCGAGCAGTCGAGCATGAGCACCGTCGCGCAGCTCGAGCGGTACTCGGCCTGCCGCACCATGAGATCGCCGTAGTCGAGATCCATCGGCACTTTGATGTCGCCGGTGCGGATCATCGAGGCTTTCAGTGTCTCGTTCACGTCGATGTTGAGCACGTCGCCGAACTCGTACTGCTTGCTCCACCCGTCCGCCTCGATCCCGGTGGCGAGATACGGCGTGTCGTGGCTCCCGAAGCTCGACTTGCCGAGTGAGCCCAGGAGGCCGCGCAGCGTCTTGTAGCCGAGGAAGTCGATCCCCTTCTCGGTGAGATTGAAGTTCACGTCGCGCGCCGCGGCCTGGGCGATCGAGCCCTTGCCCTCGAGCGGTTGGTGGCTCGCCGGCATCTGCGGCGGGGTGTCGAGGTTGAGGTATCCCTCGTCGACGAGACGCTTGACGAGATCATCGAGCAGCTTCGCGAGCTTGGCCTGTGCCTCTTCATCGCCCTCGCCGCGCAGGGCCTCGAGCATCTCGGGGGTGAATTGGCCGCTCTCCATCAGCGCTTTGAGGATTGCGTCCCGCAACGCGTCGAGCGAGCGGTCGCCCGGCTCCTCGAAGCCCATCCCGTAGTACGGCTGCCCCTCGCCGCCGGCGAAGCCGGACTGGAGGAGGAAGTCGGCGAGCTTGTCGAGCAACGCCTGGAGATCGACTGCGTCGGCCATCTCCGGCGAGTACTTGCTGTAGGTATGAAAGCGCATCGGGCCCTCCTGCTTGAGAGATACCGCTGGAAACGCAGGAGTGCCATGCCAAAGGTCACAGCCGCCCCGTCTATATTGCGTGCGTGGCCGCTCCGCCCCCGCCCCCGCCAGAGTCTGCAGCGTCGACGTCGATCAATCCCTTCCGTGTCGTCATCCGACACCGGAACTTCCGGCTCTTCCTGATCGGTCAGACGCTTTCGCTCATCGGCACGTGGATGCAAACGATGGCGCAGGGGTGGCTGGCCCTCGAGCTGACCAACAACGCCTTCCTCGTCGGGCTCGTCGCGACGGCGGCGTCGGTCCCCGTGCTGGTGCTCACCATGCCGGCGGGCGTGCTCGTGGACCGCTCGGACAAGCTGCGGCTGGTGCGCATCGCGCAGGCGGCGTATCTGCTCGAGGCGTTCGTGCTGTGGGGCCTCACCGTCACGCATCGCATCACGATCGACTCGCTGCTCGGCCTCGCCTTCCTCAGCGGCGTGATCGCGTCGATCGAGATCCCGGCGCGTCAGTCGATGTTCATCGACCTCGTCGGTCGAGACGATCTCCCCGACGCGATCGCGCTCAACTCGAGCGGCTTCAACCTGGCGCGCGTCTTCGGTCCCGGACTCGCCGCGGCCGTGATCGCACGCCTCGGCATCGCGTGGTGCTTCTTTCTCAACGGGGCGAGTTACGTCGCGGTGCTGATCGGGCTCTTCATGATCACGCTGCCCCCGTACAAACCGCATCCGGGACACGCCCGTCCGTGGATCGGCATGTGGCAGGCGCTCCGCTACGTGCGCGAGACGCCACGCGTCGGCGCGCTGATGCAGATGGTGACCGTCTACTCCATCCTCGGTGCACCCATCCTCGCCCTGATGCCGGTGGTGGCGCGCGAGATGTTCGGGCTCGGCGCGGAGGGGTACGGGTTGCTCCTCTCCTTTCTCGGCATCGGCGGACTCGCCGGGGCGCTGTCACTCGCCGGCGTCGGATACCGCGTCTCGCGCACCAAGCTGCTCGTCGCGGCGTCGATGACCTGGGCGGTGCTGTTGATCCTGTTCTCGCTCAGTCGCCAACCCTGGCAGGCGTACGTTCTGCTCCTCGGCGTCGGTGTGACGATGATTCTCAACGGCGCGATCTCGAATGGACTCCTTCAGGGAATCGTCCCGGATCACCTGCGCGGACGCATGATGGCGGCGTACGGGCTCGTCGTCGTGGGGTTGTCGCAGGTCATCGGCGCGTTCTCGGGGGGCGTACTCGCCCACGCGCTCGGCGTACGCGCCACGATCGGGCTCGCGGCGGCGATCATGCTGCTCTACGGCCTGTGGGCATTCCGTCGGCCGGAGGTGCGCGAGCTGGAACGTGCCGAGGAGGACGGCACGGTTACGTCTGATCAGTCGTGAACCGCTCGCGCGCGACCCGGACGACGAGCTCCGCCGCGCCGTCCAACCCGAGCCGCGACGTGTTGACGCACAGGTCGTAGTTGGCCACGTCGCGCCAGTCGCGCTGGAAATAGCGCTTCACATACTCCTCGCGCTGGTGGTTCATCTCGGCCACCTGCTTTCGCGCTTCGGGGAAGGGTACCCCCAGCTCCTCGACGGCGCGCCGTACCAGCTCCTCGAACGGCGCATAGCAGAACACGTGCAGCGCGTCGCTCCGCGCGGCGAGCATGCACTGTGCACCGCGTCCCACGAGCACGGCAGGGCCGGCGCGCACCGCGTCCTCGATCACGCGGCGCGTCACCATCACCAGGCGCTCCTCGCTCGGCTGCGTGGCGATGTCGCCGACCACCGGCATCACCTCTGGCACGCCGAGGGCCATTGCCGACGCCATGCGCTCGACGAGCGACGGCACGCGCTCCTCGCGTGCGGACACCTCGGCGGGTGTCATCCGCAGCCGCGACGCGACCTCGTCGACCATCACATTGTCGTAGAGCTTCCAGCCGAGTGCGCGCGCGACGCGTTCGGCGACCTCCGAGCCCCCGGAACCGTACTGTCGCGAGATGGTGACGATCGGCATCAGTCGTTCACTGGTGAGCGGTCGAGATCTCGCACACGCACCTGTTCCACGACGGCAAAGCCCAGCGCCGACCACGCGCCCTCTGCCGCCGCACTCCCCGCCACGTTGTGCAATCGCATCTGATAGAGCCCGCGTCCGCGCGACCATCGATCGGCGGCCTCCAGCAGCGCGCGCAGCACGCCGGTGCGCCGGGCCTCGGGACGAACGTATACCGACGAGACGTACGCATAGCGCGCCGGCTCGAGCAACGGCGACCCGACCGATTCCATACAGCGGAGCACACCGATCACCTCTGCATCACGCTCGGCGAGGAAGATCACTTCCATGGAGGAGCGAAGCTGGTGTGCGAACAGCTCGCGCGCCCGGTCGAGCACGTCCCGGCGCAGGCGACCGTAGACCGGATGGTCCGGGTGCTCGCGCAACAGCGCGAGCCGGAGCGCGACAACCGCGTCGAGATCCCGCGGACCCGCCGCGCGCACCGTCACGGCGTCGCTGTCTTGTGCCGATCGATGCCTCACTGCGCCGGAGGCCGTCATGGTGTCAGGCGGACAGGCCGCCCCCGAAAAAATCCTCGTTCGGACGGCGGCGGCGCTTCTCGGGCTCGGCACGGCCATACATTCCGCCGTCCGACCGCGAGATGCGCTTGCGCGCGACGAGCGACTCGAGCACGAGCTCACACGCCGCCACGGTGAGTGGCGCGTCCCCCATGGGCGCGAGCCCGACGTGACGCACCAGCTCCACGAGGCCGGGCACGATGCCGAACGCCGACGCCATGGCGTCAGCGCGTTCGTCGTCCGTCACCTGGAGCGCGCCCCCTTCGTCGAACCAGATCACGATGTCGTCGACATTGACGCCGCCGGCGCGGTCCTGGAACGTCGCGTCGGCCGCGCGCCGAATCAGCTCGCGCGCAATCGCGTGCCCACCTACCAGCTCCCCCTCGTACTCCAGCTCGATCTTGCCGGTGATCGCGGGCTGTGCGGAGTACACGTCGGAGATGCGGGGCACGACCTCGCTTTCCCCCGTCACGATTGCCCGACGCTCGGCGTTGGAGATCACGTTCTCCATCACGCTGATCGGCATGCGCTGCGACACCCCGGAGCGGCGGTCGATCCGCTTGTCCGTTCGTGCCTCGAACGCGACGCGCTCCACCACTTCGCCGATGAAGTCGGGGACGCGCACCGGCTTTCCGCCGCGGTCCGTCCACGCTTCCTGCTGCGTGATCTCCATCCCGAGCTGCACGGTCTCTGGGTAGTGCGTGATGATCTCGCTGCCGATACGATCCTTGAGCGGCGTGATGATCTTGCCGCGCGCGGTGTAATCTTCCGGGTTCGCCGTGAAGCAGAGCTGCACATCCAGCGGCAGGCGGACGGGATAGCCTTTGATCTGGACGTCGCCCTCCTGCATCACGTTGAACAACCCGACCTGGACTTTTCCAGCGAGATCGGGAAGCTCGTTCAACGCGAAAATGCCGCGGTTGGCGCGCGGTAGCATGCCGTAGTGAATCGTCAGCTCGTCCGAGAGCACGTGACCGCCACGCGCCGCGCGAATCGGGTCGAGGTCCCCGATCATGTCGGCGATCGTCACGTCGGGCGTCGCCAACTTCTCGACGTACCGACTGTCGCGGTCCACCCAGCCGATCGGCGCATCGTCGCCCGCCTCGGTGAGCAGGTTCTTGGCATAGCGCGAGATCGGTGCGAACGGATTGTCGTTCACCTCGCTTCCTGCCACGATCGGCATCACGTCGTCGAGCAGCGTCACGAGGGCGCGCAGGATGCGCGACTTCGCCTGGCCGCGTAGGCCGAGCAGGATGAAGTTGTGCCGCGAGAGGAGCGCGTTGACGATCTGCGGCATCACCGTCTCCTCGTAGCCGATCACGCCCGAGAAGAGCGGGCCGCCCGTCGCGAGCCGGCCAATGAGGTTCTGGCGGATCTCGTCCTTGACGGAACGCCGCTGACGGTCAGGGGCACCGAACGGCGTTCGCTTGAGCGCGCCGAAGGTCTCAGGGAGGGAGCGGGAAGACGGCGACAAACTGCCTCCGGGGCAGAACAGAGTCTATCGGGAATCAGCGCGGCGGTGCGAGGCGACGCAAGGGCAACGCACGACGAAGGCACGCCCAGAATGCTCGGTACGCTTCCTGCGCCTTCGCCGGCGCGAATTTCGACGATCCGTCCCAGCTCAGCCACCATCACCTCGCGATGGCTTACCACACGCTCCACTGCCGCGCCGTATACTCGGGCCTCGCCGCGGCCTTCCTGCTCCTTGTCGCCGGCGGATGCTCCAGTGCGCCCGACCCCGACAACGCGCTCGACAGCATGCGCTCCTGGGCGGTGACGGCACGCTTCACCGCCGCCGAGCTCCGGAGAGGCGCGGTCACGGCGACGTACACGGCGGAGATCCGTGACGTCGCGTCGAAAGCCCTCGACGGCACACGGCGCCAGCTTGCGCAGGGCGCCTTTTCGCCCGAGGCGACGGCGCGACTGGTCCCCGCCGCTGATTCCCTTGCCACCGCGGTCCGACAGCTCGACGCGGCGTTCCACGCCCCATGAAGAAGTGGGGCGAGATTGCACTCGGCGTCATCACGAGCATCGGTGGCTTTCTCGAGGTCGGCTCGATCGCGACCTCGGCGCAGGCGGGGGCGGAGTACGGCGCTCAGCTCGGCTGGGCGCTGGTACTGGGCATCGCCGCGCTCGCACTCCTGATGGAGATGACCGGACGGCTCGCCGCCGTGAGCCGGCGGACATACGCCGATCTGTTGCGTGAGCGGTTCGGCATTCGCTTCTTCATGCTGCCCCTCGCCGCCACGCTGCTCGTGAGCTTCCTCGTGCTCGCGTCGGAGATCGGCGGTGTCTCCATCGCGCTGCAGATGGCGACGGGCATCGGTCTTCGCTGGTGGGCGCTCCCCGTCGCGATCCTCGGATGGCTGCTGCTCTGGCGCGGCAACTTCGGCATCGTGGAGCAGGGCACCGCCGGACTCGGACTCGTTGCGCTCGTGATCGCCGTCGGCGCATGGAAGCTCCACCCACAGTGGAGCGCCGTGAGCGCCGGCTTGATCCCCACGGCGCCGGCGCATGATGCGGCGCGCTACTGGTATCTCGCCGTGAGCATCCTCGGCGCGTCGATCAGCCCGTACCTCTATCTCTTCTATTCCGCGGGCGCGATCGAGGACGGCTGGTCCTTGGACCATCTCGCCGTCAACCGCGTCACCGCGTGGCTCGGGAACGGATTCGGTGGAGGGCTCAACTTCGCGCTGCTCGTCGTCGCCGCGCTCGTGTTCGCCCCACGGCACATTCGTGTGGAGGCGTACGAGCAGGTCGGCCTGCTGCTCACGTCTCCTCTGGGGCGCGCCGGCTTCGCGCTGCTTCTCGCGACGCTGTGCATCTGCTGCTTCGGCGCCACGGTGGAGATCGCCCTCTCCATCGCCTACCTGCTCGCGCAGGGGTTCGGATGGAACTGGAGCGAGAACCTTCCACCCTGCGACGATTCTCGCTTCTCGACCAGCTACAGCATCGCAATCTTCGCCGCTGCGCTCCCGACGGCATTTGGTGTCGCCCCACTCGGCTTGACCAACCTGTCGATGGTGCTCACGGCCGCCAGCCTGCCGGTCACGGTCATCCCGCTGCTCGTGCTGATGAACGACGCCGACGTGATGCGGAAGCACACCAACGGATGGGCGACGAACACTGCGCTCGTGTTGTTGTCCGCGCTCTCGATCGTACTGCTCGTCGCGGCGCTGCCGCTCCAGCTCGCCGGAGGAAGCTGAGATGTCGGGCATACGCCTCGTCCACGACGTGATCGACGCGCAGCTCGTCGACCGCAGTCACCGCAAGATCGGGCGTGTCGACGCCCTCGTCCTCGAGCTGCGGGACGGAGCGCCGCCGCGCGTGGCGGCCATCCTCACAGGCGGCCCGGCGCGCGCCGCACGGATTGGCCGATGGGCGATGTGGCTCGCGCGCGCCCTGCACGCGCTCGGACGAGCACGCCGGCCCGGCGTCGATCGCATTCCGTTCCGCAAGGTTCGTTGCGTCGCCGACACCATCCAGGTCGACGTCGACCGTCACGACCTCGAGTCGCATCACCTCGAGGACTGGCTGGCCGATCACGTGATCTGCCGCATTCCGGGCGCCGGGGCGCGCAAGCAATGAGCGAACGTCAGATCACGCTGAGCGCGCTCGTCGGCCGGAAGGTCCGCGACGCGGATGGCGAAGTCGTCGGGCGCGTGAAGGAGCTGACGGCGGAGATCGCGCTCGATGAAGGGAGTGAGTACGTCGTGCGCGAGTTCCGGGTCGGCTCCCACACGGTGCCGTGGGAGCTGCTCGATCTTCGCGACCCAGCAAACCCTCGCCTTCGCGTCAGCGTCACGGAGCTACAGCGCGGCGCGAACGACGCCGCTCACGCCGCGATCTCCACCTCGACCTGATTGTCGTAGAACACCGGTCCGTGTCCGAGGTCGGTCTCGCGCTGCGACGTGGTTTGATTGGCGTTCGCCGAATCGCCGGCGAGCTTTCCCCACCAGATCGACGGTGCCCACACCACCCCCTCGCGGATGGACGACTCCACGCGCGCCCTCGCCAGGAATGCACCGCGGTCGTTACGGACCGTCACCATCATCCCCGGGGAGATCGCACGTCGTTCGGCGTCGTGCGGATGAAGCAGCACCTCGGGCTCGCGAGCCTGCCGGCGCAGCGACGTCACGTTCACGAACGTGGTGTTCAGGAAGGTGTGCGCCGGCGACGAGATCAGCGTGAGCGGATACCTCGCCACCAGCGCCGGATCGCGCTCCGGCGACTCGTACGGCGGGATGTAGTCGGGAAGGGGATCGAATCCGAGGGCGGCCATCCGCTCCGAATAAAACTCGCACTTTCCACTCGGCGTCGTGAACGCGCCGTCGGCGTACGGGAGGTACGGCGTCGGCACGTTGAGGCGCATCCATCCGCGCTCCAGCAGCGCGTCGAGCGTCACACCCTGGAGTTTGGGGGACTGCGACGTGAGCGCCTGCCGGATCAGTGTGAGGTCGTCGTCCTGCATGACCGTGTGCGTGATCCCCATGCGCGCGGCGATCAGCCGGAAGATCTCGCTGTTCGGCTTCGACTGGCCGAGGGGCGCGATCGACGGACGGTTGAGCGTGACGTAATGGTGCCCGTACGCGAAGTGGATGTCCCAGTGCTCGAGCTGCGTCGTTGCCGGCAGCACGATGTCCGCCCAATCGGCCGTGTCGGTTTGGAAATGCTCGAGCACCACGGTGAACAGATCCTCGCGCGCCAGCCCGCGCAGCACGGTATTGCGATCGGGCGCAACGGCGGCGGGATTGCTGTTGTACACGACGAGCGCCTTCACCGGCGGTCCGCCGACGCCTGCATCCGGCCGTGTGAGCGCGTCGCCGAGTCGGATCATGTTGATCGTCCGCACGGGGGGCGACAGATCGGGGCGCTGCAGCGCGGCGCGATTGAACTGGAAGTTCGCCGACGTCGAGAGCTGCACGCCGCCGCCGGGCCGGCGCCAGTGTCCCGTGATGGCGGGCAAGCAGGCGATGTTGCGCACGGCCATGCCACCGCCGGCGTGGCGCTGCAGGCCGTAGTTCACGCGAATGAACGCCGCACGCGCGCGCCCGTACCGCACGCCGAGCGAGATGATCGCGTCCTCCGACAGTCCCGTCACGGCCGCCGAGCGTGCGGGGGGCCACTCTGCCGCGCGTGCGCGCAACGCGTCGTGGCCGAGCGTGTAGCGCTCGAGATAGTCACGGTCCTCGAGCCCGTGCGTGAACAGCACGTGCATCATGCCGAGCGCCAATGCGCCGTCGGTGCCGGGGCGGATGCCATGCCATTCGTCGCATTGCTGCGCGGTGCGCGTACGGATGGGATCGACGCAGATCACCGGAGCGCCACGCTCCCGCGCCTCGAGGATGAATGGCCACAGGTGCGGATTGGCCGTGAGCGTGTTGGTGCCCCAGAGCAGCACGAGATCGCTCTGCGGTACACCTTCGCTGTCGGCGCCGATGTTCGCGCCGACCGTCATGCGCATGCCGACGGTGCCCGCCATCGAGCAGATGGTGCGATCGAGCTGCGACGCGCCGAGCAGGTGGAAGAAGCGATGATCCATCGCCTCGCCCTGCACGAGGCCCATCGTGCCGGCGTACGAGTAGGGGAGGATCGCCTGCGGACCGTCGGGCGACTGGGCGATGTCGCCGAGCCGGCGGGCGATCTCGTCGAGGGCGTCGTCCCAGGAGATGGGAGCGAATTGGCCACTCCCCTTCGGTCCGACACGGCGGAGCGGCGCGTGAAGTCGCTCGGGGTGATACGTCCGCTCGACGTAGCGATTGACCTTCGCGCAGAGGAAGCCGCGCGTGACGGGGTGGTCCGGATCGCCAGCGACGCGCACCGCTCGTCCGTTCTCGACTGTGACGAGCATGGCGCACGTGTCCGGGCAATCGTGCGGACACGCGCCGCGCACGACGCCGTCGCGCGGCAATTGCCGGTCGGACGTCGGAGCGTGGGCGGGAGCGGGTGCGGGGACGGTCATTTTGCTGAGAGGGCAACTAGCGCAAAGTAGCGGAACGCGAGCGCGCGAACCACGGCGCAGCGCGAGCACCGCGCGACGGACGACTAAGGTCGCCCTTGATAACTCATTGACAGGAAGCGGCTTACCGGGTCGACGTAAACAGACGTGTGCGGAGCGGGCGAACGATGCGGCAGGGCGGATGATGCAAATTGTCGAGCCGGTGGACGAACGCGTTGGCGTACACGCACTTGGCGCGTTTCGATTCGCCCTTGACAGGACCTACGGGAAATCTAAGTTTCACGCCGCCGAAGCCGGGCACTCCACCGCGTGCACGGACCAACGCGTCATTCACCACACAAGACCACCCGAGGACAACTACATGAAGCGCCTGGCCCTTGTCGCCGCTGTGTTCGTCGCCGCCTGCAGCACGAAGGAAACCCCGAAGGCTGACACCGCCGCCCCGGCGATGGCTCCGACCCCCGCCCCTGCGACGGCGGTCGACACGACCAAGAAGGACACGACCGCCGCGGCCAAGATCGACACGGCGGCGAAGAAGGCCGATACGGCCGCGAAGAAGATCGACGAGGCGAAGAGCGCGATCAAGGAAGCGAAGAAGAAGACGAAGTAAGCGTTCTTCCTCGCACGCAGTGTGAGCGGGGCGGTGCACTCCGAGTGCACCGCCCCGCTCGTTTTCGCGCAATCCACTTTTCGGTCGCGCATTCCTCTCCGCGAGCGATCGCCGCGCTCAGTGATGCGCGGCCCACCAGCGAAACGCGTCGGGTACGCCCTGCTCGGGACGCACGGGCGGGTCCCACGCGAGCTCGCGACGCGCGCGGTCGGAGGTGAATGGGTTGTCGCGCGACAGAAAATGCAGTGACGCCGACGTCACGGTGTTGAACCGCGAGCCAACGATCACTGGCGCGAGCAGTCGCACCAGCCCGAGCACGCCGCGCGCAACGACGATCGGGACAGGGATCATGCGCAGCCGCACCCCCATCCCCTCCCCGGCGAGACGAAAGAACTCGGCGACCGTGACGTCGTAGTCGTTCGTCAAGTTGTAGGCGCGCCCACCCGCGGCATCGGTGACCGCGGCGCGCACCATTCCGTCGGCGACGTTGGCTGCGTGCACGACGGCGAGGGTGCTACGCCCGCCACCCACGAGGGGTGCGACACCGTGCCGCAGCAGCCGCGCGAGCCGCGGCACGAACTGTCGGTCGTGCGTCCCGTAAATCACGTCGGGACGTACGGCGGTGGCCCACACGCGGCCGGCAGCGTGCGCCTCCATCACGAGTGCCTCCGACTCGCGCTTCGATCGTGCGTAGTAGCGATCCGGCGGCAGGTCGGTGAGCGGCGTGTCCTCGCTCGTTCTCTCCCCGCCGGGCGCATAACGCGCCGTCTCACCGTACACCGCCACGCTGCTGACATGCACGAGCCGCGCCTTCGCGTTCGCCGCGGCAGCGATCACGTTGCGCGTGCCGTCGACGTTCGGACGCCGGTAGGCTTCCCATCCCCCGCGCGGCATCACGGCAGCCGCGGCGTGGAAGATCACGTCGCACCCACGCGCTGCACGGGCCAGACTCGTCGGCTCGAGCGTGTCACCGGTGGCGAGCACGATGCCGGCGCGGCTGAGCGCTCCGGCGCGCGCATTGTCGCGGACGAGCGCGCGCACTGCCCAGCCGTCGGTGCGCAGCCGCTGCACGAGATGCGTCCCGACGAGGCCGGTGCCTCCGGTCACGAGCGCGACCGGCACGCCTTACGAGAGCGAGAAGGGAAGCTGCGCGACGTCCACGCGACGCTCGGCGTCTGCTGCGGGACTGCTCGCACCGTTGGTGCTGGTCACCGTGTCGTCAGCGCCGGCACCCTCGGCACGCCAACGCGCGACCAACTCCGTGCCGGGCGCGATCTCGCGCCGCACCATCCCGAGCGCGATCCCGCCGAGCAGCGGAGAGCGCGCCGTGCTGCGCACGTCGCCGACCTGCACGCCCGATGCATCGTGCAACGTCGCGCCGCGCGGGGGCGCCTCGGCACCAGGCGCGCGCAGACCGCGCAGATGCTTGTTCACGTGCCCGCGGAAATGCACGCGGGCCACTGTCTCCTGGCCGACGTAGCACCCCTTCGTGTACGAGATGGCGTGCAGCTCGTCGAAGTTCGCTTCCTGCGGGATCGTGGTGTCGTCGATGTCGAGCCCCCATTCCGGCCGTCCGGCCTCGACGCGTGCGATCTCCCACGCGTCCAGCCCGGCAGGTGTCGCGCCTGCCTCGACGATGCGCTGCCAGAGCGTCTCGTATGCCTCGGCGGGCAGGATCAGCTCGAACCCCTCGACCGCGAGCTCAGGAACGCGCGCCACGAGTACCTTGGCGCCGTCGATCTCGACGGTGGCATGCGCATAGGGCGCAAGCACCGCGAGCGCAGGCGCCTGCACGCCGGCCACCGCACCCACGACGTGTCGCGCGTTGACGCCGAAGACACCGATGTCGCGGAGACTCGCCCCCTCGTTCGAATGCGGCGCGAGGCGCGGGTTGACGAACTTCTTCACCATCGCCGCCCAGCCCTCGGCGGCGCGCGGGGGGACGTCCGTCAACACAGAACCCTCCTCGACGAACACCCGTACGTCGGCGACGATCTTTCCCTTGGCCGTGAGCGCCGCGGCGTAGCATCCCTGGCCCGGCGCCAAGCCGGTGACGTCGTTCGTCACGAGACCGGCGACCATCTCGGCGGCGCGCTCGCCGAGCAC
This sequence comes from uncultured Gemmatimonadaceae bacterium, assembly GCA_964438255.1. Taxonomy (GTDB): domain Bacteria; phylum Gemmatimonadota; class Gemmatimonadetes; order Gemmatimonadales; family Gemmatimonadaceae; genus AG11. The sequence continues at coordinate 30,093 of CAYTKA010000010.1, read as the reverse complement.
CCGGAGGCGGCCGCGATGGCTCCGATCGAACACGGCGGCGTGTGATTGCAGCGCCTCGTACTCCGCCGCCACACTCCCGTACGCGAGCACGACACTCCGCCCCCCGACGTCGCCGACGCTTGCCGCGCCGGCTTGCACCGGAACCGTGTTCATTCGGGGAGCACCGCGCGCGGCACGCCGGCGAGCATGGCGATCGCGTCGAGCGAAAGATCGGTAAGCCCCGTGACCGCCGCGTCGGCCTCCATTGCAACGTGCGCCGGCGCACCCACGGTGAGCACACGAACGCCTGCCGCGCGCGCGGCGCGTACCTGCGCCGACGTGCTCACCAACGCCACCACGCGCTCCGCTGTCACGCCGCGCCGCTGTGCCAGACGCGCGATCGCGCGCTGGTACAGCTCGGGCGCCGGCGGCGGGTCGAGCACGTCGTCGATCGTCACGACACAGCCGATCGACCCCTCGATGGCTGCGAGACGGAGCGCGAGCTCGGTCTCGGCGCGGGTCGCTCGTGTCACGATCGCCACGCGCGTGCGCGATTCGGCGTGCGACACGAGCTCTGCTGCGCCGGTGCAAAGACTGAACCCATGCGCGAGGGATGCCACGAATGCATTGCTCGCGCGCAGCGCGACGAGATCCGCGAGGGTGGCGTCGCGATGGCCCGCGTGCGCGAGCGCCGCTGCCACCGCAGAGCGCGCGTCGAGACCGTCGCAGCAGGTGTTGTACGTCGTCGCCGTGACGGACACGCCTTCATCGGCCAGCGCGCGAAGCAACGCATCACGACGCGCATCACCCGTGTCGGCGAGCACGCCGTCCCACTCGAGGAGCACCGCGTCTACCATGACGAATAAGTAAACCGCGAGCGGGCGGGGGCGCTACGGCCCCGGCGCTCAGCCGTCGACGTTCTTCTTCTCGGCGGCCAGCGCGTACGACGCGTCGAGCAGTGCGACTGGGTGCACCGTGCGCGCATGCATCCCGGCCCGCCTGAGCCCAGCGCCGATCTGCATGAGACATCCCGGGTTCCCGGTCGCGACGAGCGGCGCACGCGTGGCGGCGATGTTCGCCAGCTTCGGCGCCAGCACGCGATCACTCACGTCGGGCTCGATGAGGTTGTAGATGCCCGCGCTTCCGCAGCAATGCTCACTCCCCTCGAGCGGCACGAGCGTGAGCCCGGGCACCGCGCCGAGCACGGCAAGTGGAGGGGAGGCTACACGTTGTGCATGCAGCAGATGACAGGGCGCATCGTACGTGACGGTGAGCGGCAGGTCGCTGCCTGGACGTGGACCGGCTTCGGCGAGCAGCTCGCTCACGTCGCGCACCCGCCCCGCCACTGCGGCGGCGCGATCGCACCACGCCGGATCGTCGGCGAGGAGTTGACCGTACTCCTTCATCATCGCGCCGCATCCTGCGGCGTTCACGACGATGAAGTCAGCTCCCGATCGCTCGAACGCGGCGACGTTCGCGCGCGCGAGCTTGCGCGCTGTCTCGTCGTCCCCGGCGTGCGCGTGCAGCGCGCCACAGCAGCGTTGGCCGCCCGTGCCGACGAGGGTGTATCCGTTCGCGGTGAGCGTCCGCTCCGTGGCACGGTTGGTCACGGCGAAGAGACCTTCCATGACGCAACCGCTGAGCAGCGTGGCCGTACCGCGCGTGCCCTCACTCCTGGTCTCGTAGCGACGCAGCTGCAGGGGCGAGCGCGTCGAGTCGAGCATCGCCATGGCGAAGCCCAGTCGGCCGGGCAGGCGGGCGAGCAGCCACGCGAGGCGCGTCGCGCGCGCTACGCGGCCACCGAGCATCGCGAGCCTCGTGAGCAGCGGGCGCGCGAACACGAACAGAATGAGTCGCGCCATCGGCGGATTGGACTTCACGCGCGTGACCGTGGCGCGCGTGGCCTCCAGCAGATGGCCGTATGGGACACCCGACGGACACGCCGTCTCGCACGCGCGGCATCCCAGACAGCGGTCGATGTGCGTGCGAACATCGGCATCGTCTACCGGCAGCGTCCCTTCGACGACGGCCTTCATCAGCACGATGCGCCCGCGTGGACTGTCGTTCTCGTCCTCGAGGGCGAGATAGGTCGGGCAGGATTGCAGGCAGAAGCCGCAGTGCACGCACGCGTCGATGCCGGCGCTCGCGTCGGCGAGCGGCGTACCGGGGATGGCGCACGCGGCGGGATAGGGGCTATGCGGGTGACTCACGCGGGATCGGGCTCGCCGAGGACGCCGGGGTTCAACAGACGGTCGGGATCGAACGCGTCGCGCACTCTGATCGAGAGTGGATCGGCCGCGGCCGAGGGCATGAGTGCCGGCCAGAGGGTGGCGGGCAGCCGCTCGGCGATGCAGGTCGCCTCGATGCGGAGCGCCGTGATGATGCCGCGAAGGCGCGCAACGACCTCGTCGTCCGTGCCGACCGAAGGAATGACGCAGCGCACGACGCCACGCTGAAGCGTCGCGTGGGCGTAGCCGCCGACACGCTCCATCGACGCGGCCGCGCGCTCCCAGAGAGCCGGGAGACGAGAGGGAACGGTGCTCAGCCGCACCACGGCAGCGTCGCCCGGCTCGCTCGCGCCGAGGGCGCGCCACACCGCTCCATCCACATCGCGGATGGGTGCCAACGTGGCGGCGGACTCCGCCGCCGCGCGCACGAGCGCCGCATTGCCGCCGAGTCGAAGTAGGAGCGTGGTGGTCGAGCCGACGCCGAGCGTCGCGGCGATGGCTGGCGTGAGCAGCTCGGCGGCGAAGGGAACGAACTCGGTGGCGCGCAGCCAACGACGCGCATCGTCGGCGTTCGCCTCCAGCGCGAGCGTGCGCTCGACCTCCGGCAATGCGCGAAGGCGAACGGTGACCTCGGTGATCGCGCCGAGTGTGCCCCACGCGCCGACCATGAGTCGCACGAGGTCGAATCCCGCCACGTTCTTTACCACGCGTCCGCCTGCCCGCACGATCTCGCCACGTCCCGTCACGACCTCGCAGCCGAGTAGCTGATCGCGCGGCGTGCCGAACGCAGACGCGAGCGGTCCCGCGGAGGCGGTCGCGGCGGTCGCGCCGATCGTGCCGTCGGGGGTGCCATGGGGATCGAGCGCGAGCCACTGATGCTCGGCGCGCGTCACCCGCACGATCTCGGCCAGCGACGTGCCGGCACGCGCCGTGAGAGTGAGATCACCCGGCTCGTATTCCACGATCCCGCCCGCAGCGCACAGATCGAGCGTCTCTCGCGCACGCGCCGGTCGGCCCGCATCGAGCCAACTGCCCGCACCGACAATTCGCAGCGGCGTGCCTGCGGACCGTGCCGCGCGCACACGCTCGGCGATCGTGCGCGCCGACCCGCTCGCCACCGTTGCGCTCACGACGCGACTCCCGCCCGGGCCGAGGGCACGCCATGCCACTCGCGGCAGCTGTGCACCGGTACGACCTTGGCGGGATTGGCGCGGCGGTCGGGATCGAACACCGTGCGTAGCGCGCACATGGCGCCGAGCGTGTCGGGCGAGAAGAGCGCGTCCATGTACGGCAGCTTGTCCAACCCGATGCCATGCTCGCCGGTGATCGTGCCACCGGCGTCGACGCATGCTCGCATGATCGCCGACATGGCGCGATGCACCCGCTCGGCTTCACGCTCGTCGGTCGCGTCGTACGGGATGTTCGGGTGCAGGTTGCCGTCTCCGGCGTGGAAGACGTTGCACACGTGCACCCCCAGCTCGCTCGCGATGCGGGCGATCTCCGCCAGCACCGCGGGCAGCTTGGTACGCGGCACGACTGCATCCTGTACGACGAGATGCGGCGCGATGCGTCCCATCGCACCGAACGCCTTCTTGCGTCCCTGCCAGAGTCGCGCCCGCTCGGCGGGATCCGTGGCGACGCGCACGCCGCGCGCCCCGGCGTCGCGGCAGAACGCGGCGACCCGTGCGGCGTCGTCGTCGATCCCCGCCGACGCGCCATCGAGCTCGATGAGCAGGATCGCCGCGGCATCGGTGGGATAGCCGGCTGCGTAGATCGATGCCTCTACCGCCTGGATCGTCGCCGCGTCCATCATCTCCATCGCCGCCGGTACGATGCCCGCCGCGATGATCGCCGACACGGCGCGTGCTGCAGCATCGATCGACATGAAGTCGGCGAGCAGCGTGCGCACCGCCTGCGGGTTGCGCTGGAGCCGCACGGTGACGTCGAGTGCGACGCCGAAGCAGCCTTCGCTGCCGATGAATGCGCCGAGGAGATCATACCCCTCGCGCTCTCCGTCCGGGTTCCCGAGCGTCACGATCTCGCCGTTCGGGAGCATGGCCGTGATCGCGAGCACGTGGTTGAGCGTGACGCCGTATTTCAGGCAGTGCGGACCGCCGGCGTTCTCGGCGACATTGCCGCCGATCGTGCACGCCGTCTGGCTCGACGGATCGGGTGCGTAGTGCAGACCGAACGGCGTCACGGCGCGGGTGAGCGACGCGTTCACCACGCCCGGTTCGACGACGGCGCGCGCGTCTTCCGCATCGATCGAGATGATGCGCGTCAGCCGGTGGAGACCGAGCAGCACGATGCCGTCGGCGAGCGCACCACCGGACAATCCGGTGCCGGCGCCGCGCGGCACGAAGGGGACGCGAAGCTCGTGAAGCAAACGCACGACGGCGATCGTCTCGTCGCGCGTACCGGGGAAGACGGCAATCGACGGCCGCTGCTGATAGCCTGGCAGGCCATCCGACTCGTACGTCCGCAGCTCACCGGCGCGCACGAGCACCCGTCGCTCGCCGACGATCTCTGCGAGGCGCGAGACGAGCGCCGTCTCCGGCGAGGCGAGCGTGGCCGACGTCATACCTTCTTCTTCTCCTGCTTGTGCTCCTTCCGCTCCTCCTTCGCGAGCTCGGTCTCCGCGGGCGGGCACACGACGGTCAGCGCGTCCCGCTTCAGCTCGTAACGTAGCGGCGGTGTGAGTTGCACGATCTCGCCGTCCACGGCAACGGTGCCCCCCCCGTGCGTGTGGATGCGGAAGTGATCGACGATGAAGCTCTGGAATTGCGGTGTATCCGACACGGCCTTCACCCCACGCGCGACCGCCGCGAGCGCGAGGGCGAGCAGCCGCGCCCGGGAGCGTCCCTGCACGACCATGACGTGCAGGCCGCGTTTCCCATTCGGGACTCGCTTACCGAGCGACGGCAGTCGCAGCTCGCGCTCGCCGACGCCGACGAAGACAAGCTGCGTGTGAACGACGCGCGTCTCACCATCGACCTCCAGCTCCACCGCCATCAGTCGCATCGTGAGGAGAAGGCGGAACGCGGCGATCGCCGACGCGAGCCGGTACCCGAATCGCGGCTCGAGATAATCGCGAACGCGCACGAACCGAACATACGCGCCGACGCTGCTCGTGTTGAGGAAGACGCGACCGTTCACCATGCCGACGTCGACCGTGCGACAGCCGGTACTGGTGGCGAGCTCCACCGCTTCGGCAGCGATCGTGCTGATGCCGAGGTCGCGCGCGAAGTGGTTCAGCGTGCCCGCCGGGAGCACGGCGAGCTCCACCGGCGCCTCGACCAGTGCCGCCGCGGCGGTCGCGATCGTGCCGTCGCCGCCGGCGACGAGCACCCGTCGTGCGCCCTGCTTCACCTCTCGCTTCACCGTGCGCGCGATGTCCGTCGGCTGCACCTCGCGCACGTCGAACGCACCACTCAGTGAGAGCGCCTCGCGCGCTTCGTCAGCCGTGCCCGAGGCGACGTTGACGATGGCGGGAATGCGATCAGTCATACGCGCGGCGCCAAGGGAGCAACTTGCCGATGCCGCCCCACACCGATCGCCGCTCTGGCAGCGAGACCGTCGCCTTGCGCTCCAACTTCCCCCATCCTTGCAGGCGCCCGCTGAGCGCGGCCGCGAAGGAGCGTACGACGACCCAGTACATCACCTGGCGATACGCAAATCGCTGAAGGAAAATCAACCACGTGAGCTGCTTCTCCTCGTCCGCCTCCATCAGGAAGGCAAGCACCGCGGCCAACCAGTCGACCATCAGGAAGATGGCGTAGTACAACAGCACCTGCTCGAGATTCACGAGCCCATACTCGAGACGTCCGTCGACCGTGTGCCCGAGTGCATTCAGCCACACCGAGAAGATGCTCCAGACGAACATCAAGTCGGCGATCGGTGAGATGGCGGGGAGAAGGAGCTGGAACAGGAACACGTTCGGGAGCGCGATGAGCCCGAGCGAGCCATAGCGCCGGCGGAAGAAGGCGTCGCGGTGCTTCCATGCGCATTGCAGCGTGCCGAATGACCAGCGGAAGCGTTGCTTGGCCAATCCGCGCAGCGTGTCCGGTGCTTCGGTGTAGGCAATCGCGCCGTCGGCGTATGCCACCGAGTAGCCGGCGCGGCGCATTGCGAGCGTGAGATCCTGATCTTCGGCGAGCGTGTCCTCACGGAAGCCGCCGACTTCCTGCACGACCGACCGGCGCCAGGCACCGACGGCGCCCGGCACCACGGTGATGCAATCAAGGAGCGAGAAGGCGCGGCGATCGAGGTTCTGGCTCGTCACGTACTCCAATGCCTGCCAGCGCGTGACGAGGTTGATGCGATTGCCCACCTTGGCATTGCCGGCGACCGCGGCGACCCGCTGATCCTGCAGCGGCTGCACGAGCTCGGCCACGGTGTCGTCGTCGAACACGGTATCGGCGTCCAGCCCGATCACGATCTCATGTCGCGCCCGCTCGATGCCGTAGTTGAGCGCCGTCGCCTTGCCGCCGTTCGCCTTGCGGTAGAGGCTGACCCGTGGATGCGTGCCGTACGCCTCGCTGACGATCGCCGACGTATCGTCGGTCGATCCGTCGTCCACGACGACGATCTCCAGCTCACCGGCGTAGCGTTGGTTGAGCAGGGACGTGATCGTCTTGACGACGACCTTCTCTTCGTTGTACGCCGGCACGATCACACTCACGCCGGGGGTGAAGGTCACCGGGGCGTCACGGTCCTGGTGGCGCCGGATACGCTGCAGCAACGCGAGCACGCCGATGAAGAGCAGTCGCCCCACGCCGAGCACCACGGCGATGCTGAACACCCAGAACAGTGCCGTCTCGCCCGTGCCGAGCAGCACGAAGCCGGCTTTGCGCACGAGACGCGTTGCTTCGCTCGATGGCGGGAGCTGAGGCATCGCATCGTCGCGCGTGATGCCCGCGAGCTCGCTCACGAGCACGATCGTGTCACCGCGCGCGCGCAGCGAGTCGATGAGCGGCCCGACGGCGGCGACGGTGTTGATGCGGTTGCCGCCGGCGTCGTGGAGCAGGATGACGTTGCGCGCCGAGTCCTGCGTCGTGGCGTTGATCGCGTTGGGCGCGGCGCGACGCTCGAGCACGAGCTTGATGATCGAGTCGCGCGGCAGCTCCTTCCAGTCCTCGCCGTCGACGTGTAGACCGATCGTCCAGTAGTTCCGCCGGGACGCGATGCCGACCGGTACAAGCTCGGCATCGGTCGTCGGCTCGGCGTCGCCGAAGTACGGCGGCCGGAAGAACGCCGTGCGCCGGTTGATCACCGCCTCCAGCAGCGAGGCGGTCGCGTCGAGCTCGATCCGATCGCGGCGCACGCCCTGAAGCGCCATGTTCGGGTGCGTGTACGTGTGGTTGCCGATCTCGTGTCCTTCGGCGAACTCACGCTCGAGCAGCCGCAGATGCGTGTCGACGTTCTGTCCCACGACGAAGAACGTCGCCTTCACGCCCCGTGAGCGCAGCGTGTCGAGGATCATCGGCGTCCAGCGTGCATCCGGCCCGTCGTCGAAGGTCAGGGCGACGCGATGCCGATTGCGCGGCTGTCCTCCCGTCCGCGCGAGGACGTACGGCACCGGCACGCGCACGAGCGTCTGGCTCGATACGTATCCAGTCGCGGGATCGATCTGGATGTTGCGCCGGCCGTCCTGCGGGAAGTACGTGATCTGCAGGATCTCGCCCGTGCCGTTGAACTCGGCGTCGTATCCCGGCGGGATGCGCTGCAAGCTGTCGACGGCGAGCAACCGGCCGTCGACGGCCACGGCATTCCAGAGCGACGGGTCCTCGGAGCCGAGTCGCCAGATCGCGTGACCGGCCACGCCGAGCGCCTGTCCCACCTTCATCTCGTTGTAGGCGGTGACTCCGTCGAGATACCAGAGGACGTGGTCGGTGGAGTCGGGGCTCGTCCAGGTGAGATAGGGATTGAGCGACACCGGGTCGAAGCGCGGGCGCGGCTGCGTCGGACCGCGGGCGGCGCGCATCGTCTCCTGAAAGCTGTAGAGCTCTGCTTGATGGTTCGCCACTGCTTCCGCGTCGTTCCAATCGTAGCCGTACGCGCCCACCATCAGGACGAGCTTCGAGGGCGACACGAGCGTTGCGAAGCGCTCCGCCTGCGTGGCGTAGAAGTGCTGGCTCGCGATCGGTCCCGGATCACCCGAGCTGTAATGCTCGTCGTAGAGCATCGGGAACAGCTTGTCGTTCACCAACGCCGCCTGGCGGACATATGCATCCGCATCGCTCGCCGCCACGGCCTGGGTGGCCAGCTTGCCCATCGCATGCATCGCGTCGTGGAGCTGGCGCGCGAAGGAGAGCACCTGAGGCTCGAGTGTCGGGTCGAAGCTCTCCATGTCGAGCGTCGTGCCGGCAAAGCCGTATTGTTGCACCGCTCCCTGGATCTGCCGAATGGCCGCCGCGCGCGCAGCGGGATTCTGGAGAAAGGCACGCACGACCTTCGCATCGAAGTGCCCTCGCACCGAATCGCGCCCCGACACGATGAAGTTGCTCAACATGAGGAAGAGCGAGGGCCGCGTCTCCGGCGGCTTGCTGCCGAGCAGATCGATCACCTTCTTGTCGACGCGCAGGGTGAGCGAATCGGCCGTCGGCGCGACGAACGCCCACTCGGCGATCACCCAGTCGAGCTTGTCGTAATTGCGCTTGAGCGACGCGAAGGAGTTGTCTTCCCAGTTGATGTAGAAGCCGGCAACGATCGCGTCCGTGCGCGTCGGGCGATTGCCGGTGCCGACGTTGCGCACCGGTACTGCCTCGGGGCGCCGGGACGAGGTCGAGGCGCCGTACCGCTTCATCGCGGCGGCGAGCTTACGCCGGTAGGCGATGCGGAGGCGATCGATCTTGGTGTACGCGCCGGGCCTGCCCGTCGTGGCGCGGGCGATCGGCTGGTTGTTGACGACGGCGAGCGGCAGCTCCGGCGGGATGGGCGGCGACAGCACCAGGCTGCCGGCGAGCACGAGCGCAATGATCGTGGTCGCCACTCCGAGCACCAGCGCGGCGCGGCGGATGCGGCGCCAGCGCCTGCCGGTGTAGTCGAGGAAGATGGGGGAGTGGCGACGGTCCATGGGAGCGTTCAAGTTACAATCCAGACGAAACAAGCGGGGCGGAGATTCATACTCTCCGCCCCGCTCATCGTTCGATCCGCGGCTGGACTCGGCCTCTAGGCTGCCTGCCAGAACCCGGCGAGGGCCCGCCCATCGGGGGACTCGCGCAGCTTCTCGAAGGCGCGCTCGCGGATCTGCCGGATACGCTCGCGGGTCACACCCATGAGTGCGCCAATCTTCTCCAGGGTCATCGGCTCGCCGCTCTCGTCGAGCCCGTAGTACAGGAAGAGGATCTTGCGCTCGCGCGGCGTGAGGTACTTCCGGAAGACGCGCTCGATGAACTCCTTCATGAGCTTGTAGTCCGTCACGTCCTCGATCTCCGTCCCGTCGACGCCGGCGAAGCGCTCGCCAAGGGTGGACGCCTCGCGGTCCGAGCGATCGATGGGAGCGTCGAGCGAGACCTCGGTGGACGACATCTGCTTGGCCGCGCGCACCTGCTCGGGTGACTCCTCGAGGAGACGGGAGATCTCGCCTTCGGTGGGATCCCGCTTGAGCACCTGCGCCAGGATCGTTTCGGCGCGGGCCAGCCGGATGAGCTGCGAGTTCTGGTTGAGCGGGATACGGACGCTGCGCGTCTGCTCGGCCAGCGCCTTGAGCACCGCCTGGCGCACCCACCACACCGCATAGGAGATGAACTTCACTCCCTGGTCGGGATCGAACTTGCGGACCGCCTTGAGCAGTCCCTCGTTCCCGATGGCGACGAGCTCGGAGAGGTCGAGTCCGTGGCCCTGGTACTTCTTCACGTACGAGATGACGAAGCGGAGGTTTGCCGTCACGAGCCGCTCGGCGGCGGCCTCGTCGCCCTTCTGGGCGAGCCGCGCCAGCCGCCGCTCCTCGGCGGCATCACTGATCAGCGGCAGCTTCTGGATGTCCTGTAGGTACTGATCGAACGCGGTGGAGGGAGACGAGCGGAAATAACCTCTGGACCTGGTCTCGGTCGCTTGCTCCATACACGCCCCTTACCTGTCGCCGGAAGGTGGTCGGGAGGCACGGCCGGTCTGGCCGCCCGCCCGCGTGAGTCAGCAGGACGGCCACAGTAATGTCGGGGGAAAAACCCGTCAACAGTCAGTTTGCCAGATTGGCCCCCTCCACAGATTTGTGACCCACATAACTGCTTGAATGACAGGAGGTTGGGGGTTACTTGCCAATCTTTCGGGCAACCTCGACCAGTTCGGGCAGGATGTCCGTTAGGCGGCCTCTGCCATCACCTCGCGCCGCGCCCTCGGCCTCCCAGCCAGCTCAGGCGCGTGGGCCGGGGCCGGGCCCGGGTGGCTGTGGTGGATCTTTCATCTTCGTGCGGCTCGTGGCGGTGAGGATCCCGATGCCGAGCATGATGATCACCCCGACGGCGATCCACATCGGCGGCACGTTGAGCAGGAACGCCGCGATCGCGAGGCCGATCACCAGCACGATGAAGCCGATCAGATAGGTGCTGAAGGAGGACATAGGGTCGGTCCGATGGAGTCGCTGGCGACGACGAGCAAGGACGGGACCAGATCGGGTGCTGCCCGTATGGGGCGCTGCGTTCTTCGGGCGGCGGCGCCGGATCAGCGAAGCGACGAGACTGCCGAGTGTCCTGGACGAGCGCCACCGAGGCGGCCCGTGGTCACCGTATCAGGCGCCGCGCCGTGCGGCTTCGGTACCAGCACGGCCGTTCCCTTCACGCGCCCGAAGATGCGCGCTTCACGACAGGTCGGCGTCCAGATGTCGAGGCGGTTGCCCTTGATCGCGCCGCCCGTGTCATCGATCAGAAAGCGCCCGTAGTACGCCTTGCCGACGTACACCTCGAGGTAGCGCCCAAGAGGAAACACTTTCGGATCCGAGGCGATGATCCCTTCGCGTACGTAATGGTCGCGACGCGTGAGACCGCGCAGACAGTATGCAGTGAGCGACACGGGGACAGGGTCGCCATAGCGCAGCGGTATGTCGCGCTTCACGACCCAATCGCGCGCCGCGCCGAGCACGAGCGCACCGTCGAGACGGATCGGCGCGGATACGACGACCGGTGCGATCTCGAGCGTTCGTTTCGGTTCGAACCCGTACCACACGCGCACGATTCCTGCCGCGATGGTGACGAGCAGCACGAGCACGATCGCCGTCGACGAATACTTCCCGAGGCGGCGGCGAGGGCGCTTGAATGGGCGCCCGTTCCCGATGAACGGCGGGAGGGCGGGGACCGGGGGATACGTTTGCGCCGGTGCCTCGACGAGCGGGGGCGCAATCAGCTCCTCGATCACTGCCTCGACGGTGGGATCGATCACGGGCACGCCGTCGGCGGGGGTGTGCGCGTTGCTCACGCCAGCACCTCACGCATGAGCGCGTCGCTCACCTCGGTCGACCAGCCGCGCTCCGCCCCGGCCATTGCACCGATGTGCGCGGGAAGCGCGAAGGATACGACACCTTCGCGAGTCTTCTTGTCGTGGCGTGTGCCGGCAAGCACCGCTTCGGCGTCGATCGCCGCCGGCCGATCCGCCGGCAGTCCGGCACGACGCACGACTTGCTCGATCGCGCCGGCCGTCCCGGCAGGAGCGACGCCAAGTCGTTCGGCGATCCGCGCCTCGAGCACCATGCCGATCGCCACTGCTTCGCCGTGCAGCAGGGAGAACCCGCTCGCGAGCTCGATCGCGTGGCCGAGTGTGTGGCCGAAGTTGAGCGTCTTGCGAAGCCCGTGCTCGCGCTCGTCGGCGCGCACGACGGAGGCCTTGATCTCCACGCTGCGCGACACGAGCTCGAGCGTCGCACCGGGCTCGCTCGCAAGAAGCGCCGGCAGTGTGGCGTGGATGCGCGCGAAGTAGTCGGCGTCGGCGATGACGCCGTGCTTGATCGCCTCGGCGAGACCGGCACGGCGGTGCGCCAGCGGCAGTGTGCCGAGGGTCTCGACGTCCGCCAGCACGGCGGCCGGCGGGTGAAATGCGCCGACGAGATTCTTTCCGGCGGCCGTGTCCACGCCGGTCTTGCCGCCGATGGACGCATCGATCATCGCGAGCAGCGTCGTCGGACACTGCACGACGGGAACGCCGCGCATGTACGTTGCGGCAACGAAGCCGGCGACGTCGCCCACGACGCCGCCGCCGAGGGCGACGACGGTGGTGTCGCGGCCGCAGCCCGCGGCGAGCAGCCCGTCGGTGAGACGGGCCCACGTGTCGCGCGTCTTGTGCGTCTCGCCCGACGGCATGCGATGCAGCGAGCTTCGGCCATGGCGCGCCAGCTCCGCGACGAGGGCCTCGCCGTAGCGCGGCGCCACGTCGTCGTCGGTGATGACGGCATAGGTGTGCGCCGGCGCCGCGGCGGCGACCCGGTCGGCGAACTCGCGCCGCAACCCTGCGCCGATGATGACGCGATATCCGCCCGCGTCGATCACACGCGTGACGATGCGCTCATGGTCAGGGGCCGTGGCGGTGCTCATCCTACCAGGTCACCTCGCCCGCACCGGCGCGCCGATTGGCGACGCGCGCCAGGGTGAAGAGCAGGTCGGACAGCCGGTTCAGATAGATGACGGCGAGGGGGGGAAGCTCGACCTGTTGCTGCAGCGTCACCACCCGCCGCTCGGCACGGCGGCAGACGGTGCGCGCGACGTGCAATGCGGCGGCCTTGGGGGTGCCACCCGGGATGATGAACGCTCGCAGGGGCTCGAGCTCGGCATCGCCGTCATCGATGGCGCGCTCGAGCTCCACAATGCGTCCCTCGTCGATCCGGGCCTTCTCGAGATGCTGCGCCATCTTGTCGCGGTCCGGGGTAGCGAGGAGCGCACCGATGGCGAAGAGATCGCGCTGGATGGGCACGAGCACTTCGTCGATGCGCGGCATCATCTCGACCGAGCGTGCCATGCCAATGACGGCATTGAGCTCGTCTACGTCACCGTAGGCCTCGACGCGGATGTCGTCCTTGGGGACGCGCCCGCCGCCGAAGAGCCCGGTAGAGCCCTGATCGCCGGTCTTCGTGTAGATCTTCATTGCCGGGAATATAAGGGCGCCGGGCTGATCGGGCGCGGCCCTTATCGGGCGGCAGCGCACAGCGCCGCCTCACCGAACTCCCTCGATAAGCGCCGCGCCCGTTTTAGTATTCAGGCCATGACGGAACACGAAATGAAGGACATCACCATCATCGGCGGCGGCCCCACCGGGCTCTTCGCGCTCTTTTACGCCGGCATGCGCGGGGCGACCGCCCAGATCGTCGACGCCCTTCCGGAGCTCGGCGGACAGCTCGCTGCGCTGTATCCGGAGAAATACATCTTCGACGTCGCCGGCTACCCGAAGGTGCTCGCCAGGGACCTCGTGCGGTCGCTGCGCGATCAGGCGGCGCAATTCCATCAGCCGGTCCATCTGGGGCAACGCGTCACCGGCCTCGGACAGCAGAACGGTCACTTCGTGCTGCACACAGAGAAGGGCGACTACCCGACCCGCGCGATCATCATCGCGGCGGGAATCGGCGCCTTCTCACCGCGCCGCCTGCCGCAGGCGTGTGCCGAGCCCTGGTATGGGCGTGGCATCTTCGACGTCGTCACGGACCCGCAGCAGTTCAAGGGGCAGCGTGTGGTGATCGTCGGCGGCGGCGACTCGGCGTTCGACTGGGCGACACAGCTTCGCGGCGTGGCGACGCACGTGTCGCTCGTGCACCGCAGCGACCGCTTCCGCGCGCACGGGGCGACCGTCACGCAGTTCCATCGCGACATGGCCCATGGGCACGCCTCGCTCTACACCTTCCACGAGCTGGCCGACGTGCTCTGCAGGCGCGAGGGCGACCGCTTCACGCACATCGTGCTGCGCGACGTGAAGGCGAAGACGACGACGGAGATCGAGGCCGACGTCGTGCTGCCGATGCTCGGCTTCGTGAGCGACATCGGTCCGATCGCCGAGTGGGGGCTCACGCTCGAGAAGGACGAGATCGTCGTCAACCAACTGATGGAGACCGGTCGGCCGGGCGTCTGGGCGGCGGGCGATGTGACGATGTATCCAGGCAAGCTCAAGCTGATCGCCTGCGGCTTCGGTGAGGCGGCGACGGCGGTGAATCAGGCCGTGCACTGGATCTATCCCGACAAGAAGGTCGCGCCCGGGCACTCGAGCAACATGGCCGTCTTCGGCCAAAAGGACGATTGATCCGGCGTCCTGAGCGAAGCGAAGGACTTCGTCCTACCGGAATCCATCCGGGTAGCGCGCCCGCAACTTCTCGACATTGCGCTCCGCCACCTCGCTGAACGGAACGTCGATCGAGCGCGCGACGATGGCGATGCACCAGAGCGCGTCGCCGAGCTCCTTCGTGAGCGCGTCGCGGTCGAGCGCGCGACCTTGCATGAGGTGCTTGCGCACGTGCGCGAGCACTTCCCCGGCCTCCTCGGCGAGGCCGGCCGCGGCGTCGAGCAGGCGCTGGTCGTCCGTGAGCGACGGGTTGATCGTGCGGGCCGCGGCGTCCTGATACGCGTCGAGCGCGGAGCGAGTCGTCACGCGTAGGTGACCCGCGGATCGGCCTTCGCGTAGGCGACGTCGGTGATCAGGTTCACGAGGACGAACACCGCACTGAGAAAGAGCACCGACCCCTGGATGGCGGGGAGATCGCGCCGCGCGATCGCGTTCACGACGTAACGTCCGAGCCCGGGCCAGGAGAAGATCGTCTCGGTGAGGATGCTCCCCGTGAGATACGCGCCGAAGTCGAGGCCGAGCACGGTGATGATCGGGATGAGCGCGTTGCGCAGCGCGTGCCGTCCGACGACGACGCTCTCGCGCAGCCCTTTGGCCCGTGCGGTACGCACGTAGTCGGCGCCGAGCGAGTCGAGCATGGCGGAGCGCGTCATGCGGGCGAGGAACGCGATGGAGCGCATCCCGAGCGCGAGCGCGGGAAGCACGAGATACCGTGCGCTGCCGAATCCCGAAGGGGGGAGCCAGCGCAGCGTCATGGCGAAGAGCAGGATGAGCAGCAGGCCGACCCAATAGACGGGAAAGCTGATCCCGAGATACGCCACCGCGAGCCCAAACCGGTCTATTGTGCCGCCCGGATGCCTCGCGCTGAAGATGCCGAGCGTCACGCCGCAGATCGTGGCGAGCAGCATGGCGGCGCCGGCGAGCTGCAGCGTCTTGGGGAAGCGCTCGCGGATGTCGCGCAGGATAGGCCGGTTGGTGATATACGATCTTCCGAGGTCGCCCTTCACGATGCCGCCGACGTAGTGCCCGAACTGCACGTAGAGCGGATCGTCGAGGCGGAGCTCCTGCCGCAGCCGGGCGATCGTCGTGGAGTCGGCGCGCTCGCCCACCATGGCCTGCACCGGATCGCCGGGTGCCACGTACAGCAGCAGAAAAGCCACGACGAGCACGCCGAACAGCGTCGGGATGGAGAGGAGCAGGCGCCGGACGATGAACGCCGTCATCTCGCCGCCTTCGCTGTGTGCACGATCGCCACGTCCGTCCAGGGCTGGCCGTTGAAGATGACCGGCGGCTTGAAGCCCGTCACCCAGGGCTGCACGGCATAGAGCTCGTTGTAGAAGTAGAGGAAGATCATGGGCGCCTCACGAAACGCGAGCTCGTCGGCCTGCCTGTACAGCGCGACGCGCTTCGTCTCGTCCTGCTCGCGCCGTGCCGCGGAGACGAGCGAATCGTACTGCGCGTTCTGGTAGAACGACACGTTGCCGCCGACACCCTTGTTCGAGCTGTGAAGCAGTGGGTAGAGAAAGTTCTCCGCGTCGGGGTAGTCGGCGTACCAGTCCTTGACGAACAGATCGGTCTGCCCCTTGCGTGCCGCTTCACGCGCCGCGGCGCTTTCACGCTGCACGATCTTGGCCCGAATGCCGGCGAGGGCGAGATAGCCCTGGAGCGTTTCGGCGATTCGCACGAAGATCGGCGTCGTGGAGGTCCACAGCTCGACGTCGATCCCGTTCGGGTAGCCGGCGTCCCGCAGGAGCTGCTTCGCGCGCAGCGTGTCGAACTGATAGCCGATGCGCGTCTTGTCGGAGCCGGGAAGCTGCGAGGGGACGACACCCGATGCGAGCTCGCCGCGGCCGGCGACGAGGTTGCGCACGATCGTGCGCCGGTCGATCGCATGATTGATCGCCTGGCGGACGCGTACGTCGGAGAGCGGACCGCGGGTCGTGTTGATGGCGACGTACACCAGCTCGAGCGCCGGCGTGGAGGCGAGGAGCTTCCTGCGCTCCGTGTCCTCCTCCCATTCACGGATCTCTCCCTGTGGCACCTGGAGCACGTCCACGTTGCCGCTCTGGAACTCTGCGACGGCGGTGCTCGGCTCGGCGATGATGCGTGCCTTGAGCGAATCCGCCTTTGGTGCGCCCCCCCAGTACTTCTTGTTCGACGTGAAGAGGAGGTAGTCGTCGTGCTTCCATTCGACGAGCTGCCACGGGCCGGTGCCCACGGGGCGCTCGCCGAAGTTGGGCGGGATGTTCTCCGGCGCGATGGAGGCCACCGGCATGGCGAGCAGCTTGGGGAAGATGGCGAATGGCTCCTTGAGCGTCACGACGACGGTGGAGTCGTTCGCTGTGGTGATGCCGGGGATGGTGGTCGCCTTCCCGTCGGCGAACTCTTTGGCGCCGAGGATGGGGTAGAGTGGCCAGCCGCGCCCGCCGCGCACCTTCGGGTCGAGCACCCGCTGCCAGCTCGTGGCGACCTGCCGTGCGGTGAAGGGCGTGCCGTCGGTGAAGGTAACGCCGCGGCGAAGGTGGAAGGTGTAGACCGTTCCGTCCTTCGAGACGTCCCAGCTCGTGGCGAGCGCGGAGACAACGCGCGCATCGGGGGTAAAGCGGGTCAGGCCGTCAAAGAGGTAACCCACCGCGCGGCCCGTGGGAACGTCGGTCGAGAGCGCTGGGTCGAGGGAGCGCGGGTCGTAGTTGTCGCGGGAGTCGATGAGCGTGCGACGATCCGTGGAGCCGCTGCTCCCGCCACAGGCCGCGAAAACGAGAGGGAGAAGCAGGGCGGTGGAACGACGCATGACGTTCTGGCGTAAGCAGTTGACTTCATGGTGAAGGCGCGAGAACTTACGCGCGCTGCGATGCAGCGTCAATCAAATGCGCGCCCGCCGGAGCTGCCCGCCGTGCGGGCGCATCGTGCTTTGTCCGCTGCAAGTTGCGTCCCTTCCTTCGTGTCCGTCCTCCGACATGACCAAGCACTCTGATCGACCGTCGCGCGAGATTGCACGCCTGGAAGGATACGTCTACCGCCGTCGGCTGACTGGGCGCGACTTGATTCCGGCCGTCGGCGCGGGGATTGTGACCGGTCTGGCCGCCTATTACGTCGCGAAGCTGTTCCTGGAGCGAACGCCATTGCTGCCGGAGGACCGCCGGACCGGCAAGCATCACGCGACAGGGGCGGGCCGGCGCCCGCGGGGATGAGCTTCGGCGTCGGTGATGCGGCCTGGCGATGGCGTCGTGCCGCGCTGACGCTGTTCCTCGTGGCGGCACTCCCCGCCCTGGCGCAGGCGCAGAGTGGTGAATGCGACGGCTCGGTCGGCGAACGAGAGCTCCGGTCGCTGACGTTCAGGGGCAACAGGGCATTCTCGAGCCGGGATCTCGCGCTGCGCGTGGCGACGACACAGCCCTCGCTCTTTCGCCGCGGCCTTCACATTGGCACGCGGCGCTGTCTCGACAGTGACGTACTGCGGCTCGACGTCGGCCGCCTGCGCGTCTTCTATCAGCGACACGGGTATTACGGCGCCACCGTCGACACGGCGGTCACGTCCGCGCCCGACGGCAGCGTCGACGTCGCCTTCCTGATCGACGAGGGGCAGCCGGTGGTCATCGACTCCCTGCGAGTCGAGGGGCTCGACAGCGTCACCGGGCCGATCGCGGACACGAGCCGAGTGGACCTGCGCAAGGGTGCCGTGTTCGACCGCACCGCGCTTCAAGCGACGATCGATTCGATCAAGGCGCGCCTGCGCAACACCGGCTATCCGCGCGCCGACGTGGCGGCGAGCTACACCGTCGATACGGCGCAGCACCGCGCGCTCGTCGACCTCGACGTCCTGCCGGGGAGTCGAGGACGGATCGGCGAAGTGCGCGTGTTCAGCGAGCCGCTCACCGGCGAGGCACCGCGCCTCGGCGCGCAGATCGTGCAGCGACTGGCCACCGTGCACCCCGGCGACCTCTATCGCGAGCAGGATCTCGCCGACGCGCAGCGCGGGCTGTATCAGACGGACCTGTTTCAGAAAGTCGAGGTGCGCATCGCGCCGGACAGCGTGCAGCCCAAGGGCGACACGCTCGTCACGATCGACATCCTGCTGCGAGAGAACTATCTGCGCCAGCTCGACACCGAGTTCGGGTGGGCCGTGCTCGATTGCTTCAAGGAGCGCACGCAGTACATCGACAAGAACTTCCTTGGCGAGGCACGCCGCCTCGAGCTGACGGCGCAGGTCTCGAAGGTCGGCTTCGCGACGCCGACGCGCTTTGCGAACGGCAATCTCTGCGCGCCGGCGATCCGCGAGGACTCCGCGTTCAGCTCGAAGCTGAACTACTTCACGTCGGCGCTGATCCGCGTGCCGACGCTGTTCGGCTATCGCACGTCGCCGACGCTGTCGATCTACAGCGAGCGGCGCAGTGAATATCTCGCGTACCTGCGCACCACGGTCCTCGGCGGCGAAGCGTCGCTGACGCGAGAGGTGGGACGCGGGCTGCCGTTGCGGCTGGCGTATTCGCTCGAGTACGGTCGAACCGAGGCACCCCCCGCGCTGGAATGCGCGCTGTTCAGCAAGTGCGACGCGCAGTCGCGCGCGTTCATCGAGAAGAACCGGCGGCTCGCCGTGGCGAGCGCGCATCTCGATCGCGTCCGCACGGACAACCCGCTCAATCCGCGCGACGGAACCATCCTGCGCTTCGACGTTCGCACGGCGTTCCGCGAGCTCGGCTCCGATTCGGCGCTCCAGTTCACCAAGCTGCTCGGCGATGCGTCGTTCTACCGTCCGCTGTCGAGCAACGTGACGTTCGCGGCACGGCTGCGCATCGGCACCGTGCTCGGCCGCACGCTCTCGTTCGCCGACTCCGCGGGCTTCATCCCGCCGGAAGAACGCCTCTATGCCGGCGGCCCGACGAGCGTGCGCGGCTTCCAGCAGAACAACCTCGGCGACCTGATCTACATCGCCGAGTCGGATCCACGCCGCGTCGCCGGGAACGGAGATACGGTATACTTCGAGCTGGGCGCCACGCGTGACAGTCAGGCGGTGCGACGCGTCGTACCGGTGGGCGGCACGTCGCTCGTCGTCGCGAACTTCGAGCTCCGGTTGCGCAGTCCTCTCTTTCCCGAGTTGCTCCAGTACACGTTCTTCGCCGACGCGGGGGACGTGTGGCAGCGCGGCACGGAGATCGGCTCGCGCACACACAAAGCGTCGGCGCTGTTCCTCAACGGTCTCAAATGGACGCCCGGCATCGGCGTCCGCGTGTTCACCCCCGTGGGGCCCTTTCAGGCCAACGTGGGGTACAACCCGTTTCCACAGCCGCCCGGCGCCATCTATTGGGATGCGCCGAACACCCAGGGATTGGCGCTGTACTGCGTCACCCCGGGGAACCGCATTCCGGCCACGCCGAACCCGACGAACGGCAACGTACTCGAGCAGGACGTGACCCGGAGCTGTCCCGCGACGTTCACGCCGGAACGCCCCATGGGCTTCCTGCGTCGTCTCACGTTCACCTTCTCGATCGGTTCGGACTTTTAAGCTGCTTCGACCGTTGCCCGCCGCTCGCCGTCCGCGCATGACGCGCCGCCGCTTCATCGCTCTCGTGAGCCTGTGCACGCTCGCCGTGCTCGGCGTCATCGTGCTGGGCGTCGGCGT
Source organism: uncultured Gemmatimonadaceae bacterium (assembly GCA_964438255.1). Taxonomy (GTDB): domain Bacteria; phylum Gemmatimonadota; class Gemmatimonadetes; order Gemmatimonadales; family Gemmatimonadaceae; genus AG11. Next base: position 10,017 of record CAYTKA010000010.1, on the reverse strand, counting down.
GGTGGCCACGAAGACCGAGACCGGTCAGCGGGCGCTGCGGAAGTGGGTCGAGCTCCAGGTCGGATCCTCGATGCACGGCAAGCTCCACGTCGGGCGAGTCAGCGGGAACTTCATCACCGGCCTCGAGATCGACTCGCTCGAGCTGCGCGACGACGAAGACTCGCTGTTCGTCGCCTCCGGGCCGATCCGCCTGCAGTACGACCCGCGCGACCTCGTGGACCGGCGCCTCCACTTCCGGCAGGTCGAGGTCCAGAATCCGGTGATCGTGCTGCGCCAGCACGAGAACTGGAGCTGGAACTTCAAGCGGATGCTCGAGACGGGAAAGCCGTCGCTTCCCCGTGGCCCCGGGCGCGGCTTCGGCGATTACGTCGTCGTGGATTCGGCGCACGTGCGCAATGCGCACTTCCGGGTGACCATCCCGTGGCATCCCGACGACTCGCTGCACGGCGTACGGCGGGACAGCGCGATCCACGCGAGTCTCGTGTCGAAGGAGCACGAGATCCGCCGTACGCGCGAGGGCTACACGCAGACCTACCGCTGGACGAACGCCTACGCATTCGTGCCGTACGCGCGCATCAACGATCCCGACAGCGCCGGCAAGCTGTTTGTCGTCGACACGTTGCATGCGGACGAATCGGTGCCGCCCTTCAAGTGGCGCAACGTGAAGGGGGTCGTGCGGCTGCGCGGTGACACGGTGTGGCTCAAGGCACCGCACTGGGATCTTCCCGGCTCCACCGGGCACGCCGAGGGGCGGGTGACGTGGGGGAGCGATCTCCCGGTTCGCTACGGGCTTCGCGTCTGGGGGGACTCCGTTTCCCTGGCCGACGTGGCCTGGGTGTATCCCACGCTGCCGCGCACGGGTGGCGGCAGGATGGTGCTCGACATCAAGAACGAGCCGAACCTCAATCTGCTCGACTACGCGATCAGCGACATGGACGTCCGCACGACGAAGTCGCGGCTGCGCGGGTCGATGACGTTCGAGGTGGGCGGCAAAGTGCTGAAGGTGCACGACGTGAAGATGCAGGCCGATCCCGTGGACTGGGATCTTCTGCGCACGCTGAACGGCAAGCCCTTCCCGGCCGATTGGCGGGGCACGCTCACCGGGACGGTGACGGCGCGCGGCGGCCCGCTGAATCGCTTCTACGTCGACGCGGCGAACATGACCTTCCGCGACGCGCACGTGCCGGGCGCGGTGTCGCATCTCACCGGACACGGGGAGCTGGACATCCTCCTTCCCGCGTTCACGAAGTTCCATCACTTCACGGCGGCCACGGACAGGCTCGACCTGCGCAGCATCACGAAGATCTACCCGAACTTCCCGAAGATCGGCGGCATCGTGAAGGGGAGCGCGGTGCTGGATTCGTCGTGGCTCGACGTGCGCGTGTCGAACGCCGCGCTGACGCACGTGGACGGACCGGCCGAGCCGAGCCGTGCGACCGGGGGCGGACGGATCACGTACGGCGTGAAGTACATGACGTACGATCTCGATCTCCGCGCGGCACCGCTCTCCCTCACCACGCTGGGGCGATCGTATCCCAAGCTCCCCCTACGCGGCACCTTCTCCGGTCCGATCAAAGTGAAGGGGATGGCGCCCGATCTTCTCGTCGACGCCGATCTCACCGGCGCGGCGGGGCACATCGTGTACTCGGGCCACGTCGACGCCGACTCGGTTGGCGGCTACGGCGCCCGCGGTGGCGGATCGTTCGACGCGCTGAATGCCACAGCGCTGTTCGGCATGGCAAAGCCGGCGACGAGACTCGCCGGTACGTACGACGTGGATCTCGTCGGCGACTCGCTGGCCACGCTCGCCGGCGCGGTCGGGCTTCGCCTGAGCGGCTCGGAGATCGATAGCGTGCGCGTCGCGTCGGCGACGTCGCGGCTCCGCTTCGATCTCGGCGTGCTGCACGTGGACACGCTTCGCGTCGAGGGAATGCCGGGGACGCTGCGCGCGCACGGCACGCTCGGCCTCACGCGTTCCGCGGGCGCCGACTCGCTTTCACTCGCCGTGGACGTGGATTCGCTGGGCGGACTGCGCCGCTACCTCGAGACGGCGACGGCGGCAACGAGTGGACGCACCAGGGCGGACACGCTCCGTGGTACGCTCGCGTTCCGCGGTGCGCTGCGCGGTTGGCTCGATTCGCTGGATCTGCACGGCGCGGTGCAGGGAAAGGGATTGCAGGCGAGTGCCGGGCATGCGAACGCGATGAAGGGCACGCTGGCCGTGCGCAGTGTGCACGGTCGCACGACGGCGAACGTGGAGCTGCGGGCGGACACGATCGTCACGGCGGGGCTGCACATGCGAAGCGCGGTGGCCAGCGCGCGGATGCTCGACCGTGGTCGGACGCGCTTCGGCATCGGCACGCTGGCGGACAATGGAGACCGGGTCCGCGCCGCAGGTGAGCTCACGCTGCTCGGGGACACGACCACCCTGCAGCTCGACACCCTCAACGCGTCGATCGGTACGGCACGGTGGGCGCTGCGTCGGCCGACGCACCTCGTCTCGTCGCCGACGCGGCTGTCCCTCGATACGCTCGCCTTCGCGGACGCGACGGGCGCGCGCATCAGCGGGTTCGTGCGCGGCTCCGGTGTCGGCGCACCGGCGCGGGGACACTTCGAGGCGAGCGGCGTCCCGCTCGCCGATCTTGGACGACTCGCGCAGCTCCCGCCGTCGTTCGAGGGGCGGATGAATGCGGACGTCGACATCACCGGCACGCGCGACCGGCCGGTGATGACGTGGAGCGCGGGGGCACGGACGCTCAAGGTGGGCGCGATCCCGCTCGAGGCGTTCACCGTGAACGGCGGCTACGGTCAGGAGCGTGCGCGATTGCAGGCGCAGCTCCTGCGCGGCGGCCGCTCGATCCTCGACGTCGACGTGGACTATCCGATCGCGCTGACGCTCTTCGCGGTGCGCGCGACGGGCGACGCCCTGCGCGGCCGCATTCGCGGCGACAGCGTGGATCTCGCGCTCGTGCAGGCGGTGTCGGACAAGCTGCAGAACGTCAGCGGTCGGCTCGTGCTCGATCTCGCCCTCAGCGGCGATCCGGGCCGGCCGCACGTCGGCGGGGTCGCGAGCGTGCATGACGGTGCGTTCGACGTGCCGACCGCGGGCCTCCGGTTCACGGCGATCGATGGCGCGATGCGGGTGAACGCGGACCGCGATTCACTCGCGATCGATCATCTGCGGTGGACGAGTCCGGCGAGTGGAGGTACCGCGTCGCTTGGCGGAGCGATGGTGTTCCGTGATCTCTACAATCCGCGGTTCGCCCTGCGGCTCGACGCGCATGCACTGCGCGTCGTCGACAGGCGTTCGCTGGCGCGACTCGACGTCTCCACGGGGCGCTCGGGAATCACGCTGAACGGCACGCCCGACGACGCGACGCTCAGCGGCGCGCTGAACGTGGATCGGGGCACGATCTTCATCCCCGAGCTGATCAAGAAGGAGCTCGTCGAGTTGACGCTCGACGACTTCGCGATGCAGTTCGACACGACCGACGTGCGCATCAAGCCGTTGATGCCGGCGACGCAGAGCAAGCTCGTGGAGCATCTACGCCTTGCCGGTGTCTCCGTCAACGTCGGCGACGACGTGTGGCTGCGGTCGAAGGAAGCGAACATCAAGCTGGGCGGTTCGCTCAACGTGACACGAGCGCGTGACGAGCGGGACACGCGCATCTCGACCTTCGATCCCTTCGCCGATACGACGCGCATCGCACCGAAGTACACACTCGCGTTGAGCGGTACGCTGAGCGCCGACCGCGGCACGTACACCCTCGATCTCGACGTGGTGCGACGCGAGTTCCAGGTGCAGAGCGGGCGCATCACCTTCTTCGGGACGCCGGACTTCAACCCCGAGATCGACGTCAAAGCGCTCTACCAGGTCAAGCAGACGAACCGCGCCGACATCGGCGTGCTGGCGCACATCTCCGGAAACTTCTTCCCGCAGCCGTCACTCGCGCTGTCCAGCACCGATGCGTCGATCTCCCCGTCGGATCTCGTGAGCTATCTCGTGACCGGCCGCAAGAGCGAAGAGCTCGCCGGCCTCACGGGCGGCGGTGGCGTGGGTGGCCCGTCGCAGACACAGCGCGTGATCGAGTTCCTGCTGCCCACGGCGACGGCGACGCTCAGCAAGTCGCTGCGCGACCAGCTCGGCTTCATGGATCTGTTCCAGATTCAATCGGGGGCGGCGTACGACAACACGGTCAACCAGCCCGGAACGAACAATCAGTTCGGCTTTCTGTACACGACGCGCGTCGGCGGTGAGAAGCAGATCAGTGATCGACTCTTCCTGAGCTTCAGCACGGGGCTCTGTGCGCTCCAGCCGTTGCTGGGTGGAAGCAACGGCACCGGTGCCGAGTCGCAGGGGCTGCGCGGCCTCTCGAACACGATCGAGGGAAAGCTCGAGTATCGGTTCCCGCTCTCGGGCGCCGATCGCTTCTCACTGCGCGCCGGCCGGGAGCCGGCGGCGAGCGCGCTGCGTTGCAGCGGGGGGTCGGACGCCATCCGCGGCTTCGTGCAGACCCCGCAGCAGTGGGGGCTTTCCCTCTTTCGGTCCTGGTCGTTCTGACACGGCGCGTTCTTCTCATCGCGAACCCTGCGTCGCGTCAGGGCGCGCGCCTCGAAGCGGCTGCCAGCGCTGCGCTGCGCGCGGCCGGGGCCGCGTGTGACGTCGCGCGAACCGAGCACTCGGGGCATGCGGCGGAGATCGCCGCGGCGCGCGGCGCGAGCTACGACATGGTGTTCACGCTCGGTGGCGACGGCACGGCGATGGAAGTTGCCGGCGCGCTCGCCAACTCGCGCGTTGCCATCGGCGTGCTCGCCGGCGGTACGGGCAACCTGCTCGGCGGAGCGCTCGGCATTCCGCGGTCGATCAAGCGTGCCGTCCCCGCCCTGCTCGACGGTGAGGTGCGGTGCATCGATCTCGGCGTGGTGCGCGGCCGCCGCTTCGCCATCGCGGCGGGCGTCGGCATCGACGCCGCGATGATCGAGGAAACACCGCGCTGGCTGAAACGGCGGCTGGGCGTGCTCGCGTACACGCTGATCGCGACCAAGGCGGCGCTGCGCGCGCTGCTGTTCCGGCGCTTCTTCGCCGTCCGGGTGCAGGTGGACGATCAGCCCGAGGTGATCGAACGCCACGCCGCCGCCGTCATGTTCGCCAACTTCGGGGCGATCCTCGACGATCGGATCGCGTTCGGGCCGGACATCGCCGTCGACGACGGGATGCTGGATTGCTGCGTCTTCTCGCCCACCAACTTACTTGACGCGCTGCGTATCATGTGGCGTGTGACAAGACGCGACTTTCGTCCCGACGCGGCGATACTATATAGAAAAGGGCGACGCTTCCGGCTCACGACGGACCCCGTGCTGATCATGCAGGCCGACGGGGAGCTGATCGGACCTACGCCGGTCGAGATTACCGTGGACCCCCTCGCCGCTCAGCTCCTCGTTCCTCGTCGATGACCAGTCGGGACACGTTCGACGGCACACATTTCCTCGCTGCATCGGCGGGCGCCGTCCCTGTCGAGGCAGTGCGCGAGCTTCAGCGCGAGCGCGATCATCTGCTGCTGCTCCACGACGCGCTCGTGGAGGCGGAGCGCGCCGCGACGATCGGCGCTCGGCTCGAGATCTTCGTCGACGCCATCCGGAAGGTCGGTTTCGGCCGTGTCGCGCTCACGCTGCGTGACGCGAACATGGAGGCGACGGCGGTCGTCGGCGCCGGTCTCACCGACGAGGAGTTGGGCGAGCTCCGCGCGAATCCCGCCTCGGGGGCAACGTGGCGCCAGCGGCTCGCGGCGATCGAGCGGTTCCGGGTCAGCGACTCGTACTATCTCGACGGCCGCGATCCGTGGGTCGCGAGCGCGTTCGGCGGCGGTGTCGCGAGCCGGATGACCCCGTCGCCGGACGCCGACTGGTCGCCCAACGACGCGCTGCTCGTGCCCCTGCGGGGTGCGGACGGGACGATCATTGCGACGCTGCTGCTCGATGATCCGGCGGACCGTGCGCGGCCGTCGCTGACGCGCGTCCGCACGGTGGAGCTGTTCGGCAGACAGGTCGCGGCGATGCTGGAGCGGGCCGCGCTCGCCGACCTCGCCGAACATCGCGCCGCACGACTGCAGAAGCTCCACGAGACGGGGTCCGTCCTGGCCCGCTCGCTCGACGAGGACACGATCCTGCGCGCGCTCGCGCGCGAGGTGGAGAACGTTCTCCCCGGTGCCGACGTCGCCGTGTTCGCCACCGACGACGCAGGGGTGTCCTGGCCGCGCGCATACCGGCGTAACGGCTACGAGACCGATGCGACGAGCGTGCCCCTCCCCGTGAGCGCGCACGCGGCCAGGGCGGCAGATGCACGTCGGGTGGTCGTCGAGGGGCAGCGCGTCGCTGTGCCGGCGATCCTCGCCGGCTCCGTGCTCGGCGTCGTCACCATAGAGCATCGCGGCGGCGCGGTGGTCCATCCGGACGACGTCGATCTCCTGCTCACGATCGGGGGCCAGGCGGCGGCCGCGATGAGCAACGCCCGGATGTACGCCGAGAGTCAACGGCAGCGGCGGCAGACGGAAGCGCTCGCCGACGTGTCGCGGGCCGTCGGCGAATCACTCCGGCTCGAGCAGGTGCTGCGGCTCATCCTGCGCCACGCGATCGCGCTGCTCCGCACGGACGGCGCCTCCATTTCGCTGCAACGTGGCGATGCGCTGGAGGTCGTCGCCGGGATCGGAACGGGCGAAGCGCTCGTCGGACTACGCCTCCCAGTCGTCGGCAGCCTGAATGGCAGGGTGGTGCGCTCGGGGAAGAGTTTCATCGGCACGAGCGAAGATCCGGACGCCCATCCGGCAACCGTGCGTGCCGCCGGGATGCGCAACCTCATCATCGTTCCGCTCTCTGCGGGCGATCAAGGGACGATCGGCGCGCTCTCCGTGTTCAATCGCGTGGAGTCGTTCACGAGCGTCGACGCGAACGTCCTCGAGCGACTTGCCGACCAGGTCGCCGTGGCGGTGGTGAACGCACGTCTGTTCGAGGAAGCGACGGAGCAGCGTGCCGTCGCCGAGCAGCATCGTCTCGTCGTCGAGACCTCGCGCGACGCGATCGTGATCACCGATCGCGAGCGGCGCATTGCCTTTGCGAACCCGGCGGCGATCGACTTCTTCGGCTACGGGGAGTCGCTCATCGGCATGCCGGTCTGGCGCACGCTCCCCCCGGACATGCGCGACCTCGTGCGCCAGCGCGAGGACGAGGCGCTCGCCGGCCAGCCGCAACGTTACGAGGGCGCCGTCGTGCGCGCCGATGGCGAGCGTCGGATCGTGGCGATTGCCACGGCCCCGCTGCGGGAGGGGGGTGAGGTGACGGGGACCGTTGCGTCGCTGCGGGACATCACCGAGGAGCGCCGTGCACGCGACGCGGTCACGCAGTCCGAGGCCCGCTACCGCAACCTGTTCGACTCGGCGTCGGACTCGATCTACACCCTCGACCTCGAGGGCAACTTCACGTCGGTGAACGAGGCCACCGTGCGCATGTGTGGCCGACCGCGCACCGAACTGCTCGCTCAGAGCTCGCGGCTGCTGTTCGACGAGGAAGACGCCGTCGATCTGGCGCACGTCGTCGAGCAGTTCCGCCGCGCGGTGGACGGCGAGTCCGTGCGCTACGAGTGCCATTTCCGGCGCAGCGACGGCGAGCGGCGACTGATCTCGGTGACGAACACGCCGATCCGCGCCGGCACGCAGATCGTCGGTGTGCTGGGGGTGGCGCGCGACGTGACGGACGAGCGTGCGCGCGCGGCCGCCCTGGTGCGCTCCGAGGCTCGGTACACGCGGCTCGTCGAGTCGGCGTCCGACGCAATCTTCACGGTCGGGCGCGACGGCTGCTTTACCGCAGTGAACCGCGCGCTGGAGATGGGCGTGGGGCGCCCGCGCACGGAGCTGATCGACGCACCCATCTCGTGCGTGCTCGACGCACGCGACGTGGAGGGGGCGGAGGAGCTGCTGCGCAAGACGTTCGCCGGCGAGCGATGCCGTGGATCGCTGCGGTACCGCGCCGCCGATGGTGAGGTGCGAAACGGCAGCGTGATCACGGCGCCCGTGTTCGAGGACGGCGCGATCGTCGGCGTCCTCGGCATCATGCGCGACGTGACCGAGGAACAGCGGCTCGCCGCGCAGCTCCTCCAGCAGGAGAAGCTCGCCGCCGTCGGACAGCTCGTGAGCGGCGTCGCGCATGAGCTGAACAATCCGCTCGCCGGGGTGATGGCGTTCTCCGAGCTGCTGCTCGCGTCGCGCGCCGCCGAGGACGACGAGATGCGCCGCGGGCTCGAGACGATCCACCACGAGTCGGTGCGAGCGGCCAAGATCGTGTCGCATCTCCTCACCTTCGCGCGGCAACGTCCGGCGGAGCGAATGGAGGCCGATCTCAACGCGATCGTGAACGACACGCTCGCCCTGCGGCGCTATGCATTCAACGTCGCCGGGATCGAGCTCGATGTCGTGCTCGACCCCACACTGCCGCGCACATGGGCGGATCCCTACCAGCTCCAGCAGGTCGTGCTCAACCTGTTCACCAACGCCGAGCAGGCGCTGGCGGGCTGGCAGGGTCCGCGCCGTGTCGCCGTGTGGACGCGCTACGATACGAGCTCGATCATGCTGGCCGTCTCCGATTCCGGGCCGGGGATCCCGGCAGCAGAGCGCGATCAGATCTTCAATCCGTTCTTCACGACCAAGCCGGTGGGTGAGGGCACGGGGCTCGGGCTCTCGATCTCGGACGGCATCGTGCGCGAGCACGGGGGACAGATCCGGGTCGAATCGCATCCCGGCGAGGGAGCCACGTTCATCATCCAGCTCCCGCGCGTTGCGGTCGCGATGCCCGCGGTCGCCGCGCAGGCCGTCACTGCTTCCATTCCGCGTACGGGACGCCGGGTGCTCGTGGTGGACGACGAGCCCACCATGCGCGCCGCGATCTCGACGTACCTCGGCACGCTCGGCGATGCGGTCGATACGGCGAGCACGCCTGCCGAGGCGCGAGCCCTTCTCGCGTCCGACGCGTATGATGTCGTGCTGCTCGATCTGCGCATGGCTGGTGGCAGCGGCGACGCGTTGTTCCGCGAGCTCGAGCAGCGTGACCCGCGCCACGCCAGCCGCGTCGTGTTCGTGACGGGCGACGCGCAGAGCGAGCACGCACGGACCTTCCTCTCGGAGTCGGGGCGACCGAGCGTCATCAAGCCCTTTCAACTGGACGACCTGGCGGCGGTCCTCGCGAGAATGACGACCTGATGGCGAAGATTCTCATCATCGACGACGAACCCGACATCACGTCGGCGCTCGGCCGGTACTTCGAGCGCGTCGGACACGACGTGCTGCGCGCCGCGACCGGTGCAGAAGGGGTCCGGCTCGCGACCAGCGAACATCCGGCGGTGATGCTGCTCGACCTGCATCTCCCCGACATGTCCGGCTTCGACGTGCTGGAGAAGACGCGCGAGCAGCGGCCGGTGGTCATCATGATCACCGGCCATGGCGACATTCCGCTCGCCGTGCAGGCGATGCAGGGGGGAGCAGAGGGCTTTCTCACCAAACCCGTGGAGCTGGCGCATCTCGGCGCCGTGGTCGATCGCGCACTCGAAAAGGCGCAGCTCCGCGAGCTGACGCGTGCGGCGGCGGTACGCACCGGGCGGGCGGCCACCGAGATGCTGCTCGGTCCATCCGCGCCGATGCGGGAGCTGGCGCAACAGATCGAGATGCTGGCGCGCAGCGAGCGCACGGTGGCGCTGCTCGTCGGCGAGAGCGGCGTCGGGAAGGGGCGCGTCGCACGCGCCATCCACGCGCTCAGCCCGCGCGGCGCGCGACCGTTTCACGAGATCAGTTGTGCGCTGCGTCCGGTCGAGACACTCGACGTCGAGCTGTTCGGGGTGGAACGGAGCGGGGAGGGCCCACTGCCCGGTCTCTTCGAGGCAGCGGACGGCGGGACGCTCTTCCTCGACGAGGTGGCCGAGCTGCCGGAGTCGCTCCAGCCCACGCTGCTGCGCGCGCTGGAGGCGCGCCGCGTGGG
>CAYTKA010000009.1:58221-67680 GCA_964438255.1 uncultured Gemmatimonadaceae bacterium | reverse complement strand
GACCGTCCGACCGTCCGACCGTCCGACCGTCCGACCGTCCGACCGTCCGACCGTCGCAGCACCAGCCTTGTGCGGGATGACATACGTTCTGCCACCCGCAGTACGGTCTCACCGTCTCACGCCGTATTTTCTGGCATGCATCGTCCCGTCCTCCTCTGCCTCGCCGTGCTCGCCTGCGGGCATCCCGCGCTGCCCTCCATATCTCCCGAGCCGGGCGAGCGCCACCTGCGCAACGTCCGGCAGCTCACCAATGGCGGCGAGAACGCCGAGGCGTACTTCAGTTCGGACGGACGAAGGCTCGTGTTCCAGAGCACACGCGACGGACGGAGCTGCGATCAGGAGTACGTCATGAACGTCGACGGCTCCGGTCTGCATCGCGTGTCGACCGGCACCGGGAAGACGACGTGCGGCTTCTTCTACGCGAACGACGAGCGCGTGCTGTTCGGGTCGTCGCACGGCCGCCAGGGGGAGTGTCCCGAGAAGCCCGATCCGTCCCAGGGCTACGTGTGGCGCCTCGATCCATACGACATCTATACCGCACGCACCAACGGCAGCGATCTGCGCCAGCTCACGAACTATGGTGTGTACACTGCCGAAGCGGTCGCCTCACCGGACGGAAAGAAGATCGTCTTCACCTCGCTGAAGGACGGCGATCTCGACATCTACACAATGAACCTGGACGGCACCGACGTCCGCCGCCTCACCAATACGCCAGGCTATGACGGCGGCCCCTGGTGGTCGCCGGACGGCACGAAAATCGTCTATCGTGCCTGGCATCCAACCGACAGCGCGCTGACGAGCTACCGGGCGCTGCTCGCCGATCGTCTCGTCCGTCCCAACCGCATGGAGCTGTGGGTCATGAACGCCGACGGCAGCGACCAGCGGCAGCTCACGCACCTCGGCGGCGCGAACTTCGGCCCGTCATGGATGCCGGATGGCAAGCGCCTGATCTTCTCGTCGAACTACCGCCAGCCGCGCAGCGGAAACTTCGATCTATACCTGATCAATCTCGATGGCACCGGCCTCGAGCCGGTGACGACGCACGAGGCGTTCGACGGCTTCCCGATGTTCAGCCCCGACGGCCGGCAACTCGTGTGGGCGTCGAACCGTTACGACGCGAAGCCCGGCGAGACAAACCTGTTCATCGCGGATTGGGTGCCGTAGGGGCGTTCGTCAGCAGGTCCGCACTGCATCAATATCCACGATTTCGCTCGGGCTCAGGCGCGTGAGTTCTCCCCCCCGCTGCACCACCGGTACCAGCTCACGCAGTCGCGCCACTCGCTCCGCTGTTGCCGCGTTGCTCGATACGTCGACGCGCGCACGCGCGAGAGCCGAGACGACCGTGGAGCTGTCGCGATCACCGAACGCCGCCCCGATCTCGCGAATGGACAGATTCAGCAGATCGCGGCACAACAGCATCCCGATGCGCCGCGATTCGGCGAGCGCGCGCGTGCGCCCGGCGCCGATCAGCGCGTCCGGCGACACACCCCACTCAGCCGCCACCGCTTCCTGTACGGCGACGGCGCCGGCACTCGTCGATCCCGTCTGACGGCGCGTCGGTACGGCGCGTCGCGCAAGCGCGAGCGTGAGGGGTTCGTCGTGTAGCCCGGCGACGGCCAGCAGGCGTGTGAGACGGCCTTCCAACTCGCGAATGCTCTCCTCGCTCTGCGCCGCCAGATGGTGCGCTACACTTGGCGGCAACTCGATCTGAAGCGCGCGCGCCTTGACGTGCAGGATCGCGACGCGATGCTCCCAATCCGGCGGTGACAGCGTCGCCACGTGTGCGCCACGGAAGTGGCTGACCAGCCGCCGTGCAAGCGCATCGGCACCCTGTGCGTCATCGCTCGTGAGCAGGAGCTGGTGCTCCCGTGCCACTGCCTGCGACGCGAGTGCAGCGAGTGCGTCCTGCGCCGCGGCGTGTCGGTCGAGCACGTGCACGTCGTCGATCACGACGAGCTGCGCTCCATGCAGCTCCTCGAGCTCCGCCGCCGGATCGCCACCGGCGACGCCGAGCGCAAGTCGGCGCAGGAACTCGTCGGCGCTCACGAGCACCGCCGCGCGATCGACGCGCATCGCTGCCTCTGCCGTCACGGCGTGCGCGAGGTGCGTCTTGCCCAACCCCGTTCCGCCTGTGAGCAGGATCGGGTTGTACAGCTTCCCCGGTGCAACGGCGGCCGCCGACGCAGCAGTATACGCCGCTTCATTGCTCCGGCCGACGACGAATTCGAGGAAGGTGTAGCGGGGATTCAGCGTGGAAGACACGGCGCCACTCGAGCGCAAGTTGCGTGACCAATTCAGGCGAGCTGGTCCGTGTGGTGTGGAGAAGTGCTGGAGAGTATGTGCCCTGCTTCTTACCAGGGCATGGCATCCATCTGGACTGGCGCCCTGACCTTCGGGCTCGTGAACATCCCCGTCTCGCTCACCAGCGCGGTTCGCGCGGCCGAGAAGACGAGCTTCCGCATGCTGCACAAGGAAGACCTCACCCCCATCAAGTACGAGCGCGTATGCCCTCGCGACGAGGAGGTCGTGCCCTGGAACGAGGTCGTGAAGGGCTACGAGTACGCCAAGGGCAAGTACGTCGTCGTTACGCCGGAAGAGCTGGCGACGGTGAAGACGCCGTCGAGCCGCGCCGTCGAGATGATGGACTTCGTGAAGTCCGAGGAGATCGACCCGCGCTACTTCGACACGCCGTACTATCTCGTGCCACAGAAGGGGGGCGAGAAGGCCTACGCGCTGCTGCGCGAGGCGCTTCAAAACACGGACATGGTCGGGATCGGGAAGCTCACGCTGCGGCAGAAGGAGCACCTCGTGGCGGTGCGTCCGGTGGGTGACGCGCTCATACTGGAGCTGATGCGCTTCGAGCACGAGCTCGTGGAGCCGGATGAGCTGCGTTTCCCGAACGCCGAGCGGCAGCAGGTGCGGCCCCAGGAGATCGCGATGGCCGAGCAGCTCATCGCCAATCTTGCCGAGCCGTTCGACCCGTCGAAGTACCACGACGAGTATGAGGAGAAGCTGCAGGCGCTGCTCAAGGCGAAGCTCAAGGGGAAGAAGCTTCCCGAAGAGACCGAGGAGAAGCCGGAGAAGACGAAGGTCATCGACCTCGTCGCGCGGCTTCAGGAGAGTCTGGAGTCCACCTCGGCGAAGAAGCGCGGCGTGAAGAAGGCCGCCGCGAAGAAGCCGGCTCGCGCGAAGACCGCCAGGAAGCGACGGGTTTCCTAGCTCACCACGCGCGGGTCTCGCCGAACCGCGCAATCCACAGCCGTTCGGCATCGAGCCCCCGCTCGCGCCACACGTCAGCGGTGCGACGCGGGGGTTCGTCCATCGGCTCGTCGGTGAGCCGGAAGGTTCCCCAGTGGATGCCGAGCGCCAACGGCATCGGCTTCGTGGGATGAGACGACGCGAGGTCGATACACGCCTGCACCGCTTCCTCGGGATTCATGTGCACGACACGCATGAACCAGCGCGGCTCGTACGCACCCACCGGCATCATCACCATGTCGAATGGGCCGAGGCGCTTGCCGATCGCGCCGAACTCCGGATGGTACGCCGTGTCGCCGGCGAAATACGTGCGGTGCCCGCCGACCTCGATGACGTAGCCGCACCACAGCGTCTTGTTCCGGTCGCCGAGCCGGCGTGCGCTGAAGTGTCGCGCCGGCGTGGCCGTGACGCAGGCGCCGCTGAGCTGTGCACCCTCCCACCAATCCAGCTCCACGATCCGCCGCACGCCGAAGCCGCGCAGGTATGCGCCGAGCTTGCATGGCGCGATCCATTGCGCATCCGGGTGTCGCTTCGCGAGGCGTTTTGCCGACGTCTTGTCGAGGTGGTCGTAATGGCTGTGCGTGAGCAGCACGACGTCGAGTGGCGGCAGCGCGTCGAGCGTCAGCGCGGGCGCCATGATGCGGCGCGGCCCGGCCCATTGCACGGGAAAAGCGCGCTCGCTGAACATTGGGTCGGTGAGGATGTTCAGTCCACCGACTTGCAGCAGCACGGTCGAGTGACCGATCCACGTAGCGGTTGCGACGTCGGCTGCCGCGCGCGGCAACGCGATGCGCGGTGCGGCCGTGGCAAACGATCCGCGCGGCGGGATCGGTGTGCGGCCTGAGCGTCGGCGCTCACGCATCCAGCGCAACAGGTCGGCAAAACCATGCGGCGCACTGTCGGGCCAAGGATTGCGGAAGGTGCCGTCCGGCGCATGGTGTGCCGGCGCACGCGGCGCACGCAGCTTGTCGATCGCGGGAGAAATCGTCAGATCGGCCTTACGATACAGATCAGACTCGCGGTGCGGGCTCCAACATCAGCTGGTCGATGTAGCAGAATGCCCAGTCCTCGCCCGGCTCGAAGCTCTTCATCACCGGATGCTGCGTCTTGTGGAAGTGCTTCGTCGCATGCTTGTTCGGCGAGCTGTCGCAGCAGCCGACGTGTCCGCACTCGAGGCAGAGGCGCAGATGCACCCAGTCACTGCCGCTCGCGAGACACTCCTCGCAGCCCTCCGGCGTGCGTGGCGTTTCCGTCTTGACGTGATTCAGATGTGCGCAGGAGGCCATGTCCGTACCCGGTTCGGTGACGATCGACATCGGCGCGAGAGTCGTGCCGCGTCAGGCGCGCCAGGCGTCCAGATTCTCGCGGAGATGCTCGGCACGCCGCATCCCTGCGAGCACGACACTCACTCCGGGCAGCGACGCGGTGAAGCGCAGCGCACGCTGGGCATCGGTGGTGCAGCCCGGAAACAGGTCGTGAATCTCGCTCGGCAATCCATGCGTCAGCTTGCCCTGCATGAGCGGCGCGCTCGCCACGACGCTGATACCGAGCGCATCCGCGGCCTCGAGCAGCGGCACCAGCCTGCGGCCGAGCGGCTGCGTGGCAATCCGTGCCGCCTCGGGCATGGCCAGGCTGACGGGTAGCTCCACGGCACGGAAGTGATGCGCCGTTCCTCCCACTTCGCGAGCGATCGCCACGAGATCGGCGAGCGTGAGATGCTGCTTGTGCTCCCGGGGGACGCGGAACCCCGTCCACGTCGCGCACCCGTACCCGCCGATCTCTCCCGCGGCCGCCCGCTCCTCCAGCAGCGCGAACGCGGCGTGCATGCGCTGCTTGAACGTGGCGCGGTCCACAGCGAGGAGCTGCTCCTCGGGATTGTGGACGTAGTACAGATCCACGGCGGGGACGCCGAGGTTGGTGCGACTCTGCGCGAGCTGGTGCGCGAGGTAGCGCGGCGCGATCGAATGTCCGCCGCGTACCAGCTCCCCGCGCGAGACGATACCGGGCGCCACGAGCTCGCGATCGATCCACGTCTCGTACGCTTCGCGCGAAGCGGGAGGCTGGCCGTCGAGCGCCACGTAGCCCCCCTTGGTGCAAATTACCAGCTCGTCGCGGCGGACGTCTCCCGCCGCGATCGCCTCGCCGATTGCACGCCCGACCGCCCGCTCGGAGCGCTGACAGCGATAGTTGATCGCCGTGTCGAGCACGTTGACGCCGGAGGTGATGGCCACGCGTACCGTGCGCACATACGCCGCGTCGTCGTCGTCGGTGCAGTCACCGAGGTACGTGCCGATCCCCAGGGCGCTCACCGTGAGGTCGCGCGGCAGCACACGGTGAAAGTCCGGCACTCGATCGGCCGTGCGCCCCGCGAAGCGACGCGTTCCCGCCGCCGTTGCCTGACCCTGGTCGCGCGACAATGCCGTACGTGACGGTGCGACGAAGCTCGTACCGTCCGGCGGGGAGGGATCGATCGTACGTCGAGACATGTATACGGGAGGGTACGGATCGCGCGTCGACAGGGCAAGGGTAGTGACCGGCTCGGCACTTCCGTTGCGATGATCCCGACGATCTCTTCCTAGCCGGCCGGCGAGCACGACGGTGCGCCGCCCGCTGCGTCATTATCCGTCCTCTCTCGCCCTCTCGTCGGTATGCATCTGAATCGTTCGATCGCCCTGGCGATGCTCGGCCTCGCGGCCTGCGCGTCGCAGCAACCGCAGATCCTGACGCCGGTGCCGGTAGACACCGCGCGTCGTGCCCCTGCCGCCACTCCCGCCGCCTCTGCTCCCGCGTCCGCGGGGGGTGCGCTGCTCGGTGGGCCGGTACACACCACCATGGACGACCCGCTGACGCGCATCGATCGCATGGACTGGCCGGGTCCCAACTCCTTCCGCTCGTCGAGCGGTGCTCCCGGCCCCGAGTACTGGCAGCAACGCGCCGACTACACCATTGCCGCTGCCCTCGACACGACCAGGCAGCAGGTGAGCGGCACGGTGACCATTCGGTACACCAACAACTCGCCTGACACGCTCGATGCCGTGTGGATTCAGTTGGATCAGAACCTCTACCGGCCCGGGAGCAAGGGCTCGATGCTCTTCCCCGCCGACTCGCGTTGGGGCGTGCGCGGCTTCGACGGAGGTTACGATCTGACCAACGTGCAGGTCAACGGCCGCCCCGCCGTTGTACACGTGGACGATACCATGGGGCGCATCGATCTCGAGCAGCGACTCGCGCCGAGGGGCGGCAAGCTCACGATCTCGATGAACTATGCCTTCCGCGTGCCGGAGCACGGCTCCGACCGCATGGGACGCGACGGCACGCTCTACGAGATCGCGCAGTGGTATCCACGCATGGCCGTGTACGACGACATCCGCGGCTGGAACACCGATCCGTATCTCGGCCAGGGTGAGTTCTATCTGGAGTACGGCGACATCGACTTCAGCGTCACCGCGCCCGCGGGATACGTCGTCGCAGCCAGCGGCGTGCTTCAAAATCCGTCGGAGGTGCTGACGGCCACGCAGCGTGACCGGCTGACGCGCGCAGCGAAATCCGACGCCATCGTGCCAATCATCACGCGCGAGGAGGCGCGTGCCGTGTCGACGCCGGGCGCCAAGACGTGGACGTTCCACGCGCAGAACGTGCGCGACGTCGCGTGGGCGGCCGCTCCCGACTTCCGCTGGGATGCGACCAATGCGAACGGCGTGCTCGCGCAGGCGTACTATCAGTTCCCCAAGGCTGGCACGGCGTGGGAGCAGGGTGCCGAGCAGACCGCGTGGACGATCAAGAACTACTCGGAGCTCCTCTACAAGTATCCCTATCCGCAGGCCACGTCGGTGGCCGGTCCGGTGGGTGGGATGGAGTATCCGATGTTCGTCATGGTCCACTACGGCAACCCGCTCGATGATCCCAAGTCGATCTTCGGGACGGTGAACCACGAGCACGGGCACGAGTGGTTCCCGATGATCGTCGGTTCCAACGAGCGCCGCTACGCGTGGATGGACGAAGGCTTCAACACGTACATCAATGCGTTCGCCAATGAGCGTCGCTATCCGGGCACGAATCAGTTCCTGTTCTACGTGTCGAACTGGAAGCAGGCAGTGGACAACCGGATCGACTCGCCGCTCATGACGCCCCCCGATCAGATCGATGCGCGCGCACTCGGGGCCATCGGTTATCGCAAGCCCGGCGCGGTGCTCCTCGCGCTGCGCGACAACGTGGTGGGCAAGGAGACCTTCGACCGTGCGTTCCGCGAGTACGTCCGCCGGTGGGCGTTCAAGCATCCTGCGCCCGGCGATTTCTTCCGCACCGTGGAGAATGTTTCCGGGATGGATCTGGGCTGGTACTGGCGCGCGTTCTTCTACGGCACCGATCTGCTCGACATCGGCATCGACAACGTGACGATGCGGCAGCAGGAGGGACAGAACTTCGCCGTCATCGCATTGCGGCGGAACAGCTCCGTGCCCTTCCCGGTGAAGCTGCGCTTGCGCCTTGCCGATAACAGCTCGCAGGACGTGTCGCTCCCGGTGGAGATCTGGGCGCGCACCGATCGGTACGAGGCCACCGTGGCGGTGAAGTCGCCGGTCATCGGGGCGCGACTGTGGCCCGACGGTGTCGTGCCCGATTGGAATTCCACCAACGACATCTGGGGCACGCCGCCGACCGCCGCCCCAGCTACGACCGCGTCGACGTCGGGTGGCTTGAGCGGGGTGATCACCGGGAAGATGGTTCCGTAGCCGGACGGCCTGACGGTCAGGTAAGTTCGATCGTCCTACCGATGCGGCACTCGAGATGCAGGAAGGGCAACCCTGAAAGGTCGGGGTGTGCCCTTCCCGTCCGACTGTCGGACAATCCGACCGTCAGACCGCCAGACCCATTAGGTTGTTGGCTCTGTCAGCGCTCGATCCGCGCTCAACCAGCACTCCGGAGTACGAGAAATGTTCGAGTTCGGCTCGTGGGCCAGTCGGTGGTGGATGCCGGTCCTGTTCGTCGTCGTCGCCGGTCACATCACCAACGTCTGCGTCACCCTCTTTCTCCATCGCGCGCAGACCCATCGCGGCGTCCGGCTGCATGCCATTGCCGCCGTCCCCATGCGCATCTGGCTGTGGCTCACCACGGCCATCGTCACGAAGGAGTGGGTGGCGTGTCACCGGAAACATCACGCCTTCGCCGATCGTGAAGGGGACCCGCACAGTCCGCTGATCGAGGGGTTGCGCGAGATCCTGCTCAAGGGCGCGTTCTATTATCGTCGGGCAGTGCACCAGCCAGGCATGCTGGAGAAGTACGGCAAGGGCACGCCGAGCGATTGGCTCGAGCGCCGTCTGCTCACGCCGCTCAACTGGTTGGGCATCGTCCTCATGCTCGGCATCGACATCTGGCTGTTCGGGCTGTTCGTCGGCCCGCTCGTCTGGGGCGTGCAGATGATCTGGATCCCGCTCTGGGCAGCGGGCGTCATCAACGGCATCGGGCACGCCCTCGGCTATCGCAACTTCGCGGTGAAGGACGAGAGCCGGAATATCTCACCGATCGCCATCTGGCTCGGCGGCGAGGAGCTGCACAACAACCACCACGCCGACCCGAAGAGCGCGAAGTTCAAGGCGCGCTGGTTCGAGTTCGACATCGGCTGGATCTATATTCGCGCGCTCAAGCTGGTGGGATTGGCAAAGATCGAGTATGCGCGGAACTACGGACCGGACCGGCCCAACGAGCTGGCAGCGGAGATGGCGTAGCGCCGTTCACGATTCGCCTTTCACAACGGGCACACCGGACTCGCTCTGGTGTGCCCGTTCGCTTGCTCACAGAGGCTTTGCTCAGGGTGTAGATTTCGTCGAAAGACATCCCGAAGAGGTTCCTGATGCCCGCCACCGTGACTTGCGTTCGCTGCGGCCAAACGCGCGCCGGATTCGAGCGCCCCCCATTTCCCGGCCCCATCGGAGCGCGTGTCGTCAACGAGATCTGCCAGGATTGCTGGAGCCAGTGGCTTCGCCAGCAGACCATGCTGATCAACCATTACGGGCTCAACGTGATGGACCCCCAGGCACGCAGCTTCCTCACCAAGAACATGGGCGCCTTCCTGTTCAAGCAAGGCGGCGCGGAAGACGTCGATACCAGCAAACAGGGGACGATCGCATGGTAGCAGCGTCGGCCGGCCGCACACCGCGGGGCGCACGCATCGCGCTCATTGGCGCTCTCGCGAGCGCTCTCGCG
>CAYTKA010000009.1:50213-58121 GCA_964438255.1 uncultured Gemmatimonadaceae bacterium | reverse complement strand
GCGCTCTCGCGAGCGCTCTCGCGCTGGGGACGGTCGTTGGCTGCACGATCAGCCAGACCGCGCCCCCTGCCCCGCCCGCTCCTGTCCGAGCGACGCCTGTTTCAGCGGCACGTTCGGCACGCGGACCGGCAGCCGACTCCGCCTGGGCCGACTCGGTGCTCGCCACACTCTCACTGCGAGACAAGGCAGCACAGATGGTGTGGCCGTGGATGCTCGGCGATTACACCGCCGCTGACGATCCGAACTTCCGCCGCATCGAGCGGCTGCTGCGTGAGCAACATCTTGGCGGTATCATCATCTCCGTCGGGTCACCAACGGAGATCGCGGCCAAGCTGAACGCCCTTCAGGCCGCGAGCCCTCTCCCGCTGCTCGTCGGCGCCGACCTCGAGACTGGCGCAGCATTCCGCGCACGCGGTGGTTACTTCCTCCCCAATGCCATCGACCTCGGCGGAGCAACCAGCTTCCCGTACCAGATGGGCATCGGTGCGACGCGCGACTCGTCGCTCGCCTACGCAATGGGCCGCATCACGGCGCAGGAAGGGCGCGCGCTCGGCATCCACATGGCGTTTGCGCCGGTCGTGGACGTCAACAACAACCCGAAGAATCCGGTCATCAGCCTGCGTTCCTTCGGCGAGAATCCACGGCTCGTCGCCAGACTCGGCGCGGCGTTCGTGCGCGGCATCCAGGAAAACGGGATGCTCGCCACGGCGAAACACTTTCCCGGACACGGCGACACCGAACAGAACTCACACCTCGAGCTCGCGCGCGTCGACGCATCGCGCGCGCGCATCGACAGCGTCGAGCTCGTTCCGTTCCGTGCTGCGGTGAATGCCGGCGTGCGCGGTGTGATGACCTTTCACGGTTTCCTGCCGGCGCTTGACACGACACCAATTGCCGCGACGCTCAATCCGCGCATCATGACCGATCTCCTGCGCGGCGACTTGGGATTCAAGGGCCTCGTCGTCACCGACGCGCTCGACATGAACGGCGTGCTCGGCAAGATGTCGATGGCCGAGGTGACGCAGCGCGCCGTCGCGGCCGGTGCCGACGTGTTGCTCATGCCCACGGACGACGTCGGCGCGATCGACGCCGTGGTCGACGGTGTGAAGACTGGCAGGTTTTCCGAGTCGCGCATCGATGGGTCGGTACGCAAGCTGCTCGCGGCCAAGCACGAGCTGGCACTCGACCGCCAGCGCGTTGTCGACGTTCAAGCATTGCGCACCGTGGTGGGCGACAGTGCGAACCTCGCCACGGCCCGAACGGCCGCTGAGCGCGCGATTACGCTCGTGAAGGATTCGCTCGGCATGTTGCCACTCGGTCGTCTGCCGAAGACGGCGCGCGTCGTGAGCCTCACCATTGCACCGAGGACCAACCTCGGCGCGGGCGCGGCATTCAACGCCGAGCTCGCACGCGCGTTTCCGACCACGCGCGCCGTCACGCTCTCGCCGGAATCGGTCTACGGCGCCAGCTCCAGCGCGCCGGTAGGCGCCGCCGTGACCGGCGGCACATATGTCGCTAGCCCGCAGCCGACGCTGTTTCCTGCATCGGTCGAGAACGCACTACGCGCATCGCAGGGCGCGGACATCGTGATCGTGTCGTCGTACTTCGGCGCGAGCTCGTCCACGGCCAAGCTCGCCGCGCCAGGGGGGATGCGTGATCTGATCGATTCGCTCCAGAAGAGTGGCGCGAAGGTGATCCTCGTCTCGTTCAGCAACCCCTACATCGCGAGCGAGCTGCCCGCAACGCCGGCGTATCTGATCACGTGGGGTGACATGCCGGTGTCGCAGCGTGCGGCGGCGCGCGCGCTGCTCGGTCTCGCTCCGATCGCGGGCCAGCTTCCCATCACCATTCCGTCAGTTGCCGGTTACGGCGCCGGCCTGCGCCGCGACGTACTGATCACCGCGGCACCGAGCGCGCCGATGCCGTAACTGCTCACGCTGTCTCGACATCGGTAGCCGGTGCTGCGCGATGGACGTGTCGCGAATCACCGGCTGTTTTTTTTGCGCGCCACGTATGCGACGATCGTGTCGGCGCGTCCCGACCGGCGTCGGCCAATTCGTCCGTTGACGCGGCGCGACGAAAGACGTATATCACGTCCTCGCCGCTGCGAGCCAATTCAAAGCAGAATGTTACTAAGTGGCCAGCGGCGTTCGGGGCGCTCTTGACATTAGTGACGTTTCGTTACTAATTCGCGCGTCATGCGTGAGCGTCCACCTCGCCGATGAAGCCCGCCGTCCGCCGCACCACGCTCGCCGTGGACGTCGTCGTGCTCTCGCCGAGGGCCGACGCGCTCGCCGTGCTGCTCGTGCGGGCACCGGCCGGAGCGCGCGAGCGATGGACGCTGCCTTGGGATGCACCCCTGCCTGACGAGGGGCTCGAGGAGGCAGCGGCACGGATTGCCGAGTCGGCGCTCGGGCACACCCCGGCCTTCTTCGAGCAAATCGGGGCGTTCAGCGACGCGCGCCGGCACCCCGGGGACGCGGACGTCTCGATCGGCATCGTGGCGCTGGTGCCCGCCGGCAGCGACATGCCGGCGGAAGATGCCGAGTGGTTCCCGCTGGCGGCGCTTCCGCCGCTCGCACCGCGGCATCGGACAGTCGTGGAGCGCGCCGCCGCGGTGGCGCGACAGCGCGTTGATCAATCGCCCCTCGCCTTCCGCCTGCTGCCGGCGACGTTCACGCTGAGCGATCTCCAGAGCGTCTACGAGCTGTTGCTCGGCCGCCGGCTTCACAAGGCGAGCTTCCGGCGTGCGCTCCAAGCCAGCTATCTAGTAGAGCCGACTGACGAGTGGCGGAGCGAAGGGCGCGGCCGCCCGGCGCAGCTCTTCCGCTTCGCCCCGAAGAAGCGCCGCGGCGCACGGCGCGGGGTACGCTTCGACCTCTTTACGGACTGAGGCGCTCGGCACGGCCCGCGTTCCACCCAGGCTGTGCGGGCCGTGCGGGCCCTGCGGGCCGCCCGATACAAGATTGTGCCAATTCACGCGAGCGGTCGGCTCTTGCGAGTGGCACATTAGTCGCAATATGTTTCTTACGTCAATCTCGGGGCGGACGAATGCTCGACTACCTCGATGGCCTCTGCGCAGCGCTGCTCGCGCGAAATGGAACGGAGATCCGCCGGCTCCTCCGCCATCCCCTGGCGCGGGCGCTCCCCCGCCGCGTGCGCGAAGAAGGCTACGCCATCGCCCGCGCCGGCCCGGAAAGCTTCCGCGCCCCCGTGCAGACCCTGCACTTCTATCACCAGACCCTCCATCTCTTGGGCGCCCGCCCCGCTGCGGCGCAGCCACAGGGCGGTACGTCGGCAAACACCGACCCGGCCAACGGCGGCGAGAGCCGCCAGATCGAGATTCCGCTACGTGCCGCCGGCGGCTGATCACCGCCGACCCCCTAATCTGCTCGGCGGACCTCCGAGCGCCGGCGTAATACTCGCCGCGCAATCGCTGCGTTGTCCCGGGCAATGCGGAACAACTCCGTAACGACTTCGTCTTCGTCCGTCCCCTCAACCTCCTCCACCACGAGCGGCGATTCGTCGTTACGTCTGGGCGACGCCCGACGTGGCTCGATCACCACCCGTCCCCGCCGCCGCTCGGCTGCCACGTTGCCACGGTCGCTCACGACGAGCTCCACGCGTACATAGCCGCCCCCCGGCATGGGTCGCGTGTAGAGGGCAGGCTCCACGTGCAGCTCACCCTCGGTGTCATGCTCCTGCAGATCCAGCATCTACTCCTCCTCTCCTTCGCCGGCGTCCCCTAGCCGGCCCTCAGCATGTCATCCAACGCCTTCATGGCGCGCGCGAGCGTCCGCGCTGTCGGAGGGGTCTGCACCGTTCGTCCCCAGATGTCCCCTCTCCGCGCAATCCGTGCCGGCACGGTGGCCGTGGTGAATGCCGACGTCCGCACACGCCCGGTGAGCTCACGCTCCTCGAGCGCTGCCGAGACCGTCGCAGCCGGCTTCGCGCGCACGCTGTATACGCTCGCCATGCTCTTGCCCCGCGCGTTCTGCTGCGCATCGACGTAAATGCTCCCGGCGGGCCTCGCCCGGATCGACCGTTCCACGGTGGCGCGCTCCGGACGCAGCGCGACCACGGCATCGGCGAGCAGCGCTGCCAGCCGTGCTGACGTCTCGTACGACGTCTTCGATGGCAGCGGAAGGACGATGTGCATTCCGCTCGCGCCGGACGTCTTCACCGCCGCAGCGAGCCCGTATTGCGTCGCGATGCGCGCGACGTCCCGCGCGAGCTGCACGACGGCGGAGAATGGCACGTCGTCGCCGGGATCGAGATCGATCAGGCATCGGTCGGCCGACGCGATGTCCGGCACACGCGACAGCCAGGGATGGACCTCGAGCGCACCGAGCTGCACGGTGTAGAGCACGGTCGCGAGATCACCACCGATGATCCGCGGCCGCACGCCTTTCTCCTCGGTCGGCAGCTTCTTGACGCGCACGACGTCCGGCACATGCGCGCCCGCGTCCTGTTGAAAGAACATCGGCCCGCCGACCCCCTCCGGATACCGCTTGAGCACCAACGGCCGGCCGTCGATCTCCGGCAGGAGATAGGGTGAGACACGCGTGTAGTAGCGCATCAGTGTGCCCTTGGTGACGCCCGCCTCGGGGAAGTACACCTTCCCGAGACTCGACACATGCAGCGTAGCGCCACGTCCCAGTTCGAGCTCCCCCTCTCCGTCGCCACGCTCGATTGCCGCGAGCTGTGCCTCGACCTCCTGGGGACTGCGCCGCGTGCCACCCGTCCGTGTGCTGCGTGCGCGGGCCGCTGTCGTACCGGTCGTCTTACGCGGCGTCATTCCTCATCTCTCCGCTCCGCCAGCGCTGGAGGCTCACTCCTTCAATCGTCACGTCGCGCGGATCTTTGTCGTCGCGCACACCGAGAAAGATCGGCTGACGAAGCAGGTGATCCGATGTCCATTCGGCGAACTTCACCTCGACGACCACTTTCGGCGCGACCCAGTGAGCCCGCTCGTTCGTGCGCGGTGCCTTCACGAAGGGCGACGTGCGCCGCTCGAGCTTCACCAGCCGTGCGTGCATCGCGGCAAGCCCTTCGCGCGTGAAGCCGCCACCCGTGTGCCCGACGTACACGAAATTCCCCGCCTTGTCGTACGCGCCGAGGAGCAGCGCACCGAAGTAGGGGCGCGTCTTGCGCGGATCGGTGAATCCGCCGATGACGAACTCCGCACGAAAGAGCAGCTTGAGCTTGCGCCAGTCGTCCGAGCGTGCGCCCGGGCGATACGGCGCGTTGGTCCGCTTGGCGATGATGCCTTCCCACCCGGCGCGGCGCGCACGGGTCAGCATCGCGCTGCCGCGCGTGCTCGTGTCACTCAGCATCAGCGACGCGTCTTGCGGGTCGCCCGCCTCGGCGAAGAGCTGCTCGAGCTGCTCGCGACGCTCGGACCAGGGACGTCGCTCGAGCGACGTGCGTCCGTCGCGCAGTATGTCGAACACCACGAGCGACGCGGGTGCCTCGACGGCGAGTCGAAGGATCTCCTCGGCATCCTGGAGGTGCATGCGCGACTGAAGCTGCTGGAAGTCGCTCATCACCGGTGCCGCGCTCGTCGCGCGCGTGCGCCGTTTGGGCCGCGCCACGACTTCTCCGTCGAGCAGCAGCGTTCTTCCCGCGCGCGAAGCGAGCTCGCGCAATCCCAGCACGACTTCCGGGAATTGCGTCCGCTTGTCCTTTCCGTTGCGCGTGACCAGTCGCACGCGTTTCGGCGACGCCTCGGCGATCACGCGCATGCCGTCGTATTTCGGCTCGAACACCCAGCCGCGGCCGTGCGGCAGCTCGTGGCCGAGCGTAGCGTACATCGGCTCCGGAAGGCTGAGACTGGTGCGAGCGCTCGTCACGAGCCGGGGAGGGGCAAAACGAATGCCCTGCGTGCCTGGGCCCGGTTGGGTGAGAAGACCGGGCGGGACCATGAGCGCCGTCGGCAGCGAGCGGTGTGCGCCCCGGGCGTGCCGCACCTAGGCTCGGCACCTGGTACGGTGTCAGGTCCTTGTACGACTCGGCCTGATCGTCCGCCCGTTCGTCACTCGCGGGACGGATAGCGTGACTGGCCGCGCGCCCCAGAGGTAGCGCTCTGGGGCGCGCGGGAAATGAGAGTCGTCAGCCTGTCTTGGTCACGTCAGCCGCCTGCGGGCCTTTCTGGCCCTGGACGATCTCGAACTCGACCTTGTCCCCTTCGGCCAACGACTTGAACCCATTCCCCTGAATGGCGCTGAAGTGCACGAAGACGTCCGGACCACCCTCCCGCGAGATGAAGCCGAAGCCCTTCGCGTCGTTGAACCACTTCACCGTGCCGTTGATGCGAGCCATGAACCGTACCTCTTACCAGAGCTTGTGCCTGATCCGGGTGCGAGGAAGTGGCCGGTCGTCGGCCGCCGCTCGTCCCACGTGATCTGTGATGCTCCGTCGTGGCGATCGCGCCACCCGGAGCGGGACGTAACGATCCGGTCGGGCAAGTTTTGTGCACGTGCAGACTTGCGTCCCGCCCGCCGGGACGACGAAACGCAAAACGGGGCCTGAATCGGCCCCGTCCTGCGCATGTTGTGGTGGAACGTGACCGGCGGAGCCGTCAGGCAGCACCGGCAATGTATCGGGCGACACGACCGCACTCACGACACTGCAGCGTGACCTGCGAGCGCGGAGGAGGTGGAAAATCATCGGGTGTTCGCTCGATCTGCCCAGAGCAGGACGGACAGCTCAGCGGGGAGCCATTCCGGTCGTTCGCGATCAGGTGGAGCGCTTGCACTGGGTTATACGTAGCCGGACGCGGCTTGCGCATTGGCCCTCCAATATGTTTTTCACCCGCCCGGAAGATCGGCGCCGGGCCGCCTTGATGAATAGTAACCACCAAAGCGCGTAAAGCACAGTGGGGCATCGTCTTGCGATCTAACCTGCGATATGTGGCGACGCTGGGCCTTGGACTGGCGTGCGCCTGCGGTCCGCATGCACACCTTCCCCCGCGGCCAGTGGCCGTCCCGTCCGCGCTGGCTCCGTCCGATAGTGGCGCGATGCTCGCGCGGACACTGGCACCCCTCCTATACCTCCAGCGAGACGAGTGGTTCCCTCTCGACCGCGCGGTAGCCGTCCTCCACCCCACTCGACGCATCATCGCCTACCATCTCCTCTGGCGCGATGACGTTCACGGTTCGTGGCTCCCTTGGACCGTGCCAACCGACGAGGAGGTCGTCTGGGTCGGGTACGAAGCCAGTGGTGCGCCCACTGACCTATGGACGTACTGGCATGGCAAAACGCTGCACGCCGATTGGCACGACCGCGGCACGCCAGCGGTGAACGTACAGTGGGGGAAGCACGGCTCCCTGCCGCGCGGCGTGATCGAGAGTGACCTGCCTCCGTTCCGGAAGCTCAACGATTTCTACGCGTATCATTTCGTCCTTCTCCCCGACATCCTGCTCGGGAAGCTCTCGCGTCCCGGGCCGTCGGGGTTCTTCCACTCGTACAGCCGCTATCGCGACTTCTCCCGCCTACTGGTGCTGCGCGACTCGCTCGACGCCATCGTCCGTGCGGAAGATGCCAGCGAGGCACTCGCCGCGGTCTTCGGCACGCCGTATTCGAGGAAGCCGCAGTGGCCCCCGAATTAGCGAACGACGATCCCACTGCTGGCCGAATGCGCCGCACTACGCCATGTTTTGTGCCGTGACGATTGCGCACGCGTTCGCGCACGCGCACGTCACGCACGGCACACACGATTCGCGCAGCACCGATAGCCACTATCTGGCAGAGGAGACGCAGCGATGGCGACGAGGAAGAAGCGCGGTACGAAGCGTAGCGCCGGTAAGAAGAGCGCGCGCCGCGGTACAGCGGGCAGGAAGCGCGCAGGTGCGAAGAGGGGCGGGGCCAAGCGCGGCGGGGCCAAGCGCGGTGCGGCCAAGCGCGGCG
>CAYTKA010000009.1:15168-50113 GCA_964438255.1 uncultured Gemmatimonadaceae bacterium | reverse complement strand
AAGAGGGGCGGGGCCAAGCGCGGCGGGGCCAAGCGCGGTGCGGCCAAGCGCGGCGCCAAGAAGGGCGCGAAGCGCGCCGCAGCAAAACGTGGCCCGGCGGCCAAGCGCGCAGGCGCCAAGCGTAGCTCCGCGAAGAAGGGGGGCGGTGGTGCGCGCAAGCGGACATCGCCGATCACGCGCGTGAAGCGCGTGGCGACGGAAGTGGCCGAGCAGGCGCAGAGCGCCGTGGTCACCGGCTTCGAGGCGGTCAAGGGGCTCGGCGAGAACATCGTCGATCGCGTCACGGGGTGACGCGCCGGCTTCCCCGCGCGCCCGCCGCTCAGGTGGCGTGGCGCGCGAGGAAAGCCAGAACCAGCTCGGCCACGTCGCGCTTGCAGTAATCGACGGTGATGACATGTCCGCACCCGGTGACCCAGTGTCGCTCGGTGGGGGCATGCAGTGATGCCGTGGCGCCCGCGGCCAGCGCCGCTGGGATGCGATTGTCCTGCGTGGAGTTGACGACGAGCGTCGGAGCGGTCACACGCGGGAGCGCGGCAATCCCGCGCCCCGCCGTCTCCACGAGCGCCGTCAGGGCGCGCGGCGGAAAGACGCCGTACGCATACCCCGCTGCGCGGGCGATCGGATCGTGCACGGAATTCTCGCCGCGCCCTCCGAGATACGGCCACACCAGCCCCCAGAGGAACGACGCACGCGCCGTCCAGCGCACCGCGGGCGGCGGCGTCAGATAGGGCGCCAGCAGGATGAGCGCGCGCACGTCGGGCAATTCCGCCGCGAGCTGCGCGGCGATCGCGCCACCCATGGAGAGGCCGGCAACACCGACCCATTCCGCACGCCTGCGCAGTTGATCGAGCGCCTCGCGCGCCGCGTCGAGATACGCCGCGGCGCTCACCGCCCTGAAATCGCGCGGCGTGCGGCCGTGCCCGGGGAGCAGGGGTGCGTACACCGTATAGCCAGCCGCATTCACTTGCTCGCCCAGGTAGCGCAGCGTCTGCGGGGTGTCGCCGGAACCATGCAGCAGGAGGAGCGCGCGACCGTTCGTGCCGGACAGAGTGAAGGACTCGGCGCCCGCCACCACACCGCTCGGTGTGAACCTGAAGCGCCCCGTGTACGCCCGCTCGATCCGTCGTGCCATCCACGCGCGCCAGGCGGCGCCCACGCCGAGCGCAAATGGAAGCAGCAGCCAGGGCGTCATGCGAGAGAGGACGTCACACGCGTCAGTATCGGCGCAGCGAAGGATCGACCTCGACGCTCCAGCGGTCGATGCCGCCGACGAGGTTGCGTACGCGTGTGAAGCCCTGGCCGCGGAGCCACTCCGCCGCCGCCGCGCTGCGCGTGCCGTGATGGCAGTACACGACGAGCTCCGCGTCACGATCGAGCGAGGGGAGTGCCTGCGGTAGGGAATTGAGCGGAACGAGCTGCGCCCCGGGAATGCGCGCGATGGCCCACTCGTACGACTCACGAACGTCCACGAGCGACGGGGGCACAGCACTCGCGAGCCGCGCCGCGAGTGCCGCCGGCGTGATCTCGTCATTCTCCACCTCCTCGGTATCGCGCGAGGCGTGGGCGCCGTTGCCGGCCGACGCGGCAGCTGAACCGCTGCAGAACGCCTCGTAATCCACGAGCGATGTGATCTCCCGCGTTCCGCAGACTGGACATGCGGGATCACGTACCACCTCGATCGTGCGGAAGCGCATGCGCAGCGCATCCACGAGAAGCAAGCGACCGATCAGTGGTTCACCCGCCCCCGTCACGAGCTTGATCGTCTCTGTCGCCTGGATCATCCCGACGAGCCCGGGAAGCACGCCGAGCACCCCTGCCTCCGAGCAGCTCGGCGCGAATTCGGGCGCGGGGGGAGCGGGAAAGAGACAGCGATAACAGGGTCCGCCGTTGCCGAACACAGATGCTTGTCCGTCGAACCGCAGCACGCTGCCGTACACGTTCGGCTTGTCGAGCAGCACGCAGGCATCGTTGACGAGATAGCGCGTCGGGAAGTTGTCGCTTCCGTCCACGACGACGTCGTAGCCGTTCAGTATCTCGAGCGCGTTCGCGCTCGAGAGCCTGGTGTGGTACGTCGTGACGTGCACGTGGGGATTGAGCGCCTGCAGCCGCTCGCGTGCCGACGCCACCTTGGCACGCCCGACGTCCGGCGTGCCGTGCAGCACCTGACGCTGCAGGTTGCTCAGCTCCACGTTGTCGGCGTCCACGATGCCGAGGTGTCCGACCCCTGCGGCGGCGAGGTAGAGCGCCGCGGGGGAGCCGAGCCCACCCGCGCCGACGAGCAGCACACGCGCTGCTTTCAGTCGCCGCTGCCCTTCCGCGCCGATGTCGGGAAGGATGAGGTGGCGATGATAGCGCTGAAGTTCGTCGGGGGAGAGGGAGTCTGATTCCGGAGGCATGCGGTCGCGCGGACTGAACCGGAATATAGCCCACGAGGGGCGGGCCGCTCGCTGGCGCCGGCCCGTGCGCCACCATGGGCAGCCGCGCTACTGAAGCGTGCTACCGGTCGTGGTCACCTCCGCGAGCCCGCCGCCGACGAGCAGCGCCGCATCACCCACCGAATCGTCGAGCCGCTCGAACAGACGTGCCGAAGGGGTGACGTAGAGCGTGCTGCCGGCGCGCTCCACCAGCCCCTCCCCCGTCAAACGGCCAAGCACGAGTGAGACCGACTCGCGTGTAGCACCGACGAGCTCGCAGAGAAGCCGATACCGCGCGCTGCCGAGCTCGATGCGGCCGTCGCCTCGCAGAAAGCCGTCGTCCGACGCCATGCGGCGTAGTGCGGAGACGAGACGTTGCTCCACCGAGAGCGTGGTCAGCTCGCGCAGCTTCTCGAGCAGGGCCGTGCGCTCCGCCATGATCTGTCCGATGAGCACGAGCGCGTGGCCCGGCTGCTCGCGGATGAACGCGCGCAGCTTGCTGCTGCTCAGGTACAGCGTCGCGGTCTCGTCATCGGCGCGCGCGTCGGTGGCGTACGCGGCACCGAGCGAGAGTCCCTCGGCGCCGAACGTCTCACCAGGCGTTGCGACCCAGGGAACGAAGCCGCGGCCGGCGCGCACGCGGCTGCGCAGCACCACGCGGCCGCGCACGACGACGAACACGCCGTCGGCGCTCGTGCCGCGCTCGTAGATCAGAAAGCCCGAGGGCCACACCGCCCGCGCAGCGTACCCCTGAAGCGCGGCCCGTTCGCTGTCGGAGAGGCGTGGGATGGACACGCCTCCGTTCGCTTCGTCTGTCTGCACCTGTAACCTCCCGTCCCCCAACGCGTTCGCGCAGCGCAATAGGCGGGCCGGAAGGTCTCCGCGGACTCAGCTATGGGACGGACGTGATCGCTCCGCGAGCTCTGGCGAGCGCTCGCGTCGCCGCCGCGAACCGCCGTGCGAGATCGGCAATCTCGTCGCTCGTCAATCGCTCGTCGCCGGCGCGAATCGCTTCGTTCACCGACGGGAACACCATGTTCGCGTAGCCGTTGTCCGCGTCGGCCACGTAAATCAGGTTGCGATACCACGGCCGTGTGCGCAGTCCTTCGGGCCGTGCGAGCGCGCGCTCGACGCCAAGCAGCGCGGTGTTCACGGCGAGACGCCGCTCGCGCGACAGCGCGCCGCGCGCAAGTCCGCTGTCGCGTGCTGCGCCGAACGCGAGCGCTTCGCGCTCCATCCCGATGATCGCGTCGCGCAACGCCGTCGTCGAGCTGCTCCACCGCTTCGCCGCGATTGCACGGTCCATCGCCGGCAGATAGCGCTGCATGGTGCGCGCGAACTCGACGTAGTCGTACGGCAGGATCTCGGCATTGGCGAGACGCAACACCATCGCGGCAGCGATGCGCGCCGCCGTTGCGTGATAGGCGAACCCTGGATCGCCGAAGGCCGACATCCAGTGGAAGTCGTCGTACTGCGAGTGATACACCCCACCCGGGCCACCAAATCCCCACTCGGCGATCGGAATGCCGAGGTGGTTGTAGAAGCCGGCGAAGTCCGAGCCGCCGCCGGGATCCCCCATCGGCGGCTCCGCCGTATCGGGGACGGCGGCGGCACGACGCCACTCGGCGTACACACTTCCCTTCCCATTCGGGTCGGATACTTGACGCGCGACGTCGCGTAGGGTTGGCCGGAGCGACGGGGAGCCACCGCCGCCGAAGCGCGCACCTTGCGCGGCGACATCCTGGTTGAAGTACGCCACACCGCCGCGCATCAGGCGCAGCGAATCGTCCTCCACGTACTCGGACGAGCCGATCAATCCCCACTCTTCGGCGTCCCATGTGGCGAACATGATCGTGCGCTTTGGCCGATGGCCCGCCTTCACCACTTCCGCG
Organism: uncultured Gemmatimonadaceae bacterium; assembly: GCA_964438255.1. Taxonomy (GTDB): domain Bacteria; phylum Gemmatimonadota; class Gemmatimonadetes; order Gemmatimonadales; family Gemmatimonadaceae; genus AG11. Next base: position 45,807 of record CAYTKA010000009.1, on the reverse strand, counting down.
ACCGCGCGTGCCGCCTCGAGCACGCTCACGGTGCCGCTCACGTTGTCGGCGGCGCCGGGATCCCACGCGTCGCGATGGCCGCCGACGATCACGACTTCGTCGGGAAATTCGCTGCCGCGCACGATACCGAAGGTATCGAAGATCGGCTTCGTGCCCCTGGCCGCCCGGTCGTCTGCCACGCGCACGCGTGCGCGCACCGGACCGGGGCCTACGTGATAGCGAAAGGGCAAGCCGCCCTGCCACGTTTGCGGAATGTCATGACCGCGCAGGTCCTGCAACAGCTCCGTGGCATTGCCGTAGGAAATCGGGACGACGGGAATGTGCGGGATGTCCATCTTGTCTTCCGAAAGACGCGGCGCGTTGCCCGTGCTCGCGTAGCCCGGCGTGGCCGGATCCCCCGCGCCATTCATCACGCTGCCACGCTGCACGCCGTCGCGATTGCGCATCGGCCCGTTCGGGTAGACGTCCCCGCGGACGTAGCCGTCCTCCTGCGGATCGCTGTAGATGAGCAGCGCAACGGCGCCGTGCTTTTCCGCTTCACGCGCCTTGATGCCGCGGAAGGACCGCCCGTACCGCGCCACCACGACTTTCCCCTTCACCGACACGCCCATCGAATCGAGCTGGGCGTAGTCCTCGATCAGGCCGTAGTTCGCGTAGACCACGTCGCCGGTGGCGTCGCCCTGACCGCTGTAGCCATTCACCGTTGGGTACTGCGCGATGCGCGACGACGGATCACCCCGAACCGGCGGCTCGGCGAGCGACAGTGCTTTCATGCGCGGCGACACGCGCCATACCTGCACCGACGTAGGGTGCGGCATGAAGACATCGTAGCGCCGCACTTCCGTCTCGAGTCCCATGGCACGCATCTGCTGGATCACATAGTCGCGTGTACGCTCCTGCGCCGGCGTGCCGGAGACGTGCGTCTCCGCCGACAGTGCGCGCGAATGCTCGCGCGCGCGTGCTGCACCGGGGCGAGCGATCGCTTGGGCTTCGAGGGTTCGCTCGGCCGCCGCCGCGGTGGGAGAGTAGCCCGGCAGAGTCGCGCTTCCACTCTGCTGCGCGGCGAGCATGGGCGTGATGGTCACAGTGAGCGCGATCGTCGCGCGCACGAGGTTCACAGCGTTGGGCATGGAAGGGAAGGAGGTTGGTCGGGCGACGCAAGGCGCTCTACGCACGCCAATCTGTGCCCGGTACGCGTGTAGCGTGAGGGCTCGGCAGTTCGGTCGCGGCGCGGACGCCGCGCCGTCAGGCGGATTTTCGGACGTCGGGTACGAGATCGCGCACGGCGTGACGCAGGTAGGCGGCGACGTCTGCGTGACGATCCGGATCCCAGTCCGCGGCCAACTCGGCAAGATGTTCGCGCCGCGCCGTAACGAGTCGCTCGAGCACCGCACATCCCGCGGGAGTGAGCGTGGCCCGCCTCGTGTCCAGATCACCACCCTGCACCTCTATGAGCTCCTTCTCGCGTAGCTCCTTCTCGCGTAGCTCCTTCTCGCGTAGCTCCTGGATGGCCGACCGGATCCGATCCGCGGGGATGCGCCGTGCGCTCCCGAGTGCCTGCGGCGACCGGTTCGGGTCACGATCGTGGAGTCGAGCGCTGCGAGTAGCATGGCGAGCATCAGCCCGCCGAACACCACAAGGATTTGCTGGCGCGACAGCGGCACGGGGCCGCCCGCGGCGGTGCTGCTCGGCTCGACTATGTGCGCAGTCTCCACGGTGAATCTCGTGAGCGAGGCTGCCCTGCTCATGCACGCCGCGTGCGCGCGCCGTCGTGTGGACTGGCTCGCCGTACCGCCGCGCTCAGCCCGCCAATGCTTCGCGAATCCCCGTGATCACGAACTGCACCGCGATCGCCGCGAGGAGCAGCCCCATGATTCGCGTCATGACGCGAATGCCTGTCTGTCCCATCCGAATGATGAGCCCTTCACCGACACGCAGCGTGAGCCAGGCGATGAACGCCGTGACGAGAATGGACGCGTAGACGGCGATCGTCTGCGGGGTGGTGCGCGCTTGCCCGGCCAACACCATCACCGTGGAAATGGCACCCGGTCCGGCGAGCATTGGCATCGCGAGCGGTGTGAGCGCCACGTCCTCCTTGATCGTCGCCTCGGTGATCTCGGCCGTGCCCTCCTGCGTGGAGCGTGTGCCGTGCAACATGTCCATGGCCACCAGCCAGAGGATCAGACCGCCGGCAATGCGGAACGCCGGCATCGTAATGCCGAACAGGTCGAAGATACCACGTCCTACGGCGGCGAAGGTCACCAGCAACACCGTGGCGGCCACGCAGGCGCGACGTGCCGTGACGCGACGCTGCGCCGGGGTCTGGCCCTGGGTGATCACCAGGTACGTCGGGACGACGGCGATCGGGTCCACGATGAAGAGGACCGACGTGAACGTGACGAGCACGAACTGCAGATAGCCCTGCATCTAGTCGTACTCGCCCATCGCTGCGCGAATTGCCGCGCGCAGGTGCCGTTCGCGATCGGGCCCCTCGGGCACCGTGGCCGCCAGCGACCCAAACAGCCTGAGCATCTCGCGCTCGACGAACGGCGCTCGGTCGCGCACGCCCAGCGCGTCGAGCGAGCGTTCGGCCAGCGCGCGGAGCAGCTGGCGCGTCTCGTCGGGGAGCGCGTCGAGCGTCGGGGGTGAAGCGGGACGCGGTGGCGGCGTGTGCTCGCGGCGCCGACTCGGAGCGTCGAGCATGGCCTTCAGCGGCGCGAGCGTGACGACGAACGATCCTGCCGTGTGCTCGGTGAATCCCTGGATCACGCCCTTGCGTCGCAGCTCGTGGAAGGTGCGAATGCTCGCCTCGCGCACGACCGACACGCCATCCTGGCTGTTGTTGCCGCGGCCGGTGATGACGAGTACGTCGCCCGACTGCTGGACCTGATGCTGGCGCAGCCAGCGTTCCACGCGCGCCGCTGCCTCGCTCGCCGTCGGGAGCAAGGTGCGGAGGTTGAGCGTGTGCGTCGGTCCGAAGCGAAGTTCGTCGAATGCTTGCTGAAGCCCCGACAGTCCACGGCCGCGGCGCGGTCCGGCCATTCGATCAGCGCCGCGGCCGGGGCGCGAGCGCCTGCGTGAGCACGTGCCCATCCAGCCGCTCCGTTGGTGGCACACCGACGACGGTCGCGAGGGTCGGCGCCATGTCGACGACCAACGCGCGCTCACCGAAGCGGGCCGCACGGAACCATGGCCCGTAGAAGATCACCGGCACGCGCGCGTCGTCGTCATAAGGCAGGCCATGCTCCGCAATCGTCGCCTCGGCGGAGTAGGCCCCCTGCACTGGCGTGACGACCCATTCCACGGGCGAGTCGGGCGGAATCTGGTGCAGCCAGCGTCGCGAGATGGCGTCACGCACGGTGTCGCGTGCGGCGAGGTCGCGCACGCGGTCCACCCGCGCAATGCCCGGCACGCTGCGCACGACGTCGACGAAGCGGCGGAGGATCGGCTCCGGATCGACCTTCGCCGCGGCGAAGGCGCCGCGATCCACGTACACGAGTGGTCCGTCGAGGGTGACGGCCGTCGTGTCGACGTGATACAGTCGCAGCGCCGAGCGCAGCCCGACCACGGCGGGGCGGAGATCATAGCGTGGGGGGACGGGCCGGCCGGCGCGCCTGGCCACCAGCTCGGGATACGACGTCACTCCGTGATCGCCCGTGAGCGCGAACACGATCGTCGACGAGTCCCGCAGCTTGTACAGCGAGTCGATGAACGCGCCGAGGGCGCGGTCGAGGCGCAGGACGTTGTCGTGCTGCTCGCGTGAATCCGGGCCGTAGCGATGGCCGATGTAATCGGTGGCGGAGAGCGAGATGGCGAGGATGTCCGTGGACGAGCCGTTCCCGAGCTCCAACCCCTGGAGCCCCTCGAGCGCCGCGGCCAACGTGAGCTCGTCCATCCACGGCGTATACGGCAGCTCGGCTGCGGCTCGCGCGGGATTGGCGCTGAGCACGTGGGGAAAGACGTAGTCGCGCCCGTTGTTCTCGATCGGCTCGCTGTCCGGCTCGGCGTAGTCGCGCGGGTTGCGGAGCAGCGTCCACGCGGTGCCGGCGAGACGCGCCGGTGTCTGTCGCGCGTTCACGCGCTTGACCCAGTCGGGCACCGTGTCGGCGTAGTATCGGCTCGTCGTGAACTCGCCGTTGCTCGTCGCGTACCAGAACACCTGCTGCTTGGCGCGGCCGACCGGGAGAATCGCGCCGCGATCTTTGCGCGAGATGGAGAGTGCACGAGCGCGGGCGTCGCGCGTCCGAATCCAGTCGATCAGCGCCGTACCGCGGAAGCGGTAGGGTGATGCCGGGGTATCGTGCGAGCTGACGAGCGGCGACTGTGGATCCTCGACCCCTGCGGTGTTGCGCAGAATGCCAGTGGACCGGGGGAACCGTCCGGACATCACCGCCGAATGACCGGGCGCCGTCTCGGTGACCGCGTGATCGTGGAAGGCGTTCGTGAAGAATGCGCCCTGGGTCGCGAGCCGCTTCAGACCTCCCTGGAGCTGACTTGCCCATCGGTCAGGGTAGTCGGCTCGCATCTGATCGATCGTGAGGAACACAACGAGCCGCGGGCGTTCGGCCGGCGGCTTGACGTATTGTGCGGTGAGTGCACCCGGCAGGACGTACAGGGCAACGAGCGGTGGCAGCAGGCGGCGTGACATCGAAGCTCTCGGGGAGTGGGAGCGCGGCGTTCGGTCTTCAATCTACACCAACCGCCGTCACGCTCTCCACCGAGCGATGCACGATCGTTACCGGGCGCGACACCACCATCCGTGGTTCGCCGCGCCCGGTACCGAGCCACGATCAGAGCACCTCTTCGAGGATCCGAAGTCCCTCCGCGAGATCGTCCTTCGACGTGACGAGCGGGGGAAGCAGGCGCACGGTGTAATCACCGGCCGAGCAGACGAGCAGTCCGTTCGCGAGTGCGTCGCTCACAACCTGGGACGCCGTTCCCATCACGTCCACGCCCCAGATGAAGCCGACGCCGCGCACCTGCCGGATGCGTCCCGTGCGCTCGGCGAGGGCACCGAGCTCCCGGCCGAACCACGCACCGGTCTCACGCACGTGGGCGAGGAGCGTGGGATCGGAGAGCCGCTCGAGCACGTGCAGTGCGACGGACGCCACGAAGGGTCCGCCGCCGAACGTCGTGCCGTGATCGCCCGGCTTCATCGCATCGGCGATCTCGCGCGTCATCAGCACCGCGCCCATGGGCAGGCCGCCGGCCAACGGCTTGGCCAACGTCACCATGTCGGGCTCGATCCCCGCCTGCTCGTAGGCGAACAGCGTCCCCGTGCGACCGAGGCCGCACTGGATCTCATCGAGGATCATGGCAACCTTGCGAGCCTTGGTCAGCGCGCGCAGCTCGCGCAAGAAGCCCGGATCCAGAACGCGCACGCCGCCCTCGCCCTGCACCGGCTCCACGATGAGCGCGGCTACCGTGTCTTCGCTCAGCACGACGTCGAGCTCCTTGAGGTCGCGCTCGAAGATGGACACACCGGGTGCGAGCGGCCGGAAGGGAACACGGTACGTCGGACGGTCGGTCGCGGCGAGCGACGCGAACAGACGGCCGTGAAACGCTCCGCGCAGCGCGATGATCTCGTGCTTGGCGTCGCCCTGCGTGCGCGCCCACCGACGCGCGAACTTGAATGCGCCTTCGTTCGCCTCCGCGCCGGAGTTGCAGAAGAACACCTTATCGGCGAACGACCGGGCGACGAGCGCCGAGGCGAGACGCTCGCCCGGCGCCGTGCTGAAGAGGTTCGACGTGTGCACGAGGCCGTCCGCGGCAGCGTGCAGCGCCGCCTTCAGCCCTGTGTCATCGTAGCCGAGCGCGTTCACGGCAATGCCGCTCACGAAGTCCAGGTATGCGCGTCCTTCGGTGTCGTACAGACGCACGCCGCTGCCGCGCACGAACTCCACCGGCGCGCGCTTGTACGTACCGAGGATCGCGCTCTCGAGGGACACGGGGTGCGCTGCGCTCCCCGGCTGTGCTGCATGCGTCATGTGCGCCGATTGCTCAGTCATCGGATTCAGGGTGGGTGCGGTCATGCGCACATACTCCCGGCTCGCGTCAAGGTCGTGCCGCGCTCGAGGGAATCGATCGCGGCGATGTCGGAGATTCGTACTCGTGCTACGCCACCCTCCAGCGCGGCGAGTGCCGCCTGGAGCTTGGCGCCCATGCCGCCTGCGGCCGTGCCGTCGGCGATGAGCCGCTGCGCTTCCTCCGGGCCCAGTTGCGCGACCGGCGCTCCGTCCGCGAGCACACCCTCGACGTCGGAGACGAGCAGCAGCTCGTCGGCCCCGAGGGCAGCGGCGATCGCCGCAGCGGCGTCGTCGCCATTCACGTTGAGCGTCGGTCCGGCAACCGGGTCGGTGCTCCGACTCACCGGCGAGACGATGGGCAGATAGCCGCCGGCGAGCAGATGCTGGAGCAGCGCAACGTTGACCGTCGTCGGCGTGCCGACGAACCCGAAGCGCTCGCGGTCGAGGGGCGTAGCGCATACGAGGCCAGCGTCTTCACCCGAGAGGCCGAGTGCTTGGACGCCGGCGTCGTTCAGCGCGGCGACGAGTCGCTTGTTCGCCGAACCGGAGAGCGCCATCCGGACCACGTCGAGATCGAGCGCGCTGGTGACGCGACGTCCGCCGTTGAACTGCGCCGTGACGCCGTGCAGACGCTGGAGCGTGCTCACCTCGTCGCCGCCGCCATGGACGACGACGAGCGAGCCGGGCGCCGCACGGTGCGCCGTGGCGAGCGCAGCAGGGAGCGCCGGGTCGAGCTGGGGACGCCCCCCCACCTTGATGATGCGGGTCACGCCGGCAGCCCCGCGCACTCGTCCAGTCCGCACATGAGATTGGCGTTCTGAATGGCCTGTCCCGCTGCGCCCTTCACCAGGTTGTCGATCGCCGAGGTGATGAGCAGCGTCGGGCGCCGCGTGCCGGCGAGCATCGTTGCCGTCATCTTCACGACGTTGCGATGTACGACGTCACGCAGCGTGGGCTGCTCGTCCGACACCTCGATGAACCGCTCGCCGGCGTATGCAGAGCGAAGGAACTCCACCGGCTCGGCCAACGTTTCGTTGAGCGGCACAGTGATCGTGGAGAGAATGCCGCGCACGACCGGAAGCAGATGCGGCGTGAACACGAGATCAGCGGTTGCGCCGTAGGCATCGAGCGTGGCGCGCATCTCCTTCAGATGCCGATGCGTGTTGCCCACGCCGTAGGCGCGATAATCCTCCGCCACCTCGGCAAACAGCAACTCGCGCTTCGGGGAGTTGCCGGCACCGCTCACACCACTCGCCGAGTTCGCGATGATCGTCGCGTCCGCCGGAACGAGGTCCGCAGCGACGAGCGGTGCGAGCGCGAGCAGAATGGACGTCGGATAGCAGCCCGGATTCGCCACGACCGGGGCGGCGCGGATGGCGCGACGCGTCTCGTCGCCCAGCTCGGGCATGCCATACGGCGCCGTGGCGCCGCCGTTCCCGGGACGGAGATCGCTCGAGAGATCGATCACGCGCGCACCGGCCGCGCGCGCGCGCGTCACCCATTCGAGCGACGCCCCGTGGGGCAGCGCCGCGAACACCATGGCGGCCGTCGAGAGATCGGCATCGTCCGGTGCGCTGAAGACGACCTGGCGCCCGCCCAAGCTTACGCGCTGTCCACGCTGCTCGTTCGCGGTAGCGAACGCGAGCGTGAAGCGCGGATGCCGGGCGACGAGCGTGCACAGCTCGCGTCCGGCATAGCCACTGGCGCCGAGGATCCCCACCGGAATGGTATTCACGGTATAATGCATAATCATACACACCCATTCGGTCAATGGCCGCTTCCCGGTGTGGACCGGGCGTGGTAGACTGGGCCAGCCTCTGGGAGGGGTATGACCAAGAAGCGCACGCGCCAGGCTGCGATCCTCGATCTCGTTGCCACCCATGTCGTCGGGAGCCAGGAGGAGCTGCGACAGCTCCTTCGCACGCGCGGTATGGACGTCACGCAGGCGACACTCTCACGAGATCTTCGCGACCTCGGGCTGGCGCGCGTGTCGACCGAAGACGGCGGCCGCTACGTGCTTCCGGAATCGCTGGCGAGCGTCGAGGACAAGCCGTTACTAGACAATCTCTTGCCTCAACTGTTCGCCGGGATCGACGGCGTTGGCGAGCTGATCGTTCTCCGGACCGTTCGCAGCGGTGCGCAGCCCATTGCCGAAGCGATCGATCTGGAAGAGTTCGCAGAGGTCCTGGGGACCATCGCTGGCGACGACACGATCCTCATCGTGACGCGGTCGGAGGCAGCCCGCCTCGCCCTCACTGCCCGCCTCCGGGCTCTCGCGAGCGGCGTATGAGGCGGATCGGCGTGCCGGCTTCGGCGGTCGCCGCCTTGACGTCGTGCCGCGCGATGAGTAAATATGCAATTGCAGTGCATAATCTTTGATCAGGAGCATCCATGCCCCGCACCATCGTCCTCGCATACTCTGGCGGACTCGATACGTCGATCATCGTTCCCTGGCTGCGCGAGCATTACGACGCGCGCGTGATCTGTGTGGCCGCCGACATCGGCCAGGGAGGGGACGAGCTGCGCGGCGTGCGCGAGAAAGCCCTCGCCTCGGGTGCGGAGGAGTGCTACGTGGAGGATCTGCGCGAAGAGTTCGTCCGCGACTTCATCTTCCCCACCCTGCGCGCGGGTGCGGTCTACAATAGGAAGTACCTCCTCGGTACCTCGATGGCTCGTCCGCTCATCGCCAAGCGCCAGGTCGAGGTCGCGCGCCGCGTCGGTGCCGACGCACTCGCGCACGGCTGCACCGGCAAGGGCAACGATCAGGTGCGGTTCGAGCTCACGTACGCTGCGTACGCGCCGGATCTGCCGGTGATCGCGCCGTGGCGCGAGTGGGACATCCGCAGCCGCGAGGACGCGATCGACTACGCGAAGGCCAAGGGCATTCCGGTTGCGGCGACGAAGGAGAAGATCTACTCGCGCGATGCCAACCTCTGGCATCTCTCGCACGAGGGGGGCAACCTCGAGGATCCGAACTCGGCACCGAACGCCGACATGTTCATGCTGACCACCGATCCCACACAGGCGCCCGATGCGCCCGAGGACGTCGTGATCGGCTTCGAGCGGGGCACGCCGGTATCGGTGAATGGCAAGACGCTTGGCCCCGTGGCGCTCGTCGCCACACTCAATGCGATCGGCGGCAAGCACGGAGTCGGGCGCATCGACCTCGTGGAGGACCGCATGGTCGGCATGAAGTCCCGTGGTGTGTACGAGACGCCCGGCGGCACACTGCTCTACGCAGCGCACTCGGAGCTCGAGCAGCTCGTGCTCGACCGCAAGACGCTCGCGGCCAAGGATCTCATCGCACCCCGCTATGCGGACCTCGTGTATGAGGGACGCTGGTGGACCACCGAGCGGGAAGCGTACGACGCCTTCGTGAACGTCACACAGGAGCGCATCACCGGCACGGTGACGCTGCGCCTGTACAAGGGATCGCTGACGGTAGTGGGTCGCCAGAGTGCCCACGCGCTGTACGACGAGCGCTTCGTCACGTTCGGCGAGGACGAAGTGTACGAGCAGAGCGATGCGGCGGGCTTCATCCGCCTGTTCGCGCTGCCGGCCCGCGTGCGCGCCATCAAGGATCAGGAGCTCGCCGCCGCGAATGGCGCAGCACCGCCGTCACCCCCGTCACCGCCGGTGCCGGCGCCGTCGGACGAGCTTGCCGGCGTCTGACGCTGATCTCCGGAGGAGACCATGACCGCCATCGAGATGCCAGCCACACCATCCGGCTCCGACGAGAGCAAGTCGCACAAGCTCTGGGGTGGGCGCTTCGGCGGCGGTCCCACACCGGAGTTCGACGCGCTCAACAACTCCATCGGCGTCGATTTCCGGCTCTGGCCATACGACGTGCGTCTCTCCAAGGCGTGGGCGGTCGCGCTCTGGGGCGCGAACGTCCTCACGCTCGAGGAGAGTCGCGCGCTCGAGCAGGGGCTCGACGCGGTCGCCGCACGACTCGCGAGCGGCGAGAAGCCGATACCGTCCGACGAAGACGTACACACGCTCATCGATCGTCTGCTGCATGACGAGATCGGCGACGTGGCGTCCAAGCTCCACACGGGACGCAGCCGCAACGATCAGGTCGCGACGGCAACGCGACTCTGGACGATGGACGTCTGTCAGCGGCTCGATCACGCCGTGCGCACCCTACAGGGTGTGATGCTCGAGCAGGCAGAGTCGGTGGAACGGGTACTCATGCCGTCGTACACGCACCTCCAGCGCGCCATCCCGGTCTCCGCCGCGCACTGGCTGCTCTCGCACTTCTGGCCGCTCGAGCGCGATCGCGCGCGTCTCAAGGCGGCTGCACACTCGGCCGCCGTACTTCCGCTCGGCTCCGGCGCCGTCGCCGGCTGCGCGTACCCGATCTCGCGCGTCCTGCTTCAGGGAACGCTCGGCTTCGAGGCGATCTCGCCCAATTCCATCGACGCGGTGAGCGACCGCGACTTCATCGCCGAAGTGCTGTTCACGGCGACGCTGATCGGTACGCATCTGTCGCGTCTCGCCGAGGATCTCATCATCTATGGCTCCGCCGAGTTCGGCTTCGTGCAGTTCGGTGAAGGCTACACGAGCGGCTCGAGCATGATGCCGCAGAAACGAAACCCCGATGCGCTCGAGCTGGCACGTGGCTCGGCGGCCCGCATGCTTGGCAACCTCACGTCGCTCATCGCCACGCTCAAGGGGTTGCCGACGAGCTACAACAAGGATCTCCAGGACGACAAGCGCGTGCTGTTCGACGCGACCGACACGCTCCTCCTCGTGCTCCCGGCAGTAGCCGGTGCGCTCGCCGAGTGCACGTTCCGTCCGGAGCGCATGCAGGCGGCGCTGTCGAGCACGATGATGGCGACGGATCTCGCCGATTATCTCGTGCGCAAGGGCGCGACCTTCCGTGAGGCGCATGGCGCCGTTGGCACACTCGTGCGTGAGAGCGAGCGTGCCGGCGTGGAGCTCGACGGGCTGCCAATGTCGTCGTTCACGGCAGCCCACGCGCGCTTCGGTGAAGACGTCTACGATACGCTCAGCGCCGCCCGCTCGGTGACGCAGCGCGAGGTCGAGGGAGGCACCGGTCCTGCCGCAGTGCGTGCTCAGCTCGACGTCGCGCGTGTCGCGCTGCTCCCCCCACCGACGCCGCGCTCGTCGAACATGGGGATCTGAACGCGTCGCTGCCTAGCCCGCCGGCGTACTTGGCGGACTGGTTTCGCCGTCCCGGGTCCGCCCCTGCTCGGGCGGACCCTCGTCGTTTGTGGCTGCTGCGTTCCGCGACGGTGGCACGGGCTCGCACACGACGTACGGACCTTCGGTGGGAGTATCCACCGCGCTCGGCGTGAGCTCGCAGAACACTTCGCGCATACGGGGATCGTGCGCTGCATATCCCGGACGTGTGCCGGCAAATGGCGCATCCAGCACCTGCAGCGCACGGATGTCCGCCAGGAGGTAGCTCCGCCATCCCCCTGCGGGATCCGAGCGGCTGTACCCGGCACGGAGCCAGCCACTCAGCATCCGGTGTCCTGCACCGTTCACACCGAGCCGATGTGGCTCCACGACGCGGATCAGGTCGCCGTACTCGAACATGACCAGCGACCGCTTCGTGATCGCTGCGCACAGTTGGTCGTGCAAACCCGTTGCGTCCATGCTCGCACCGTCGGGGAAGTCCCATCTAGGCGGTGCGAGAACCGGACCGTGGCCGTGCGCGCTTACGCGACACTCGGCGTCGGGGGCGTGCGCGGCGCTACGCTATGGCGCGCCCGTGCGGAAGTCGGTGAGCTGCAGCGACAGGGAGAAGCCGGCGAACTTGGTTCGCATCTGGACGAGCATCTGGCGCGCATCGTCGCTGAACCAGAGCTCCGCCTCGCCGTCTTCGGCAAAGATCCCCTTGGCGCGGATCGTCGGACGCACGACGACGGTCGGGTACCGCCCGGACGGCACCTCGACCGTGTCGCGCCGGATGGCCCGTATGACAACCGGGTTCCGATCGGGCTTGAAGTACTGCTGGAACTCCCGCGTCTGCCCGACGGGGACGCGAACCGTCCTGATGAAATACACGAACGACCCTTCGTCCAGCGGCGCGGACACGCTCGCGTGCAGCGAGTCCTCGTCATTCTCGCGGTACTTCTGCTCTTCCGGGTAGATCTCGTAGTGCGTGGAGCGCTGGTACCGTACCTCGCGAATCTCTTGCACATGGCGTCGCGATGCAAGCGTCGCCGTGTCGATCCAACTTTCGTACCGGTCGTGCACGCGCAGTCCAGGCAGTCCACCGTCGATGCGAAATTCGACGTGGTAACATGGCCGGCCTCGCACGGTCTCGATAGCGAGCACCGACATACTCGCCTGGCCAATTCGTAGCCGCCCGTATCGCACGGCGTACTTCAGCATTTCTCCAACACGGAACGGTGGCGGCACGCGCCCCTCCCGTGCGCCGACGCCGTTCTGTGCACCGGCCGCGGTTCCCGGCGGCACCAGCAGCACCAGCAGCACCAGCAGCGCCAGCAGCGCCAGCAGCGCCATCGGCGCGGCGGCAGCGGAGCGGCGAACGAGCCGCCGCCATGCCGCATGCATCAATGATGCGCGAATACCTTCCTCGCCCCGTTTGTCGCGAAAGAGACCACGTCATAGCGATCGGCACGCCGGCCCATTTCCATACCGGGCGATCCAACAGGCATCCCTGGTACGGCAATGCCGACGATGCCGCGCGGTGCCGTCTTCAATAGCCGCTTGACGTCCGCCGCAGGCACGTGCCCCTCGATGACGTACTTGCCGGCGACGGCCGTGTGACAGGAGCGGAGATCGGCAGGAACGCCGAGGCTGTCCTTGAGCGCATCCATGTCGGGCCGGTCGTACACCATGGGGCGCAGCCCAGCGCCACGCAGGTGATCGACCCACTTGGTGCAGCAGCCGCAGCTCGGATCCTTGTACACGGTGAGTGTCGTCGCGTTGGCGGCGCTGACACGTGGCGAGAGCAGCACGTTCAGCACGGTGCCGGCGGCAATCGTTCGTCCGAGCGACGCGAGCAGTGTGCGGCGCGAGATTCTCCGATGGTCCATTCACTCTCCTCGTACGACTTCGCCATGGCTCAGCGCGACACGTGCGCTGCGCTTATTTCGAAGCTAGCACGGTTTGGTCGCGCCGTCGACGTCAACGCACCGCGCCGGGCGCACACGCCGGAGGGTTGCTTCGCGTCAGTCGTCGCGCGCACGACACTCCACGCAGACGGTCTCCGCACCCAGGTCGGTGAGAAGCCGGCGCCAGAAGGAGCCATGGAGGTGGGCGTAGCAGAGTATCCGCCGGCACCGTGAGCAGACCCCACCCTTGATCAGATCGACGCGTCCGCCACAGCGGTCACAGGTCGTGCTGATCTGGGAGCTCCGAAAGACCTCGAATTGCGGCATTACGCGTCAAGCTCCATACGCGACGATCCATCAAATCTGGCGCGATGCCTGACGAGAGAGAAGCATGCAGTACATTCGTCGGTATGGCGTCCCGCCCCTGGTTGCCGATCGAGGACGTGATCCCCGCGCTGCGCGATGCACTCGATGCGGCGCAGTCCGTCGTGCTTCAGGCTCCGCCGGGTGCCGGAAAGACGACGCGCGTTCCGTTGGCGCTGCTCGACGCTGCGTGGCTCGGCGGACGTCGCATCGTCATGCTCGAGCCGCGGCGCCTGGCCGCGCGCGCCGCGGCCCGGCGCATGGCCGCGACGCGTGGCGAGGTGGTCGGCGACACGGTCGGCTTTCGCGTACGTGGCGAGACGCGCGTCGGCAAGCGCACGCGCCTCGAGGTGGTCACCGAGGGAGTGCTTACCCGCATGCTCCTCGCCGACCTCGCGCTCGACGACGTGGGGCTCGTGATCTTCGACGAGTTTCACGAGCGAAGCATGCAAGCCGATCTGGGCCTCGCGCTCACCCTTCAGTCGCAGGACGTGCTTCGCCCGGATCTGCGGGTCCTCGTGATGTCCGCCACGCTCGACGGCGCGGCGGTTTCGTCATTGCTCGGCGGTGCGCCGATCGTGACGAGCGGAGGACGACAGTACCCAGTCGAGGTGCAATATGTGGCGCGCCGCGCCGATCAACACATCGAAGGCGCCGTCGCCTCGGCTGTGCGCGCCACGTTGTCGCGCGACGAAGGGAGCGTACTCGCATTTCTTCCCGGCGCCGGCGAGATTCGCCGCACGCTCGACCTTCTGGCCTCCGGCTCACTTCCGGAGGACGCGCGGCTGCATCCGCTCTACGGCGATCTCCCGGCAGAACAACAGGACGCGGCAATCGCGCCTGCTGCGAAGGGCGAGCGGAAGGTCGTGCTTGCCACCTCGATCGCCGAAACCAGCCTCACTATCGACGGCGTGCGCGTGGTCGTGGACGGAGGACTGTCGCGCGTCCCGCGCTTCTCCCCACGATCCGGGATGACTCGCCTGGAGACGGTGCGTGTGTCGCGCGCGTCGGCCGAGCAGCGTCGTGGACGTGCCGGACGTACTGCGCCGGGTTTGTGTTATCGCCTGTGGAGCGCCGAAGAGGACGCCGCGCTGCTTCCACGATCCACACCGGAGATTCTGGATGCTGACCTCGCGCCGCTCGCGCTCGACCTTGCCGCGGCAGGTGTACGCAATCCCTCCGAGCTGCGTTGGTTGGATCTGCCGCCCGCAGCGGCAATGGCACAGGCGCGCGAGCTGCTCGTCCAGCTCGACGCGGTGGATGCGGATGGACGCATCACGGCGCACGGTCGTGCCATGTCGGCACTCGGCGTACATCCCCGCCTCGCGCACATGATGCTGCGCGCGCGCGAGTCAGGTGCTGGCGCAACTGCCTGCACGATCGCGGCGCTGCTGGAGGAACGAGACATCGTGCGCCGTGACGCTGGACACCGCGACGCCGACCTTCGTGGACGAGTGGCACTCGTTGCCGAGCATGGCCGAAGGCTGACGCAGGAGGTCGATCGCGAGGCCATGCGTCGGGTACGTGAGCGGAGTCGCGCGTGGCGTACGCAGCTCGGCGTGCCGCGTGAAGAGGACGTCGACGAGGACGCGACCGGGCGTCTCCTGGCACTCGCCTACCCCGATCGCGTCGCGCAGCGGCGGGACGGCACGACCGCGCGATATTTGATGCGCGGCGGACTCGGTGCCGTGCTCGACGAGGGGAGCTCGCTCACCGCGGCGCCGTGGCTGGCTGTGGCCGAGTTGGACGGGCGCGTACCGCACTCACGCGTCTATCTCGCTGCCCCGCTCGACGCGGACGATGTGGAGCGAGCGTTCGGCCCACACATCGTGCGCGAAGACGTCGTGGAATGGGATGCCGAAGCGGGGCTCGTGCGCGCGCGGCGACGCGAGCGGCTCGGCGCTCTGGTGCTGCGCGATGCGCCTCTGCGCGAGCCGGACGAGGCACTCGTGGCACGCATCCTTCTCGACGCGGTCCTACGCGGCGAGGGGCTCGCGCTGCATTGGAGCGAGCACGCACGCCAGTTGCAGCAGCGCATCGCGTTTCTGCGACGCCTCGACGCCACGTGGCCCGACGTGAGCGACGAGGGCCTTGCGTCGTCGATGGCGGACTGGCTCCTGCCGCAGTTGGTGGGATTACGGCGCCGCGCCGACGTTGAACGCCTCGATCCCGGCGCGATCCTGCTGGAGTCGCTGACCTGGGAGCAGCGCCGTGCGCTCGATCAGCTCGCGCCGACGCATGTCGTCGTGCCCACCGGATCGCGCATCGCCGTGGACTACTCCGATCCGGCGGCACCGGTGCTCGCGGTACGACTCCAGGAGCTCTTTGGGCTGGCGGATACCCCGCGCATCGCGGGAGGGCGCGTGCCACTCATGCTGCACCTGCTGTCGCCGGCGCGGCGTCCCGTACAGGTCACGCGCGATCTCGCCGGCTTCTGGCGCTCCTCGTACTTCGAGGTGCGGAAAGAGATGCGCGGTCGCTACCCGAAACACGAGTGGCCGGAGGACCCGCTCCGTGCGACACCGACGCGACGTGCGAAAGCGCGACGCGCCCCGTGACGATCAGCACGGCAGGTGCCGATCGCGTCGCGCGGGGATGAGGCGCGCGGTGTGCGCGCCTGCATCCGCACGGCATTCAGAACGCGATACCGAACGTGATCGGGATGTACTGATAGTTCGTCCCGTCGTTGGCGTTGCCGAGCATGGCGTGGTAGCGCGCCTCGAGGAACGTCGTGATGCCCGTGAGCGGGAAGCGGATACCGCCGCCGATGTTGATGCCGGCAACCGACTTGTCTGCCACGGTGATCACGGAGTTCGTGTTGATGTGGCGGTTGTAGATGCCAAGTCCGCCGATGAGATATGGCGCGGCGGAGGTCGGACCGAGATTGAGAACGGCGTTCGCCGTGCCGGAGATGATGCGGGCATTGACGCCTCCGCCCCCCTTGGCATCGTATCCGTTGTAACCCAGCTCGATGCGCGCTCCAACTGGAACGATCGGCGCACCGAAATTCACACCGCCGGCGACGTTGTAGCCCGAGTTGTAGCTGTTGGAGAGGTCGCTCACCGGGATGGAGAGGCCGCCGGAGAGGACGAGCGAGGCGCTCTGGGCGTGCAGGGCAGCTGGTCCGGCGGCGAGTACACCAGCGGCGAGTACACCAGCGGCGAGTACGGCGAGAAGCCGTCGGGTCATGCTATGTTCCTCCGAGAGGGAATGAGTTGCGCGTCGCGGGCAATTCGATATATGTGCCAGGACGGTGACCTCGGTGCTGTGACGATTCGGCGGGTCGCACGGCACCGCACCCTGCCGGCCGTGGTATCGAGTGGGCGCCGATCCTCGTGGCGCGGCGGCGCGACTGTACTGTTCCTCACAAAATAGGAATATTCGCATGCTCCACTGTCGTACACATTTATTCCTTTACGAATAGGAACATCCTGTGCGACTCTACAGCGTTGCCGTTGCAGCACTTGCGATCGATGCGCCGCTGAAATGGCTCGACAACCTGCTGTCGCATCACACCATCCCGAACGTGCTCGCAGAACGACGAGGCGTGGCTCGTAAAATCCCCCACCCGGCGCTCATTCACCTCGCCCTCGCTCGCGAGCTCCACATCGCACTCAAGCTCAGCACGCGTGACGCCTTGGCGCTGGCCACCGCGCTCCTCGCGCTCGACGACGACGCTGTCCACGAGAGTGGGCACGTCCGTGTCTCTTTCAATCGCCTCGCCCTGGAGCGCGACGTCGCCGCACGCCTCCGCACCGCACTCGAAACCGCGCCGATGCCACGACGAGGGCCGACTCCGAAGCGAGGGATCGAAGCCGTACGCAAGTGAACGGGGCGGAAGGCCCGAGTGGACCCTCCGCCCCGCCGACCACGAGGCGCGAATCAGATCTTCGCGACGTTCTCCGCCGCCGGGCCCTTGGCGCCCTGCACGATGTCGAACTCCACGGCGTCACCCTCGGCCAGCGACTTGAAGCCGTTGCCTTGGATGGCGCTGTAGTGCACGAAGCAGTCTTTCTCGCCGCTATCCGGCGTGATGAAGCCGAACCCCTTCGCGTCGTTGAACCACTTCACCTTGCCCTTCGTACGCATGTCCCACTCCTGAGGAAACTGATTGTCTAGGGAGCGGAACGTGCCGTACCCCGACAATGCTCTGTGCCGCGGGCTCACCGTTGTCCCGCCACCACCACAAGCTGGGCCGCCAGAGGGGGCTCAGCGTGGGCTAACGTAGCAATGCCCAAAAGAACGGTCAATAGAGGGGGGTAAGCCCGTCGTTGCCCGTGATCGCAAATCGTCGCCGACTACGAGACAGGCCTGATCCCGGTGACGAAGTACTCCGTGTCGCCGAAGCAGCGGAGCGGCACGCCACGGTGCTGCTCATAGGTGATCGACACACGACTTCCCATGAGGCGCGTGATCTGGTGCGCGACGCTGTCATCGCGCACGCTGAACGCGAACTTCTCCGGGATCGTGCCCGGCAGGGGCATCACCGTGAGCTCTCCCTCCCACGTCTTACACAGCCATCCCTTTCGCGAGAACTTCTGGACGTAGCCGGCACGATCACCCTTCGAGTACGACCAGTTCAGCGCGATCGTCGTCCAGAGGGCGAAGAGCAGCATGGGGAGCACCACGAAGATCCCGAACAGGATGACGCCCCAGTGGCGCTTGCGCGGCTTGCGCGGTGGCGCCGCGGACGCGGTATCCGCCGATGGCCCAGGGGCCGCGCTGGATTGCTCGCGTGATGCGTCGTCAGTCGGCCGTTCGTCGGTCATGCGCACGCTCCGTCGGTGGTGATCCTCTGCCCCTGCCTCACGTCGTCGTCCCCCAGAGGGGGAAACTATCCCCACCCCGCTGCCACCGCAGGCTGCCACCGTACGGTGACCGACCTTTTAGATTTCGAGTGTCTCCCTGACCCGCCCTGCCGTGCCTTTCGCTCCTCGTAGACCAACCGTGACCGCACTCGTCGGCACCGTCCCTGTCGGGTCGGCGCATCCGATCGTCGTGCAGTCCATGACGAACACCGACACCGCCGACGCCGCATCCACGGCCGCGCAGGTCGCTGCGCTGGCGAACGCCGGCTCGCAGCTCGTGCGCGTCACGGTGAACAACGAGGAAGCGGCGGCGGCGCTCCCCGAGATCGTGTCGCGACTCGCCGACATGGGCGTGACCGTGCCGATCGTCGGCGACTTTCACTACAACGGGCACCTGCTGCTCGCCAAGTATCCCGACTGCGCACGCGCGTTGGCCAAGTACCGCATCAACCCCGGCAACGTGGGCGGCAAGCGGCGCGACGAAAACTTCCGCACCATCGTGCGGATCGCAGTCGACAACGGGAAGCCGGTGCGCATCGGCGTGAACTGGGGCTCGCTCGATCAGGATCTGCTCACGCAGCTGATGGACGACAACGCACGCACCGGCTCGCCGCGCGACGCGAAGGACGTCTACATCGAGGCGATGCTCGCATCCGCTCTCCGCTCCGCGGAGCTCGCCGAAGAGGTCGGCCTCGGCCACGATCGGATCCTGATCTCGGCCAAGGTCTCGCAGGTGCCGGATCTCGTGAAGGTGTACGAGCGCCTCGCCGCACGCTGCGACTACCCGCTGCACCTCGGACTCACCGAGGCCGGCATGGGCATGAAGGGACAGGTGGCGAGCGCCGCTGCGCTCTCCATTCTGCTCGCCAAGGGAATCGGCGACACGATCCGCGTCTCACTCACGCCGAAGCCCGGCGCCGATCGCTCGGAGGAAGTGTTCGTCGCGCAGCAGATCCTTCAGTCGCTCGGCCTCCGCAGCTTTGCCCCGCAAGTCACCGCCTGTCCCGGCTGCGGGCGCACGACGTCGACGTTCTTCCAGCACATGGCCGAAGACATCCAGACATATCTGCGCGAGCAGATGCCAGCCTGGAAGCAGTCGCACCCGGGCGTCGAGACGATGCACGTGGCGGTGATGGGATGCGTGGTGAACGGACCAGGCGAGTCCAAGCATGCCAATCTCGGCATCTCGTTGCCGGGAACGTTCGAGGAGCCGAAGGCCCCGGTGTACGTCGATGGCAAGCTGTTCACGACGCTCAAGGGGGACAACATCGTGCCGGAGTTCCTCGGGATTCTCGAGGATTACGTAGTGCGGACCTACCCCGCACGCGAACGACAGGACCAGTACATAGCAGCTGGTACGAGCCGCTAAGGACCGAAGGACCCAGTCCTGGCTTCGCTCCCCCTATCGAGCGCCCGCCGCCGACACGGCCTCGAGCTCTTCCGCGACATCCCGAAGCTCTGCCATGATCGGCGCGTCGAAGCCGAGCTCGCGCAGCCGCTCGTAGACGCGGCGATACCAGCGCACCGTGCCGAGTCGCCCGACGTTGAAGCGTGACCACACCGTGTCAGGATCGATCGTGCGATTGAGGTCCGCGAGAATCGAGCTGCCGTTGTGGATCTTGTCGGCCGCACACACCCAGCGCGCGCGCTCCGACGCGGCAGCAAGACGCGCGAGATAGTCGTCTCGCCGCTCTTCACTCGAGAGCTCGACCCCCTCCTCGTCGAGCTGCCGGTGCGTCACCGCAAGCACGGTCTCGAGCACTTCCCGGCCGAACTTGTCGCCGATGCGCTGCTCGAGCATCTCGCGGGTGTAGCCGTCGCGGACGCAGTCCTCGATCACGTCGTGGAGGATGCCGGCCACGATCGTGTCTTCGTCCTGCCCGTAGCGCGTGAGAATCACGGCGACGTTCGCCGGATGCGTCAGGTACGGGAGGCGCGTTCCTTTGCGGACCTGTCGGTCGTGATGCTTCGCGGCAAAGGCGAAGGCATGGTTGATCCGATCGGAGTAGCCGCGGGTCATCGTCACGTCACACGATACGTCGCCGGTGCTCGCGCACTGAGGGGGGAGGAGAGGGAAAGATACTGCGCACCGAGCCGATTCGCACGACTCGCACGACTCGCACGACTCGCCCCTCTTCGCGATCTCATCGACTCGTTTCGTGACACCTCTCGACAAACCTCACGATGACTTGCGTTTACCGACGCGAACGGTGCCTTTCGGCGATCAGCGGGAGATGCGGATCGCGAGCAGGAGGTCGAGCAGGAGCAGAGCGAGGCCTTGTACCACGACAGCAGCGCCCGGACCCATGAGCGCGAGCCGGCGTCCGAGGCGCCACCCCAGGACAGCGAGCGTGAGGCCGACGAGCACGAAGCCGATATCGAGCCCGATGGCCATCCAGAGCAGCCGATCAAGACGGGTGGCGCCTGCCAGGTCATGGCGGGCCAACGCGGGCCATGCGAAGGCCACGAACGCCAGCTCTGCCGCTCCCCAGACTGCCGTCTGGAGAGCAAAGTGCTCCAGGAGTGCCGACGGTCGATGTCGCACTCGCAACCAGGCCATGAGCGCCGTGCCGATCAGCACGCTCGCCGCGCCCCAACCGAGTAGCCGCAGCAGATACGCACGCTCTGCCGACAGCAGAGTATCGGCCCACATGTAGGACATGTGAGAAGGGTAGCAGCGGCACGGCGGACTGGTCAGTCGGGGATTCGCCGATGCATGGGCGCACGTCGCTGGCCCGCAATCGGGAGCTGCTCTAGCTTCTCGCTCCATGGCTCCCGCACCGCGCTTCTTCCGCGACGCCGCTGCGTTCCGCGCCTGGCTCGACACCAACCACGCCACGGCGAACGAGCTGATCGTCGGCTATTACAAGAGAGATTCAGGCAAGCCCAGCATGACCTGGCCCGAGTCGGTGGATGAGGCGCTCTGCTATGGCTGGATCGACGGTGTGCGCCGCTCTCTCGATGATCAGCGGTACGTCATCCGCTTCACACCCCGACAGCCAAGGAGCGTGTGGAGCAAGGTGAACATGGCCAAGGCGGAGACGCTCATCCGCGAAGGACGAATGAAGCCTGCCGGCCTCGCCGCGTGGCAGCGTCGCGACCCGGCTCGCTCGGGGATCTACTCCTTCGAGCGCGAAACAGCGGAGTTCGATGCAGCGACGGCCCGTGTGTTCAAGCGCTCGAAGCGGGGATGGGCATACTTTCAGGCGCAGCCGCCCGGGTATCGGCGGCTCGCCACGTTTTACGTCGTGAGCGCAAAGAAGCCGGAGACACGCGCCCGACGGCTCGCGACATTGATCGAGCACTCGTCGCGGGGCGAGCGACTCCCGCTCGGCCCCAACCGCACGACAGCGAAATAGTCGACGGTTCGCCGCGCTGCCCGAAATGTGTCCCGCAGTCCGGTGATGGCGGCCGACTCGACCACGCCTGACGCCGCACGGTCAATCAGACTGCGACTTTCTCGCGTGCGGGGGCAGGAGCCGCCGGCATCTCCTCGAACACTGGATCGGGCGCGTTCCACAGGATGATCCCGCGCACGCGACCTCCCGCCTGTTCCAACTCCTCGATCGATTTCTTCAGATCGGCGAGCGGCGTCTGTCCCACGCGAGCACAGAAGACGACGTCTTTGATGGGAAGCGCAGCGGGCACTCCTTGCGTCGCCTGGTCGGGCGAGCTCACGACCACGATCGCATCGTACCGTCGCGCGAGGCGTCCGATGTCGCGCCGGAGCAGGTCGGTGAGCTGCTCCATCGGCGGCATCTCGTGACCGCTCGACACGATGTCGATCGTCCGGTCGCGTCCCACGCGCGCGGTGCGGATGGCTTCCGGCCAGGTCACCTTACCGTCCACGAGACCCGCCACACCCGGCGTGGGTGCGAGATGCAGCGCCGACTCCACCGTGTCGGCGACGTCGGTATCCACGAGCAGCGTCGCACGCGCCTCCTGCGCGGCGATTGCCGCGAAGTTGATTGCCACGACGGCGGAGACGGCGGGATGGTCGCCGGTGATCGTGAGCATCACGACGCTCGTGCCGGCAGTGGCGATGGTGAGATAGATCAACTGATGTCCATCGGCACCGGGATCGAGATATCTCGGCCCGTTGCGATCAGCCTCGCGGCGTCCACGCTCCGGTGACGGCGGTAGTGGCTGAATGACGCCGAGCACGCGCTGGCCGGTGATGCGTTCGATTTCGTAGGGATCAGCGGCGCGCGGTCGACGCACCTCGTCGAACAGAGCGACACCGAAGCCAAGCATGGCGCCGAATACGAGGGCTGCAGCGAGCATTGCCGGCGGTGACGCGCCGACGCTGGCCAGCTCCCGCGCCCGTTCCTCGAGTGAGTCGAGACGTTGCAGCTCCGCACGCTCGCGGGCGAGTCGTGCCGCGACCAGAGCGGCTACGGCACGCGCGGAATCGCGCTTGGCGATGCGCGCCATCGTGTCTGGGAGTGGGCGTGACGCAATCTGCGTCACGGCCGATGGGCCAGCCGGGGCGAGCACCTTGAGCTCGCCCTCGAGCGCCTTGCGCCGCGCGTCGGCGAGCGCTTCGATGCTGTGTCCCAGCTCGTTGGCACGCGCCGTGAGTGCGACGAATACGGGATCCACGCCGCCCACGGCGTTGTAGCTCTCGCGCTCGCGTTCGATCTCGACGAGTGAGTCGAGCAGTTGTTTTACGCGCGGATCGCTGCGCATTGGCGGTGCTTCGGCCAACGCGCGGTACGACCCGAGCAACGGCGCGTTCGCCGAGCGGTCAAGGAGCTGCGCCAGAAGTGCGGCGTCTTCCGTCAGCGAATCGCGCCGCATACGCAGCGTGCGGCTCAGCGTATCGCCCGTGGCCGTCGTGTCCGCGGCGACTGCCGCCGCCGCGGTCGCGATGAGGTGGTGCAGCTCGTCGCGCGCAGTGGCGATACCCGAGTCGGCAGCCGCAACCTGACGCTCCGCTTCGGCGAGGGACGTGACCGTGGGCTCGGTGTCGGGGCGAGCTGCGGCATTGGGACGAATGGAGTTCGCCGTACGCCGCGCCTGCTGCGGGACGACGACCAGCGCCACCAGCGCCGCCACGAAGGTTACCACGCTCACCGTTCCGATGAACACCGGCCGGCGGAGTGCGTTGCGCGCGCGCGCGCCGATCCAGAACGCCGGCGACGGGGAGGGCGCGCTGGGACGCCGGCGTTTCACGCCGCGGCGCAGTGTCATGCGAGGATACGCCTCCGCGAACCGGTGATCAGCGAGCGGCCGGCACGGATGGGTGATATCGGTGTCTTGGCTGGAACGGGCACGTAACCTGAGAATGTCGGACGTCCGGCGCCGATGCTAGCGCACGGGATGGGCCACGGCGTCGCGCGCCCCTGCATCCGCAACGCACGGTGGGGTGGATGCGAGATTGCATCCACCCCACTGGCATCGTACTCGCGCGACGGTCAGAGAGTTACTGGACCGTGATCGAGCCCTTCATGTTGAGCGCCGCGTGCGGTGTGCAGATGTAGTCGTACTTGCCGGGCGGGATCTTGGCGAAGGAGACCGTGTAGGCTTCGTTCGGCTGCATGACCATTGGGCCGGAGAGGGGACCCATCTTCTGGCCCGGCATGTTCGCGTCGAGCTGGGCACTAGCGGCCGCGTCGGTGACGTTCTGGAAGGCCACGTTATGGGGGCCGCCCGAGACCATCACCCACTTGACCGCGTCACCGGCCTTGATCGTGACGTTGGCCGGGTCGAAGCGATAGCCCTGGGCGTCGCCGATCATCTTGACCTCGACCGTCTTGCCGATCGACGGGGCAGCGGTCGCAGCGCCGGCGGCCGGCGCTGCGCCAGGGGTCGTAGCCGGAGCGGCAGGAGTGGTGGTGGTCGTCGCGGACGTGCTCGTCGCAGCCGCGTTGGCTGCAGCAGTGTCAGTCGAGGACTGTTTTTCGCCGCCGCAGCCGCTGAGCATCGCCGCGCCCGCGAGGAGCGCAATACCGTAGAAACGCATTTTCTGGAGGCCTCCGCAAACTTGATCGTGGGGTTTCGTCCTACTCGGCGGGGCCCCGCCGAGTATTGTGAATTTATTCACAAGACCCGCGCACGCAATTGGCCCGATGCGGTGGTCCGGCGCGGCCGGACCACCCCCGCGCTGCACAGCGCGCGCCGCGAAGTTGACGCGGCACCCGGTCCCCGACTACGTTGCTCTCATGTCACTCGCCCGCACGCACCACCACCACGTGCATCACCACCACGGCCCGGCGGGCTGGGGCGACACGCACGTGCACGGGTAAGCGACCAGCTTCCAACCCGGCGCATCTGCCGGTCGGCTCTCGGCCCGTCCCTCTCGGACGGGCTTTTTTGTTGCCGGCCGCGCGAACTCATTCGGCGCCGGCGCGACACTCTCGCGGCCTCGCGGCCTCACGATATGCTCCGCATCGCACTTCCGAACAAGGGCCGTCTCGCCGACGAAGCGCGTGACCTCTTCACCGACGCCGGCCTCGAGATCCGCGCCGCCGGTCCACGAGCGCTCACCGCGTCGCTCGGCGGCGAGTTTCAGGCGCTGTTCGTCCGCGCCCAGGACATCCCCGAGTTCGTCGCCGACGGCGCCGCCGACGCCGGCGTGACCGGACACGACCTCGTGATGGAATCCGGCCGTGCGCTCGACGAGCTCGCCGATCTTCAGTTCGGCCGGTGCCGTCTGGCCGTCGCGTCGCGCGAGGAGAGTGACATCGCATCTCTGAGCGACATCGATGCCGGCGCACGCGTCGCGACGACCTTCCCGCGCATTACCGAGCAGTTCTTCCGCGAACGCGGCCACCGCGTCGAAGTCGTTCCCGTGTCCGGTGCTGCCGAGATCGCGCCGCACCTCGGCATTGCCGACGTGATCGTCGATCTCGTCTCGACCGGCTCGACGCTGCGCGTCAACGGCCTCGTCGAAGTGGCCACGGTGCTGGAGTCGTCGTCGCGCCTGATCACCACGTCGATGGTGCGGCGTGACGCCGCTCGTGCGCGTGCGCTGGACGAGCTCGTCGCGGCGCTCCGCAGCGTGATCGCCGCGCGGGGCAAGCGCTATGTCATGGCAAACGTACCGCGCGATCGCCTCGACGAGGTGAAGCGCGTCGTCCCCGGGCTGAACGGCCCCACCGTGATCGACATCCTGAACGGCGGGTCGTACGTGGCCGTCCACGCCGTCGTCGGCGCCGCGTCCATCTACCGCACGATCGCGGACCTCAAGGCCCTGGGTGCAGAGGGGATTCTCGTCACCAGGATCGAGAGGCTGATGCCATGACCAACGCGGCTGCTCGTGCCGTAGCACTGCGGTGGTGTGGTGCGCTCGACGCACTGCGCGCCGCCGACCGACGCGCGTTGTTCGACCGCACAACGTCGAGCGACGCGGGCGTTCGCGAGCGCACGACGGCGATCATCGCGCAGGTTCGTCGGGACGGCGACGTGGCGCTACGCGGGCTGGCGTCGGAGCTGGACGGTGTTTCGCTCGAGGCGCTCGAGGTGCCGCGCGCGCTCTGGGCACGCGCGCTCGACGCGCTCGCCCCCGCGCTCCGCCGCGCCATGGACCGCTCGGCCGAGAACATCGGGCGCGTTCACGGCACATTTCGCCCAGTCACACAGGAGTGCGAGAGCGAGCCCGGTGTGATCGTCGGGCGGCGTCCAGCTCCACTCGAGCGCGTTGGTGTGTATGCGCCGGGCGGGCGGGCAGCGTATCCGAGCAGCGTGCTGATGGGCGTCGTACCAGCGCGGGTTGCGGGTGTCAGCGAGGTCGTGCTCTGCTCGCCGCCGTCGCGCGACGCCGGTCGTCCGAGTGACGTCGTACTGGCGGCGGCGGCACTGACGAATGTCGACCGCGTGTTCGCCATCGGCGGAGCAGGGGCCATCGCTGCGATGGCGTTCGGCACGGAGAGTGTGCCGCGCGTCGACCGGATCGTTGGCCCTGGCAACGCGTACGTTGCCGAGGCGAAGATCCAGGTCTCGAGCGTCGTTGCCATCGACTCCCCCGCCGGCCCCAGTGAGCTGCTCGTGCTCTGCGACGAGACGGCCGATGCCCATCAGGTCGCGCGGGAGCTGCTGGCACAGGCGGAGCACGATCCCCGAGCCGCCGTGGTTGCAGTGGCGACGAGCGAGCGTGTGGCGGCGGCAATCATCCAGGCGCTCGGTGAGCTGCTGCCGGCACAGCCACGTGCCGAGATCATCACGGCCGCGCTCGCGGGGCAGAGCGCAGTGCTGTGGGCGCCGACGTTGGATACGGCGGTCGCGTTTGCGAACGCGTATGCACCCGAGCACCTGCTCCTCGTGCTCGCCGACACGGATGGCGCGCTCGCGAAGGTACGCAATGCGGGGACGGTGTTCGCCGGCGCGAGTGCGTCGGTGGCATTCGGTGACTACATGACCGGGGCGAATCACGTGCTGCCCACGGGTGGGCTTGCACGGAGCTATTCGGGACTGTCCACGCTCGATTTCGTGCGATGGACGACGTATCAGCGCGTTTCGCCCGACGCCGCGGCTCGTCTTGCCGGCGACGTGGGGGCGTTCGCCGACGCCGAGCGACTTCCCGGCCACGCCATTGCGGCACGCGCCTGGGCGCCTGGAGGTGAGCGATGAGCATCGGTGCCTCGAGCGTCCGTTCTCTTGCGCGCGACACGGTGCGCACGTTGCCGCTCTATGCTCCGGACCTCGCCGAGTGTGCGGTGGACGTGAGCGACAACACCAACTTGTGGGGCGCACCCCCCGCCGTGCGTCATGCGCTGGACACGGCGCCCTCGGCTACGCTGTCGCGCTATCCGTCGCTGTACTCGGTGCCACTCCGTGCGGCCATCCTGCGCTACCTCGGCCTCGCGGATGCGCCCGCAGTGAGCGTCGTCTCGGGATGCGGCTCGGACGACGTCATCGACGCGACCATGCGCGCCTTCGGGGCTCCGGGCGATCGCATTGCCTTCTCGGTGCCCAGCTTCTCGATGATCCCCACCTTCGCGCGACTCAACGGGCTCGAGCCGGTGACGATCCCACTCAGTGCATCATATGACGTGGATGCCGACCGGCTGGTCGACTGTCGCGCGAAGATCACCTACCTCTGCACGCCGAACAATCCTACCGCCACCCCATTGTCGCGTGCCGCTGTGGAGTATGTCGCCGCGCACGCGCACGGCATGGTGCTCATCGACGAGGCGTATGCGGAGTTCGCACCGGAGACATTCGTCGACCTGGTGACCAAGTACGAGCACGTGCTCGTGACGCGCACCTTCTCCAAGGCCTTCGGGCTCGCCGGCCTCCGCGTTGGTTACGGCGTAGGCAGCGCAGCGCTCGTGAGCCTGGTGGAGCGTGCACGTGGACCGTACAAGGTGAACGCGCTCGCCGAACGGGCCGTGCTCGCCGCGCTCGGCAACGGTGATGATGCGCTCGGCTGGGTGCGCACGCATGCTGCACTCGCCATGACAGTGCGTGAGCGCCTGCTCACCAGCTTGCGCGCGCTCGGGCTCGAGCCGCTTCCGTCCGCGGCAAACTTCGCCTTTGTACCGACCTCGCGTGCCGTGCAGGTTGGCCGGCAGCTGCGCGAGCGGGGAGTGCTCGTACGTGCCTTTGCCGGCTTGCCGCACCACCTCGCCGAGCTTGACGCCTCGAACGGCGAGGCGCTCCGCATCGGCGTCGGGCCGTGGGAGATCATGCAGCGCGTCATCGACGCACTGAAGGAGGTGCTGTGAGAGTTACGATCTTCGACTACGGCGCAGGGAACCTGCATTCGCTCGCCAAGGCGCTCGAAGGGGGAGAGACGGAGGTGCACATCGAGAGCGACGCTCGTCGTGCCGCTGAGACGGACGTGCTCGTGCTCCCGGGAGTCGGCGCGTTCGGTGCCGCGGTCGAGCGTCTGGCGCCGGGTCGCGACGCGATGCGCGCAGCCATTCGTGACGGCTTGCCGACGATCGGGATCTGCCTCGGCATGCAGTTGCTGTTCGACGAAAGCGAGGAGGGCGAGGGAGCAGGGCTCGGCATCATTCCCGGACGCGTGACCCGGCTCGACGCGCAGCGCGTCCCCCAGATTGGCTGGAATGGCGTCGAGCCCGTAGAAGGTGATCCACTCTTTGCCGCCGCACCGCTGCCGATGGCGTACTATGCGAACAGTTACGTCTGCCGCCCTGAGGACACGCGCGTCGTCTCGGCGTGGTCGGCGCACGAGGGCGATCGCTTCCCCGCGGCCGTACGGGCGGCAAGCGCGGTTGGGGTGCAATTTCATCCCGAGAAGAGTTCCGCACCGGGCGTGCGTTTCCTGCGCACCTTCCTCGACACGGCACGGACCATGGAGAAGATCAAGTGATCGCCATTCCCGCGGTGGACCTTCGCGACGGCGCGTGCGTGCAGCTCGTCGGCGGTTCGTACGAGGACGAGCGCGTGCGGCTGGAGAATCCGGTCGAGGTCGCACGCTCGTGGGAGCGGCACGGCTTTCGTCGTCTGCACGTGGTCGATCTCGACGCCGCGACCGAGCGCGGCTCCAACGTCGACGTCGTACGGTCGCTCCTCGCCGGGACCAGCGTGCCGGTGCAGGTGGGCGGCGGTATTCGCTCCGGCGACGAGGTGGAGGAGTTGCTGGACGCCGGTGCTACGCAGGTGATCGTCGGCACGCGCGCACTCGAGGAGCCCGAGTGGATTGCGGCGCTCGCGGCACGGTTTCCTGGAGAGCTGATCGTCGCGTGCGACGTTCGTGAGCGCCGCGTGACGACGCGTGGCTGGTCGCGCACGATGCCCGTCGATATCCTCGACGTCGTCGACGACCTCAACGCGCTGCCACTTGGCGGCTTGCTCGTCACGGCAGTGCATCGGGAGGGGCAGATGCGGGGCACCGACCTACCGCTCATGGAGGACGTTGCCGAATCGTCGCAGGCGCCGGTGTACGCGTCGGGTGGTGTAACGACGATGCAGGACCTACGCGCGCTCCAGTACCGCGGCATTGCGGGAGCGGTGATCGGCATGGCGCTCTATACTGGCACGCTCGATCCCGTTGTGGTGGCGGGCGAGTTCAGCGAGTGATTTTCACGATCCGGTGAGACCGACATGACCGTCGTCGTACGCGAAACGCGAGAGACACAGATCCGCTGCGAGCTGACCCGCGGCGCGGGGAAGACGTCGGTGTCCACCGGCGAGGCGTTTCTCGACCACATGCTCGTCACCTTCGCGCGCTACAGTGGGCTCGACCTCTCACTGCAAGCCGCGGGCGATTTGCCGCATCATCTGATCGAGGACGTCGCGATCTGCCTCGGCGCAGCCCTGGCCGACCTGCTCCCGGCAACGGCGGCCCGCTACGGCGATCGCACCATTCCCATGGACGACGCGCTCGTGCACTGCGCGCTCGACCTCGGCGGTCGGCCCTACTATCGTGGCCCGCTGCCGAGCACGCTGTACGACCACTGGATGCGCTCGTTCAGCGACAACGCCAAGGCGACGCTGCACCTCCGTGTGCTGCGCGGCAAGGACCGGCATCATATCGTGGAAGCCGCATTCAAGGCGCTCGGTCTCGCCGTGCGCGATGCATTCGTCGACTCCGGCGCCGTATTCAGCACCAAGGGCGGGGTCGCCCTTCGCATCGAGGAGGAGTGAT
Organism: uncultured Gemmatimonadaceae bacterium; assembly: GCA_964438255.1. Classification (GTDB taxonomy): domain Bacteria; phylum Gemmatimonadota; class Gemmatimonadetes; order Gemmatimonadales; family Gemmatimonadaceae; genus AG11. The sequence goes on along the minus strand of CAYTKA010000009.1, from coordinate 16,001 downwards.
GCTCACCCGGCGTGTCGTCGTCTGTCTCGACGTGAAGGGCGGGCGCGTGGTCAAGGGGACGCAGTTCGTCAACCTGCGCGACGTCGGTGATCCGGTCGACCTGGCGGCGCATTACGAGCGCGAGGGGGCAGACGAAGTCGTGTTTCTCGACATCTCGGCGAGCGCCGAGGAGCGCGGCACCTTGCTCGACGTCGCGCGGCGGACCGCGGAGCGCTTGTTCGTTCCGCTGACGATCGGCGGCGGGATCCGGTCGGCCGACGACGTGGGACGTGCGCTGCGCGCGGGAGCCGACAAGGTGAGCATCAATTCGGCGGCCGTCGCACGGCCCGAGGTGCTTACAGAATCCGCCGAACGGTTCGGCGCCCAGTGTGTCGTCGCCAGCATCGATGCCAAGCGCGACACCGATGGATGGCGTGTGTACGTGAAGGGTGGACGCGAGCGCACGTCACTCGAGGCCGTGTCCTGGGCGGTGGAATGTGTGCGTCGCGGGGCCGGTGAGGTGCTGCTCACCAGCATCGATCGCGACGGCGCCCGCCGTGGCTACGACCTCGCCCTCACGCGCGCCGTGGCCGAGGCCGTGGCCGTGCCGGTGGTCGCATCGGGGGGCGCAGGGAACGCCGAGCACGTGTGCGAGGTGCTCGACGTCGGAGGTGCCGACGCCGCGCTGCTCGCAGGGATTCTGCACGATGGGATTACCTCGGTGCGCGCCGTGAAAGACGCCATGCGCGCAGCGCGAATCCCGGTGCGCGCGGCATGAGCGCATCACGCAGTGCCGGCAGCACGAGCGGCGGCACGAGCGGCGGCACGAGCGGCAGCACCGCGCCCGGCGACGT
>CAYTKA010000009.1:0-15068 GCA_964438255.1 uncultured Gemmatimonadaceae bacterium | reverse complement strand
GCACGAGCGGCGGCACGAGCGGCGGCACGAGCGGCAGCACCGCGCCCGGCGACGTGGCATCGTCGCTCGACGGACGCATTGCGCCAGCGGCGGAGCTCGCGCGGCTTACCGGTGACATTGCGCTGCGCCACTATCGCTCCAATCTCGCCGTGGAGACCAAGGCCGACGGATCGCCGGTGACCGCTGCCGACCGTGCGGCAGAGCAGGCCGCGCGCGAATGGGTGCGTCGATACTTCCCCGACGACGGCGTGCTCGGAGAGGAGTTCGGCGACGAGCGTCCGGGAGCACGTCGGCGCTGGGTGGTCGATCCGATCGACGGGACGAAGTCGTTCGTGCATGGCGTACCCCTCTGGGGCTCGCTCGTCGCGCTGTGTGAGGGAGAGACGGTGCTCGCCGGCGCCGCGTACTTTCCCGCGGTCGGCGAGCTGGTCGCCGCGGCGCCGGGCGCTGGGTGTTGGTGGAACGGCAGTCGGTGCACCGTGTCCAGCGAGAGATCGCTCGCCCGCGCGACCGTGCTGACCACGGACGAACGCTTTCTCGGGCATCCACAGCGACGTGCGGGATGGGAGCGCCTGTCACGCGCCGCTGCGGTGAGCCGGAGCTGGGGGGACTGCTTCGGCTATCTGCTCGTGGCCACGGGACGCGCCGAGGCGATGTGCGATCCGGTCATGTCCGCATGGGACTCCGCGGCGCTGCAGCCGATCATACACGAGGCTGGCGGTGTGTTCACCGATTGGAACGGCCATGACACGGCGTTCGGCGGAAGTGTGATCGCCACGAATCGGCTGCTCGCCGCCGACGTGCGGGAGCTGCTCTCCTCAACTTCCGAGTGACAATGCTCGACGTCGATACGCTGAACTTCGAGAAGGGACGTGGCGTCGTGACGGTCGTGGCGCAGGATGCAGCGACCGGCGCGGTGCTGATGGTGGCCCAGGCCGACCGTGAGGCGATTGAGCGCACGATCGCCACCGGCGAGATGCACTACCGCTCTCGCACGCGTGGACTGTGGCACAAGGGCGCAACGAGCGGGAACGTGCAGCGCGTCGTCTCGCTCAGCGCAGACTGCGACGGCGACGCGGTGCTCGCTCGCGTGACACCGGCCGGTCCGGCATGTCACACGGGAACGGTCTCGTGCTTTGGTGACACAGCGCTCGCTACCGATGCGCTGGCTGTGCTGGATGCGACGATCGCAGCACGCCACAACTCCGCGGCGAGCGACACGCCGAGCTACACCCGTCGCCTGTTCAGTGACCGTAATCTGCGTCTCAAGAAGATCGGCGAGGAAGCGGCGGAGCTGATCACCGCCTGCGCCGACGGTGACGCGGCCCGCGCGCGCGAGGAAGCGGCGGACTTGGTCTATCACGCACTCGTCGCGCTGCACGCGGTGGGAAGCTCGTTGGCCGACGTGCGCACCACGCTAGCAGCACGAGCTGGCCGGCCGCCGCGGTGAACGGCGACCCACGCACTAGAACTGTTCCAGCAGCGACCGGTCGACCTTGGTCGTGTCGCCGACGTATGCGAAACGGAAGTTCGTCAGGTACTTCTTCGCGACCCGTTCCACGTCAGCCGGCGTCACGCGGCGGAGCTCCTCCATGAACCGGTCCGCGGCACGATAGTCCCCCCGATAGAGCTCCGCGCGCGCCAGTACGTTGGCCTGATCGGCGTTCGTCTCGTTCTTCAGGTAGTACTCGGTGATGAACTGCTGCTCCAGCCGTTTGAGGCCGTCGGCTTCCACGCGCTCGGTCTGCAATGCCGTGAGCTCGTTGCGCATGATGCGCAGTACGGCGTTCGGATCGACGGTCGTCACGTACAGGCCGCCCATCGCATATGCGCGCTCGCGGAATGGTGATTCGACGGCGTAGCTGAGATTGCGCCGGGAGCGCACCTCGGTGAAGAGGCGACCGGACAGCACGGCGGTGGCCACTCGGAGTGCCGTGTAGTCCTGGCTCGTCGCTGGCGGCCCGGGTACATAGCCGAGCATGTAGTTCGTCGGCAGCAGACGGTTGTCGAACGCCGTCGCCCGTGGGCCGTCGGGCAGAGGTGGTGGCGGCGTCCACTTGTAGGTCCCGCGCGGCAGCGTTCCGATCGTCGAACGCACCAGCCGCTCGATCTGTGGCCGGTCCACGTTGCCGACGACGACCAGCAGCATGCGCGACGTCACGAAAGTCTGCGCATGGTATTGCCGCAGTTGCGGCACCGTGATTCCCGCCAGCGACACGGCGGTGCCGGTAGTGGGGATGGCATACGGGTGCTGCTGGTACAGCAGACTATCGGCAAGCTGCGTGGCGGCGTCGTCCGGATCGACGCCACGCTGCCGGGCTGCCGTGATCATCTGGTCGCGCACGAGTGCCACTTCGTTGGGGTCGAGCGTCGGCGCCATGACGCGGTCAGCGAGTAGCGCCCACGTGGAGTCGAAGGTAGCACGGATGGCGTGCAGGCCGATCGCGCTCCAATCGTCGTCCGCGTCGATGGTGATCGTACTTCCAAGACGTGCCGTCCGCTGGCGCTGCACCGACCCTGGGAACTTCTTCGTCCCGCGCTCGCTCGCCGCGAGCAGCATTGCTTCGATCCCCGCCGTCTGCGGCGTGAGCTGGCGCGCGCCACCGAGGAGGTAGAGGTTGGCCACGACCACGTCGTTCGCCGTGTTGTGCCGCAGGATCACCGGGATTCCCGCCACCTCGAACTTGGTGGTCGTCGCGCTGTCGGGCGGGGACATCGTGCGGGGGGACGTAGGACGAGCCGCCGCGTACACGTGCGCAGGCGCGGCTGACGACGCCGCGCCCCCAGCAGTCGTGGCAACACAGAGCAGCAGAGCGACGCTTCTCACGGCGTCCCTCCCACGGTCAGCTCCGCCTCGGTCAGCTTGAGCGCACGGCGCGTCTCCGGCGAGAGCAGCACGCCGGTCACGCGCGGTTTCCCGACGATGTAGCGGGCGGCATAACGCCGCAGATCGTCGGGCGTTTGTTTCGCCATCGTGTCCACATAGCCGAAGAAGTAGTCGAGTCCCGTCACGGCCCACCAGAATCCGAGCTGGTGCGCAAAGCCCGATGAGCGCTCCAGGCTCTCCATCGTTCCCACGATACGCTGTCGTTTCACCCCATCCACCGCGTCGGCCGTGATGTAGCCGGGCTTCACGACCTCCAGCAGCTCACGGTCGAGCGCAGCGATCGCTTCGCGCAGTTTCTCCGGCGCCACCACCCCGCTGATCGTGATCGGGCCGACCTGATTCAGCGTGTAGTAGTTCACGAGAACGGATTGCCATAGTCCGCTGTCCACGAGCTTGCGCTGGAAGCGCGATCCCGGCTGGTTGAGCACGTCGGAGAAGACGTCCGCGGCGTACGTGGCCGGAGTGTCCGTGTGTGCACCCGGTCCATGCCACTGCATCATGGCGATGACGGCGTTGACCGGTTCCTCCACGATCACCCCTTTGTTCCCGGTGAGTGGAGGAACAGGTGGAATGGGATCGGTGACGAAGGGACTGACGCCACGCAGCCAGTCGCCGAACAGCGTGCGTGCCGCGGCGAACACGGAGTCGGCCGTCACGTCTCCGGCCACGATGAGCGCGGTGTTGTTCGGCACGTAGTACTTGCGCTGGATCGTGCGCATCTGTTCGGGCGTTGTCTTGAGGATCACCGCCCGCTCGCCGAGTGGGTTCTTGCGACTCCAGGCGCTCCCCCAGAGTGCCTTACCCATCGCCGTCTGGAGTGCGTAGCCGGGATCGGATTCGGCGCGGTCGTACTCGCCGATCACCACGGCCCGTTCGCGCTCGAGCTCGTCTGGGCGAAAGAGGGGACTGCGCAGCGCAGACGCCAGGAAGGACAGCGCCGGCATCGCGCTGTCGGATGGCACGGTGAGGTAGTAGTTGACCCGCTCTTCCTGCGTCGTGCCGTTGAACACCGCTCCGAGCTCGGAGGCCCGGGCGACGAACTGCTCCGGTATGGGATAGCTCACGTTCGACTTGAAGAACATGTGCTCGTAGAGGTGCGAAAGCCCCTCGTACGTCGGCGGCTGCGTGAACGAGCCGTTGCGCGCATTCGCCTCGATGGTCACGAGCGGAACGCCGTGATTCTCCACGACGATCACCTCGAGCCCGTTGGCGAGCGTGTCGCGCTTGATCCGCTTCTCCAACTCCGCGCGCTGAGCCCAGGCGGGAAGCGCGGCGGTCAGGAGGCACAGCGCAGCAGCCAGCGTCGTCCAGAGCAGCCGGCTCCGTGGCGAGCCCGGTAGCGATTGCCCGACTCTCATGATTTCTTTCCCTGACTCATGTCCAAGATCCCCTCGCCATCCGCGACGCCGCCGATCGACCGGGCGGCGCTCGAGCATGTAGCCTCGGAGCTGCATGGCTCGGCGCTTCGACGCAGCGTGGCGCTTGCACCCTATACGACTTTCAAGATCGGCGGTCCCGCCGATCTGCTCTATGAGGCGGACACCGCCGACGATCTCGCGCACGCCATCCTAACCGCTCGCACCGCGCAGGTTCCGTATTTCGTGCTCGGCCTCGGTGCGAACGTCCTCATCGCCGACAAAGGAGTCCGCGGTCTCGTCATCAGGAACGTAGCAGCACATACCGTCTTTCACGAAGACGGCCGTGTCTGGGTGGAGAGCGGCGCCGTGATGTCCACGCTGATCCCGGAGGCCGTTCGGCGTGGGTGGTCGGGGCTGGAGCATTACGTCGGCATTCCGAGCACCGTTGGAGGGGCCATCTGGCAGAACCTGCATTTCCTCTCCCCCGCGCCTGCACGTGAGCGCACCATGTTCATCGCCGAAGTGTTCGAGTCGGCCGACATTCTGAGCGAGGAGAACGAGCGGAAGACGGTGAATCGGGACTACGTACGGTTCGGCTATGACGATACCATCTTCCACCACCGGAAGGACGTAGCCCTCGCCGCGACCTTCACGTTGGAGAGGGGCGATCCCGCCGTGATGCATCGCATCATGCAGGAGAACCTGAGCTGGCGCGGCAGTCGGCATCCCTGGCTCGACTGGCACCCGAGCGCCGGCTCGATCTTCAAGAAGATCGAGGGAGTGGGCGCGGGTAGATTGATCGATGATTGCGGCCTCAAGGGCTATCGCATCGGCGACGCACAGATCTCCCACATCCACGCCAACATCATGGTCAACCTCGGCGAGGCCACGAGCGCCGACGTGATTGCCCTGATCCAGCATGCGCAGCGTGCCGTGACAGAGAAGCACGGCTACGAGCTCGAGCCGGAGATCAATTTCGTCGGAGAATTCTGACGGAACGTGAATTGGTCAACTGGGCTTCCGGTCATCCGGCGGCACAAAGTTCGACAGGAAAAGTCGCTCCTGCGGCGTGAGACTCGCGAGCCCCGATGCGCTGATCTTGTCGAGGATACGATCGACCTCGGCCTTGTTGACGTCGTGCACGGCAGCGCGATTCACGTTGCGCCAGTTGCCGAGCATGGCGTCGCGCTCCTTCAACGGCGCGGTCGCAGTGCGGCGGAAGCGCTTCGTGCCCTGTGCGTGCTCGAGGTAGAGTAGGTACAGCATCGCACCGGCGAATCCGCCGAGGTGTGCGAAGTGGGCGATGCCTCCACCGAACCCGACGATCGAGATCGCAGCGTAGATGATCACCAGCCAGCGGACCTCGACCGGAATTACGAAGTAGACGTACACCCGATCGCGCGGCCAGAAGCGCGCGTAGGCGAGTGTCACGCCAAACACGGCCCCTGAGGCGCCGATCACCGCCATGTAGTTTCCCAACAGGAGCGAGAGCAGCGCCCCTGAGATGCCGCTGATGAAGTAGAGCGCGACAAACCGCTCCGAGCCGATGCGCTGTTCCACGCGCGGCCCGAACACATACAGGCCGAGCATGTTGAAGAAGATGTGTCCGAGCCCGCCGTGCAGAAACATGTACGTCACGATCGTCCATGGCCGTGCCAGCACGAACGCTGGCACGAGCTCCAGCTGGCTCGCGAAGGCGGGGGCAGTCATCTGCACGAAGAACATCAGGATGTTCAGGACGATCAGCCGCTGAACCCACGGAGTCACCGGTGTGCCTCCCTCATTGGACGGTCTCTCGCTCGACCGCCTCGAGCGCTTCGAGCGCCGCGGTCTCTTGTTCCCACCTCGCGATCGCTTGGTCGAGCGCCGCGCGCAGTGAATCGAGTCGCGCGCCGAGTTTGTGCGCATCCTCGACGCCGCCAGGCGTCGTGTAGAGCGCCGGGTCGTCCAGCGTCTTCGTCAATCTCGTCACGTCACTATCCAGCTCGGACACCCTTTGTTCCGCCTCCACGGCCCGCTCTCGCGCCTGCCGAATCGCCCGACGTGAGTCCGTCTTGCCGGACGATACCTGCTGCTCCTTACGAGCGGTGCGCTTCTTTTCTCCTACGCGACGCAGCGCCACTTCCTCCGCCGCGCGCACGGCGGCCGCGTGCGCTCGCTCTTCACTCGCGATCTCCCACTCGGCAAAGGTGCCATCGAAGGTAGTGATGTGGCAGTCGTGCAATACCCACACCCTGCTGGCCAACGCCCGCAACATGGCACGGTCGTGACTGACGATGATGACCGTCCCCTCGTACGTCTCGATCGCATCCTCGAGCACTTCGATCGTCTCGACGTCGAGGTGGTTGGTGGGCTCGTCGAGAACGAGCAGGTTGGCCCGGGTCAGCATGAGCATGGCAAGCGCGACACGAGCCCGCTCGCCCCCTGACAACGTTCCCGCCTTTCGCTGCACCTCGTCGCCCGAGAAGCCAAAGCGCCCGAGGTGGCCTTGGACGAGCCGACGTTCCCACTGCGGCCGCAGCTCGTTGATCGCCGCGTAGAGCGTCTTGTCGAGCGGGACCTGGGCAAGTTGCTGGTCGTAATAGGCCACCCGAATGGAGTTGCCGACACGCAGGCCGCCGCCGTCCGGGGCGCGTTCCCCGACGAGCGTGCGAAGCAGTGTGGACTTACCGGCGCCGTTGGGCCCGATGATGCCGACCCGATCCCCCCGCATGATGCGGCCGGTGAAGTGCTCGATCAGCACGCGTCCCTCCACAGCGATGCGCAGGTCCTCAGCGATCGCCACCTGGTCACCGCCACGCTCGGCCACCTCGAGGCGTAGCGCCATCGTTCCTTCCTCGCCGATCGGCGCGCCAAGGCGCGGCAACCGCTCGAGCAGCTTGCGACGTCCCTTCGCCTGCTTGCTGTTCTGGCCGGCGATGTTGCGCGCGATATAGTCCATCTGCGCAGCGATCACCTTCTGCTGCTTGTCGAAGGCTCGCTGCTGCGTCAGCCGCCGCTCCTGGCGCTGCTGTACAAACGCCTCGTAACCGCCGACGTACGGAAATGCCGTGTCGCCCTCGAAGTGCAGCACATGGTCCACGACAGCCGCCAGGAAGGCGCGGTCATGGCTCACGAGGATGATCGTGCGATCCGCCTCCCGGAGATACTGCTCGAGCCATCGCGTTGTCTCGAGATCGAGGTGATTCGTCGGCTCGTCGAGCAGGAGGATGTCGGACGGCGCAACGAGCTGGCGTGCCAGCCCGACGCGGCCGCGTTCCCCTCCACTGAGCTGCACGAGTGGCTGCGTGCGCGCCTTGGCAGCGTCGAAGCCAAGCCCCTGAAGGACCGCGTCGACGCGCGGCGCGATTGTATAGCCACCTTCGCGCTCGAAGCGCTCGAGGTCGCGCCCGTAGCGCGCCAGCGCGGCTTCGTCGTGCGTGGTGGCGAGCGCCTCTGCCTGCTCGGCCAGCGATTGCTCCAGCGCCAACAACTCGGCAAACGGGCCGGCGGCCGCCTCCCACACCGTACTGGCAGTGCCGAAGTCCCGATGCTGCCCGAGCAACGACAGCGTGAGGCCGCTCTGCCGCGATACGGTGCCTCTCGATGGGGCGAGATCACCCGTGAGGAGCTTGAACAACGTCGTCTTGCCCGTGCCGTTCCGGCCGACGACGCCCCAGCGTTCGCCGACGCTCACCGTGAATGTGATGTCCTTGAACAGCGTGGTGGCACCGAACTCCACCGCCACCCCGCCAACAGCAATCTGCGTCATGCGCGTAGTGTCCTGTAAATCAGGCGCGTCACGACGCGAGCCAGCTCTTCCATGTCGTTTCGTCCGCCCCGATCGTGAGGGCGTTTCCTCGCCGCACGAGCGGCACCTTGAGCAGGAGCGGTTCGTCCGTCAGAATCTGAAGCCAGCGCTCGTCGCCGTATCTCGCCGTGCGGAGCCCCAGCTCGCTGAATCGGCGCGACCCGTCGTCGATCAGCGCCTGTACCCCGAACTTCTGCGCAAAGCGTGTCAGCTCGCCGCGTGAGGCCGCCCGCTCCATGAGGTCGACAAAGTGCGTCTTGATGCGACGTTCGGCGAAGAAGCGAAGCGCCTTCCTCGTCCCAGCGCTCTTCTTGATGCCAAAGATCTGAACGTCCATGAAGTCGGTGCCGTTTCCTACTGGAAGAGCGGCGATCGGCCGCGCCCTGGATACTTTCGTTCTGTCGTGAGCCACTCCAGCGAACTTACCTATAGCCCCGCGTGGTGGGTACCGGGCGCACATCTCCAGACCCTCTGGGGAAAGCTCGTGCGCCGCGTGCCCGATGTCGTCACCCGTGCCGAGCGGTGGCCGACACCCGACGGCGACGAGCTGGAGATCCAGCGGCTCGATGCATCCGGCCCGGGCGAGCCACGGACGGCGCGCCTCATCATTCTTCACGGTCTCGAGGGGACCATCCGCTCGCATTACCTCCGTGGGATGCTCGCGTGTGCGCGCCGTCGTGGATGGGCCGCCGATGTCATTATCTTTCGCGGCTGTAACGGAGAGATTCCGCGTGCTCGTCGCATGTATCACTCGGGAGAGACGACCGATCTCGACGTCGTCGTCCGCCGCTTGGTCCGCGAGCATCCTGCGCAGTCCCTCGTCGCAGTCGGCTTCTCACTCGGCGCGAACGTGCTGCTGAAGTGGTTGGGTGAGCAGGGGGAGGGCGCTCCGACACAGCTCCGAGCTGCGGCTGCCGTGTCCACCCCGTTCGATCTCGCGCGGAGCGCTAGGTACATCGAACACGGCTTCTCGCGCATATATGGCCGGCATTTTCTGCGAACCCTTCGCGCCAAGGCGCTTGCGAAGCTGGCGCAGCAGCCCGGGCTGTACGATGAGCGTCGCCTTCGTGCGGCGCGCACCCTCTTCGAGTTCGACGACGCTGTTACGGCGCCCTTGCATGGTTTTGACGGTGCAGCCGATTACTACCGCCAATCCAGCTCGATCAACTTTCTCACCCGGATCCGTCGGCCGACATTGCTGCTTAGTGCGATCGACGACCCGTTCCTGCCACCTGATGTCCTGAGTGATGTTGCGGTTATGGCGCGATCGAGCCCATGTCTCATCTCTGAGTTCACAGAGCATGGTGGGCATGTCGGATTCATCAGTGGGGCAGTGCCGTGGCGGCCGACGTACTATGCCGAGGAGCGCGTTGTTCGGTTCCTTTCAGAGGTTGTTGAGCGGCAGCGAGCCATCTCATCAGTGGCGTGATCGGATCTGGTGCGCGCTCGCAACGATCTCAGCATTTGCAGCAGGTGGCCGATAGCATAGCAAGAACATGCTCAGCAGTTACAAGAGCTCTCCGTGAGCGCTCGAAGGGCGCCTTGTGCCGCACTCGACAATAAGGCGCGCCATATGTAACATCACAATACCGCCATATCTGCGACATCATAGCCGCTGGTGGCTATCGTTTTTTCCTTTCCGCGGGGGTTGGAATGTCCCATCTCGCGTCACGCTCGTGCAGAACGATCACGCCTCTCGTCCTCACGCTTTCGGCCTGCGCTCGCCATGCGCCAGAGGTTGACATGCACAGCGACCACGCCGCACCGACAGGACGCGTGTCGTCGAGCTCCACTGCCAGTGATTCCGGCATCCCCGCGAGCGCGATCACTGTCGCCGCCCGTCTGGCCGTATCACCGCGCCATGGCGAATACGTGACCATTAGAACCGGACCGAGCGACAGCGTTCGCGCATGGGTGGTATATCCGGAACGCTCCACCAAGGCGCCGGTCGTGGTCGTCGTGCATGAGATCTTTGGGCTCTCAGGGTGGGTGCGTGGCGTGGCTGATCAACTTGCCGCCGATGGCTTCATCGCCATCGCGCCAGATCTCCTCACGGGTAAGGTGACGCCAGTGGCGGGAACCGATACAGTCGCGGCGGCGGCGGCGACATCGGCGATCCGCATCCTTCAGCCGGCGGACGTGCAACGCCAGCTCGCTGCAGTCGGTCAGTACGGAACGTCTCTTCCCGCGGCGGAGAAGCGGTACGGCATCATCGGCTTCTGCTGGGGCGGGGGCATTTCATTCGCGCATGCGGTGGTCAGCCCACCCGGACTCGGCGCGGCGGTCGTGTATTACGGAACGTCGCCAGCCACCTCCTCCCTGGCGAACGTGAACGTGCCGGTGCTCGGCTTGTACGGCGGTGAGGACGCGCGCGTCGGTGCCACCGTGCCGCCGGCTGATTCCGCCATGCGCGCGCTTGGGAAGAGCTTCGAGCCGCATACGTTTCCCGGTGCTGGCCACGGCTTTCTCCGCCAGCAGGACGGACAGGGAGGCGCGAACTTCGAGGCGTCCCGCCGCGCCTGGCTATTGACGATCAGCTTCTTCCGAACCTACCTCGGCCGTTGATGTCCTACGTCTATCTCATTGCCTTCTTCGCCGGATTGCTGCTCGCGGTCCGTATCATGTTTTTCGGTGCCGAGCGACGCCGTGCGCGCCGGGTCGGCGGCATGCCGCTACGTCGTTCCGAGCCGGCGATCGCCGCCTTCCTCGTGATGTCCGGCATCGCCGGCTACCTACTTGCTCGGCACGGCACGCTGTCGTTCGTCGGCGCTAGTGGTGTCGCCATCGTGTTGGGGCTGGCCTGGGCGGCGCTCGTCACTCGGCTCGCGATTGCCACGGCGCGTCTGCGGCCCGAGCACGATCCGGACGACCCACGCTACCTGTTTCAGGGGCATGTGGCCATAGTCACGCGGGCCATTCCAGCCGGCGGCGAGGGATCGATCTTGCTCGGCGAGGATGACGGAAACCACACCCTCCGAGCACGGTCCATCGACGAGGGCGCCGTGGAGGAAGGTATCGAGGTTTGCATCGAGCGCGTCGAGGACGACGTTGCGTTCGTCGAGCTCTGGGCGTTGGTGGAATCACGCCTCTGACGTCGGCGCCGTCTCGCTGGCACGTCCTACGCGGTGTGGCGCGTACAGGCACGCCGAGGTCTCCCATGTAGCGCGTGCCGCGAGGAGCCGATGTCCGATGCCGTGATCTTCCTTCTCGTCTTCGCAGGATTCTTCATCCTGCGTGCGGTCGCGGCGACGGTGTTCTTCTACTACATCCTACCACAGGGTGACCGGTGTCCCAACTGCGACGCCATTACGCTCCATGTGCAGTCGCGCGCCTGGAACCGACTCCTTCCCATGTGCCGCACGAGTTGGTGCTACCGGTGCAACTGGAGCGGCATGCTGCGGCGCGGTCCGTTGACGCCGACGACCGTCGACGAAGTGACGCCCCCGCCCCCGCTTCCTACGAAGCTTTCTTAGCCGCGCGCGCGGTGATCGCGAGCCACTCGGGCCAGCTTCCACTCAGCTCGAAGAAGTCCTCGTAGTAGGTAAGGCCGACGTGCTCGAGCTCGTCCACCAGTGTGCCGAGGGCATCCACGTCATAGATCGGCCCGAGCGCCACGAGATCGCCCTCGACCTGAAACTCGGTGTCCGTGAGCCCGAGCCGTGCGTCGAGCGCAGCCCGCGTGAGGCCTGCTCGTTCATACGCATCTCGTCGAAAGAGGAGCGTTGGGACGCCCCGGGTCACGTTCACCGGCATGTGGCTCTCCTGGTGGTGAGTCTGTCGCTGCGCAGCGTGAGCCAGGCAAGTTATCCCGCACCGGCTATCTTTCCATGATGTCGAAGTCGTTCCCGCCGTTTGAGGCCGAATTCGACGTGCTCGTCATCGGCGCAGGGCACGCCGGAACGGAAGCGGCCGTCGCCGCTGCACGCCGTGGTGCCCGCACTGCCCTCGTGACGAGCGCGCTCGAGACCATCGGGCAGATGTCGTGCAATCCAGCCATTGGTGGCGTGGCGAAGGGAACGGTCGTGCGAGAGGTCGATGCGCTTGGCGGCATCATGGGCCGCGCGACTGATCTCGCGATGCTCCAGTTCCGGATGCTGAACCGCAGCAAAGGGCCGGCCGTCTGGGCGCCGCGCGCACAGTGCGATCGAGGATTGTATCGCCGGGCCGTTCGCTCGTTGATCGAGCAGCAGTCCCGACTCGAGACAGTACAGGGCACCGTCGCGCGTCTTGTGTTCAGCAGCGATGGTAGCGTTGCCGGCGTGGAGACGCTCGAGGGACGCCGGTTCGGTGCGCGAAGCGTCGTCGTCACCACAGGCACGTTCCTTCGCGGTCGCATCCACATTGGGACGACAACGTCGCTCGCTGGTGGACGGGCCGGTGAAAGTTCGGCGACGCACCTCGCCGAGCAGCTCGAACAGGTCGGGTTGCAGGTCGCGCGCTTCAAGACGGGCACGCCGCCGCGTGTCGACGGTCGGTCGGTTGGTTGGGAGGTGCTCGATCGCCAGGAAAGCGAGATCGAGGAGTTCGACTTCTCGTGGTCGCATTTCTGGGCGGACGGTCGCCGCCGTGCAGATGGCTCGACGCGACATCCAGCGCAGCTACCCTGCTGGATCACCTTCCTCGGTGCGGAAGGCAAGGCGATCATCGCGCAGCACATCGGGGAGTCGGCAATGTACGGGGGTGCGATCGCGTCGCGCGGCCCGCGATACTGTCCGTCTGTCGAGGACAAGATCGTCAAGTTCCCTGCGGCCGAGCGGCATCAGCTCTTTCTCGAGCCCGAGGGACACGATACTCACGAGCTATACGTCAACGGTCTCTCGACGTCCCTGCCCGCACCCGTGCAGCTCGCAATCCTCCGCTCTGTGCCTGGCTTGGAGCAGGTGCGCATGACGCGCGCCGGATATGCGATCGAGTACGACTACTATCCGCCCACGCAACTGGACGCGACGCTGCAGGTTCGCGCCGTACCAGGATTGTTCTTCGCCGGCCAGATCAACGGCACGACGGGATACGAGGAAGCGGCGGGGCAGGGACTGGTCGCCGGGGTGAATGCCGCGGGGCATGCGCTCGGCGGGGCGCCGCTCATTCTTGGCCGTGAGACGTCGTACATCGGCGTGCTGGTGGACGATCTCGTCAACCGCGGCGTCGACGAGCCATATCGATTGTTCACGTCGCGCTCCGAGTTCCGGCTGTCGATCCGACAGGACAATGCGCTGCGTCGTCTCGCGCCCATCGGTGTCGCGCTCGACCTCTACGACGCGCGTGAGCGCGATGTCGTTGCCGCCCGACTGGATGCCGAGCGACGCGCGCACCGGCTGGCCGAGGAGACGTCGATCACTCCGGAGGTCGCGGCGCCGGTGCTCGAGGCAGCGGACAGCACACCATTGGTGCACGCTGTCAGAATTGCCGAGGTGGCGCGGCGTCAGTCTGTCGCACTCGTGGATCTCTTTCGTGTCGCGGGCATTGGGCAGGAGCTTCCCGCGGATGCTGTGGTGAGTACGGAGCTGGAGCTCAAGTACGCCGGCTACTTCGAACGGGAGCGGACGCAGGCCGAGAGGTTGCGCCGTATGGGTGAGTTTCCACTCGACGGCGCGCTCCCTTACAGAGAGATGCTATCCCTCTCCTTCGAGGCACGGCAGAAGCTGGCCGCATTGCGCCCACGTACGCTCGCCCAGGCTGCACGTGTTCCGGGAGTCAGCCCGAACGACGTGCAGAATCTCGTCATCGAGATCGAGAAGCGGCGGCGAGGGGTTGGATCGACGCAGCTCTGAGTTGTGTCAGTGCGCCAGAGCCGGACGCTGGGCCGATGGATGCACCGACCGACAAAGCCGATCAACTGATGCACCGACCAACCGACATACTGATCCAGCCGGAGACATGTGCATGGTGCAATGATCCGGGCGTCTCCTGTTCGATTTGCGCTGTCGAATGCTCGGTAGGAAGGGCGACGACGGATCCCTCTGAAGCCCGAACGAGGAATAAGTATCCAAGTGATACTTAGTCGTTCTCCCGACGCCAACTCATAATCCAAGGATCGACATGCGAACACTCTCCCGTTCCCGCGGCATTCCGCTCATCACCGCGGCAGCTCTGGTCGTGATGCACGCTCGTACCGTTTCGGCGCAGGTCGTACCAAATGCCATGCCCGGACCGAGTGTTCCTGTGCTGATCACCTCCGGTCAGGGCGAAGCCAAGGTGATACCTGATCGTGCCTCGGTGCTGGTGAACGTGCAGACGCGCGGAGCGACGGCAGCCGCTGCGGCCGCCGAGAATGCAGACCGGACCCGCGCCGTAATGGACGCCATCGAGAAGCTCGGGATCCCGAAGAATCAACTTTCGACCGAAGGTTACACGGTGTACCCGGAGCTGCGTTACGACCGGGAGGGCGGGTCGCCCCGAGTGACCGGCTACGTGGTGACAAACTCCGTGCGGGCGGAGACGCACAAGCCAGAGCAGGCGGGCACAATCGTGGATGCCGCGTTGGCAGCGGGGGCCAATTTGATCACCAGTCTGTCGTTCTATGCCTCCAACATTGACGAGCCGCGTCGCCAGGCGATTGCGATTGCCGTCGCGAATGCTCGGGCCGATGCCGAAGCGATGGCACGGGCTGCCGGTGGTTCCGTCGGAACCCTAGTCGAGCTTTCGACACAGGGACCGACCATCCCGCCTCGGCCGATGTTCGACATGGCCGTGCGCGCCAGGACAATGCAGGCAGAGCCGACGCCAGTGAGCCCGGGACTACAGACGGTCACCGTGTTTGTGAACGCGCGCTGGCAATTCGTCGCGAGCCGGTAAGTGGTGTCGGCAAGCCATTTTGGCTTGGATTGAAGGGGCCGCGCTAGCGGCCCCTGTTCGTTATAGAACAATGACAAACGTGCTATAACGTTCCACGTGGCACATTGCATGTGTCGTGGGCAGCTGAAGAAGCGCCAGCCGTTGCGTTCGCCTCGGCAGTATTGAGCTCGCCGCAACAGCTGAAATTGATAAGTCCGCCAAACGGCAGCGGCCCGTTCTGACCGGCCGACTGTCCGAC
>CAYTKA010000008.1:0-69696 GCA_964438255.1 uncultured Gemmatimonadaceae bacterium | reverse complement strand
TTCTCGACAACTCCACATTACCAGTCAGGGGCGTGCTCTCAATATCCGTCAGCGCCGTTCGGGCGTTGGCGTAGTTCGGGCGTTAGCGCAGTTCGGGCGTCAGCGCTCCTAGCAGTTCGCGCCCTCACGACTAGATTCGCCGCCGAACAAATCACGAGGCCATGATGTCGCTGAAAGCGTTCATGATGATCCCGGTGGCGCTGGCTGTGAGTGCGCTGCACGCGGTTGCGCAGAATCCCACCACGCCGGCCACAGGCGTCGGGCGCGCCGGTGGCCGGCGGCCGGTGGTCATCACCGACACCGCGCGGGCGCGCGCGCTGTTCGTGAGCAAGGATCCGAAGGATCTACCCGGGTGCGGCACGCAGTGCGCATCGCAGATCGCCGCCAAGGACATCAGCGACAGCATTTACGTGGCGCGCAGCCGCGGTGTGATGGAGTTTCAGAAGGTTCGGTACAAGAGCCGGGTAGACGGCCTGGAGATCCCGGCCTATCTGTTCGCGCCGCTGGTGAAGAATCCGGCGAAGCACGCCGCGCTCGTGTGGGTGCACGGCGGCGTGCACGGCGATTGGAATCAGCTGATGCTGCCATTCGTGAAAGAAGCGGTGCAGCGCGGTTACGTCGTCATCACGCCGGACTACCGCGGCAGCACGGGATACGGCGAGGACTACTACAAGGCGATCGACTACGGCGGCAAAGAGGTCGACGACGTGCTCTCGGCTGTCGACTATCTGCAGACGCTGCCGTACGTCGATATGGACCGCCTGGGGATCATGGGATGGAGCCACGGCGGCTTCATCACGTCGCACATTCTCTTCCGCGGCGACATCCCGTTCAAGGCGGGCGCCGCGATCGTGCCGGTGACGAATCTCATCTTCCGGCTCTCCGACCACGGACCGGGCTACCAGCGCGATTACGCCCCGCAACCGGGCATTCAGGGGCTGCCATTCGAGAAGCCGGATGAGTACATCAAGCGATCGCCGATCTATCACGTGCAGAATCTCAAGGTCCCGATGCTCGTGCACGTGGCAACAAACGATTGCGATGTCTTCTTCCGCGAGGATCAGCAGATGGTGTACACGCTGCGAGCGATGAAGCCCGATCTGGCGGAAACGAAGATCTACATCGACCCGCCGCCCGGAGGCGGCGGGTGCGGCCACACGTTCAGCCGGCGCGTGGATCCCAGGACGTTGGAACGGATGGATACGCCGGAACAGAACGATTCATGGGAGCGGACGTGGACGTTCTTCGAGTGGAATCTTCGGCCGGTGCGACGGTAGCCGGAGCCGAGTGACGTTACCGCACCTCCGGACGCTGCTCGCCGGCGCGAACTGGCTCAACGCGCGATTCGGGCGGGAGGGGGCACCAGGGCTGCTGCCGAATTCATGCGGGCGATGAGCCTCGGGGGGCGAGACGCGCGGTGTCCTTTGGTGTCGTACGGCACGTCCGGCGGTGCGCCGCCGTTGGGCCAATCATGCTCCTTCCCGGGCGAATCCGGCCTCGGGTGCGAGTTCACGAAGGCGGCGAGATCGTACGCCTGCTGATCGCTCAACGTGCCCGCGCTGTCGAAGGGCATGTTGTGACGGATGAACGAGGCCGCGCGTTCGACGCGTGCCATCGACGCGCCGATGCTGTACGAGTTCCCGCCCCAGAGTGCAGGTGCGATCGCAACGCCCTGCCCGTCCGTGCCGTGGCAGCGTGCGCATCGCGCGGCGAAGAGTTGCGCGCCGCGCGCCGAATCGCCGGCGAGCGCCGGCATGCGGATCAGCCCCTCGACGGGAAAGTGCGTTCCCACCGGTACGCCGGCCGATATGAACGCCAGATATGCGACGATGTCCTGCATCTGCCGGCTATCGGAGGGTATCCGGGAACCGTTCAGGCTGCGCGTGAAGCAGTAGTTCACGCGATCCTCGAGCGGTACCACCACGCCGGAGCGGTCGAGATACTTCGGGAAGCGCGCGTACACACCGAGGAGAGGCGCCGCGGTGCGCCGGGCGCCTTCGTCGAGATGGCAGGAGCGGCAGCTCAGATTGCCGCCCACGTATGCGGGCAGACTGTCCTTGGTGTCGAGAAAGAGCGCGCGGCCGCGACGAATGGACGTGCCAAGGGAATCGTTTGGCAGCGAGGCGAGCGACGGCGGCTGGTAGCGCGCCGGATCGAACGGTCCGGCGCTGCGCTCGGAAGCACCCGCCTGTTTCACGACCGTCGTATCGGCCGGGCGCGCGCTGCGTCCGCACGCGGCACAGAACGCGAGCAGCACCGCCCCCGCCCCCGCCCCGACTCGACCGACCGTGCTCGCGCGCATCATCGCGCGGCCTCCCCCCGGCCGTACTTGCGCATGATCGCCTGCAGGCGATCCACCGGCAGGGCGTACACGCGATAGTCGTCGGCGCCGGTCATCGTCTCCGCCGCGAGCATCGCGTTGAGGATCGCCTCCTCCGTCGCCTCGACCGTGGCGTAGAAGAGCGGGTTCATGCGCGGGTTCGGCACCATGCGTACGGTGGCCAGCCCCGTATCGGCCGCCGCGTGGGGGTTGGCGGTCGAGAACGCAACGAAGATGTCGCCCGAGCCATTGCCTCCGTATCCGCCAGCGCGGCCGACACCGAGCGCCACTCGTTTGGCAAGGCGCTGCAGCTGGTTGGGCAGCAGCGGCGCGTCGGTGGCGACGACGACAATGATGGACCCGAGCTCCGGCGTCTGATCGAGGCCGATCCCGGATCCCGCCGGCTGCTTCGTGGCGAATCCGTCGCAGCGCGGCGCGCGGGGCCGGATCGTCGGATCGGAGTTGGCGACGCATGGCATCAGATCGGGGATCTCCGCGCCGACGGGCACGCCGGCGACGCGCAGATCGCGGCGCGATCCGAAGTTGCACTGCACGAGCACACCGACGGTGTAGCCGCCGTCGCGCGTTTCGAGCCTGCGCGACGCCGTGCCGATGCCGCCCTTGAAGCCGAGGCAGACCATACCGGTACCACCGCCGACGGCGCCTTCCCTCACCGGGCCGGAGGTCGCGCCCTCTAGCGCGGCGAGTACGTGCTCGGGCTTCACATGAAAGCCGTTGATGTCGTTCAAGCCACCGTCGAAGGTCTCGGCGACGACGGGGAGTCCCCACGGCTGTAGCCCGGGACGGGAGACCTGCCATTGCAGAATGGCATCGCGCACGACGCCGACGCTGTGCGTATTGGTGATCGCGATCGGCCCCTCCAGGATCCCCGACTCGCGCAGCCAGGTCGTTCCGGTCATCTCCCCATTCCCGTTGAGCGTGAACCATGCGCCGAACACCGGATCGGCGTTGTTCTTCCCGCGCGGATGGATTACCGTGACCCCGGTCCGCACCGGCCCGTGCCCGACGACGAGCTTCCCGTTGCCGGAGATGAGCGTCGTGTGGCCCACCTCGACGCCGGCGACGTCGGTGATCGCGTCCAGCGGACCGGCCGTTCCTTCTATCGGGATGTGGAGGTCGCGCGCGCGTGGCTTCTGCGCCTGGGCGGCGGTGGCGATCGAGGCAGCGACAAGGGCGCAAGGCAGCGGATGAAAGTTCATGGCGATGCGATTCGTCGGTCCGATGCGGCTGGTGTGGAGGGGAAGCGGACGAGCAAAGGGGTGGACGCCAATAGGCGCTCACGGAGTCGATCCGTCAACGGCGTGTCGATGGCGGCGGGTCCGCCGACTTCGTATGCTAGACGCATGAAGCTGCTCACCGCACTCCTTGCCGCGGCGGTGCCCCCGGCGGCGCTGGCACAGCTGCCGGTGGACTCCTCCATCGCGGCGTACATCGCGACGATCAAGGCGATCGATGTGCATGCGCACCCGATGCGCTACGTGGCGCCAAACGCGCCGCCCGACACGGAGTACGACGCGCTGCCGCTGGATGGGCTGCCGCCGTTCCCGCTCCCCTGGCGCCTTCGTACGGACAATCCGGAATGGCGCGCCGTGCAGCGCGAGCTGTTCGGCGTGCAGAGCGCCGACACGGGCAAGGCCTACCACGATGCGCTCGTCGCCGCGCGCGACCGCGTGATGAACGCGCGGCGGGATGCCTATCCCTCCTGGGTACTGGACCGTGCCAGCACTGACGTCATGCTGGCGAATCGCATCGTGCTCGGCTCGAGCCTCACCGCGCCTCGATTCCGCTGGATATCGTTCGTCGACGCGCTCATGCTCCCACTGGACACGCGCGCCGAGGGGGCGCGCACGCCCGACGTGCGGTCGCTGTATCCGCTGGAGCAGAAGTTGTTGCGCCGGTACCTGCGTGACCTCGGCGTCCGGGCGCTGCCGGCGACGCTCGACGCCTACATCGGAACGGTGGTAGAGCCGACGTTGGAACGGCAGAAGCGAGACGGCGCCATCGGCGTGAAGTTCGAAGCGGCGTACCTGCGCCCCCTCGATTTCGACGAAGCCAGTGCGGCGACGGCGCAGCAGGTGTACGCCCGATACGTCCGTGGCGGAACGCCGAGCCACGCGGAATACAAGACATTGGAAGATTACCTTTTCCGGGAGATCACCCGGCGCGCCGGCCGGCTGGGCCTGACGGTGCAGATCCACACGCTGGAGGGATTCGGCGGATTCTATTCACCGCGCGGATCGGCGCCGCACCTGCTCGAGTCCGCGTTCAACGACTCGACGCTGCGGGGCACGACCTTTCAGATCGTGCACGGGGGGTGGCCGCTGACCGGCGAGACGATGTCGTTGCTGTCCAAGCCGAACGTCTACGCCGACATTTCGATGATGGTGTTGATGGTCGAGCCGTCGCGTATCGCGCCGGTGCTCCGCCAGTGGCTGGGTGAGTGGCCGGAGAAGGTGATGTTCGGCACCGATGCCTTCGATGGCGGCGCCGATCAGAGCTGGGGCGAAGTGGCGTGGCTCGGCGCGTCGACGGCCCGGCGGGCGCTGGGGATGGCGCTCACGGGCATGCTGCGGGACGGCGAGATCGACGTCCGGCGCGCGGAGGAGCTGGCGCGGATGGTGCTTCGCGACAATGCGCTGGCGGCGTATCCGGCGCTGCGCACGGACGGATCGCCGGCGGGCCCACGCGCCGGGACACGTTAGGCACCAAACGACGAGAGCCGGAGAAAGATTCCTCCGGCTCTCGCGTGAACGGGCGGCGACTACTCGCTGAGATCGCGCTCGATCTTGCCGAATTTGTCCTTCACGTTGCCTTTCAGCTCGTCGAGCTTCCCTTCGGCCTGCTTGCTCGTGTCGCCGGTCAGCCCGCCCCACGCATCCTTCACGCGGCCCTTGAGCTTGTCGCTCTTGCCCTCGAGCGAGTCTTCCGTCCCCTGGTCGTAGAGGTTCTCGTTCTCGTTGTTGCGTTCCGACATACTCCCCCCTTTGGCTGCTCGTCACGCTGCTGCGCCGCGGATCGACGCAGTGCGCACCCAACAGTGCAGGTGCCGGGCCGGCCGACGTTGAGTTCGGCGAGCGCCACCCACCGCCTTACGCCGCTCTACTGAACGGTAACTGCCAGCCTCATCCCCATCGCGAGATGCGGCGTGCAGTAGCCCTTGTACGTACCAGCGGGCACGCCGGCAAACGACACCGTATAGCTCTCATTTGGGTTCATGAGGAGGGGCCCGGTCATCGGAGCCGTCGTGTTCGGCATATTCGCCGCGAGCTGCGCCTGGGCGCCAGCGGGAATGCTGTCCGGCCAGAAGGTGACGTTGTGTGGCGGGCCGGACACAACGGTGAACTTGAGGCCGTCACCCGCTTTGATCGTGATGGTGGCGGGCACGTACTTATAACCGGTGGCGTCGCCGACCATCTTGATGTCGTGCGTGGTGCCGGTGATCGGCTTCGCCGTGGCCGTTCCCGCTGTCGATGGGGCTGCGCCCGGTGCACCAGGGGCGGGGGCCGGAGCCGCGGCGGCACCGGTGCTCGTTCCGGCTGCAGGCGCTGCGCCCGTGGTTGTTCCGGCGGCACCTTTTTCACCACCGCCGCAGGCCGCGAGCGAGAGCGCGGCGACGATCCAGAAACGACTCTTGTCGAACACGTTTCCTCCGTAGGTACGATTCCTCCGCGCCGCACTCGGACGGGCGCGGCCGGTGGTTTGGCGCACGCTGCGTGCCGGGCCGGCGGCCAGCCCGACGAATCATCGGGCGCGGCGCGGTTGCCCGGCTGTCGTCGACGGGCGATTTTCATCCGACAAGCGTCCATGCAGGTGCACCCGACTCGTCGAACCTCCTGAGGAGCAAGATGTTACGCTATCGCTTGCCTGCCGCGCTGCTGTTCGCGCTCTCGTACCCGGTCCTCGCGCAGGGACCGGCGCGAGCCCTGACCGCTGCTGACTATGCGCGCGCCGAGCGATGGCTCGCGTACAATACCGTTCCGCTCGTTTCCGGCGGCGCGGTGCGTCCCATATGGCTGGCGAATGGCGCTGGGCGTTTCTGGTACCGGACGACGGGGCAGGGGGGCGGTGTCGAATTCATCGCCATCGACCCAGCACGGCGTGAGCGGACGCAGGCCTTCGACCGCACGCGTTTGGCGGCAGCACTGTCCGCGGCGGCCGATACGACGTTCGAAGCCGCGCATCTGCCGATCACGACCTTCGAGGTCACTCCGGACGGCCGGTCGGTGGAGTTCGACATTCAGACGCGGCATTTCAGCTGTGACTTCCAGAGCAACCGGTGTATCGCGAGCCCGCGCGCCGGCGTTGGACGTACGAGTGTACGATCACCCGACGGACGTCGCGAGGTGTTCATCCGCGACTACAACCTGTGGGTGCGCGACGTGACATCCGGCCGTGAGACGCCGCTCACGACTGACGGCGTGAAGGACTTCGGTTATGCGACGGACAACGCCGGCTGGACGCACAGCGATCGCGCGATCGTGCTCTGGTCGCCCGACTCGAGAAAGATCGCCACGTATCAGCAGGACCAGCGCCGGGTGGGAGACATGTATCTGGTGACGACGAAAGTCGGACACCCGGAGCTGCAGGCGTGGAAGTATCCCCTACCCGGCGATTCGATCGTGGCGATGATCCAGCGCGTGATCATCGACGTCGACACTGCACGCGTCGTGCGCCTGCAGATGCCGCCGGACGAGCACCGGTCGACGATCTGCGATGACATCGCCTGCCGCGGCGGCGAGCTCGCGGACGTGCAGTGGAGCCCGGATGCGGCGCGGCTGTACTTCGTGTCGACATCGCGAGATCACAAGCACGAGGTACTGCGCGTGGCTGACGCGAACAGCGGCGCCGTTCGCGATATCTATCAGGAGAGCTCACCGACGCAGTTCGAGTCGGGCTACAACAAAGCCAACTGGCAGGTGCTGCCGGCCACGAACGAGTTCATCTGGTTCTCGGAGCGCGACAATTGGGGACACCTCTATCTGTACGATCTGACGACCGGACAGCTCAAGAACCGCATAACGACTGGATCCTGGCCGGTGCTGCAGCTGCTCCGCGTCGATCCGGCCACACGCACGCTCTTCTTCACCGGCGCCGGCCGCGAACCGGGTGACCCGTACTTCCAGCATCTCTACAGCGCGCGCTTCGATGGCCGCGACCTGCGGCTGCTGACCCCGGACAGCGCCGATCATCAGGTCGAGATCTCGCCGAACGGACAGTACATCGTCGACACGTACTCCACGCCGCAGACGCCCCCCGTGTCGGTGCTGCGCGACGGAGCGGGACGGCTCGTGATGCCGCTGGAACGCTCCGACATAAGCCGGTTGGTCGCGGCGGGGTGGAAGCCGCCGATGTCGATCACGGTCAAAGCTCGCGACGGGAAGACCGACCTGTACGGGCTTCTGTACCGGCCGACGATCTTCGATTCGACTCAGAAATACCCGATCGTGAATTACATCTACCCGGGGCCGCAGGCGGGCAGCGTGGGTTCGCGCAGCTTCGTGCCGTCACGCGGTGACAACCAGGCGCTGGCGGAGCTTGGCTTCGTCGTGGTGCAGATCGACGGCATGGGCACGCCGATGCGTTCGAAGTCCTTTCACGACGCGTATTACGGCGACATGGGGGACAACACGTTGCCCGACCAGGTCACCGGGATGAAACAGCTCGCCCAGCGGTACTCGTGGATCGACATCGACCGCGCCGGGATCTGGGGACACTCGGGCGGCGGCTTCGCGACTGCGGACGCGATGTTCCGCTATCCCGACTTCTTCAAGGTCGGCATCAGCGAGTCGGGCAACCACGACAACCGCGAATACGAGGACGACTGGGGAGAGCGCTACCAGGGATTGTTGAAGTCGACGGGCGCCGGCCGGACCGACTACGACGACCAGGCGAACCAGACCCACGCCAGGAACCTCAAGGGCAAGCTGCTGCTCGCCCACGGCACGGTCGACGACAACGTGCCGCCCTACAACACCCTGCTCGTCGTCGACGCGCTGATCAAGGCCAACAAGGATTTCGACCTCCTACTGCTGCCGAACGAGCGCCACGGCTACGCGGACGAGTCCAGCTACATGATGCGCCGCCGCTGGGACTACTTCGTGCGCAACCTGATGGGCGCCGAGCCGCCGAAGGAGTATCGGATGCGACAGTAGCGCCTACGCCACGCGTTCTATCGCGTCGCCTAACGTGGCGACGATCTGGTCGATCTGCGCCTCCTCCACGATCAGCGGCGGCGACAGGGCGATGATATCTCCCGTGACTCGCGTGAGAACGCCGCGCTCGTAGCAGTCGAGAAAGACGTCGAATCCCCGCGCGCCCGGCTTGCCGGCGCGCGGCTCGAGCTCGACCGCGCCGACGAGGCCGATGTTGCGGATGTCGGCGACGTGTGGCAGGCCCCGCAGCGAGTGGACGGCGGACTCCCAGTACGGCGCGAGGGATGCCGACCGAGCAAAGAGATCCTCCTCGTCGTACAGGTCGAGCGTGGCCAGCGCGGCGGCGCATGCCAGCGGATGCCCGCTGTAGGTGTACCCGTGAAAGAACTCGATGCCCGCTTCCACGGCGTTCACGACCGTGTCATAGATGTCGCCCTTCGCGAACACCGCGCCCATCGGTACGGCGGCGTTCGTGATCCCCTTCGCGACGGTCATCAGATCGGGCGTGACGCCGAAGTACGTGGCGCCAAACGAGGCGCCGAGCCGGCCGAAGCCGGTGATCACCTCGTCGAACACGAGCAGGATGCCGTGGCGGTCGCAGATGGCGCGCAACCGCTCGAGGTACCCCTTCGGCGGGATGAGCACGCCGGCGGAGCCGGAGACCGGCTCGACGATGACCGCGGCGATCGTGTGCGGGCCGTGCTTGGCGATGACCGTCTCGAGCTCGTCGGCCAGATGGGCGCCCCACTGCGGCTGTCCCTTGGTGAAGGCGTTGTGCGCCAGGTCGTGGGTGGCCGGAATGTGGTCGACGTGCGGCAGGAGCTGCGAGGCGAAGGCGCGCTTGTTCGGCTCGAGACCGCCCACAGAGATCCCGCCGAAGCCTACTCCATGATATGCGCGCACACGTCCAATAAACCGCGACCGCTGCGGCTCACCCCTCGCATGCCAGTAGGCGAGCGCGATCTTGAGCGCGCTGTCCACCGCCTCGGATCCGGAATTGGCGAAGAAGACGCGATCGAGGCCCGTCGGGGTCATCCCTGCCAAACGATGCGCCAACTCGAACTGCAGCGGGTGCCCCAGCTGAAAGCCCGGTGCGTAGTCGAGCGCCGCCGCCTGCTCCGCGATTGCCGTCACGATGCGCTCGCGGCAGTGGCCCGCGTTCACGCACCACAGCCCTGCCGTGCCGTCGAGGATCTGCCGGCCATCGTGGCTGGTGTAGTACATCCCCTTCGCCGACACGAGGAGGCGCGGCGCCCGCTTGAAGGCGCGGTTCGCCGTGAATGGCATCCACAGCTCGTCGAGCGAGAGATCGAAGCTCGCGCCGTCGGCGAGCGCGGTGGCCTGGCCGGATGTGCTGTGTGTCATAACGGGTCGGGTGAGAGGCTTCCTGGGGTCGCGCTATGCGCTATGTAATATCGAGTCGACAGTCGAGAGTCGATAGTCGATGGTAGGAACGTTGATAGGAAGGGCTCGGCATGAGTCACCCTGATGACGAGCCGTCACTTCTAACGGCGTTACTCTCGACTCCCGACTCTCGACTCCCGACTCTCGACTCTCGACTAGGGCTCAGGCACCCTCGGCACCACGTAGACCTTTTTCAGATCCTCGAGGTACTCGGCATGCAGCGCCCTGATGGCGTCGAACTCGTGCTTCACGGCGCTGCGGTATTCGGGGTGCGTGGCGAAGTCGAACAGGAGGGCGGTCATGGCTTCGGCATCGACGACGAAACCGTGATGGCCGATGTCCATGAGCGCCTCCTTCTCCATCTCGTAGGTGTGGTTCGGCGCCGTCGACGTCTGCGCCGTGAACTCGGCGCCGGGGATGGCGATGGAAACGCTGCCTGTCTCCTCGAAGCCCTGCGGCTTACCCGGCTGCGGCAGCACGTTCGTGGCGCCGTACTTCACGAGGTACGCGAACGCCAGCTCGCTGAGAGTGCCGGTGCTGATGCCATCGCGATCATGGCCATAGTGTTCGATTTTCACCTTCGTGCCAGTCTCCAACGCCGCAGCGCGGGCGGCGTTGTCGACGATCTCCGAAATCTGCGCGAGATAAACTTCGTCGGGATACCGCACGTAGAAGTCGGCGACCGCGCGATCAGGGACCACGTTGGGCGCAGCGCCGCCCTCGGTGATCACGCCCTGGATGCGAGCTTCCGGGCGCATGTTGCTCCGCATGGCGTCGATGTTGTCGAACAGGTGACGCACGCCGGTGAGAGCATTGCGGCCGTTCCATGACGTGAGTTGGTGTGCCGGTGCGCCGCTGAAGGTGAACTTCACGCCGTCGATGTTCATGCAACAGGTCCCGAAACCGACACCCGGACGCGAAGTCGCATTCGTCGAGTGACTGCGGACGATCACGTCCATGGCGTTGAAGACGCCGGCGTCATACATCACCGTCTTCGCCTCGGGCGGCATCATCTCCTCTCCCGGCGTGCCAAACGCGACGATGCTGCCGGGCGTGTGCGTCCGCTCCAGGTACTCCGCCATCGCCGCAGCCACCGCCAGACCGATGGGCCCTTGAGTGCTGTGTTGGTCACCGTGAAACGACCCCTCTGACGTGCGTCGTACGCTCTCGATTCCCGAAGTTGAAGCCGCTTCGTTTCTTAGCTGCTCACGCCTCCTGATTCGTCGTCATACTTTCGTCTCGAAGCCCTAGAGACGCACTTTTTCGCCCCCGCGCGCGTAAGTCGTTGTGGTTGCGTCGGCGCCTCGATGCGAGAGAAAAGTGCATCGTCGGGGCGGCGGGCGCGAGCGGAGTCGCGTGAGCGCTCCCGGCGACGAGAGATATCTCACCACTAGCTTGCCCGCATTCTAACGACGAGGACGGAGATATCTCTCCGCGGCGAGCGGAGCTGTGTTTCGAGTTCTGTAATGGTCTGAGTGGGTGGCCTGAGTGCGTTGCACCGTCGCTCGATTATTCCCCTGCAATGCGGCCGTTGCGGAGCGTTGTTATCGCACCGTCGCCGTCCACGGTCACGTGGAGTTTCGGACCGTCGACGGCGTGCATGCGCGCGAGGACATCGACGTTCTCGAGGAGCTCGAGGGAGCCCCCTCGGGGGCGGCGGGCAGGCCAGCGCGGGCGCCCGATTCTCAAGCTGTTGCCCGCGGCCCAGGTTTGCATAACTCCGTTATGTAAACGCCGAAGGCGCAAGGCGTGGGGGCCGAGGGCGAGTGCGCATAATGCCGGCATTATGCGCACGCCGGCACCCATAAAATCGCGCGCAGCGCGTTCCGAAAAAGCCGGCGCGGAGCGAAGCGGAGCTCGCCCGGTGCGGCGGAGCGCAGCGCAGCCGACGGCCCCCATAACGCCGCCGCCTGGGCCGCGGGCTCCGGCGCAGAGATGCCTATTCCGCGCTGGCCGTGGGCGGGCGGGGGGATCACATAAAGCGCGCAGCGCACTCCGAATCATCCCCGCCCGCGCCCGCCGATGATCGTCGATTCGTGCGCGAGCTGCGTGGTTTATTCTGCTTCTTCTTCAGCCGCTTCAGCAGCTAAAAGAAAAGGCGCGGGCGCGCGTACGCGTGAAGAGGACTCGTCGTTGGGCTCGCCGTCCTCGTGGACCACATGAGCGGGGTGCGTTCGCGTGTGGATGGCCTTTAAACGCTCGATCGCGACGTGGGTATAGATCTCCGTCGTGGAGAGCTGCGCGTGCCCCAGGATCTCCTGTAAGTCGCGGATATCGGCCCCGGCGTCGTGCATCAGCGTGGCCATCGTGTGGCGGAAAATGTGCACGCTGCCGGGCTTCTCGATCTTCGCGTTCACGAGGTATTGGTGCAATCGATCGGTGAGTTTCGTGGCGCGAAGTCGCGTCCCGCGCGCACTCAAAAAGAGTGCTTGGGTGTCGCGGCCCAGCACGTTCCGGAGCGCCGCCCGCTCGACCAAATGGGGCCGCACGAGGTCGAGATAGCGGAGCGTCCACGTGATCGCGCGCTCGCCGATCGGGACCAGTCGATCCTTCTTGCCTTTGCCTTCGCGGACGAAGCAGATGCCGCGTTCGACGTCGATGTCGATGCAGTCGAGGCCGACGAGCTCCATGCGCCGGATGCCGGTCGAGTAGAGTACTTCGAGGATCGCCCGATCGCGGATGCCGAGCGCCGTCGAGAGGTCCGGCTGGGCGAGTACACGTTCCGTTTCGCTCACTGTGAGCACGGCGCGCGGCAAGCGTTTCGGCAGTCGCGGGCGTTCGATTTCCGCGGCGGGATTCATCGCGATGCGTCTCGATCGCGTGGCCCACGCGAAGAGCATGCGGACCGCGGTGAGCTTGTTCGCTTGCGTGGCCCACGTGAGCGGTCGGCCGTTCGCGCTGCCGTCGTCCAGGCGCAGATGATAGAGCCAGAGGCGATACGCTTCGAGGAGGCTCGGCGTGATCTCCTCGGGCGTCGAGAGCCCGCGCGCGTCGCACCACGTGACGAATTGGGCGAGGTGCCGGCGCCGCCCGTCGAGCGTGCTCGCGGCGTAGCCCTGCGCTTCGATCGCGGTGAGATGCGCCGCGATCAGCGCGGCCAGTGCGCTCCGCGCGGTGCTCATGATGCACCGTCCGGATCTTCGTGTATGGTACGATTCCGACGACGGCGGGCTCCGTTAGTGGTTTTCTCGATCGTGCTCGCAGCGGCGCCGACGAGCGCGGGTAACTCGTTCGCCACGTGCGCGATCGGCGCGATTTCCGCGCGGCGCACAGGACCCTCAGACCGGGCTCGATCGGGGCTCGAAGTCCCCTCGACGTTCGGTTTTCCATGCTCGAAGTGGCCCCGCGATCCCTCGAAGTTGGCACCATACTGCCGGAGATTCAGTGCGCTCAGCGCCTCGGCGCCGTCGTCGGCCGACGTACGATCCGCGTCGAGTCCATCGAGGTAGAGCAGTTCGTACCAATAGAGCTGACCCTGCCCGCCGTGACGCGCGACGACGTACTCCAGCGTTTGGAGTTGACCCAAGTGGGCGCGCACCTGGAAGTCGCTCCACCCGGTGCACTGGCGCACCGTGCGGCGCGTGAAGCGGACCTCGCGCACGTCGAGGCATTCACGCTGCGCGATCTCGCGGACCATGTGCGTGAGCAGCCCTAACAGCTTCCGCGCTTGCGGCGAGAGATCGTCGAGCGAGCGGCCGAGCACGGCCGCGGCGAGCCGATTCGCCACGGCGATATCGGCCGGCGCGACCTCGATGTACGTGAGCGTGTGGCCGTCGCGCTCCACGGTGTGGTGGTCGCGCTGATGCTGGTGAAGAAAAGCGACCGTGTCGATCAGCGTGAGATATTTCTCATGGTCGCGCCGCGTGCGCGTGCGCGCATCGATGAAGGTGAGCTCGCGCGCGTAGGGATTCACGACGTGCACCGGCTCTAATAAGCGCTGCGCGTTGCGGTGGAGGGCGAGTACGTCGGCGCGCTGCGCGCTCGCGAGCAGGCCGTCCAGCGTGCGCCGCGCGCGTTGCCGTTCGTGGATCGCGCGGGTCTGCGCGGGCGTCTCATCGACCGTCAGCACCAGCGCCCGATTGACGAGTTCCTCATCGAGCTCGATCGCCGTGGTGGTGAGCATGATCATCACCGGTCCTTCGACGTGGTACTCCTGCGTCACGAGCTTGCCCGACTCGGGGTCTTTGCCGGTGCTCGCGATCGTCAGTTCGCCTTCGCTCTGCAAGAGCTTGAGCGCGTAGCTCGCGCGCTCGGCCCCTTCTTCCTCGACGACGGCCAGCACTTTGTGTTGGAGATCGGTTTCGCCGAGATAGAAGAGCGCCTGGCCGGTCATCGCGGAGTACTGCACGCGTTCCTCCGGTGGGACGAAGGCGAGCACCGCATCCATGAGCGACGTTTTGCCGGCCGCGCTCGCACTCTGGATGATCACGGCCAGCGGCTCGGGGAGCTTCCGCGAGACGGCCGCCAAGTAGCCGACGAGTTTGTTCGTGTGTTCGCCGACGACGCCGGCGCGCTCGAAGTCGGCGAGGATACGATCGAGCAAATGCGGATCGCGCAGGAGCGCGAGCGCGCTCGCGCGCTCCGCGTCACTCATCGGGGGGACGTCCGGTGTTGCCGGTGCGAGTGTAGCGGCGATCTGTTCGGCGACGAGTGCTTCCAGCGCGAGGATCACCGCGCCGACGTCGCGCTTGATCGTGTCCTCGCTCACGTGCAGTTCCTTCGCCGCTTGCGCGATGAAGAGCCCGCGCAGCCGCGCCACGTAGAGGTCGAGCGTGTCGACGTGCACATCCTCGCCCCGCTTCGCGAGCAGGTTCACGCGCAGCGCGTCGGGACTCAGGTTCTTCGCGAGCCCGCGCACGCGGTACGTGCGATCGGCGACGGTGCAAAAGACATCGTCGCCACGACGTTCGATGGAGAGCGCGGCCGTGGGCTCGCGCCGCGTCGGCGCGGACGATGGACTCGGAAGAGCAGCGGCTAAAGAAGGAGCAGGTTCCGAAGTGGCGACGGGGACGATCGGCGCGCCGCGGCCGAGCCACGTCGCCGCGCGGAGCACGACCCCAAGACTCTCACTCGGTGGGGCGTTCACCGTTTCGGCGAGCGCGTACGCGTTCGCGTCGAGCCCGCGCGGGAAGTGCACGCGGTAACACTCGATCCCCATGCGCGTGAGCTCGTCCGCGACGTGCTCGGCGCCCGTGTCGCCCGCCGCGTCAGCGTCGTAGGCGATCAGCACGCGTTGCGTGCCGTACGTGCGGAGCGCCACACGGTGCGCCTCCTTGACGTCGCGCACCACCTGCCGCCGCGCGGCATCGAGCGCGGCTCGGCTCGCGTCGAGCTCACGTTCGGCCGCTTGTCGCCGTAGGGCGAGCTTTCCCGGATACGGGAGCGTCTGCTCGACGCCCACCATCCGCATGGTCATCGGGTCTGGCCCGCCGGTGCTGCTGGCGGTCCCGCCCATTGGTGAGGTGGCCGGCATCTTCCCGAGGGACTGATTCACGAGTCCCACCATCAGCATGGGATCGGGAGGCGCCGCCGCGGGTGCCACGCGGGCCCGCGCGACGTCCACGCGTGCCGCCGCGGCGCGGACCGAGGGACTCACCGCCAGGACGGCGGCAACGAGCGAATCGATCGACCCATTTGCGTTCGCATCGGCGCCGCCAATTGCGCCAGCTCGATCGGCCGGCGTGACCGACGCAGGCCGAGAGCTCTGCGCAGCCTGGCCATGCGCGACGCCGCCTGCGGCGAACGCCAGCGCGAGCAGTATCCCGAGCGCGCTGGTCGGCCGGGACGAGGTTCTGATCATGGATTCCCAAGGCGAAGGTCGGCGCGCGCGACAGGCCACCCGAGTGTGGGGAGCCGCTGCGCACCACCGGCCGCCGGTCGAGCCGTCCCGCGAGACGGCGACCGGCGGGCACTCACCGCACGACGTGCGTGAGCGAGATTACGCCTTGACGAGCTTGGGAGGGGGCGACTCGGGTGCGCGCGTCCGCGACGGCGGCGTCCGGACCGCCAGCCGCGCTGGAGAGACCTCGACGCGCGACGGCAGGGCAGGCAGCTTGAGGATCGCGGCGAGCGCGACGACCGGGCAGGGCGCCATGGTCTGACAGCCGTCCGGCGCCCAGGGCAGCGGACACGGGCGGTCCCCGTGGTGGCTCAGTGCTCCATCGTCAGCCAGCGGGCGAGCGGCGGGCGCCGAACGGCCGGCTCCGCCCGATGTGCCCATGACCGGCATGGCAGGCATCCCCGGCCCCGCCATCGGAGCACGCGATGACGCGTCCGATGCTGGCGCTCCGGGCATGGTGCACGCGAAGCCGCTGCTCACCCACGTGAGGTGGGCGAACACGAGACCCAGAAAGAGGGCAAGCGGGCGGCGGGCGCATCGCAGCATGGCTTCGCGAAGATTACCGAGTCTCGCTAGCCCGTGGAAGTTCCGCACCGTCGACCCGCTCGTCGGTGGATTTCATGCGCAGCACGACAACTTGGCCACGTCCTTCGTGAACGTCTGCGCCGCCAGCTTGAGCCCCTCACCCCAGGTGAGGTACGGGTGCAGCGTGGAGACCAGGTCGCGCGCCGTGAGGCCGAACCGGATGGCCAGCACGGCCTCGCCGATCGCGTCGCCGGCGTTAGGCATGACGAGGTGCGCGCCGAGCAACCGGTCCGTGCCGGCCTCCGACACCAGCGTGATCGTGCCCGTGGTCCGGTGCGACACGAGCGCCCGTGGAAGATGACGCACCGGGAGCGTGGTCACCCGCGGCTCGAGCCCGGACGCGCGCGCCTCCGCCTCGCCGAGTCCCACCGCCGCCACCTGGGGGTCGGTGAACGTCACCCGCGGCACCGTGCCCAGGTCGATTGCGATCGCGCCCTCGGGTGTCCGGTCCGCGAGCGCCGTCTGCGCGGCGATGCCGCCCTGGAGCGCGGCGACGTACACGTACCCGGGCGCGCCGGTCACGTCGCCCGCGGCGAGGACGTCGGGATCGGACGTTCGCATGTACTCGTCGACGGCGATGTAGCCGCGCTCGTCCAGACGTACGCCGGCGCGCTCGAGCCCCAGCGCCTCCACGTTCGGGCGCCGCCCGGTCGCCACGAGGAGCCGCTCCGCCTCCACGGTCCCCGCGAGGCTACCCTGCGCGACGTGAACGCGCACGCCCCGCTCCGTACGCTCCACTCGCGTCGCGAGCGTGCCAGTGTGGATCTCGATGCCTTCCGCCCCGAGCGCCTGGGCCACGGCCTCGGAGACGCCGGGCGTCTCCGCCGGGAGGATGCGCTCCGCCGCCTCCACGACGACGACGCGCACGCCGAAGCGGCTGAACGCCTGCCCCAGCTCCAGCCCGATCGACCCGCCGCCCAGCACGACCAGCGAGGCGGGCAGCCGCTTGAGCTCCATGGCCGTAGTGCTGTCCAGCGACTCGACCGTTTCGAGGCCGGGAATGGGCGGCACGGCCGGCCGCGTGCCCGTGGCGACGACGACCTTTCGCGCCCGCACTTCACGCTCGCCGACGCGCACCCGACCGCCGCTGAGCAGCTCGGCGCGCCCCCGCAGCAGCGTGACGCCCTCGTACGCGTCGAGGACGTCGAGGTACTTCTCCTGTCGGAGCGCGCTCACCAGGTCACGCTTCTCGCGGAGCACCGCGTCCCACGCGAGCGCCGGGTCGCACGGTGCGATGCCCGGCGCGCCCGTCCGCGCGTCGTGGTACCGGTGCGCGGCCTCGATCAGGTACTTGGAGGGGATGCAGCCGACGTTGACGCACGTGCCTCCGACGACGTCGGCGCCCTCCACGATGGCGGCCGTGGCACCCAGCTCGGACGCGCGGATAGCCGCGGCCATTCCCGCGGCGCCCGTTCCGATGATGACCAGGTCGTACTCCGCGTCCTCGCGCGACTTCCCGTCCGCTCCCGATCCGGCGGCCGCCCGCTCCGGCCCCACGCCGGTCGTGCGGGCCGGCGGCGCGGCGGGACGCGCCGCATCGACCGGCGCGGCGCGGTACCCGTGGCGCTCCACCGCGTGCACCAGCGCGGCCGTCAGCTCGTCCGCGTCGGCCGACTCCGCGGCGGAGACCCGTCCACGTCCCGTGGCGTAACTCACCTCCACCCGGCGCACGCCCTCCACGGTGCCGAGCTCTCGCTCGAGCGTCCTCGCGCAGTCGAGGCAGGTCATGCCGTCGATGCGCAAGGCGATCTGCCGCTCGCTCATGGGCGGACCTGCACGCCCGCGCGCGGCGGCTGCGCCGAGGGCTGCGTCGAGAGATGAGCGGTGTAGCCGAGCGTCCAGATGGCGGCGACGATGCGCTCGACGCTCGCGCGCGCGGGATCGAACGTGACGACGGCGCGCGGCGGCTCGTACGTGACCGTCGCGCGCGAGACGCCATCGAGCCGCGCCAGCACCTTCCGGACGCCGAGGACGCACCCGCCGCACGTCATGCCGGCGACGTCCAGCGTGACGGTGCTGTCGACCGGCGCCTGACGTGCGCTGGACTGCGCCGCGACGTGAGCCGGCACGCGAGCCGTCGCCGTTCCCTGCGTAGTCCTCGCATTCGCCGAGGAGCCGCCGCACAGGTCGCAGAGCGCGAACGTGCTCACGGCGCCGACGAGGAGCAGACTTCCGAGGTTGGCCTTCATGATAATGCCTCCGTGCGTTGCGCCGACCTCATGTCCCCGGCCACGCCGGATCGAGGTCGCGCGTCGTAGTCATCGCGGTCAGACGAACAATCTCGACCACGAGGGGAAGGTCCACAGCGTGAGCGCGAGCGCCGCGGCGCTCCAGAGCAGGATGCGATCACGACGCCGACTCGCCGGCACGGCACACGTCGCCGGCGAGTCACATGCCGCGATTGTCCGCGCCGCGGCCGGCCCTGTCTCGGCGGTCGCCATGGCCGTACTCGGCCGTGGATAGGCGCGCCGGTAGCCCACCGCGAAAGCGGCGAGCATGATGACGCCGAAGACTAGGCGTAGTGGCTCGAACCGGCTCGCGAGGCCGGCACCGACGCCGATGGTCGCGAACACTAGCGGGCCAATGCAGCAGAGGGAGCCGAGGAGCGCGGCGAGCACACCGCCGGCGCTCGCCACCGCAGTCGTTGTGCGCTCACGCATGGCTTTCCTCCCCGTCCAGCGCGTTGATCCCATGGCGAGAGCGGCGACCGGCTCGCGTGCGTGTTCCGCTCCGCACCGCCCGATCGGCGGGGTCCGACTCCTCGACCAGGGTCGCGAGGACCGGGCACTCGTCGGTCGGCCGCCGGGCCGCGCAGGAGTGGAGCAGCGACTCCAGGACGCGCTCCATCTGCCGAAGCTCGCGAATGCGCGCACGAACGTGGTGGAGCTTCTCGCGCGTCGTGCGCTCCACGCGCGCGCAGGAAGCGGGATCGGTGACGCGCAGGGCGAGCAGTTCCTGTACGTCCTCGAGCGAGAAGCCGAGCGCTTGGGCGTGCTTGATGAAACGCAGTCGCCGCACGGCGTCGGCGTCGTAGACGCGGTAGCCGGCAGGCGTGCGCGGCGCTCGCGCGAGCAGCCCTCGTTGCTCGTAATACCGCACCGTGGCGGCAGGCACGTCGGCCGCGGCCGCCAGTTCACCGATGGTCATCTCGTCCTCCTGTGCCAAACCTAAACCTTCGAGTCGACTTGAAGGTCAAGACCCTCGGATGGGTCCGTGGATGGGCGCATGGCGTGCGCGTTGCACTTCTATCTGATGGCGCAATACTGCATCAGTTGCTCTG
Organism: uncultured Gemmatimonadaceae bacterium; assembly: GCA_964438255.1. Taxonomy (GTDB): domain Bacteria; phylum Gemmatimonadota; class Gemmatimonadetes; order Gemmatimonadales; family Gemmatimonadaceae; genus AG11. The sequence goes on along the minus strand of CAYTKA010000008.1, from coordinate 50,095 downwards.
CCTTGCCACATCTGGTGCATGATTGCGGCAATACCGGGACCGTTGGCGGTGCCTCGCCCACGCTGGGAACACCGACGGACGCTCATGACTTGTCTGATCCTCATCCTGATCGCTCACAGGTCGTACACTCGCTCCTCGTCATCCCGTGGCCGTCTCGAATCTCCACATTCCCGATGCGTTGGCCGACGCCGCCTCTCGCGGCGCCAGCATGCCTTCGTCGCGACTCGTGCGAACGGTGGCCGACCGTCATCGGACGATGGCAAAGCACTACGACGAGGTTCGCGGTCAGACGGAGACGCTGTGCGATCCACTCGAGATCGAGGACTACGTCGTGAGCTCGATGGCTGACGTGAGCCCCACCAAGTGGCACCTCGCGCACACGAGCTGGTTCTTCGAGACGTTCGTGCTCGCCGCGCACGAGCCGTCGTATCGGTCGCCGGACACACGCTACGCGTACCTCTTCAACTCGTACTACGTGCAGGCCGGCGAACGGCACTGCCGCGCCAAGCGCGGGCTCGTTACGCGACCGACCGTCGACGAGGTGTTCGCGTATCGTGCGTACGTGGACGAGGCGATGCGGCGTCTGATCGCGCGCATCGCCGACGACGCCGAACATCCCGCGGCGGCGCTGATCGCGCTCGGGCTGCACCATGAGCAGCAGCACCAGGAACTGCTCCTCACCGACATCAAACACGTCTTCTGGACGAACCCGCTGCGGCCAACCTACCGCGCCTCGCCGCCGGAGTCAGCGCGCGTGGCGGCGCAGCTCGCGTGGGTGGAGGTCGGCGAGGGGGTGTACGAGATCGGCCACACGGGCGAGGGGTTCGCCTACGACAACGAGGGGCCGCGCCATCGTGTCTTCCTCGAGCCCTTTCGCCTTGCGTCACGCCTCGTCACGAACGGCGAGTTCCTCGCCTTCGTGGACGACGGCGGGTACACCCGCCCCGAACTCTGGCTCTCGGCGGGGCTCGCGACCGTGCACGACCGCCGCTGGGAGGCGCCGCTCTACTGGGAGCGCGACGCCGACGGCCGCTGGACCGCGTTCACACTCGGCGGCACACGCGCGCTCGAGGGTGCGGCGCTCGCCGAGCCGGTGACGCACGTGAGCTACTACGAGGCCGATGCATTCGCGCGGTGGGCGGCGGCGCAGTGGGAGGGCGCCCGGCTGCCGACGGAGTTCGAGTGGGAAGCGACTGCGCGCGTCGCGCCGGTGGCGGGGCGGTTCGTCGACGCGGGACGTTTCCACCCCGGCGCAGCGGCGGGCGTGGGTGGGCTCGAACAGCTCTACGGTGACGCCTGGCAGTGGACCCAGAGCGCGTACGTCGGCTACCCGAACTACCGTCCCGCACCAGGGGCAATCGGCGAGTACAACGGGAAGTGGATGGCCGACCAGTGGGTGCTCCGCGGCGCCTCATGCGCGACGCCGGCGTCGCACGCGCGCCTCACGTACCGCAACTTCTTCCCGTCGGACGCGCGCTGGCAGTTCACCGGGATCCGGCTCGCGCGCGGCGGTGTCGCTGCGGGAAAGACGTCGTGAGGTCGCCCGCCAAGCGCGAGGGAGCGCACGTCCGCCAGCACGCCAACCGCGACGTCGCGGCGCCTCCGGGAATCGACCAGGCGCTACGAGCCGAGGTGCTCCGCGGGTTGCGGGGCGACGCCAAGACGCTGCCTCCGAAACTGCTCTACGACGCCACTGGCGCCGCGCTGTTCGAGCGCATCACGGAGCTGCCCGAGTACTACCTCACGCGCGCCGAGCTCGAGATCTTGCGTGCGCGCGTCGGCGAGATCGCGGCGCTCGCCGGCCCGCGGCCGGCTCTCGTCGAATACGGCAGTGGTGCCGGGGTGAAGGTCCGACTTCTCCTCGACGCGTTCGCGGCGGCCGGCGCGCCGGCCGCCGCCTACGTGCCGATCGACATCTCGCGAGAGCAGCTCGCGACGGTCGCCGCACAGATCGCCGCTGACTACCCGCAGGTCCCCGTGCATCCGGTATGCGCCGACTACACGGCGCCGCTCCACCTTCCCGACTTGCCGCTGCGGGCGCGGCGTGTCGCGTTCTTCCCCGGCTCGACGATCGGCAACTTTCACCCAACGGAGGCCGCGGCCTTCCTACGCCGCGTGCGCCGCACGGTGGCAGACGACGGCGTCCTGGTCCTCGGCGTGGATCGTCACAAGGATGCGGCCGTCCTGAACGCCGCGTACAACGACGCGGCGGGCGTCACAGCCGCCTTCAACCTGAACGTGCTGCACCGCCTCAACCGCGAGCTCGGCGCCGACTTCGACGTCTCACGGTTCGCGCACCGCGCCTTCTTCAACGAGGACGCGAGCCGGGTCGAGATGCACCTGGTGAGCCTCGCCGACCAGACGGTGACGGTCGCGGGCGAGCGCGTGCGATTCGAGGCCGGGGAGGCGATCTGGACGGAGTCGTCGTACAAGTACGACGACGCGCGCCTGGAGCAGCTCGTGACGTCCGCCGGCTTCGCGATCACCCGAGTGTGGACCGACGCGGCCGAGCAGTTCTGGGTCGCGTTCCTGTCGGCCACGTGAGCGCGTCCGGAGCGTCGCGACGCCGCGTCATCGTCTTCGCGCGCGCGCCCCAGCTCGGGTGCGTGAAGACGCGCCTCGCCGCGGATGTCGGCGCCGAGGCGGCGCTGGCGCTCTACCGCGACCTCGGGGAGCGCACGGTGGCGGCCGCACGCGCGGTGCGCGCCTGCGAGCTCGAGGTGTGTTACACGCCTGCCGATCGCGCGGAGGCGATCGGGCGCTGGCTGGGCGCGGACCTCCTGCTGAGCCCGCAGGCCGACGGCGACCTCGGCGACCGAATGTACGCTGCGATCTCGGAGGCCTTGGCCGACGGCGTCGCGGCGGCGGTGGTCGTTGGCACGGACTGCCCGACACTCGACGCAGAAGTCATCGAGCACGCCTTTGCCGCGCTCGAGACTGCGGACGTCGTGCTCGGTCCGGCGCTCGATGGCGGCTATTACCTGATCGCGGTGCGCGCGACGCACCCCGTCCTCTTCGAGGACATCCCGTGGAGCTCGCCGGAGACGTTCGCGCGGACGATCGCCGTCGCGACGGAAGCGGGGCTCCGCGTCACACTCCTCGACGAGCGTGCGGACATCGATACCGCGGAGGACTTGCACCGGTGGCTCGCGGGCGCCGCGGAGGCGGCCGCGCTCCGGCACTGATGTTGGACTTGCCCCGCTGTGACGGACGCGGAGTTTATGCCGCCCGCGCGGAGGGCGCGAGCAGCCGCTGCTCGTAGTCGGCGGGGCTGACGTAGCCGAGGCTCGAGTGGCGGCGCCGCCGATTGTACCACACTTCAATGAACATGAACAGGGCCTGCCGCGCCGCCGCCCGCGTGGCGAAGTCCGCGCCGGTGAGCAGCTCATGCTCCAGCGTCGCGAAGAAGCTTTCCGCCACCGCGTTGTCGTAGCAGTCACCGCGCCGGCTCATGCTGGCCTCCAGCCCGTGCGCGGCGAGGAGCGCGCGGTAGTCCCCGCTCGCGTACTGGCTCCCCCGGTCCGAGTGATGCAGCAGCCCCGCCGCCGGCCGCCGGTCGGCGAGGGCCCACCGCAGCGCCTCGAGGGCGAGCGCGCGGTCGAGCGTGTCGCGCGTCGCCCACCCGACCACGCGGCGCGACGCGAGGTCGAGCACGACGGCGAGGTACAGCCAGCCCTCGGCGGTGGGGACGTAGGTGATGTCGCCGACCCAGACGTGATCGACGCCGGCGACCTGCGCGACGGCGAAACGCCGCGCGAGCGTGTTCGGCGCGACCGGCTCACCGTGGCGCGAGTCGGTCGTCACCGGCCGGCGCCGCCGCGCCCGACGCGCCGCGAGGCCGTCGGCGCGCATCAGCCGCGCGACCCGCTTTTTCGCCACCCGCGTGCCCTGGGCCCGCAGCTCGGCGTGCACGCGCGGGGCGCCGTAGCGCCCCTCGCTCGCGCGGTACGCGGCCCGCACGTCGACCAGCAGCCGCTCGTCCGCCGCCGCCCGCGCCCCCGGCGGCGTCTTGCCCGCCGCCCGACGGACGCTCTCGTAGTAGCCGCCGACGCTCACCCCGAGCGCGGCGCACATCCGCCGCACCGGGAAGCGCCCGCGGTGCGCGGTGATCGCGGCGTACCTGTCACTCACCGTGACTCCCTCGCGAAGTACGCCGCCGCCGATTTTAGGAAGGCGATCTCCTGCTGGGCGCGCGCTAACTCGCGCTTGAGCCGCCGCACCTCCTCCTCATCCCTCGGCAGCCGGCCCTGGCCGGGGAACACGTCGGCCGGCGGCGCCCCGGCGCGCGCCTCCGCCTGGTGCCGCCACGTCCGGATGAGGTGGTCCGTCACGCCCAGCTCGCGCGCGATCTGCGTCAGCGGCACCCCGAGCGCCTGCCGCTCTGCCGCGCGCCGCAGCGCTTCCACCTTGAACTCAGCGCTGAAGAAGCGCCGCTTCCGCTCCTTGCCATTCCCCGCTGCCATCAGACACCTCCACCCCCGAAGCATAGTCGGAGGTAGCTTGGCGTCCGTCAGGCCGGGTCAAGTCCATGTCCGGACTTTCTCTCACGCATCGACGCTCCCAGAACACCTGCCTCCCATGTCAGCACCCTCCGCGATCCAGGCGACGACTCGCTCCATCGTTCCCACGCATCCTGCCCCACCGCTGAACGTCGCCAGGTGGCCGGCGACCCGTGGACGCTCGCCGACCGCCGGCCGGAGCGCTTCACGACGATCGTGTTCTACCGTGGGCTGCACTGCCCCGTGTGCCGCACGTACCTCTCGGAGCTCGAGCGCAAGCTCGACGAGTTCATTCGCCGCGGCGTGGACGTGATCGCCGTGAGTGGGGACGACGGCGAGCGCGCGCGGCGCACGGCCGAGGAGTGGAAGCTCGAGCGGCTCACGGTCGGCTACGGGCAGAGCATTGCGTCGATGCGCGAGTGGGGGCTGTTCATCTCCCACGGCATCAAGGAGCCGGAGCCTGAGCTGTTCGGGGAGCCGGGCTTCTTTCTCGTCCGGCCCGACGGCACGATCTACTACGCCGCGGTGAACAGCATGCCGTTCGGCCGGCCGCGGCTCGACGACATGCTCGCGGCGCTCGACTTCATCATCGCGCGGAACTACCCGGCGCGCGGCGAGGCGTAGCGCTGACGGTCAGCGTGGCTCCACGATCAGCTTCCCTCGCATCATGCGCATCCCGCAGGTGAAGGTGAACTCGCCCGGCTGCTCCGGCGTGAACTCGATCGACGTCGTCTGGAACGCTGGCAGGTCCCGCGCGATCCCGAAGTCGCCGAACACCACCTGCTCGCTGCACGACGCCGTCTCGTCGCGGTAGAAGTCGAGCCGCACCGGGGTCCCCTGCTTCACGGCGATGACGTCCGGGGCGTAGCCGCCCTTGACGGTGATCTTGATCTGCTGGAGACCGCGCTCGCCGACGGCCGCCGACGTCGCCTCCTTCGGGCCGAAGAAGTACCAGAGCACGAAGGCGATGAGGAGGACGGCGCCGACCGTGACGCCGATCGCGGAGGCGTCGAGCGTCATGCGCGCACCCCTCCGCTGCCGGCGACGTCCGCGACCGCAGGCGACGGCCGGAACCGGCGCAGCCGGAGGCTGTTCGTCACCACCGACACGCTGGAGAGCGACATCGCCGCGCTGGCGACGATCGGCGAGAGCAGCCAGCCGGTGAACGGGTAGAGCACGCCGGCGGCGAGCGGGATGCCCACGCTGTTGTAGACGAAGGCCCAGAAGAGGTTCTGCTTCACGGTCCGGATCGTCGCGCGCGAGAGATCGATCGCCGTCACCACGCCGCGCAGGTCGCCCTTGAGGAGCGTCACGTCGGACGCCTCGATCGCTACGTCGGTGCCGGTGCCGATCGCGATCCCGACGTCCGCCTGCGCCAGCGCCGGCGCGTCGTTGATGCCGTCGCCCACCATCGCGACCACCTTCTTCTCCTCCGTCTGAAGGCGCTCGACTTCCCGCGCCTTGTGGGCGGGGAGCACCTCGGCGAGCACGCGCTCGATCCCCGCCTGGCGCGCCACTGCCTCCGCCGTCCGCCGGTTGTCGCCGGTCATCATCACCACCTCCAGGCCGCGGCGCCGCAGCTCGGCCACCGCGGCCCGCGACTCCGGCTTCACCGGGTCGGCGACGGCGACGAGGCCGGCGTAGCGCCCATCGAGTGCCACGACCATCGGCGTCTTCCCCTCGGCCGCGAGCGCCGCGCCGCGCTCGTCGGCGGCGCCGAGCGCGGCGCCGTCCACGCCGCGGCCGCGGAGCAGCTTGGCGTTGCCCAGGAGTACCGCGCCTCCGTCCACGCGCGCTTCGATCCCGTGTCCGGCGATCGCCTGGAACCCCTCGGGCTCGGCCAGCGCGATCCCGCGTTCGCGCGCCGCCTGAACGATCGCCTCGCCCAGCGGGTGCTCGCTCCCTCGCTCGGCGCTCGCCATGAGGCGCAGCAACTCGCGTTCGTCGACGCCGTCGGCCGGAAGGACATCGGTGAGCGTCGGCGCGCCGCGGGTGATGGTCCCCGTCTTGTCGAGGACGATCGTCTGGAGACGATGCGCCGTCTCCAGCGCCTCGCCGCCCTTCACGAGCACGCCGTGCTCGGCGCCCTTCCCCGTGCCCACCATGATCGCCGTCGGCGTCGCGAGCCCCAGCGCGCAGGGGCAGGCGATGACGAGGACTGCCACGGCGTTCACGAGCGCGGTCGTGAAGCGGACGTCCACCGGCGCGGCGGCGTACCAGACGGCGAACGTCGCGATGGCGATGCAGAGGACGACGGGCGTGAAGATGCCGCTGATCACGTCCGCGAGCCGCGCGATGGGCGCCTTGGAGCCCTGCGCGTCCTGCACGAGCTGCACGATCTGCTGGAGCGCCGTGTCGCGCCCCACCTTCGTCGCCTCGAAGCGGAAGGCGCCGGCGCGGTTCATCGTGGCGCCGAACACCTCGCTGCCGGGCGCCTTCTCCACGGGCAGGCTCTCGCCCGTCAGCATCGACTCGTCGACCGTCGAGCGGCCGTCCACCACCCGGCCGTCGACGGGGACCTTCTCCCCGGGCCGCACGAGGACGACGTCGCCCGGCACCACCTCCTCGACCGGGATGTCCCGCTCCTCGCCGTCGCGGACCACGCGCGCGGTCTTCGCCTGGAGACCGAGCAGCCGCCGGATGGCGGCGCTCGTCTGCCCCTTGGCGCGCGCCTCGAGCAGCCGGCCCACGAGGATGAGGGCGATGATCATGCTCGCCGCCTCGAAGTAGACCGGCGGCGCCGCGGAGCGCATGCCCATCCTGCCCATGCCATGCGTCGCGCCGGCGAAGAGTCCCGGCGCCGCCGTCGCGGCGACGGAGTAGAGATACGCGACGCCGGTGCCGAGCGCGATGAGCGTGTTCATGTCGGCGGCGCGATGACGGAAGGCGGCCCACGCGCCGCGGTAGAACTGCGCGCCGCTGTAGAAGACCACCGGCGTCGCGAGCAGGAGCTCCAGCCAGTGAATGCCGGGGAACGCGAGCGCCGCGATGCGGCCGTGCGACATGCCGATCACGAAGATCGGCAGCGAGAGTACGATCGCGACGACGAGGCGGCGCCGGAGCGCCAGGTACTCCTCGCGCCGGGCGGCGTCCTCCGAGCCTTCGGCCGCGGCATCGCCGCCGCCGCCGGGGACTTCTCGGACCACGTAGCCGAACTCCTCGATCGCGCGGCGGAGCGACGCGACGTCCGTGGCGCCGACGAGATACTCCACGCGCACCTGCATGGTCGAGAGATTGAACGCCGTCGCGACCACGCCGTGCTGCCGCCCCAGATGCTCCTCGAGCGGGCGGCTCGAGCCGGAGGGCCGCGCGGAGTCGTCGACGACGAAGTCCGCCCGCGCCGTCCCCGCCGTGCCATAGCCCGTCGACTGCACCGTCTGCATAAGCTGACGGACGCCGGTCGCGGTCGGATCGTACTCGATCGTCGCGCGCGAGGTGGCGAGATTGACGCCGGCACGGCGCACGCCGGGCGCCTTCTGCAGCGTACGCTCGATGCGGTTCGCGCAGGCGGCGCACGTCATGCCGGTGATCGGCAGGTCGATGCGCTCGCCCTGGCCGTCCGGGGTGGAACGGGTGTGGCGGGTGTCGGGCGCTCGGGATGTGGTGCTGGTCATGGCCGATGCATCGATGTGTCGCGCAGCGCTATCGACTGTGCTTGTAGATGAGGTCGACCAGCTCGTCGTACATCGCGTCGGCCTCGGCGCCCGCGGCGCGGATCGCTTGCGTGGCGCAGTGCTTCAGGTGGTTGCGCATCAGCTCGCGGCCCACGGCGCGCAGCGCCTCGTGCACCGAGGCGATCTGCACCATCACGTCGGCGCAGTAGCGCTCCTCCTCGACCATCTTCTGGAGGCCGCGCACCTGCCCCTCGATGCGACGGAGCCGGGTGAGATTGCGCGCCTTGATGTCGGGATCCACGGCGACCGCCTTTCGGCCTGTCCCATCATGCTCGGCTGTCGTGCCACAGGCGCACACGGCGAGCGCTTCGGCGGCGCCGGCGGCCGGCCCGGGCGCCCGGCCGCCCCGCTTCCTCGACGCCGGCACGGCTCACCCCTGCCGGATCTGCGGCGCGAATCCCTCGTCGGAGACGGCCGCGAGGATGCGCTCCGGCCGGGTGCGCTGCGGGTCGTAGGCGAGCTTCGCCTCGCCGATCCCGGCGCGCTCCACGGTCACGCCATCAACGTGCTCGAGCGCCTGCTGCACGCTCCGGACGCAGTGTCCGCACGACATGCCCTCGATCTTCAGCTCCAGTGACTGCATAGGTCCTCCTGGGAATGGAAACCCGCGACTGATATAGGGGGTGAGGGTATACAGTCTATATACCCCTGCCCCCTATGTCAACTCTTCCGAGCGCAGACCGCTTCAGGAGCCCAGGAGCGGCCGGTCAGCGGGCCGAGTTCGCCCGATCACGCGAAGCGTCGGGCGAAGACGGTGAAAGCGACGAGGAACGTCACGCCGATCGCAGCGAACAGCGCAGCGAAGAAACGTCGGGTGGCCCGCTCGCTCACCCGGCCGTGGAGCTGCGTGCCGATCGAGGCGCCGAGGATCGCCCCCGGCACGCCCCAGACGATGAGGTTCCACGGGATGGCGGCGAGCCCTCCCTGCCGCGCGAGTTGCACCAGGTGCGTCAGCGCCGCGCCGAGCACGGTGATCGCCACCACGAGCGTGGAGGTCGCCGCGGCGACGGGCACCGGCACGCGCGAGCGGCGCACGAGCGTCGGCAGCGTCGCTTCCCCGACCCCCGTGGAGATCAGGCCGGCGAGGAACGCGCCGGCGCCGGAGAACGCGTGCTGCGCCCCGAGGTGCTCGGGGCACCACGCGTACGTCGTGCCGTCGGTCGCCGCGAGCCGTCGTTGCTGCCCCGGAGGGCAGTCCGGCTCCGAGCACTCCGACTCGCAGACGAGACACGGACAGGGCGCCTCCGGGCGGCTGCCCTGTGGCGCACGGCCGTCGTGCATGAGCAGCAGGGCGACGCCGAGCATCGCGAGGCCGTAGCCGATGCGGAGCGCGGTGGCGGGCGCGTGATGGGCGAGCACGGCCCCCAGCACGGCCAGCGGCACGGTGACCGCCGCGAGCGTGCGCGCCGTGCGAAGATCCACCAGCCGCATGCGGAGGTAGTGGTACACGCCGGCGCCGAAGCCGGACGTCTCGAGGAAGAGCGCGGCCCCGATCGCGGCGACGGTATTGAGACGCGGCACCCCCATCAGCGGGAAGCCGATGAGGAAGAACGGCGTCATCAGTGCCGCGCCGCTGATACCGCTGAAGGTCGCGGTCGCGGCGATCACGATGCACGCCGGGAACATGAACCAGTAGACGAGCCAATCCATCGCCGTCGAGGAGAAGGAGCTCCCGCTATTCGGGATGACCGGGGCAGCGGAGTGGGAGTGTGAAGCGGCCGGCGAATGGACTCCGGAACTGGAGCCCGAGACGGCGATAGACGCCGGCCGGAATCCCGAGGTCGGCGAGGAGGAGCGCTCCCGTGCGCTCGGGCCGCAGCCCCGTTTTCGGCAGCGCGAGCGTCAGCGTCCACTCGGCGTGGACGACCACCCCGGGCGCTGCACCCGTCGTGGCATCGAGTCCCGACGGGAGGTCGAGCGCCAGGATCGGGGCACCGCTGGCATTCGCCCCTGCGATGAGCTCAGCAACCGGCCCTCGCGGGGCGGACGTGAGGCCGTAGCCGATCAGAGCGTCGATGAGGAGGTCCGGCCGTGTGCTGGAGAGTGCGGCGCGGTCGACCTCCCTGCCGGCGGTGGCCTGAAAGATCTTGCGCTGGTGCGCGGGCACTTCGTCCAGACGATCGGGCTCCGCGAGGCAGAGCCGCACGCGCGCGCCGTGGTTGGCCAGGTGCCGAGCGGCGCAGATGCCGCCGCCACCGTTGCCGCCGGCGCCGGCGAGCATGAGGATCTCGGCCCTCTGCCATCCGTCGCCCAATAGGTCGATGGCGAGCATCGCCAGATTGCGCCCGGCGTTCTCCATCATCTGCCAGAGATTCGGCCCCGTCTCCTCGACGGCGATGCGGTCGATCTCGCGCATCTGGGACGCGGTGACGGCGGGGATCTCGATGCCCCCCTCGGTGACGAAGCGGAGCGTCACCTCCCACCCGTTCCGTCCGCGGCATCGCCACGCCCGCGCGCCTCGGCCTGGACGATCGCCCACGCGGCGTTCACCAGCCCGATATGACTGAACGCCTGCGGGAAGTTCCCGAGCAGCTCGCCGCTCGCCGCATCGACCTCCTCGGAGAGCAGTTCGACATCGTTGGCAAATGCGGCGGCACGGCCGAACGTCTCCCGCGCGGGCTCGATCTCCCCCGCCACCGCCTGCGCTTCGGCGAGCCAGAAGGTGCAGAGGAGAAAAGTTCCCTCCGCGCCGGGTAGCCGATCCGCGGACAGGTAGCGATAGACGAGTCCCCGCTCGTCGGTGAGTCGCTCGGCGGTGGCGGCGATCGTGGCGCGCACGCGTGGATCGTCCGCGGGCAGGAAGCCGACGATCGGTATCATCAAGTTCGAGGCGTCGAGCACGTCGCTCCCGAACGCCTGCGTGAAGGCGCCGGCCCGGTCGCTCCAGCCGCGCTCGAGGATCGCGCGGCGAATCTCGTCCCGCGCGCGCCGCCACTCGGGAACGCGATGTGCAGCGTGCAGCGGGTCCGCGAGCGCGATCGCGCGGTCGAGTGCCACCCAGCACATGAGCTTCGAGTAGAGGAAGTCCTGCCGCGGCCCGCGCATCTCCCAGATACCGTGGTCCTGCTCCTGCCAGCGCGCGGCCGCGGCGTCGGCGAGGCCGGCCACGAACTCGCGCGTGACGTCGTCGAACCGCTCGACCTGATCACGAAGGCGGTACACGGCGTCGAGCAGCTCGCCGTACACATCGAGCTGCCGCTGATTCCAGGCGCCGTTGCCGACCCGTACGGGCCGGCTCTCTCGCCAGCCGCAAAGGTGTGGCAGCTCGCGTTCGCTGAGGTCGTGCTCCCCGCCGACGCCGAACATGATCTGGAGGTCGGCGCCCCGCCGGACCTGCGTGAGCGCCGTGCCAGCGAGGAAACCGAAGAACTTGTGCGCCTCGTCGGGGCATGCCGCCACCCAGAGCGCATCCAGCGTGAAGCTGGCGTCCCGCAGCCAGGTGTAGCGGTAGTCCCAGTTCCGTGCGCCGCCGACCGTTTCGGGGAGCGACGTGGTGGGCGCCGCGATGATCGCGCCGGTCGGGTAATACGTCAGCGCCTGCAGCACGCGGCCGCTCTGCTCCACCAGCTCGCGCCATGGGCCATCGTACCGCTGATGGATCGCGGACCAGCTCCGCCACGCGGCGGTTGTGTCGTCAATCCGCTGGGTGATCTCCTCCTGTGTCCAGCCCCGTGGAGGCGACTCCCAACTCGCGCTGTGCTGGAGGGCGAACGCCGTCGTCTCACCTTCGCGCAGCGTGAACCGCGCCCTGGCCACGCCCGCGTCGATGGCGAGCGGCACGCCGGACGAGAGGAGCAACACCGCGGCACCTCCGCGTCCCATCACCCCGTGCTCGGCGCGAGCGAGCAGCGGGTGGACCAGACCATACTCGGGGCGCGGCGCATATTCGGTCTCCATCTCGACCTCGCCGCGCGTGCAGCTCACGCGGCGCAGGAGCGCATGGGGCGCATCGCCCCCGAGCTCGTGCCCTCGCTCGTTCCGCCCCACCGCCAGTGCGTCCACGAGCACGGCGGTGCCGGTGGACGTCTCGAACGTCGTCTCGAGCACGAGCGTCCCGTCCGCGTAGTGGCGGCCAACGCGGTGCTCGGCGGCCGGTCGCACGAGCCAGTGTCCTCCGTCCTCGTCCAGCAGTCGCCCGAAGACCGAGGGTGCATCGAAGCGAGGGAAGCAGAGCCAGTCCACCGAGCCGCCGCGGCTCACGAGCGCAGCCGAGTGGCAGTCGGAGAGTATCGCGTAGTCGGCGATCGGGAGAGTGCTCACTCAGGCAGTGCCCTGCGTTCCGATGTGAGGTCGATACGCCGCCGCGAGGCGGTCCGCGTCGACGCCGGCGAGATAGGCACCCAGAAGCATCCAGTTGCGCAGCATCCGGCGGAGCACGCCGTCCTTCTCCCAGCGGCGCGCCGATGCGACGATCCGCTCGGGAAGGATGACGATGCGCGCCTGCCGTCGAAGGTGGCGGACGAGGGCGACGTCCTCCATCAGGACGACCGGTGGAAACCCACCCGCGCGCTCGTAGGTCGCCCGGCTGAGGATCAGTCCCTGATCGCCGTAAGGCAGCTTCCCCCAGCGGGACCGGCGGTCCGTGCCCCATTCCACGACTCGGTACCGCCATCCGTCGCCCGCGATGCGAAGCGTGAACGCGTACGCGAGCCCGTCGGGGCAGTCGGTGGCGACTCGTTCGAGGGTGTGACGCGCGGCGTCGCTCAGGCGGGTGTCCGCGTGCAGGAAGCAGAGCACCTCGCCGGCGGCCGCAGCCGCGCCGGTGCGGAGCTGATGACCCCGCCCGCGGGCCGCCATGACGACGCGTGCTCCGCCGAGGGCCGCGACGTCGCCAGTGCCGTCCGTGCTCTCGCCGTCGGCAACGATCACTTCGTGGGCAACGCGCAATGCACGCAAGTCGCCGAGCAGGCCCGGAAGAGTCGCCGACTCGTTCAGCGTCGGAATGATGATCGAGAGCATCGCGGCGCTCCGGCTACGCTGGTCCATCGCCAAGCGAGGGTCCCTCCACGCTCGCCGCGGCCGCAGCGCCGAAGCGTCTCGCCGCCACGCGCACGGCAACCGGCGCGAGCCAGAGCGTGGTCGCCGCCAGCAGCCCCCAGAGATTCACGCCGAGGAGCGTCGCGTAGGTGCCGTCGCCGATCCTCACGAAGTGCGGCACCAGTCCGAGAAGCTCGAGCAGCCCGACGGCGATGCCCGTCCAGAAGGCGAGGTGGAACGACAGCGGCGGCGCGTCGACGACGAGTCCGAGGATGAAGATGGGCGCGAGGCCCAGCACCATCGTGCCGCTGATCGTCGTGGCCTTGAGGATGCCCGCGCCGAGGAAGAGGGGAACGTTGCCGAAGACGGCGACGGCCACCATCGCCGCGCGCCCCAGGCTCACCCGCCGCTCGCGGCCGAGGAGTGCCGGGAGATCCGCGCTCACGGCCTTCGCCGTCGAGCTGAACGCCGAGTCGATCGTCGAGCCGGCGGAGGTGAGCATCACGACGTTGACCAGCACGAGCGCGCCGCTCCCGAGCGCCGCCGCCACCACGCGCGGAGCATCGTCGTGCACGGGCGTGCCGGCGACGAACGCCGTCACACCGACGAGCCCGAACAGCGCGATCGAGAGCGCGCCGAAGCCGCCGGCCATGAAGAACGCGCGCCGTGTGGTCGTCGCGTCCGCCAGGAACGCACGATCGGTGAGCACCGGATCGTGGAACGGATACGAGAGCGACTGGAGCAGCGCCACCAGCAGCAGGTCCACACCGCCGGAGAGCGTCCACGACCCCGCGCCGAGGAGACGTCCCACTCCGGCTGCGCCACCGATACCCGTGCCGGCGGCGCGCGGCACGACGATGAAGAGCACGAGCGCGAGGAACACCGCAAACACCGCCGCCTGGATGGCATCCGTCCAGATGGAGCTCCTGAGCCCACCCTTGAGCGTGTAGGCGAGCGTCAGCGCCGTGAACGTGAGCGCCGCGGCGTAATACGGCACGCTCCCCTTCGCGCCGAAGTACGAGCCGATGACCGCCGTGTTGCTCCAGATCTCGTTGTAGAGCCGGATGAGGATCGCGAGCATGAACGTCGCTGCCGCGGTGCGCCCGTAGCGCTGCGTCAGCCATGCGGGGAGCGTGCGCGCATCGAATCGGGAGCGCAGGCCGAGAATCACCAGACCGGCCACCGGTATCGAGAGCCAGTACGCCGCGTAGGCGACGGCTCCCGGCATGCCGAACGTCGCGCCAAGATTCGCAGCGTTCGTGACGGACTTCGCGAAGATCCAGGCGATGAAGAGACTGCCGAAGAGGAACCCGAGCGTTGGCTCGCGACCGCGCGCGTCCCGACCCTCGTAGAAACCCGCTGCGTCGCGCGCGGCCGGCGCGAGGACGAGGAGGACGACGCCGTAGCCGACGAGGAGGACCCACGGAAGCACGCCGACGAACGTGGCCGGACCCGCTGCGGTACTGATCATGGCACGACGAGTTGGAGAACGAAGTTGAGGCTCTGATCGGTGGTGGCGGTTCGCCCTCCGGCGGGACCGCCGAGGCGCGTCCGCCACTCGTCGAGCTCGACGAACGCGTGCACGTCGCGGGCAAGGTCGATCGTGATTCCCGGCTGATGAATCCAGTCGCTGCGGTCGATCTCCTCGTAGCGCCCGCGGCTGACGTTGTAGCGCAGGTGCACCGCGCCCTGATGCCACTGCGCGCCGAAAAGCCAGTACTCGGCGCGCGAGCCGGCGATGCTCGCGCGAAGCACGGCCGGCACGGTCCCGGCCTCACGTCGCGTCCATTCGCCGTAGACGACGGCGGGCCCCGCGCGCCATTCCGCGTCCAGCGCGACATGCGGGACGCGCAACGTCGTCCCGCTGCTGTCGGCGGCTCCCCGGCTCAGCCCCGACACACCCAACGTGAGTCCGGTCGGGCCGACGGGTACGTCGACGGTGCCGCGTGCGGCGAAGCCGTCCCGGTCGCGCAAGCCGGAGAGCGTCTCGAAGTCACGGCCGGCGAGCGCCCCGCTCACCCGGTCAGAGTTGGCGACGTACTGCGCGGTGTAGCCCACGGCCACGCCGCTCGGCGCGCGCCACGCTCCCGAGGCATCGATCGCGAACTGAGGGTTGAGCTTCAGCCCGTCGAAGTAGTGGACGTTGCCGAAGAAGGAGCCGTCCCAGAAGCGGCCGAGCGTCTGATAGAGCTTCCCAGCGCGAATCGTCAGCCGCGAGCCGTCGGCGGACGGTGCGGCATCGTACCCGACCCACGCCTGCTGCACCCAGGTCGTCCCGTTGAACCACGGCCGGAGCTTCGAGTCGCGAGCGCGCGCCTCACCGAAGAGGTGCCAGCGGCCGTGCCGCACGTCGGCGGTGGCATACGCCGCGTAGATCTCCGTGTTCGCCACCGCGCCCGGCAGATCGAACGGCCGATAGTGGAAGAGGTAGACGCCTCCGCCGAACGACCGCAGCGTCGTGTCGCCGGGGGCCGTCGCCTGCGCGCGCGACACGCGTGCGCAGAAGAGCAGGAGCGCGGCGAGCAGCACCGCGGCGGCGGCGATCCGTGAGGCGCGCATGAGAGTGACGGTCACGATCAGAGTCTCCCTCGTGCGCGTTCCTTGCCCGGCAGGATCTCCAAGCAGGTGGTCCACCACCCGGTCCGGATGGTCTCGATGAACTCCTCTGGCAGCCGCTCGTCGCGCATCTCGTCGGCGAGCGCCTCATGGTCGTAGTGCACCGGGACGAACTCGACGGCGAGCTCGCAGCCATCCGGGCCGCTCGCATCGAGCAGCGTGTACCACACCTCCGCGCGGCCGTCGTTGGCGGGGCGGCCGAGCGCCCCGACGTTCACGTGCCAGCCCGTGTCGCCGATCTGGCGCTGCCAGTGAATGCCAGTGTGGGTCGCGAGCGTCACGTCGCAGGCGTGGTCGCGGTGCAGCTTCTGGAGGAAGTGCGTGGGGGTCGCGCTCTCCCAGAGGAACTCGTTCATCTGCCGCGGGCTGCCGTGGCAGCAGAGCACACGCAGGCCGCCCAGCTCGAACCGGAATTCCCGCGGAAGCGTGTCGAGCCAGGCCCGGTTCACCGGCGACGTGTTCGCGAACGTGTACTGGTACGACAGCCGCCCGTAGTAGTTGTCGCGCGGATCGGTGTAGCCGCACTGGCAGTCGTCGAGCCCCCGCGCGATCGAGTCGTCGTAGTTGCCGCGCATCACGCGCACGCCGTGATCGCGCAGCAGCGGAAAGACCTTGTCCGGGTTCGGACCAAACGCGCCCAGGTCGCCGAGGCAGTAGAGCGCCTCGGCCCCACGCTCCTGCGCGTCGGCGATCGCGGCCGCGAGAGCGAGGTGGTTGGAGTAGACGCCACCGAACACCGCAATGCGGCGATGGCGCGGCACCTCCGATGGCCGAACCGGCGTCGCGCCGACGCCGACGGGCGCGATCACGACAGCCCCTCCAGCGACGACGGCGCGTTCGCGCAGATGGCACCGCTCACGTAGCAGGTGTAGCACGCCGGCTCGGCGAGCGACGCTGGACGCCGCACCGCCTCGGCCAGCGTCATCCCGAGCCGGGCGGAAGGGTGGTCGAGAAGAATTGGGCACGCGTACACGCCCTGCGCCGTGACGAGGCGGGCGCGCGAGCAAAGAAGCTGATCGAGGTCGAAGCCGTGCAGCATCTCGTGCGTGACGCGCTCCTCCGCCGCGTAGCCGTGCGTGCGCTCGGCCTCGGCTCCGATGCGGAGTGGCGGGAGAATCTTGAGCCGCGGCCGGTCGTACCCGACACGCGCGAGCACGTCCCGGAAACCACGGAGCATGGAGAAGCCCGCCTCGTCCGGCCACGACTGCATCGCCGTGATGATCGGGAGGAAGCCCGTTGCCACGAGGTGGCGCACACCCGCGAGCGCGCGCGCAAAGCTCCCCTCGCCGCGGATGGCGTCGTTCATTTCCGGCGTCACACCGTCCAGCGACACACGGATCTCGAGCGTGTAGGGCGATGCGGCCGCCGCGTCGGCCAGCGCACGTGCGGTGCGGGCGCCGATGAGCGTGGCATTCGTGAGCACCGTCGCCGGACCATGCGCGAGCGCATCCCGCAGGATCTCCACCATGTCCCGGTGCATGAACGGCTCGCCGCCAGTGAAGTAGTACTCCTTGACGCCGAGCGCCACGGACTCGCGTAGCGCTTGCCGCACTTGCTCGCGCGTCATGAACCAGAAGGAGTGGTTCTCCGGCGAGCAGCTGATGAAGCAGTGGCGGCAGCGGAGGTTGCACACGGTGCCGCTCACCTGGAACCAGAGCTGGTCCAGCGCGGTGAGCGGGACCGCCGGCGCCGCGTGCCCGCGCGCGATGCGCACGAGATGCGCCGCGCGCGGGTCGGGCCGCTGCTCGTCAGTAGTCAACGCAAGATTGCCGATCGTTTTCGTCATCGGTGCCTGTCGCTCCTCCGCTCCGTCAGCGCCGCACGTACCAGTTCACGACTCGCTTCACGACACCCGTGAACCGCGACTTCGTGTACTGCTCGGCTGCCTGCTTGGTCGCTTCGGGGTACGTAGGGTATGCGTGCATCGTGTTGCCCAACGCGTGCGCCGAGATGCCGTGCTTCATCGCGAGCGTGATCTCGCCGATCAGATTGCCGGCGCCGTGGCCGAGCACGTGGCCACCGAGGATCTTGCCGCGGGCGGTCGTCACGAGCTTCACCATGCCAGCCATCTCGCCGTCGGTGATCGCCCGGTCCACCTCCGCGAACGGGCGGCGCCAGACGCGCACGCCGTCGCCGTATCTCTCGCGCGCCTCGTCTTCCGTGAGGCCGACGTGCGCCAGCTCTGGCTCGGTGAACGTCACCCACGGCACGACGGAATAGTCCGCCTTGCTCGTGAACGGGAAGAACGCGTTGCGGATGACGAGGCGCGCCTGGTAGTCGGCGACGTGCGTGAACCGGAGGGGCCCAACGCAGTCACCCGCAGCCCACACAGCGTCCGCCGTGGTGCGGAGACCGTCGTCGACCGTGATGCCGCCCTTCCCCGCCTCCACACCGCCCCGTGCGAGGTCGAGCCCGTCCAGTCGCGGTGTGCGCCCGGTAGCGACGAGCAGCGCGTCGCCGTCCAACGTGAAGTCTGCCTTCGCTTGTTCGTCGCCGCCTCGGGTGGCCGTGACACGCACGCCACCCTCCGGCCGCCGCTCGACGCGGGTGGCTTTGGCGCCCACGTGGAGCCGCACGCCCTCCGCGGCCAGGCGCTCACCGAGCGCCGTGGCGAGTTCTCGATCCTCGCGCGGGAGGAGCTGGGGCGCGGCCTCGAGAACGTGCACCTCGCTGCCGAGGCGCGTGAACGCCTGCGCCAGCTCCAGACCGATCGGCCCGCCGCCGAGCACGAGCAGCCGCGCGGGCAGCGTGGCGAGCGAGAAGATCGACTCGTTTGTCAGGTACGGGATGTCGGCCAGTCCGGGGATCGGTGGCACCGCGGGCGCCGAGCCGGTCGCGAGGACGATGCGCTTCGCGTCGAGCGCGCGCCCGTCCACGGCGAGCGAGCGCTCGCCGGTAAAGCGCGCCTCGCCCTGAATGACATCGACACCGAGTCCACGGAATCGCTCCGGGCTGTCATGCGGAGCGATGCGATCCTGTGCGCCGCGGACCCACTGCATGGCCGCCGCGAAGTCCAGGTGGACGTCGCCGGCGTGAACCCCATAGCGGCTCACCGAACGCGCCTCGGCCGCGGCACGGGCGGCGGCGATCAGCGCCTTGCTCGGTACGCAGCCGTTCCAGAGGCACTCACCGCCGAGCCGCTCGCGCTCGACGAGAGCGACGCGCGCGCCGATCCCCGCGCTGCCGGCGGCCGTCACCAGCCCAGCCGTGCCCCCGCCCACCACGATGAGGTCGTATCTCGCCATCGCTCCCTATCGCTCCCCTGGTCGCTCGCAGAACGCGCCCGCCGCTCGAAGCGGCGTCGCGCGGTCGAGCGGGCAAGACACGAGGCAGGATGGGAGTTCCCATTTGTCCCGACGTCCCCTGTGGCATCACGCCTGGTCGTGGTACGGGAAGAAGGGCGCACGATCGCCCGCCTTCCAGCGGCGGCGCAGCTCCGGCGCGGCAAGATCCCAGTCGGGCCGGCACTTCCGCGTCATCGCGCGGAACTGCTGGCGGAGCTCCTCCGGCGTCGGACGACCCCAATACCAGTAGCCGTTGAACACGCTGTGGACGACGAGTCCCGGCTCCAGGAAGATCGTGTGCGGCACCATCGGGTCGTGCTCGGGGTCGGTGTACTCGGGGATCTCGAGATCCCGCTGCACGACCCGGCCCTCGTCCGAGAGGAAGGGCCAGTGCGCGCCGAGCCGCTGGCGCCACTCCTTGGACGCGAGTACGCCGTCCGTGCTGATGGTCACGAGCCGGCAGTAGCCGACCTCGATCTCGCCCTGCATCGCCGCCGTCCACGCGTGCTGCGCGTGCTCCTTCGGGCAGTAGCCACCGCGCGCGAGCATCAGCGCCATCGGATCGCTACCCTGTAGCGCGCCCAGGGTGCGGGCAACGCCATCGTGGTCGGGCAACTCGTAATTCGGGAAGCGCGCTCCCGGCCTGATGTCCCCGCGCATGGATGTCCTCGTTCGTCGGAACTGTTCGGCCCGCTTCGCGGCGGCAGGATATGTACCGGCCCGAACACACAGGATCCCCGCGCCGCGTCACGGCGCGAAGTCGCGCAGCTCGGGACCGGGCCCTGGGGCCTCGAGCAGTGATAGCAGTGCGAGGAGCACGCGGCGCTGGAGCGCCGAGTCGCCCTCCGCCCCGAGCGGGCGTCCAAAGGGAAACGGCACCGCGAAGGCGCGCGGCGGCCGCACGCGCTCGGCCACACGCCGTACGAGCGCGATACAGGCGGTGGCGATCCCGCGATCCTCGAGGGCGGCGGCGAGCAGTCCCACGGACTGCGTGCACATCGGTCAGACGGGGATGAAGAGCGCCGCGTCCACTTGATCGGCGCGGAGCACGTCGGCCACCGCGGGACCGGTCTGCTTTATCAGGCGTCCTGGCGCGGTAATCGAGCCGTTGAAGCTCACGTGCCTGGTTGCGGCCGCGCCGATTACGCCCTCGCGCACGAGCGCGTGCAGGTGGTCGAGCGGAAAGGCGAGGTTGCGGTCGCGCTCCACCGGCCCGTGGTCGAACGCGTCGCTCGTCTGCCCGACAACGGTGAACGCGAGGTCGACGTCGTCGGGCAGCCAGCGTACGCTCGGGTCGCCGCCGCGCACCTTCGCGAACGGTGCGTCCACGGCAGGGCGATAGAGTCCCGCACTCGTCACGAGGGCGACCCGTGCCTCCGCGAGCGGCCGCCCGAGCGGCATCCACGGCACCGGGTCGATGCGACGCCACGGATAGAGGGCCAGCTCCAGTCGATAGTGCAGCGGCAGTTCACTGAACTCGGCCACGGCGAATGGAGGTGAAGGATCGGGCGAGTAGGGCGCGCGCCGTCCGGCCCGGCAAGAACCAGGCGCCGTGGCGTCCGGGAGAGCCGCTGTCGGAGCGGCGCCGAGGGGAACTTCCCCGGACGCTCGCGCCTTGCCAGTCCGCCGCGGCGCTTGCGGCGACACACGGAGGCTCGGCATGCACCAGGCGGCGGACCGAGGCGGAAGGGCACGGACGCGTGCGCCGTGGCTGCGCGCGGCAGTGCTCGTCGGCGTGCTCGCCGGCGCAGCGCTCTTCGCGTGGCGCATGGGGCTGTTCCAGTACCGCGACCCGGCGCGTCTCGCGGCGGAACTGCGCGCCGCGCGCGAGCACGCGGCGGCAGCACCGCTCTTCGTGCTCGTCTACGCCGCAGCCACGGCGCTCGCGCTCCCCGGCTCCGCTCTCACGCTCGCGGGAGGGGCGGTGTTCGGCTTCGCGCTCGGGGCCCTGCTCAACTGGCTGGGCGCGACGCTAGGCGCGACAGCGGCGTACGCGCTCGCACGATGGCTGGGGCGCGACGCGGCGCATGGTCTCCTTGGCCGCCGCGGCGCGAGCCTCGACCGGCTCGCGAGCGAGCACGGGTTTCTCGCGTTGCTTCGGCTGCGCCTCATCCCGGTGGTGCCCTTCAACGCGCTCAACTTCGCCGCGGGCTTCGCCGGCGTCCGCGTGCGCGACTACGTGCTCGCCACCGCGCTCGGCATTCTCCCGGGTACTCTGGTCTACACGTACTTCGCCAGCGCGCTCGTCGCCGGCGCGTCGGGCGCGCGCCGCCACGCCCTCTTGAACCTACTACTCGCTGGGGCGCTCCTCGTGTTGCTCTCGTTCCTCCCTGCCATCGCCCGCCGGCTCGGTTGGATCCGGTCGGCGGCCTCCTGCGCCCTCCTCGCCGCGTGCGCCGCTCCCGGACCCTCTGGCGCACAGAGGTCCGGCGGCGCGCTCGTCACCGGCACTGCGCGCATGGACCACTCGGCCTTCGACGCCCTGCTCCACCGCGACGTCGTGAACGGCATGGTGGACTACGACGCCTTCGCCCGCGCACCGGAGTTCCAGTCGTACCTCGCCGCGCTCGACCGCACCGACCCGTCCACCCTCACGCGTGACGAGCAGCTCGCGTACTGGATCAACGCGTACAACGCGTACACCATCCAGCTCATCAACGAGCATCACGAGCGCGAGTCCATTCGCAACGTCAACAAATCGCTCGGGCTGCTCAAGCTCAAGGGGCCATGGAACGAGCCGCTCGTGCGCGTCGGCGGGAAGCGCTACACGCTCGACCAAGTGGAGCACGAGATCATCCGCCCGAGGTTCGGCGAGCCGCGCATCCACTTTGCGCTCGTCTGCGCCGCGATGGGTTGCCCGCCCCTCCGGAGCGAGGCGTACGTCGGCGACCGCCTCTCCCGGCAGCTCGACAATCAGGCGGACATCTTCATCAATCACTCGCCGACGAAGAACCGCGTGGATGTCGCGAACCGGGTCTTCCACCACAGCATGATCTTCCGCTATTACAAGCAGGACTTCGGCGGGACGGACGCCGCGGTGGGCCGCTACGTTGCGCGCTTCATGCCGCCGGGCCCCGCGCGACAGGTGCTCGAGAGCGGTGACTTCACGATGGACGAGACGGACTACGACTGGACGCTGAACAGCCAGGAGCAGGCCCGACGCCGCGCCGCGACGGCCGCGACTCCATAGGCGCCAGGCCTGTGGGGCGCCTCGCGTCGCTGATCGACATTCTGCGCGAGCCGGTGCGCGCCGAGACGCGCGAGAACCTCGCGCGGAGCCGCGCACGTCTCCCCGAGTGGCTGCGCATACCCCGGCAGATGTACGGCCGGCAGGGGAACGGCTGCGGCGCGACGATCGGCGTGATGCCGCGCTGCGACTTCGCCTGCCGCGGCTGCTATCTCGGCGACGGAGCCAACACGGCTTTCGCAATGACGGTGGAGGAGGTCAAAGCGCAGATGCGCCTCCTCCGCCCGTCGCTCGGCAACGCTGGCAACCTGCAGCTCACCGACGGCGAGGTCACGCTGCGCCCCGCCGAGGAGGTGATCGAGCTCCTCCGCTATGCGCAGGAGCTCGGGCTCGTGCCCATGCTCATGACGCACGGCGACACCTTCCGTCGGCGGCCCGGCCTGCTCGAGCGCCTCATGCTGGAGGGCGGGCTCGTGGAGGTCAGCATCCACGTCGACACGACCCAGCGCGGGCGCCTGGGGACCGAGTGGCGCCGGGCGCGCACGGAAGCGGAGCTCAACCCCCTGCGCGACGTGTTCGCCGACATCCTTCGGCGGGCGAAGCGCGCCACCGGGCGCCCGCTCCGGGGCGCGACGACGGTGACCGTCACGCGCGAGAATCTCGACGGGGTGCCCGACGTGATGCGCTGGCTCGCGCGCAACGCCGACGCCTTCCGCCTCATCAGCTTCCAGCCCATCGCGCAGGTGGGCCGCACCGAGGCGGGGCTCGGCGGTGGCGTGAGCGTGGAAGAGCTGTGGGACCGCGTAGCGGATGGGCTGTACGATGGCCACCCGGAGGGGCGCGAGCGGCTACGCCGCGGCGCCAAGTGGCTCGGCCACGCTGCGTGCAACCGCTTCGTCCATGGCCTGGTGGCGCGCGACGGCGACGCGGCGCCGACGTTCCACCCTGTGCGCGAGGAGGGTGATTCAATCGACGCACGCGTGGTCGATGGCTTCCTCGACCGCTTCGGCGGCGTGACGTTCCGCTGCGACTCGCGCCCAGAACGCCTCGCGCGACTCCTCGCCCTTGGCGTACGCGCGCCGTGGTACGTCGTGCGGAACGTCGTCCCCTACGCGCGGCACTGGCTCCGCCGGCTCTCGCCGGGGCGGCCGCTGCGGGCCGCGTGGCGGCTGCTCACGGGTCGGCTCGTCGTCTCACCGCTGGTGGTCGTGAGCCACCACTTCATGAGCCGCGAAGAGCTCGAGACGCCGCTCGGCGGCGAGCGCCTCGGACTCTGCGTCTTCCACGTCGCGATGGACGGCGCACTCGTCTCCATGTGCGAGGCGAACGCGCTCGGCGCGCGCGACCAGCTGTACGCGCGGCTTCGCGGGCGACGCGCGGCGCGCGCACACCACTCCGACCACACAGCGACGACGTGACCGAGGCCGCGCGTACCGCTCCCACGCCGTTTGTCGCGCTCACCGACACCCACACCGTCCCGCACATGTCCTGGATTCCCATCATTCCGCACACCGAAGCCGACGCGGAGCTCGCCGCCGCCTACGACGAAGTCGCCGGCGCACGCGGACGCGTCGCCAACATCCTCGGCGTCCACAGCGTGCATCCGGCGGTCATGACCGCCCACCTCCACCTGTACCGGGAGATCATGTTCGCCGCGTCGGAGCTCACGCGTGCCGAGCGTGAGACTGTCGCGGTGGCCGTCTCGCGCGCCAACGACTGCTTCTACTGAACCACGCATCACGGGGATGCCCTCCGGCGGCTCGTGCATGACGATGCGCTCGTCGATGCGCTGGCCGCGGACCCGGAGACGGCGCCCCTCGGCGCGCGGTCGCGCGCCTTCGTGAACTACGCGCTCAAGCTCACCCGGAAGCCGCACGCGATGATCGCGGACGACCTCGCGCCATTGCGTGCGATTGGGCTGTCCGACCGCGGCATCCACGATCTCGCGGCGGTGGTGGCCTACTTCAACTTCGTCAACCGCATCGCCGCGGGACTTGGGGTCGCGCTGGAGGATGCCCCTTAAGTGGTCCATCCGCCAGGTTTGCCCGTGCCGCGCATCAGGCGTCGCGCTACTGCCCGCCGCGTGATCTGGCGGTTCAACCCACGCCCGTACGACAGGCCGTGAGGACGCACACGAGGGGATGCGCCGCTCCCGATCCGTCTGCCGCATGCCGACCAACCCCGACCTCCAGGTCGAGCCGCTCTCGCCCGGTCAGCCGACCCTTGGCGACTGGCTCGCAGGTCTCTCGGCGCTCGCTGCCGAGCTTACGAGCGCACGGTCGCCTGACGACGCAGCGTCTCAATGCTGATGGGCGTCTGCTGCTGGCAGCACTCCCCCAGGCGCCCGTCGATGACGACGGCCGGCACGCGCGAGATGCCGTAGCCTTTCGCGCGCTGCGCGCCATCCGTGCTGCGCACGTCCACGACCTCGACTTCTCCGAGGCTCCCGGCCTCGCGCACGGCGTCCTCACAGAGCGGGCAGCCGGCCGAGAACACTTCGATGCGATTCGCCATGGTACGTGTCTCCTTCAGGGGGTAAGGGTGCTACGCGAGGCGCGCTCGAGGCGAGTCGGACGAGCGCATCGCGGCCAGGCGTTCCAGAGGGATGCGGTGACGAGCAGGAGCACCCCCGGGATGGCGAGTGCCTCGGACGGCGCGAGGTACTCGCCCGTCCATACCGCGAGTGCGCCGACGAGGCCGAGCGCGAAGGGCCGGTAGCCGCGCCGGCGCGGCGCCCGCCACGCCAGAGCCCCCCCACCCCAGGCAGCACGAGGGCCCGCCCGCCTGTCTTCGCATCGACCGCCATCACCGCCCCGCCTCGTCCCGGGTCAGAGCCACGAGGATCGGGCAACCGTCGAGGCCGCCCTGCCCGGGGCACGCCGAGAGGAGCGCCGTCAGGCTGTCCCGCATGGCCTGCAGGTCGCGGATCTTGGCGCTGATGTCCTGGACCTTCTCGGCGGCGCGAACGCGGACGTCCGCCGCGGACCCGGCCTGGCCCAGTCGGAGAGCGAGGAGCTCCTGCGTCTCGCGGAGCGAGAACCCGAGTTCCTTCGCCCGCTGGATGAAGCGGAGGCGCTCGACCGTGTCCGCCGCGTACTGCCGGTACCCGGCCGGCGTGCGCGGCGGCTCCGGAATCAGCCCCTCCCGCTCGTAGAAGCGGATGGTCTCGACCCCGACGCCTGCACCGTTTGCCACCTGGCCGATGGTGAGTCGCTTCGTGCCCGTCTGGCTCATGGTCCCAAGCTAAACCCCGTAGTACGGTACAGAGTCAAGGGG
Source organism: uncultured Gemmatimonadaceae bacterium (assembly GCA_964438255.1). Classification (GTDB taxonomy): domain Bacteria; phylum Gemmatimonadota; class Gemmatimonadetes; order Gemmatimonadales; family Gemmatimonadaceae; genus AG11. The sequence goes on along the minus strand of CAYTKA010000008.1, from coordinate 24,582 downwards.
CACTCCGCGCTGGTCGAGGCACGGAGAAGCCGGCTCATGGCGCTGCCACTGGAGCCGACGACGCCGAAGTTTCCTCCGGAGCGGCCTGCGCCTGCTCCTGCTCCTCGCGCTCCATTGCCGTGAACAGGTTGTTGAGCGCTTCGGCGAGTGTCGGATGCGAGAACACGGCGTCGCGCAGCGCGGTGTACGGCAGCTTCCCCATCATCGCGATCTGGAAGAGCGTCGCGATCTCGCCGCCCTCGAGCCCCAGGACGGTCGCGCCGAGGATCTGCCGCGTGTCGGCGTCGACGATTGCCTTCATGAACCCGCGCGTCTCGTCCACCTCGAGCGCGCGGGCGACGTGCGTCATCGGCAGCCTGGCCACCCGAATCCGGCGCCCCGCCGTGCGCGCCTCACGCTCGGTCATTCCGATGGCGCCGAGCTGCGGATCGATGAACACGGTGTACGGTACGAGCCGGCCCGCGGTCGTCGCCGATCCGCCCTCCAGGAGATTGGTGCGCAGGATGCGGAAGTCATCGTACGAGATGTGGGTGAACGCCGGCCCGCCCTTCACGTCGCCGATGGCGTACACCCCCGGCGCCGAGGTCTCGAGGCGCTCGTCCACGCGGATGTAGCCCCGTGCGTCCGTCTCGACGCCTGCCGCGTCGAGCCCGAGATCCCGCGTATTGGGCATCCGGCCGGTGGCGACCAGCAGATGCGAGCCGACGATCTCTCGCTCCGGGCCGGCGCCAGCCGCCTGCTCGCCCTCGGGTGGTCGCTCGCGCCAGAACAGTCGCACGCCGCCATCCTGCGGCTCGACGCGCACGACGTCGGCCGACACCAGCACCTCGATGCCCTCCTCGCGCAGGATCTCGGTCACCGCCGCGGCGACGTCCGCGTCCTCGCGTGGGAGGAGCTGCCGGTCGCGCTGGACGACCGTCACGCGGCTTCCGAATCGCCGGTACGCCTGCGCGAACTCGAGTCCGACGTAGCCTCCGCCCAGCACGATGAGGTGCTCCGGCGCCTCGGTCAGCTCCATGATCGAGGTGGAGGTGAGGTACGGCACGCGATCAAGGCCCGGGAGCGGCGGGACGGCCGGTTGCAGTCCCGTATTGATCACGACGATGTCGGCCGAGAGCACGCGACGCGACCCTGGCGGCGTCTCTCTCCCGGCCGCGCCCTCCTCCGACAGATCCAACACCTCGACCGTCCGCGGCGCGACGAACCGGGCTTGGCCCCGCACGAGCTCCACTCCCGCGCGTGTCAGCGCGCGCTCACTGCCGCCGCGGAAGCTGTCGACGATCTGCTGCTTGCGCTCGCGCACGCGCCCGAGGTCCACGCGGGCGTCATCCGCCGCTCCATCGCACGCGTGGACGCCGTAGTCGGGTGCGCGACGCGCGAGATGGGCCGCGCGCGCGCTGGCGATGATCGTCTTGGTCGGGCTGCACCCCTCGTTGATGCAGGTGCCGCCGACGTGCACGCGCTCGACGAGCGCCACGCGGCGACCGGACCGGGCAAAGGCGCCGGCGAGCGGTCCTCCACCTTGACCCGCGCCGATGACGAGCAGGTCGTAATGCACTTCGCGCTCGGGTTCAGGTGCGGCGGAGATGGTGCGAGTGTCCATGGCTCAGTGTTCCAGGCGGGAGAGCGTTCCGTTTCTACGACGAGAGTCGGGCGAGGAGAATTCTGCGTGCGGGCATAGCGGGAGTCCTCGCCGAGCGGATGGACGCCTGGCGCACGTCGTGGACGGCGAGTCGAGCTGGCGAACGTCGGGACAAGTCACCCCCGCCCGTCGAAGTTCCGCTCGCGCGGGGACGTGCCTCGTGCATCGGCAGCAACGGGACCGCGTCCGCACGCCGGAACTTCCCCCACTACTCTCGACTTGCCGGCTCGTGATGTTCGTCGCTCGCGCCCGGATCGACAGTCCGTGGCCACTCTTCCGTCGCGCAACCAGCCGATACACATGGCGACGATGATCTCGATGTCTCTCCACGCTCCGTCCTGGTGACCGACCTCCGCATACCGGTGCTCGGCGGACTGGCGCTGGCGCACCGGCTACGCGCTCACGCCACGTCATGCTGCGCTCCAGCGAGGTGGCGAGCTGAGGTCACCCGGGCGCTCCCGGCGGAACTTCCATGAGCCTTCTGGACTTGCCCTGCCGCGACCCATGTGAGGCATTCATCTCCAGCCGGAGGAGTGGACCATGACGACACGTTCCGACCTGTCCCTGATCGCGATGTCCGTGTGCTTGCTCGCCACCTCCACCGCCTGCCGATCCGAGGCGGGTAAGAGCGCCGCCGACAGCAACGCGGCCGCGGCCGCACCAGCCCCGGGCGGTGCCGCGCCGGCCAATACCGGCCAGCACGCCATGGCTGGCGGCATGAGCGGCATGCACGAGGACACGCTCGCCGCGCGCGTCCAGGCGCATGTCCAGCGGCTGTCGACGAACAACCCCGACTCGCTCAAGGCGCTCGTGCCGGCGGACCGCGATGTGGTGAACTCGCTGATCGCCGACTGCGAGAAGATGATGCGCGAGATGAAGATGACGCCGCCGAGGAAGTGGAACAGTGCCGTCGCGGACCTCCGCGCGGATCTCGGCCGCCTGCCCACGCTGAGCGGCGCCGCGCTGCAAACCGCGATGGCTGACCACCGCAAGCGCATCGAGGACATGCTCTCAATGCGGCGCGACATGATGAAGATGTGACCCCTCGAGGACACTCCCGATGACCGCTTCTCACATCCTGCACGCCACCGATTCGACCTTCGCCGAGACCATCGAGCGGCCGTCGGGACTCACCCTCGTGGACCTGCGGGCGCCGTGGTGCCCGCCGTGCCTGCTGCTCGCGCCGGTGATCGACCGCGTGGCCACCGCCTACGCGAGCCGGGTGCGTGTCGTGAAGATGAACGTCGACGAGAGCCCTACGACCGCCGATCGCTTCGGCGTCCGCAGCATCCCCACGCTGCTGCTCTTCGAGGACGGGCAGGTCGTCGCCTCGCTCGTCGGCGCGGTGCCGCAGTCGCGCGTCGAGGCGCTCCTCGACGCCCACCTCCCGTCGCGGGCGGGCTGACCGTGGCGCGCGCGACGTGGAGGGACACGGTGCTCGCCGAGAGCGACGACGTCGTAGTCGTCGACGGTTACACGTACTTCCCGACAGACGCGGTGCGTTGGGAGTTGCTCGAGCCGAGCGCGCACCGGAGCGTCTGTCCCTGGAAGGGCCAGGCGAACTACTACAGCGTCGTCGTCGACGGTGCGCGCAACGACGATGCGGCGTGGGAGTATCGCGAGCCGAAACCGGCCGCCGCGGCCGTGCGCGGCCGGATCGGCTTCTGGCGGGGCGTCAGAGTCGACCCGTGACGCGGCACGTCGGCCGCTACCTCTGCTTTCTCGTCTTTCTCGTCGTGGCCGTCGGCTGCCACGCCGGCGGCGAGATCAAGAAGAGCCAGGCGGCGACCGTGACGCAGACGGCGGGACACACGGAGATCTCGATTCGGTACAACCGGCCGGTGGCGCGCGGACGGACGCTCTTCGGGGGGATAGTGCCCTACCGCGAGGTGTGGAACCCGGGCGCTGACCGAGCGACCGCCATCAGCTTCAGCCGGGACGTCGCGGTCGATGGCCATCGAGTACCGGCCGGGAAGTACAGCATCTGGCTGATCCCGGACACCGCGCGCTGGACGTTCATCCTCAGCAGCGCGGCCGATGTCTACCACACACCGTATCCGGCGGGCAAAGACGTGCTCCGCATCCAGGTCGCGCCGCGGCGCGGGGAGTACATGGAGACGCTTGCCTTCTACTTCCCCATCGTCGACAGCACACGTGCCGAACTCGTGATGCACTGGGGCGAGACCGTGGTCTCGGTCAGAATCGACGCCCAGTAGCTGGTCTAGCAGGAGTAGCACGCCGCGCGAGCGGCACACGCAAGCTACTCGACGTCCCCGATTGTCCGCCCGGGCCGGCTGGCCTCCGCGTCCAGCACGAGCGCGACCGAGACCGCCATGATGACGATCGACGCGAGAAAGAGGTGCGTCCCGCCCGGGCCGATGCCGAGCTTGCCCCACGGGTCGATGATCTGCCGCCAGCTCGCCAGGGTGGAGACCGCGTTGAGTACGAGCACCGCCCACGCGACAGGTCGACGCAGCACACCGGCGGCGAGAAGGAGCGCGAGCGCGATCTCCGCGACCCCGGCCACCTGCACCAGCGATGGAGCTGCCGACAGCTTGTAGAATCGCTCGAAGATGCGCTGCGAGCCCTGGACCGCGAGCAGCTTGTCGAGCCCCCACGCGAGAAGAAAGAGGCCCATCCCGACGCGCAGCACCGGCATTGTCCACTTGGAGGTGGCGCTGCCACGCGCGTCGCTGACGCGCCCTTCGAGAGTGCCGGCACGGGCCTCCGTCATTCGTTCGCCTCCGCGGCACCACGGCGTGGTCGTGTTCTCCCGGCGGCCATCAGCCGGGCCGCGCTTCGAAGCATGCGCATCTCTCCTGCGGTCGGAGCAGCCAGAGGTGTCGCGGTGCCGACGCTGCCTATACCTCGCTGAAGCCCCGCTCCTGGAGCGCCGATATCAACTTCGTGCGCAGCCGCTCGGGGTCGGAATGCCGGCGCCGGCGGGCGGCCAGTGCGTCGAGGAAGGAGCGCTCGAATTCGTACTGCGGGTAGCACCGCTTGCACATCTCGATGTGCGCGCGGATCGCCGCCATGCGCTCGGCCGTCAGCTCGCCATCGAGGTAGTCCCAGAGCTGGCGCATCACCGACTCGCAGTCGAGCATCGGCGCGTGCGTGATGGTGCCCTGCGGCATCGCACCCCGCGGCATCGCGCCGCGCGCGGGGTGCGCTCCCGCCGGCGCGCCGGAGTTCCGGAACGGACGCGAGAACCAGCGCGAGACGAACCGCGCGAACCATTGCGGGAAGAACCGATTCATCATGACCCCTCAGGACTCCTCTGCGGGCGCCGCAGCGCCGAAAGGCGGCGGCACGAGCCCCGCGTCCCGCGCATGATCGATCAGCGCCTCCTGCAAGAGCCGCCGCGCGCGGAAGAGGCGCGAACGCACCGTGCCGATCGGGACGCCGAGCGTCTCCGCCGCTGCTTCGTAGGATTGATCGTGCACGTCCACGAGGAGCACCACCTCCCGGAAGGCCGCCGGCAAGCTGTCGATCGCCCGGTCGATGGCGTCGGACAGGTCGAACCGGGTGAAGATCTCGCCGTAGCCCCCCTGCCGCGCTGAGTCGTGGACGGCCACGGCGGCCAGTGCCTCGAGCTCGGGGTCCTCGCACGTCACCTGCCGCTCCTCCCGCCGCCGCCGGCGGTAGAATGTGTTGCGACAGATGGTGAAGAGCCAGCCACGGCACTCTGTCCCCGGCGTGTACGTGTCCCACGCCTCGTACGCCTTGAGGAAGGTCTCCTGGACCAGATCGTCCGCATCGGCCTCGTCCCGCTCGAGCGAGAGCGCGAAGCGCGTGACTTCAGGCAGCCAACGCAGCGCCTCCGCTCGGAACTGGCGGTCGCGTTGCTCCTTCAGCTCGTCAGCCGCCATGGGGGCATCCATCGCGCCGGGGCAAGTCACGAGGGCCGGGAGGAGTTCCCGGCCCTCCGGCTGCTCGATTTCGAGAGCCTCCGACGGCCATCAGCCGGCCGCTTCGCTGGGCGTATGGCCGGCCATGTGGCGGAGCGCGGCCCGCGCTTCCGGGACGACGAGCGGCGCCATGGCGAAGGTCGCGCCGGCGGCGAGCAGGCACCACGCGCAGAACGCGCGATGCTTCGTCCACTGGTCGATCGTGAGGCGGCCCGCCTGGGCGACGTCGATCGCCACCTTGCCCGCGAGTGCGAGGGGGAGCCAGGGCTGCCGCTCGGCGCGATCGATGCCCCCCATCGCCGCGAGCGCCATGGTCGCGGCGTAGCTCCCGAACCCGAGCACCGCATCCGGCGTCTCGAGCATCTGATACGCCTCCGCCGACGCGTCCACCTTGTCGGCGTCGAGCTTCGGGAGCGGTGGCTCGGGGATGTGCTTCGTGATCCCCATCTGGTAGAGCGCGACCACGCCCATAGCACCGGCCGCGACGAGGGACAGCGCGACGACACGGCGCCGTCGCTGCAGGTCAGCGTCCTGACTTTCGCGCAGTTCGCGACTCAGCGCGGTTGCTTCCGCTTCACTCGAGGTGACTGGATTCTTCATCATCTCCTCCTCTCTGGATGCCAGCGTTGCGCGCGGCGTCGGACGCTCGCGCCGGTGCCTCGTCACCCGGGACCGACAGTGTGGCGGCGCTCCTTGCGGCCGGTGAGAGCGCCGAGCGCGATGCCGGCGATCCCCGCAGCCGCCATGAGCACCCACTCGCGGTTGAGGCGCAGCGTCAGCTCCGCGCTCTTCGGCTTCGCGCGCGAGTCGAAGCGGCCGTGCGCGCTCCAGTCGCCCGGCACCGGCTCCCACAGATTGTCGGGGCGGTTCGGATCTTCCGGCTCGTTCGTCTGCTCGCCGGAGTAGCCCTTGTCGGCGAGATAGCGGTCGAGCAGTCCGGGGATGACCTTGTTGCCGTATACCGCCTTCAGTGTGGGCCACGCGACCATCAGCTCGCGTCCTCCGTCGTGCGTCGCCGCGTAGAACACCGCTTCCGCGCCGACCTCGGGCTGGAAGATCGGCGGCACCGGCTGCGGCCGATTGGGGAGCCGATTCTTCGTCCAATCGAACTGCGGCGTGTTGAGCGCGGGCATGTGCACCATCGACACGCGCACGGCGCTCCCGTCGTGCATCAGCTCCGAGCGCAGCGACGCGGTGAAGCCGAGCACCGCGTGCTTCGCCGCGCAGTAGGCGGATTGCAGCGGGATGCTGCGGTACGCGAGCGCCGAGCCGACCTGGATTATCACGCCGCGATCGCGCGGTAGCATGCGCTTGAGCGCGGCGAGCGTGCCGTAGACCTGCCCGAGGTACGTCACCTCCGTCACGCGTCGGAACTCCTCGGCCGGCATCTCCTTGATGGGCGAGTAGACGGAGACCATCGCGTTGTTGACCCACACGTCGATCGGTCCGAAGGTGCGCTCCGTCTCCTCGGCCGCGCGCTCGATCGCGTCGGCGTCGGCGACGTCGGCGACGATGGCGAGTCCGCGTCCGCCGCGCTGCTCCATGTCGCGCTTGGCCGCCTCGAGCCGGTCGCGTCCGCGCGAGATGAGCGCGACCGAAGCGCCGGCGTCGGCGAAGCGCTGCGCGATCGCGCGCCCGAGCCCCGCAGACGCGCCCGTGACGACGACGACCTGTCGCCGCCCCGAACAGGCTGGCGTGGCATGGGGGACCGCATCAGCCGCCACCTCATGCTCATTCTCATGTCCGGTGGACACTGTCGACTCCTCCCTGGCTCATTGCGCGGCCGGGCATGAGCGCTGCCGCACTCGCACCGACAGAAGGGGGCCGGATCTGTAGCTCCTCGATCTTGGCCTGAAACGGCGTGAGGACGTCCGCGCCGTCATTCGTCACGGCGACCATGTCGCAGTGCCGCACGCCGCCGTAGCCGTCCTCGTAGATCGCGGGCTCCACGTTGAACACCATGCCGGCCTCGAGCACGTCCCGCGACTTCGGGTGCAGGCGCGGAAGGGCCTCATGGTCGATCGCGGCGAAGCCGACGCCATGCCCGGTCGCATGCTTGAACTGCGGCCCGAAGCCGTGCGCGTCGAGGACGCGGCGTGCCGCGGCGTCGACGTCCGCTGCCCTGATCCCCGGACGGATGGCCGCGAGCGCGGCCTCGCGCGCGGCGAAGACCGCCGAGTACATGCGCCGCTGGCGCTCGTCCGCCGTGCCGAGGCAGAAGGTGCGCGTGATGTCCGTCCAGTAGCCGTCCGCGTACGAATTGCAGTGGACGAGAACGAGGTCGCCGTCGCGCAAGCGTCGCGATCGCGAGCGCGCGAACGCACCGTGCGCCTCCGCCGAGTGGGGACCAGACATGCAGGAGACGAAGCCGTCCGCCCGCTCCGTCTCGTGGTGTCCCGTGCCCTCGACGCTGAGCGGCGTGCGGAAGTACGCCGCGGCCTCGGTCTCCTTCACGCCGGTTTGAAGCTGCCGCGCGCCTTGCGTGAAGGCGAGCGCGGCGATCGCGCAGGCCAAGCGGATGCGCGAGAGTTCGTAGGTCGACTTGGTGGCGCGGAGCTGCGCCAGGAAGTCGCTCGCATCCACCAGGTTGGCCGACGGCGCGGCCTGGACGAGGAGGTCGGCGATGGCCGCGCCGTAGACGTACATCGCCGCGTACGAGGCGGGTTCCGACATCGGCTGGCCTTCGTAGCCAATGCGGCCCCTGGCGACGCCGAGGCGCCTGAGCGCCTCGGCGAGGGGCTCGATCACCACGTCCGAGACGGGCCGCAGGTCGTGAAGGGAGCTGGCGCGGAACGTCACGACGTGGCCCGCCACCGCTGTTTGGTGAGCTCTCCCTCGTCGTCGGGGGCGAGGATGACGATCTCGCTGTTGCAGGTGGCGAGCGCCATCGCCGTGCCGACCACCGGCCAGTAGCCGGTGAGGAGTAGCACGTTGGATGGGAACGCGCAGACGACAGCGTCGAGGTCTCGTGCGCGCAGTCCTTGGGTGAGCCGGAGATAGCGCTCGCGGTCGCGGTGCAGCGCCTCGTGGTGCGGCGTGCCGCTCATAGTGCGTAGCGCTCCGCGTCGGCCCGCTTCAGCTCGAGGCCGGTGCCCGGGCGCGTGAGGTCCGGGCGCAGCACGCCGTCCTGCGGCTCGATGACGCCGTCGAACAGGAGGCGCTCGATGCGTACATGGTCGTGGAAATACTCGACGTGCCGCAGCGGCAGCACGGCGGCCGCGGGCGCCAGGTGGAGCATCGGCGCGGTGTGCGCTGAGAGCTCGAGCGAGAACGCTTCGCACAGCGCGCCGGCGCGCAGAAAGCCGGAGATCCCACCGCAGCGGGTCGCGTCGGCCTGGAGCACGTCGACGGCGCCGGCGTCGAGCATCCGGCGGAAGTACACGAGGTCGTAGCCGTACTCGCCAGCCGCGATCTCGATCCCGGCCGGCGCGCGGTCCCTGAGCAGCCGGAGGCCCAGCAGGTCGTCGGACGACACCGGTTCCTCGAACCAGCTCACGCCCAGATCCCGGAACGCCTCGGCGAACCGGAGCGCTTCCTTCCGCGAGTAGGCGCCGTTGGCGTCGACGAACAGCTCGGCGTCGCCGCCGATGGCCTCACGCGCGGCGCGGACGCGCTCCAGGTCGTGCGCTGGATCGCGGCCGACCTTCATCTTCACCTGTCGGATCCCCTGCCCTACCCATCCCTTGAGCTGCGCCCGGAGCTCGTCGATGGTGTACGACGTGAAGCCGCCGCTCCCGTAGATGGGCACCGCGTCGCGCACCGTGCCGAGGAGGGTGGCGAGCGGAAGGCCGAGGAGCCGAGCCTCGAGGTCCCAGAGCGCGAGGTCCACCGCGGAGATGGCGGTCGAGGCGAGCCCTGGCCGCCCCAGGTTGCGCACCGCATGGATCATCGCCGCCCACGCGTGGCCCGGTGAGAGAGCGTCACACCCGCAGACCACCGGCGCCAACGTGTCGCGGACCAGCGACGCGGCGGCCGCGTCCGTGTACGACCATCCGAGACCGCGCTGGTCGCCGCCCATGGCCTCCACCACTACCAGTGTCGTGGAGTCCCAGGCGAACGTCCCGTCCGACTCCTGCTGGTCGGTCGGCACCCGGTACACGGCGACCTCCAGGCGCCGGACGGTTACCGAGTCGCGCACCACGTCGCGCTCGTCGTGCCCGATCTGCGTCATCGCCATGGCCGCTCCGCCGGACGGCGGACGGTCGTCATGCGTGCCTCGCGAGGAGCTGCTCGGCCAGCTCGCGGACGTCCTGCGCCTCGAACTGCGGCCCTTCCCCGCCGGGGCTCAGCACCTTCTCCGGACGCCGTACGAACGCCGTCTTGCAGCCGGCGGCGAGCGCCCCTGCGATGTCCCAGGCGTGCGCCGCCGCGAGGACGATGTCGCCGAGACCGACCTTCAGCTCCTTCGCGGCGTATTCGTACGCCTCGCGCGCCGGCTTGTAGCGCTCGACCGCGTCCACCGAGAGGACCTCGTCGAAGAGATCCCGGATGCCCGCGTGCTCCAGGTGCATCGTCGCGGACTTCTTGCCGGAGTTGGTGAGCGTGGCGACGGTGAACCCTGCCTGCTTCAGTCGCTCGATTCCCGGGCGCACGTCGGGATGGGCCGTGAGTTTCGCGATCCCCTCCTCGAGCCGCGCCCGGTCCTCCGCACCCGCCTCGCGCCCCTGCTGTGCGGCGAGCATCTGCAGGGCGTCGTTCGTCAGCTTGTCGAAGCTGCGGTACTTGCCCGTGATCGTCGCGGTGAGGAACAGCTCGAGCACTTGTTTGAACCACTTCTTCCGGAGCTCGCTCCCGTCCGGCTGCTCGAAGATGCGTGCGAACGTCGGGTCGAGTCCCGACATGTCGAGCAGCGTCTCGTTGAGATCGAACACGATCACCGGCTTCATGCGGTCCCTCCCGGCAGCCTGACGTTACGGTCGACGATGTGCTCGTTCCCCTTGGCCATGCTCACCATTCAGCGTCCTCTCCGGAGCACGAGACTCGCGTTGACGCCACCGAACCCGAAGCTGTTCGAGAGCACGTGCTCCACCTGCTCCGCGCGTCCGTGTCCGGGGATGTAGTCGAGGTCGCACGCCGGGTCCGGCTCCTGAAGGTTCACGGTCGGCGGCAGCCACTCGTTCAGGAGCGCCTGGGCGCAGATGGCCGCCTCGATCGCACCGGACGCGCCGAGCGCGTGACCGTAGTAGCCCTTCGTGCCGCTCACGCGGAGTCGATGCGCGTGCTCGCCGAAGACTTGCTTGAGCGCGAGCGTCTCCGTGGGATCGTTGAGCGGCGTGGAGCTGCCGTGGGCATTCACGTACTGCACCTCGTGGGGCTGGAGGTGGGCGTCGGCCAGCGCGAGCCGCATCGCGCGGGCGGCCTGTGCCCCGTTCGGCAGCGGCGCCGTCATGTGGTGCCCATCGTTCGTCAGTCCGTAGCCAAGCACCTCGGCGTAGATGCGAGCGCCGCGCGCGATGGCGCGCCCTCGCTCCTCGAGCACGAGCACCGCCGAGCCTTCGCCCATCACGAATCCGTCGCGCCCTCTGTCGAACGGCCGGCTGGCGGATTCAGGGTCGTCGTTGCGTGTGGACATCGCCCGGATGAGCGCGAACGCCCCGAAGCAGAGCGGCGAGAGCGGCGCCTCCGACGCGCCCGCCAGCATGACGTCCGCGTACCCGTAGCGCACCTGCCGGAACGCCTCGCCGATCGCGACCGTGCCCGACGCGCAGCTCATCGCGTTGGTCGAGTTCGGCCCCTGCAGGTTGAACTCGACCGCGATGTTGCAACTGGCCGCGCCGCCGAAGACGAGAAGAGCGAGCGTCGGGTCGACGGCGCGGAGCCCGTCCGCGTGGAAGCGACGCAGCTGCTCCTCGGCGTAGCCCACGCCCCCCAGTGCCGTCCCCATCATCGCGCCCACCCTCTCCCTGTCCTCGCGGGCCAGCTCGATCCCGGCATCCTCGAGCGCCTGGCGGGCGGCGACCACGGAGAACTGGCCGAAGCGGTCCAGTCGCTTCGATCGCTTCGCGTCCAGGTGGTCGCTCGCGATGAAGTCGTTCGCCTCCGCGGCGTTGTGACAGCGGAAGATCGAGGGGTCGAACCGCGTGACGGTGCGGACGGCCGACCGCTCCGCCCTGACCCCGTCCCATAGCCCGGCCGCAGCCATGCCGATCGGCGTGATGGCGCCGATCCCGGTGACGACGACACGACGCATCGCCCGCGGCCTCAGAAGCCGCTCGGTGGCGGTGGCACCTCGGTGCTCTCGGACGCGCCGCTCATCATCTCCTTCACCATCGGGCCCATCTTCGTCTCGTCCTTGTCCGCCGTGCCGCCCCGCGGCACCTCGAACCGGAGGCCCTCGGTGTAGGGCGCCTCGCGCTTCAGCATGAACGCCGTTGCCTGCTCGGCATACTCGCGCCGGGCATCCTCCACCGACCGCACTCCGGTGACGATGTCGTGCGCGAGGTTGAGGGCGAGGAAGTTCATCTCCTCCATGTCGCAGCGGGCGGAGATTTCGCCTTTCGTGCGCTCGGGGACCACACTGCCGTCGTACGCGGCAAGCTCGGAGAACTTCTCCGGCGGCACGCGACAGTCGATGAACTGCTCGAGCACGTCCGTGTGCGGCTTCGGAAAGTTGTGCGGGACCTCGTCACGGTAGACGATGGTGCGCTTCCACGGGCCATTGCCGAACCAGATCAGCCGGCTCGGCGTCGCCTCGTTGGGCGGGCCGTACTTCTCGATCGTCGTGCGCGCGGCTTTCTGTGGGATGTCGCTCCAGCCCGCGATGAGCTGCTCGACCGCCGTGACGTCGACCGTGCCAGGCGTGGGGTGCTCACCGCCGGATCCCGTCATCTCCTTGCCGACGGTGTGAATCGTCGACTTGATCGCCTGCTTCATCCGGTCGTCCGACATGTCTGCCTCCTCTGCTGATGATGCATCGTGCTCGTGTCGCTCACCGCGCGAGCTCCCGCCGCGCAGCCAGTTCGCGGATGCGCGCCGCTGTGCGCGACGCGATGGCCTGGATGGTGAGCGACGGATTCACCGCGGCCGAGGTGGGGTAGACCGATCCGTCGCACACCCACAGGTTCGGGATGTCGTGCGACCGGCAGTCGGCGTTCACGACGCTGTCGTCGGCGTCGTCGCCCATGCGGCAACCGCCGAGCAGGTGCGCCGTCCGGTCCGCGTGCCAGCAGTCGGTGCCGCCCGCCGCCTCGAGGATGCGCGTCATCTGTCCGACGGCATGCTCGACGATCTCGCGGTCGTTCCGGTGGTAGCCAAACACCACGCGCGGGATGGGGAGTCCGTAGCGGTCCTTCTCCTCGTGGTAGAGTTCCACGCGATTGTCCCGCTGCGGGAGCACCTCGCCCACGATGCCGAGCCCCGACCAGTAGTTGTAGTCGAGCATCTCGCGCCTTAGCGCCGCGCCCCAGAGCCCGCGCGACGAGGCTATGCGCGAGGCGAAGTCCACGACGTGCGGCCCGACGACCTCGATCGTGTAGCCGCAGACGAAGCGCTCCTCCGGCATGGTCCGGTTGAAGTGCTCCGTGATCGCGCCGCCCGGCGGCGGCGCCTTATACTGGTTGATCCGCTCCGGGAACTTCGCGAACACCTGGTCGCCCGTGTGGACCATGAAGTACCGGCCGACGCACCCCGAGGAGTTGGCGAGGCCATCCGGGAACATGCTGCTCGCGCTGTTGAGCAGGAGCCGCGGCGTCTCCACCGCGTAGCCGGCGACCACGACGTTCCGCGCACGCTGGCGGTGCAGCTCCGTGCCGCCGTCGCGGAAGTAGAGCACGCCCGTCACGAGCCCGTGCTCGTTGTGCTCGATCCGCGCGACCATCGCGTTCGGCCGCACCTCAGCGCCGGCACGGATCGCCCGCAGGACATAGGTGACGAGGACGGAGCTCTTGGCGTTGGTGGTACAGCCGTAGTTGCAGAAGCCGCGGTAGATGCACGGCACCCGGTCGCGGTGCGGCGCGCTGAGCGTCGCGATGGGCGCCGGCGCCACCGGGATGCCGAGCTTCGTGCAGCCGGTGACGAGGAGCTTCGCGCAGGCGTTCAGGTCGTGCTCTCGCTGCGGGTAGCGCGTCCGGCGCGGGCCCCACGGGTAGAAGGTCGGCCCGGCGATCTGCAGATCGCGCTCGACCTCCTCGTAATACGGCTCGAGCTCCGCATACCCGATGGGCCAGTCGCGCAGCTCGGCGCCGGCGATCTCGCCCTCGAGCGTACGGCGGCGGAAGGTGAAGCCGCCCACGCCGTAGCTCGTGATCACGTGGCGGAAGCCCGCGGCCCAAAAGGTCAGCGCGTCAAACAGCGATTCACAGAGGATGATCTCTTTCGAGCTAGCCAGCGCGTCGACGTTCCACACCGTCGTGTGTGGGCCGGGGAGATACAAGTGCGCCGGTGTGCCCTCGCGGAGCTTGGCGCCGATCTTCCGCGCGTAGGCCTGCGCGAGCTGCCCGCGCTCGCCGAAGATCGGGACGACGATGCTCCCGCGAAAATGCTCGTGGCCACTCTCGCGGATGAAGCCGAGCCGCTGGAGCCGGGTGCGGAGCGTGGCGCCCGCCTTCCACCGCGAGCCCGGCAGGCGATACGCGAGCGTGCGATTCGCGTAGCCCAGCCGAAAGCGGTCGATCAGGTCGACCGAGTTGAGCCCGCGCTGTTCCAGGTAGGCGATCGCCTCGGGACTCGCCTTCAAAGTTTCATGATAGAAGTCGATCACTTCGCGCACGAGCGCCGCGTCCTCGATCGCCTCCGCGTCCGTCGCCTTCTCGGCGATCGGGGCGAGCGACACGGCCGGCGCGCTACTCGTCGGATCGCCCGCCCCGAGCTTCACGCGGAGCAGTTCGACCGCGTGCCGGAAGCTCACGCGCTCGGTGCGCATCACCCAGTCGATCACCGAGCCGCCCGCCTGACACGCCCCCATGCAGTGCCAGAGGTTCTTACTCGGCGTGACGACCAGGCTCGGGCCCTGATCGTCGTGCAGCGGGCAGCGGCCGACCAGGTTCGCGCCGTGGCGCCGAAGCTCCACCCCCGCCGCCTGCACGAGCGCCACGAGATCCGTCTCGCGTTTGATCCGCTCGATCTCGCTGTCGGGGATACGGGCCATGGGGAGAAGGCGAAGAGGGCGAAAAGGGCTCGGAAACGGCTAAAAACGAAAATCTGTCAAGGGGGGATCGCGACTTTTTCGGCCAGTTGACCCCGTTCTCGGATTATACCAGGATGGTATAAACCGTCAAGCCACGTACGCAATCCTCGACACCGCACCGGTATCCTCGGGAGGCTTTCATGTCCGACCTGTCCTGCACGTCCACGTCGTCCACGCCGCTCCCGCCCAGTGCTCCCAGTGTTGCCAGTGCTGCACCAGACGCCGCCCCTGCGATCGCCGAGTCCGTGCCGAAGATCCTGACGCTCGACGACTTCGGCCCGCGCCTCGCCGCGATCCGCCAGAGTCGCGGGATGACGCAAGCCGAGTTGGGCAGAGCGGCCCGCGTCTCGCAGCGCGTGATCGCGTACTACGAATCGGAAAGCGCGCAGCCGCCGGGCTCCCTCCTCGTGAGCTTTGCGCGTGCGCTCAAGGTCTCGGCCGACGAGCTGCTCGGCCTCAAGCCGGTGAGCGAGACGACGAGTCCCAAGACCGCGCGGCTCTTGAAGCGGCTGCGTCGCATCGAAGAGTTGCCGCCCGCCGATCAGCGGGCGGTCCTCAAACTCGTCGACGCGATGATCGACACCCGGCGCCGCACCGCGCCGCCCGCGCGCGCGAAGCGGCGATAGCCACGCGACGGTAGACACCGGAGACGCGGGACCGCGCTCACCCCGCGGACATTAAGAGCAGTCTTAATCTTCGCCACGATCCCAATTCATACGGGATCGCGTTGGCCCGATCGCACCGACGCGTAAGCGCGCGTGAGCGACACGTATCCTTGTCGCCCTTCCTCTCGCAGCGCCCGTCGTCCTCCGCGCTGCTCGCTCCGCTCACCACGCACGCCGGAGGCGTGTCCATGTCCGCGATCCAGTCGCCATCCCCTGTTCCGTCACGCCCACTGCACGACTGGCCCGACGCCGCGCTCGTCGAAGCGCTGCGCAATCGCCAGTCGACGCACCACGCCACGGCGTGCACCGAGTTCTTCGCGCGCTTTCGGCCGCTCCTCGAGCGCCGCGCGCGCCAGATGCGGATTCCCTCGTGGGAGTGGCCCACGTGCGTAGCCGACGTGTTGAGCGACGAAGTGCTCCGCCTGCTCCGCGGCTCCGGCGACGTGCCGCGCGCGATCGGCGCCTACCTCGTGCGTTGTGTGCATCACCGGTATCTGCGCCTGACGCGCGACACGATCCGACGCGAGCAGCGGGACGCCGCGGCTGCCCACGACAGCGGTGGTGAATCGGTCGTGACGGCGCTCTGTTCGGAGGAGGCCCGCCGCGCGAGCGTCGGCCTCGATGCCGGCGACGAGCCGTCCGTCTCGGCGGCGCTGCACCGGCTCGCGCACGAGCTCTGTGATTCACTCACGACGCAAGAGCTGGCGATCGTCGAGTGGCTCGGCGACGGCGCGAGCCATCGCGAGATCACCACGCGCCTGGGCGCGAGCTACGACGCCACGACAAAACGCATCTGGCGCCTCTGCCATCGGCTCCGCACCGACGCCGCGCGCCGCGTGACCAGCTATCCCGACGACGACCGCCACGAGGTCGCGCGCTTCTTTCGCCGCGCCGGCTTTTCCGCTTAGCCGCTCGCCGTTCAGAGCAGCCGCTAAACGAGAAAGCCCGATCGAGCGACGTGGCTCGATCGGGCTTTCTGTTCATGCACCCCTCAGGATTGTTATGAGCCGCCCGAAGCTGCGAGCCGTTTTAGCGCGGCAGAATCGCTTGCCGTCTTCACGATGCGAAGCGCAGCCGATGGAGAGACCGACGGCGGTTTCTGAGATTCTGCATCCACGATCCGCCAATTGCCTCGCATCTTTTGCAACTCGACGGTCCATGTCGCACTCGAAGCTTTTACCGCTTTGAACTTTCCGCCGACGAGCTGACCCACGACGTCATAGGTGACCGCGATTCGCGCCGTCGTGTCCTGCTTGCTCACCGTTCGCATCGTGAAGCTTCGAATGATCGATGATTCATCCCAGCCAGGCGAATCAGTCTGACAGTTATCGGCGGGACTCCAACAAATCATCGCGTCCACCGCACGATCATAGCTCGGCTCATCGCCCCGACTCATGAACTTGCCGGCGGTATCCCACTTGGTGTAGAGCGCGATCACTTCTTCGGGACCCGCGCGCATCGCCTGCGCCGCCGCGCTCTCAGGACTCGTGGCCACCGATGCCGTGGCTGTCACAGGCGCGCGCGCCGAGTCGTGAGAGGCCGCGCTACCCGATTGCTGACAGGCAACAAGCGTCACCATCAAGAGCATGGCACTCGCGAGGGAGTGCTGGCCGGCGCCGGCTACTCGCCACGTGAATCTCTCGGTCATCATTTATTTGGTATTTGAGGTCTATAAATCGTCAGCTTGTCAGATCCCGCGAACCAACCAGCGCCGGATACACCCTTCGCCGGAGGAATGCCCCACACACTGCTACACGAACCACCGCTCTTGCCACCCATTGCACATCCGATCAAACCGCCATTCTTGTTGCGCTCACCTGTGAAGATGCCGACGTGACCACCACTCGCATTCGGTTGATAGAGAATGTCGCCAACCTGTGGAGCTTCACCAGCTCCTAGCGGTCGGAAGAGACTGCGATCACTCGTGATCGTCTCCGTCGTCAGATCGTTCGCGCCAGCAGCGTGCGGGTGACCAAGCGCCTTGCAAACGTACTGACTGCAATCCATCGTGCCCGATCCCTTGCGCTGCTGACCGTAGACGATGCCTTGCTCAGCGATCGTGACATTCTCCGCTTGTGCTCTACCGACGAGCGCCTTGCCTTCCGCCGCTGTCTGATCGTGACACGGCTCGTTGTCCTTCGGCGGACACAAGCCAAATGGGTCATTGAAATTCACGGGATCTCCTCCCGCAAACCCATAGAGATTGACACCGCCCGCGAGCCCAATCGGATCTTCCTGCGTGAAGTGATCCCTTCCAGTGCCTCCGTATGATTCGCGTTTGCTAACTGGCTGGTGCGCCGGTTGTTGGCCGCACCGAGCGGGCGAGTCTCCGCCATAGTTTTCGGTTGAAGGCCCCGAGGTGCAGTTTTGGGCCTCGACACGCGTCAGTGCGTGTGCCGCGGCATGGTGTTGGCCTAACGCTCCTCAGCGCTCGAAAAGCTCCGCGACGAGCGCGCGACGCTCGATCTTCAGGTGGGTGCCGACGTCGGCGAGGATGCCGGCGAGCGTGCCGACGCGGAGGCTCGCGTGGTCGGGGATCGTGATGTGGTGCTCGCCGCCCTGCTGGGTGGTGAGCCGCAGGTGGCTTCCAGCCTCGCGGGTGACGTGGTAGCCGTAGCGCCGCAAGGCGTGCGCGAGGTCGCGGCCAGAGAGATCGCGGGGGAGCCGCGGCATGAGCGCCCGGTGATCGTCTACGCGGCGATCACTTCGTCGTGGACCAAATGCAGCCGGATCGCTTTCGGCCGGTCAGCCTCCTCGAAGTGGCAGCGCACCGCGTCGCGGACCGCCTCGCGGAGCTGCTCGAGGTCGTCCGCCTCGGTGAAGATCGATGCGCCGACCGCGCGCGCGGTGTACCCGCCTTCGGCGGCTTCCTCGACGATGAAGAGGATCTCAGTCATGGACGGGCGGCTTGAAGGTGATTGGGACGACGGCATTTTCCAATTTAGCCGCCGGCCTCGAGCGAGCGCGAGCACGGCTACGAGAGCGGTCGTTCGGCGGCGGGAGATATCTCGCCACTAGCTTGCACACGCTCGAGCGTCGCAGGCGGAGATATCGCCGAGATATCTCTCCTGGGCGGCTGCCCGGTGCGTGTTGAGCGTTCGTTCATGCGAGGAGCGGGGGCGGCCAGCGCGGGGCGCGAGGATTTGTCGCAGTTGCCCGCGGCCCAGGTTTGCGTAACCTCCCGTTATGTAAAGGGCGAAGCCCCAAGGCGTGGGGGGCCGAGGGCGAGTGCGCATAATGGGCCCATTATGCGCACGCCGGCATCGAATCAATCGCGCGCAGCGCGTTCCGACGAGCCGGCGCGGAGCGGGCCTTGGGCCCGCGGAGCTCGCCCGGTCCGGCGCAGCGCCAGCGCAGCCGGCGGCCCCCAGGACGCCGCCGCCTGGGCCGCGGGCTCCGGCGCGACGGACCTGATCCGCGCTGGCCGCAGTGGGCGGGAGCGGCCCGAGGTCATTCCGCTTTCTCTTCAGCTGCTTCAGCCGCTAACACTGCAGCAGCTAAGAAAGAAGGCGCGGGCGCGCCCACGCGCGACGGCTCGGGATTCTGAGGCTCGCCACTCGGTTGGCCTCGGCGGACCAGATGGGCGGGATGCGTACGGGTGTGCACCGCCTTGAGGCGCTCGATCGAGACGTGCGTGTAGATCTCGGTCGTCGAGAGCTGCGCATGGCCCAGCATCTCCTGCAAGTCGCGGATATCGGCGCCGGCGTCGTGCATGAGCGTGGCCATGGTGTGGCGGAAAATGTGCACGCTCCCCGGCTTCTCGATCCCCGCCTTCACGAGATACTGGTGCAGCCGATCGGTGAGCTTGGTGGCGCGTAAGCGCGTGCCGCGGGCACTCAGAAAGAGGGCGGTCGTCGAGCGGTGTCGGGTCGCTCGGAGCGCGGCGTGCTCGATCAGGGTCGGCCGCACGTCATCGAGATAGCGCAGCGTCCAGCGCACGGCGCGCTCGCCGATCGGCACCAGACGATCCTTCTTGCCCTTGCCTTCTCGGACAAAGAGGGTGCCGCGCTCCGGGTCGAGATCCGTGCTGTCGAGCCCCACGAGCTCCATGCGCCGGATACCGGTCGAATAGAGCACTTCGAGGATGGCGCGATCACGGAGCCCGAGCGGGGTGGTGAGATCAGGCGCCGCGAGCACGCGTTCCATCTCGCTCACCGTGAGGACCGCGCGCGGGAGCCGCTTTGGGAGCTTGGGCATCGCCAATTCCGCGGCGGGATTCATCGTGATGCGTTTCGCGCGCGTGGCCCACGCGAGCAGCATCCGCACCGCGGTGAGCTTGTTCGCTTGCGTCGCCCACGAGAGGGCCGACCCATCCTCCTGGCGCAGGTGATACAGCCATTGCCGGTAGCGTTCGAGCACGCCGGGGGTGAGCTCGTCGGGTGCGAGCAGCCCGCGCGCGTCGCACCAGGCGAGGAATTGGCGCAGGTGCAAGCGGCGCCCGGCGAGGGTGCTCGCGGCGTAGCCCTCGGCTTCCGCCGCGGCACAATACGCGGTGATCAGCGAGGCGAGCGCGCTCGCCTTCGCCGTCACGATTCACCTGCCGGTATGGTATGATGCCGGCCGGGATGCGCTCCATTCGTGCTGTGCTGTGCGCGCAGAGCCGCGGCACTGCCTAACGCGTTCTGTCCAGAGACGATCGGCACGATCGGTGGGCTCCGCACAGGCGGCTCGATCGGGCCTCGTTGGGGGCTCGACGTCCCCTCGTTCTCGCCACTGGGATGCTCGAAGTCGACCCGGGCTCCCTCGATGTGTGCGCCATACTCCCGGAGATTGAGCGCGCTCACCGCCTCGCTGGTGCTTTCATTCGATGTCCGATCGCCGCGTTCGTCGTCGAGATAGAGGAGCTCGTAGACGTAGAGCTGGCCCCGCGTGCCGTGGTGCGCGAGCACGTATTCCAGCGATTGGAGCTGGCCCAAGTGGGCGCGCACCTGGAAGTCACTCCACCCGGTGAAGCGCCGCACCGTGCGCCGCGTGAAGCGCACCGCGCGGTCGTCGAGCCGTTCGCGCACCGCGATGACGTGCACCATCTCAGTGAGGAGCCCGAGCAGTTTTCTCGCCTGCGGCGAGAGCTCATCGAGCGAGCGCCCGAGCACGACCGCCGCGAGCCGGTTCGCCACCGCGATATCGGTCGGCGTCACTTCGATGTACGTGAGCGTCCGGCCGTCGCGCGTGACCGTCTGGTGCTCGCGCTGGTGCTGGTGGAGAAACGCCACCGTGTCGATCAGCGTGAGATACTTCTCATGGTCGCGCCGCGTCCGCGTGCGGGCATCGACGAAGGTGAGCTCGCGCGCGTAGGGGTTCACCACGTGCACCGGCTCCAGGAGGCGCTGCGCGTTCCGATGGAGCGCGAGCACCTCGCTCCGCGCGGCGCTGGCGAGGAGCCCCTCGAGCGTGCGCCGGGCGCGCTGCCGCTCGTGGATGGCGCGCGTCTGGGCGGGGCTCTCGTCCACCGTGAGCACGAGCGCCCGGTTGAGGAGCTCCTCATCGAGCTCGATCGCTGTCGTGGTGAGCATGATCATGACCGGCCCCTCGACGCGATACTCGTGGGTCACGAGCTTGCCCGACGCGGGATCTTTGCCGGTGCTCGCGATCGTGAGCTCGCCCTCGCTCTGCAAGAGCTTCAAAGCGTAGCTCGCGCGCTCGGCGCCCTCCTCCTCGACCACCGCGAGCACTTTGTGCTGCAAGTCGGTCTCGCCGAGGTAGAAGAGCGCCTGGCCGGTCATCGCCGAGTACTGCACGCGCTCCTCGGGCGGGACGAAGGCGAGGATCGCCTCCATGAGCGACGTCTTGCCCGCGGCGCTCGCGCTCTGGATGATCACGGCCAGCGGCTCCGGGAGTTTTCGTGACACCGCCGCCAGATAGCCGACCAGGGTATTCGTGTGCTCGCCGACGATCCCCGTGCGGTCGAAATCCGCCACGATGCGATCCAGCAGGACGGGATCGCGGAGTAGCGCCAGCGCGCTCGCGCGCTCCGCCTCACTCATCACCGGCGCGGCCGGCGTCGTGGGGGCGAGCGTGGCCGCGATCTGCTCGCCGACGAGCGATTCCAGCGCGAGGATCAGCGCGCCCACATCGCGCTTGATCGTCTCCTCGCTCACCCCGAGCTCCTTCGCCGCCTGGGCGATGAAGAGCCCGCGCGCCCGCGCCACGTAGAGGTCGAGCGTGTCGACGTGGACCGCCTCGCCCCGCTGCGCCAGCAGATTCACACGCAGCGCATCCGGGCTGAGATTGTTCGCGAGTCCGCGCACGCGATAGCTCCGATCGGCGATCACGCAGTGGATGTCCTCGCCGCGGCGCTCGAGCGTGAGCGCGGCGGTGGGCTCACGCACCGTCGGCGCTGGCGAAGCACCTAACGAGGGAGGCGGTGGCTGCTGGGCAGCGGCTAAAGGAGAAGCATGGTCAGGAGCAGCGACGATCGGCGCGCCGCGGCCGAGCCACGTTGCCGCGCGGAGCACCACGCCCAGGCTCTCGCTCGGGGGCGCGTTGGTCGCTTCCGCGAGCGCGTACGCGTTCGCATCGAGCCCGCGCGGGAAGTGCACGCGGTAGCACTCGAGCCCCAGCCGCGTGAGCTCGTCCGCCACCTGCTCCGCCGCCCGGTCGCCCGCTTCGTCGGCGTCGTAGGCAATGAGCACGCGCTCGGTCCCGGCGAGCCGGAGCGCCGCGCGGTGCGCCTCCGTGAAGCCGCTCACGCCGTAGCTCGTGATCACGTGGTGAAACCCGGCGGCCCAAAAGGTCATCGCGTCGAAGAGCGCCTCGCACAGGATGATCTCTTTCGCATCTGCTAATGCCTCGACGTTCCACACCGCGGTGTGCGGGCCGGGGAGATACAAATGGAGCGGCGTCCCCTCCCGGAGCTTGGCGCCGATCTTTCGCCCGTACGCTTGCGCGAGCGCGCCGCGCGGGCCGAAGATCGGCACGACGATGCTCCCGCGAAAATGCTCGTGCCCACTCGCGCGGAGGAAGCCGAGCCGCTGCAAGCGGCCGCGGAGCGTCGCGCCTGCCTTCCACCGCGAGCCGGGAAGCCGATAGGCGAGCGTCCGGTTCGCATAGCCCAGACGGAAGCGGTCGATCAGGGCGACCGAGTTGAGCCCGCGCTGCTCCAGGTAGGCGATCGCCTCGGGGCTCGCCTTGAGCGTTTCGTGATAGAAGGCGATGACCTCGCGCACGAGCGCGGCGTCATCGATCGCCTCCGCCTCCTTCGCTTTCGCCGCAATCGGCGCGAGCGAGACCGCGGGCGCGCTGCTCGTCGGATCATTCGCGCCCAGCTTGACCCGGAGGAGTTCCACCGCGTGGCGGAAGCTCACCCGCTCGGTGCGCATCACCCAGTCGATCACCGAGCCCCCGGCCTGACACGCGCCCAAGCAGTGCCAGAGGTTCTTGCCGGGCGTCACGACGAGGCTCGGGCCCTGGTCGTCATGGAAGGGACAGCGGCCGACGAGGTCCGCGCCGTGCCGCCGGAGCTCGACGCCGGCCGCCTGCACCAGCGCCACCAGGTCCGTCTCGCGCTTGATCCGCTCGATCTCGCTCTCGGGGAGGCGCGCCATGTCGTGGGGAGCTCCAGGCTAGCGACGCGAAAATCTGTCAAGGGGTGGCGCGGCCTTTTGTCGCGCCGTTTGACCGCTGCACGGGATTGTACCATTTTCGTACAGCGCGGTCAAGCGACCGCCCCGTTTTCGATCCCCCCGCCCTTATCCTGGAGGAGTTCCATCATGAAATGCATTCACCGCCGCTGGCGCGGCATCCCCACATGGCCTGCACCAGACCCGACCCACGAGCACGAGCCGGAGCATGAGCACCAGATGAAGGAGCGGACCTTAGACGGGTTCGGCGCGCGACTGGCCGAGCTGCGTCAGGCGCGCGGGCTCTCGCAAGACGAGCTGGCCGCGCTCGTCGACGTGTCGCGCCGCGTCATCGCGTACTACGAAGTCCAGAGCGCGCAACCCCCTGGCGCGCTCCTCGTCGATCTCGCCCGCGCCCTCAAGGTCTCGACCGACGAGCTGCTCGGCGTCAAGCCGGTGCGCGAGACGCTGAGCCCCAAGACCGCGCGCCTCCTGAAACGGCTCCGCCGCATCGAAGAGCTCCCGCCCGCCGATCAGCGCGCCGTCCTCAAGCTCGTCGATGCCATGATCGATACCCGCCGCCGCGCTACGCCGCCACCGTCGCGGGCGAAGCGCAAGGCAAGCTAAACCCGGTCCCTCTGCACGCCAGCGGCTAAAGAGAGAGCGTCAGGCGACGATTAGAGTTTCTAGTCGTGTGATGTCGCCTTCGTCGAGCGCATTCACCACGCCCTCGATGTCGCCCGGCGAGAGTGCCGCGATGCAACGACGCACACTCTCCGGCCAGCGCTGCTCAGCGATGAATGATAGAAAACCAGTCCGCGTGATTGTACCCGCCGCGTACTTGCGAAGGATTCCAAGCACGCGCTCGCGCTCCGCGACGAGTTCGAGCAGCACTTCCACGACGTCGTTCGACGATGCTGCATCCAGCAGCGCGTGTACATTGCGCGCGAGCAGCACGAGACGCGACGCATCGCCGCTGGCGACGTCGATCCGTTCGCTGACACTGCGCATCAGTCGTTGCTCGTCCGATTCGGAAGCGACCGGCTCTGTCGTTAGCACAGCGCGCAGGACGTCATTCACGCGCTGCGCCGGCTCAGGAGCGGCCAGCGCCGCTCCCAAGCCACGTGCGAGGCCCACGCGATCAGGCACCGTCACTTCGGTGGCCCTCCCATGTACCAATCACGCCGCAGGTAGTTACCACCTTGATCATATACATCCTTGAATAGCCGGATAGTGCGGCCTTCTTCGTTCAGCACTCTGTTCCACTTCACATAGCCAGCGCCCTTCTCGCCTGCGACCTCCCACACAGCCGGCGTGAACTTACCGAGTCGACTGAATGCGACCTCGGCGCCTTGAGCGCGCGCGACGGTCTTCGCCATCCCCTTCGCGAGCCCGCCTTCCCCTCCTGACGCAAACGTCGCTATGAAAAGCGCAAGTCTTCCCGCACCGGCGGCGTACTCGCCGCGCCCTAGGTGTGAGGCGGCCGCATTGAGATCACCGAATGCAAAATTGCTTACGGCGTCCGTAGTCGCCTTCATTCCCGCGGTCTGTTGCGTGACGAGCGTCGCGATCGCTCCCAGATCGTCGTTGGTACAGGGAGGACACAGCCCGAACGGATCGCTGAAATTAAGACATCTATTACTCGATTTCCCGAGATCCGTAACGGCTCAGATTGGCGGATCAC
>CAYTKA010000007.1:0-73462 GCA_964438255.1 uncultured Gemmatimonadaceae bacterium | reverse complement strand
AGACCGTCAGACCGTCAGACCGTCAGACCGTCAGACCGTCAGACCGTCAGACCGCTTCTGACGAAGCAAATACTCCGTAAGCTCCACGTAGCTTCGCGCCACGAATTCCGCTTCGCTCGGTCCATTGTGGCGGGCGAGGTCGAGGCGGACGGCGCGGAAGCCGGCGGCGAGGGCGCCGCGGACGTCGGTGCGCTCGTTGTCGCCGATATGGAGAATCTCCCCGGGGACGACGCCGAGCATCTTGACAGCCGCGGCGAAGATCTCGGGGCGCGGCTTCGCACGGCCGACATCCATCGAGTAGATCGTCGCCTTGAAGAAGTCGCGGGCCGCGTCTTTCTCCAGGAGGCGATCCTGCGCGCGGCCGGACGCAAACCCGGTGTCGCTCACGACGGCAAGGGTGTAATGCCGGCGCAGCGTACGAAGTGCCTGCCATGTACCGGGGAACATCGCGGGGGGCAGCATGAGGAGCGCATTGTCCACCGCATCGGCGGCAGCGGCCACGTGCTCGCACCGCTCGCGTGGCGCCACCGACGCTCGCTCGAGAATCCAGCGCAGCCGGTCGTTGGTGGTGTAGCCGCGGTGCTCCTCGCGCCACCACCGTTCCGCCTCACGCCCGGATTCCTCGTACAGGGCGCGGAGCTGTTCCTCCGGCATGGCGCGGCCGTATGCGCCGAGCAGCGCGCCCACGGCGGTGCGCCGCAGTGCCACGCGCTCGGGAAGCGCGCCGCCCTCGTAGAGGGTGTCCCAGTAGTCGAACGTCAGGGCGCGGAGCATCGCGCCTCGCATCGGGTTCGCGTCGCTGCGCCCGGCTCAGCGAGTCGGACGGCCGGGCGGGTTGTCGCTCTTGAAGACTTCGCGGTTGATCTGAATGTACTGCTTGAGCTGCTGCGGCACGTCTTCCTCGGGGAAGATCGCCGTCACTGGACACTCCGGCTCGCACGCCCCGCAGTCGATGCACTCGTCGGGGTGGATGTAGAGCTGCTGGTCCCCCTCGTAGATACAATCCACCGGACAGACGTCGACACACGCCTTGTCCTTGGTGTTGATGCAGGCTTCGGTAATGACGTAGGGCATGTTCGCCTCAGATGATGCTGCGAATGGTGGGCGGTCCCGCTAAGATAACGAGAATCACCGGAGCGACAACGGCAACCACCGTACAGCTGCTCCGGTGCGACGCACGAAGCCGGGGGCGATGGATGCCATGCGATTGACGGTCAACGGTGAAGCACATGACCTGCCCCTCCGGGGGCACGAGACGCTGCTCACCGTGCTGCGCGAGCGGCTGATGCTCACCGGCACGAAGCTCGGCTGCGCCCGCGGTGAATGCGGTGCATGCACCGTGCTCGTGGACCGCCGCCCGGCGTACAGTTGCCTGACGCTCGCCGCGGGCTGTGAGGGCCAGTCTATCACGACGGTCGAAGGACTGGCATCAGGAGATTCCCTTCATCCGCTGCAGCGCGCGTTCATTGAGCTGGACGCGCTCCAATGCGGATACTGCACGCCGGGCCAGCTCATGGCCGCGGCGGCGCTCCTCGCGCACCAGCCCGACCCGAGCGCCGGCGAGATCCGGCGGGCCATGAGCGGCAACCTCTGTCGCTGTGGCACGTATCCCAGGATCGTGCGGGCGGTCCAGGCGGCCGCCGCTGTCCTACGCCAGGAGGCCCGGGCCGATGTCCCCGCGTGACCAAACGACCGGCTCGACGCGCGGAAAGCTGCCCGGCCACGCGGCAGCGCCCGCAGCCGAGGAGCGTCCGCCGGCCGCGCGCGACGAGAGCGCCGCGCCACGAAAGCGCTTCGCGAGCACGAAGGTGGAGATCGAGGGTCGCGAGGAGATCAAGATCGTCGAGCTGCCCGATCTCGATCCGCCGCCGTGGGGGGCCGACGCGAGGCTCGCGATCGTGGGCCACCGTGTTCCGCGAGCGGACGCGCTGGAGAAGGTAACCGGACGCGCGCGCTACGCGGCGGACGTCGTGCGGGCGGCGATGCTGCACGCGGCGTTCGTGCGTGCACCGGTCGCCGCAGGATGCGTGACCCGGCTCGACCTCGGGCACGCGCTCGCCCTGCCCGGCGTGCGTGGCGCCCTCGTGGCGGCGGACGTCCCGGGCGTGATGCACGGCGGCGCACCGTTGTTCGACACCACGATCCACTGGGCGGGGCAGCCGCTCGCGGCGATCTGTGCCGACACGCCGGAGCTGGCGCGGCACGCGGCGGCGCTCGTCGACGTCGCGATCGAGGCGGCACCGCACGTGGTGACGGTGGAGGCCGCTCTCGCACCTGACGCACCGCTCGTGCGCCCCAAGGGCAACGTGGCGAATGGGGAGCCACGTGTCGCCCGACGGGGCGATACCGAATGCGCCATCGCTGGTGCGGACGTCGTGGTCACGCGCGAGTACCGCACCCCGTGCGCGCTCCACACGGCAATGGAGCCGCACGGCGCCGCAGCGGAATGGAACGGCGACGACCTCACCGTCTGGGAGAGCACGCAGGGGATCTTTCAGGTACGCAAGGACGTGGCGCGCGCGTTCACGCTGCCGCTCAACCGCGTGCGTGTGATGAAGGACTACATGGGCGGCGGCTTCGGTGCGAAGAACTATGCGGCCGCGCACACCTACACCGCGGTGGCCGCGGCGCGAAAGCTCGGGCGCCCCGTGCGCTGCATCGTCGAGCGCGAGGGCGAGCAGATGGACACGGGCAATCGCGCGGCGACGACGCAGCGGGTCACGCTCGCAGCCAGGCGTGATGGCACGCTCGTCGGCATCGACGCCGAGGTCACGATCGCGTATGGGTACAGCGGGTGGTTCGCCAGCCCGGCGAAGATCTACCACGAGCTGTATCAGTGCGACAACGTGCGCACTCGCGAGACGTTCGTCTTCCTCAACACCGGCGCGATGGACTCCTTCCGTGCGCCCGGTCACGTAGAGGGTGCGTTCGGTCTCGAGTGCGCGATGGACGCGCTCGCGCACGAGCTGGGAATGGATCCGCTCGAGCTGCGGCGGAAGAACTACGCGGTGCGCGATCAGGACAAAGGACGCCGCTACTCCGCCAAGCATCTCGATCGCTGCTACGAGGAGGGGGCGGCGCGCTTCGGCTGGACACACCGCCGCGTCGAGGCGGCCGCGTCACGGACGCACGGCGGTGAACTGCGCCGCGGTGTCGGGATGGCGTCACAGATTTGGGGCGCCGGCGGCGGCCCGCCCGCGTACGCCACGGTGCGCATCAATCCCGACGGCACTGTCGACGTGCTCACCGGCACGCAGGACCTCGGCACGGGGTCGCGCACCATCCTCGCGCAGATCGCCGCCGAGTCGCTGGGCGCCTCGCTGCGGCAGGTGCGCACGGTACTCGGCGACACCGAGCGCGCGCCGTACGCCGGCAACTCGTGGGGCTCGATCACGACGGCATCCGTCGGGCCCGCAGTGCGCGTCGCCGCGCTTCAGGCGCGGGCGCGCCTGCTCGAGGCGGCTGCCGAGCTGCTCGAGCTGGACGCCGCTCGGCTGGAAGTCTCCGACGGTGTGGTGCGCGTCCGCGACGACGACCGTATGCTCACGTTCGCGCAGATCGGAAAGAAGCTCGGCGACGTGATGATCATCGGCCAGGGAAGCCGCGGGGCGAACCCTGAGCACACCGCGATCTGTGCGTTCGCCGCACAGTTTGCCGAGGTGGAGGTGAACGTCGAGACCGGCCACGTGCGCGTCCTGCACATCACGAGCGCGCACGACTCCGGTCGCATCATCAACCCGACGCTCGCCGAGAGTCAGCTGGAGGGCGGGATCATCCAGGGGCTCGGCTACGCGCTGTTCGAGGAGCGCGTGCTCGACGCGTCACTCGGCGTGCCGCTCAACCCGACGACGCACGACTACAAGATCCCGACGGCGGCGGACGTTCCGGAGATCGATGCGTTCTTCGTCGAGAGCGCGGACGTAGTGGCGAATCACACCGGCGCGCGCGGGATCGCCGAGGCCCCGATCATCCCCACCGCACCGGCGATCGCGAACGCGGTCGCAGACGCGCTGCAGGTAGAGATCGGGGAGATCCCGCTCACGCCGTGGCGCATCCTTGCAGCGGTGAAACGGACGGCTCGGGAACGGTGAACGGTAACGGCGAAGGCACTCGTTGCAGTTACCGTTCACCGTTCACGCTTTCCTCCAGGGCGGAACGTCCCCCTTCCGCTTGAGCTCGGGATTCTCACGAAAGAGCGTGGCCGTGCGGCCGATCGTCTGCACGACGTCCGCGCCGAGCTTCTCCGCCAGCTGGTGTGCCGCGTCCTTGGCCGAGACGTCCGTCGTCCGCGCGAGGGCGATCTTCACCAGCTCGCGCGTGCGCAGCGCGTCGTCGATCGTCTGGAGCAGCGCGTCCGTGATCCCCTGATGTCCCACGTGCACCGCCGGCGTGAGGTGGTGCGCCTCGGCGCGCAGCTCAGCGCGCTCCTTGGACGAGAGAGTCATTGCGGGCCACCGGATACGTGAGGAGGAAGAGCGGGTACGGATTGATCGGCTCGCCGTCCCAGTACTTCCCGCCGGGCGGCATGCGCATCACCTGGAAATGTAGGTGCGGCGTGTCTTTCGGTGCATTGCCCGTCGTGCCCACGAACCCGAGGGTATCTCCGCGCGCCACCAGTGCCCCCTCGGCCAGACCGCGCCGATACGCGTCCAGATGCGCGTAGTAATACACGACCAGGCCGAGGGGATCGGTCGCATAGATCGTGTTCCCGCCAAGGGAGTTGAACTTCACTCGGAGGATGCGTCCGCTGTCCGCCGCGATGACCGGCGTGCCGCGCGGCGCGAGGATGTCGAGCGCGCGGTGCACCCGTCCGCTGCTCCGTCCCTCGTCGAAGGTGTCCTGGAGCCGGCGCGCGGTCACACCGGCGACGGGGATCTCCAGGCCGCGCGAGAGGAGATAGTTCACGGCCTCCGCGCCCGAGACGGCGGCTGTACCGAGCGTGGGCGCCCCGGCGAGCACCACGCGTGGCGCCGGCGCGGGCGCGGAGGCCGTGCGAGGAACGTTGAGCTGCCGCGCGCAGCCGGCACTGCCGAGCGCGAGCAGGAGCACGAAGAAGCGCCGCATGGTAGCGGGACGCTTTCGGCGTGCGTCGGGTAACGTCGCGAGGAGCGATCAGGGGATGAGCAGCACTTTGCCTTTCGTCTGGCGCGACTCGAGCGCCCGGTGCGCGTCCAGTGCGTCGGCGAGGGGGAATTCACGGTCGATCCGCACCTTCAGGGTGCCGTCCCGAATCCAGCCGAGGATGTCGCCCGCGCGCCACCGCAGCTCCTCGGCATTCGCGATGTAATGGCCCAGCGTCGGACGGGTGAGAAAGAGAGAGCCCTTTTGGTTGAGGAACTGCGGATCGAAGGGCGCCACGGGACCGCTGCTCTGGCCGAAGAGCACCATCATTCCGCGCGGCGTGAGGCAGTCGAAGCCTCTGGGGAACGTCATCGCGCCCACCGAGTCGTACACGACGTTGACCCCCGCGCCGTGCGTGATGCGCTTCACCTCCGCCACGAAGTCCTGTTTCATGTAGAGGATCGTCTCGTCGGCGCCGGCCTGCCGCGCCAGCGCCGCCTTCGCCTGGGAGCCTACCGTGCCGATCACGAAGGCACCGTGATGTCGCGCGATCTGGCAGAGCAACAGTCCCACCCCACCGGCCGCCGCGTGAACGAGGCAGCGGTCGCCCTTCTCGAGCGGATAAGTGGACGTCGCCAGGTAGTGGGCCGTCATCCCCTGGAGCATCGCCGCCGCGCCCGTGCGCGTGTCGAGCCCGTCGGGGAGCACGACGACCCGATCGGCGCGCGCCACCGACAGCTCTGCGTACGCGCCATTGAAGTTCGTGGACGCCACCCGCTCGCCGACGTGCGGGAACTCCACCCCGTCCCCTACCGCGACGACCTCGCCCGCCGCTTCGGTGCCGGGGGTGAACGGGAGGGCGGTCTTGTACAGCCCACGGCGGAGGTAGACGTCGATGAAGTTGACGCCCGCGGCCTCGACACGGACGAGCACCTCGCCACGACCCGGACGCGGGTCGGGGAGGGTCTCGAGGACCATCACCTCCGGACCGCCGTGCTCATTGACGCGAATGGCCTCCATGCTCGCTTCCGGGATCGGGGTTGGCTCTTTTGCGGCAAGCAGACACGGTCTGCATCTTGAGAGTATGTATACTCTCTTCCGTCTCCGCGTTGTCGCCACGCTGCTCGTCGCAGGGCCTGTTGTACTGCATGCCCAGGTCCGACGCAGCACCGCCGGCCGGGCCGTACAAGCTCCGGACCCACGCCTCGCCCCGACCGAGAAGCCACCGCTGCATGCGGCGCACTGGCTCGCCATCACCGGCAAGCCCCTGTCGGCGACCGCCGGCGCCCTGATCTTCGCCAAAGGCGGCAATGCCGTGGACGCCGCCGCCGCAATGCTCGCCGCCGGGTGCACGATGTGGGACACGCTCTCCTGCGGCGGCGAGACGCAAGCGCTGATCTACGATCCGCACGCCAAGAAGGTCATTGGCATCGATGCGCTTGGTGTCGCTCCCACGGGTGCCACGGCTGCGTTCTATCGGAGCAAGGGATACAGGTTTCCACCTCAGTACGGACCGCTCGCCGCGGTGACGCCGGGAACGGTGGGCGGCTTGCTCACCATGCTCGCGGAGTATGGCAAGCTCTCGCTCGCCGACGTGCTCGCGCCCGCGATCGAGATGGCGGACGGCTATCCGATCGAGGCGCAGCTCGTCAACACGATCGAGCGGTACAAGAGCGAGATCAAGCAGTGGAAGTACTCCCCGGCGATCATGCTCACGCATCCCGGCACGGGGCACGAGGCGCCGCAGCCCGGCGAGATCTTCGTGCAGAAGGATCTCGCGTCGACATGGCGCAAGCTGGTGGACGCGGAGCGACAGGCGCGGCGCGCCGGCAAGTCGCGCAAGGACGCCATCTACGCGGCGTACGATCGCTTCTACAAGGGCGACATCGCGCGCGAGATCGTGCGCGGTGTGCGGGAGGACGGCGGCCTGTTCACCCTCGAGGACCTCGCGAGCTACAAGGTGCGCATCGAGGAGCCGGTGCACACGACGTACAAGGGGATCGAGGTGTACAAGCTCCCCTTCTGGCAGCAAGGACCGGCAATGCTCCAGGCGCTCAACATCCTGGAGAACTTCGACCTGAAGTCGATGGGCTACAACTCGCCTGCATACATCAACGCGGTGTACCAGGCGATGAGCCTCGCCTTTGCCGATCGCGACTTCTACTACGGCGATCCGTACTTCCCACCCGAGGAGCCGACGCGGGGGCTGCTCTCGAAGGACTACGCGCGAGCGCGCGCCAAGCTGATCGATCCGAACCGCAATGATCCGACGATCAAACCGGGCGATCCGTACC
The DNA here is from genome assembly GCA_964438255.1 of uncultured Gemmatimonadaceae bacterium. Lineage (GTDB taxonomy): Bacteria > Gemmatimonadota > Gemmatimonadetes > Gemmatimonadales > Gemmatimonadaceae > AG11. The sequence goes on along the minus strand of CAYTKA010000007.1, from coordinate 66,107 downwards.
CGTATCAGGGCGGAACGAATCCGTTCGCGTCGCTCCTGGCGAGCTGGAAGACGAGCGACTTCACGCTCCCTGATTCGCAGCCGAAGAGTGGGCAGCAAGACCGTATCGTACCGGCGACGCCGAGTGATGCATCGCGTCCGACGACCCCGGAGGGCGACGGCGCATTCGTCGAGTCGTTCCGCTCGGGGACGACATCGATCGAAGCCGCTGACGCAGAAGGGTGGGTCGTGTCGGTCACGCCGAGCGGCGGCTGGGTGCCGGCGGTGATCGCCGGTCGCACGGGGATCGGGCTGAGCCAGCGCGCGCAGAGCTTCGTCACGGATGCGAAGGACGGACCGTTCAACGTGATCGAGCCGGGCAAGCGCCCGCGCGTCACGCTCACGCCGACGCTCGCGCTGAAGGACGGCGCGCCGTATCTCGCATTCGCCGTGCAGGGAGGCGACACGCAGGATCAGAATCTGCTGCAGTTCTTTCTCGACGTCGTCGAGTTCGGGATGACGGTGCAGCAGGCAACCGAAGCGCCGAACATCAACAGCTATCAGATGCGCTCGTCGTTCGGGGGGCACGAGACGCGTCCCGGCCGCATGCTCGTCTCCACCTCACTTCCCGAGTCGACGCGCGACGCACTGCGCCGAATGGGCTACACCCTGGAGCTCGAGGAGCGGACGTCGGGGCCGATCAACGCCATCCTGTTCGACCGCGCACATCGGTCGATGTGGGGCGGGTCGAGCAATCACGGGGAGGATTACGGGATCGCGTGGTGAACGGTTCACCCTCCCAGCTCCGACTGCGGCGGAAATCCGTGTTGCTTGCGTCCGACGTCCGCTTCGTGTTTCGCCGTCGTCTTGTAGAGCTCGAACCGGCCATCCACGGCGAGCGGCGCACAGCGCGACCGCACGCGCTCCATCTCGAGCGTTCCCATGGGACGGAAGCCGCGTCCCACGGCCACGTCCTGGCGCAGCACTTTGCGCGAATCGATTCCCGTCACCGTGACGGCCACTGGGAGACTCATCGCGTAGCGCAGCGCCTCGGCGGCGGCCACAGCGCGCTTCTTCACCGGGCTCCCGTCCCCGCCGAATGGCTTCATGCCGATCGCGGCAATCCCCTGCCGCTGTAGCTCCGGCAGCACCTGCTGCTCGAAGCTGCGGAAGGTCGCGTCGAAACAGTTGAGCGGCATCTGGCAGCTATCGAAGGGATAGTCGTGCGAGAGCATCTGGAGATGCAGCGCCGGGTCCTTGTGACCCGTGAACCCGACGAACCGCACGAGCCCCTCCTGCTTCGCCTTGTCGAGCGCCTCGATCACACCGCCCTTCATGAAATGCCGCTCGGGATCGCCCGCGTAGGCGACCTCGTGCACCTGCCAGAGATCCAGATAATCCGTCTTCAGCCTGCGGAGTGAATCCTCGAGCTGGCGCATCGCGACCTTCGCGTCACGTCCGTGCGTGCACACCTTCGACATCAGGAAGACACGGGAGCGCCAGCCGTTGGCGAGCGCTTTCCCCATGCGCATCTCGCTCAGGCCGTCGTTGTACTCCCACGCATTGTCCATGAAGGTGATGCCGGCGTCGATCGCCTGGTGGATGATCGAGGTCGCCTCCCGCTCTGTACCGATCATCCCGAGATGAAATCCTCCCAGGCCCAGCGCGGACACGGTCTCCCCCGTACGCCCGAACGGACGACGTGGGATCTCCCCCTCTTCGGGGCGGAGGCGCGTACGCGTCGACGCACGTGGTGTGGCGGTGGAGGGGACGGGAGAATGGGATCGCGTCGTAGGCACGTGCACCTCCAGGTGCGTCAGCGAGGGTTCACCGATCGGCGTGCAGAAAGCGAACCGGGGCGCTGTCGTAGAGCGGGATACCCTCGTACCTTTCGGGGCAGTCACGACCCGAATGGAGAACCCGATGCACCCCTCGCAGAGCACCCCCCCGACCACCGGTAAGTACGTTCCTTTCAAGAAGGGGGGCTGGGGAGTGGCGATCTTCATCTGCCTGCTCGCCGTGGCGAGCGCCGCGACCGCTTACTACGTGCACAAGTCGACATATCTTCCCCCGACGGACGTACGCTTCCATGCGGTCGGCAGCACGCGGAGCCCCGAGTAGCAGCCTGCTCCTCCGCCGCCGCCGCTCGACCCATCAGCCGCACGACTTCTTCGAGCGTCGACCGCCCGCGCTGGCCGCGCGCGGCGTGATCCGCTGAGCTCACGGCGTGACCACCTTCGCCTATCACCACGCGACATCGCTCCCCGACGCGCTTGCGCGGCTGGCGATGCCCGGCCAGGTAGCCATCGGCGGCGGCACGGACCTGCTCGTCACGATCGAGGAACGACTCGCGAATCCCGCCGCCGTCGTCGACGTGCGCGCCCTCGCCGAGTTGCGCGGCATCAGCGAGCAACCGGACGGCGGGATGCGTATCGGTGCAGCCGTGCCCCTCGAAGCAATTGCCGGGCACGCAATGGTCCGCACGCGGTACGCGGCGCTGGCGCTCGCGTGCGAGCAGGTGGGCACACCTGCCATTCGTGCGATGGCGACGCTCGGCGGCAATCTCTGTCAGCGTCCGCGGTGCTGGTACTTCCGGCGCAATGTTCGCTGCTTCAAGAACGGCGGCACGAGCTGTCCGGCACGCGATGGTGAGAATCAGTATCTCGCGATTCTCGAGGGCGGTCCCTGCTACGTCGTGCATCCCTCGGATCCCGCCGTCGCGCTGGTCGCGCTCGAGGCCACGATCGAGATCGTCGGCCCGAATGGTCATCGCGAGGTCGCCGCGGGGGATTTTTTCGTGTTGCCAAGCGAGCGAACGGATCGCGAGACCGTGCTCGAAGCGGGTGAGCTACTCGTCGGCGTGCGCCTTCCCGCGGCCTCCGCGGGTGGCGAGCAGCGCTACGTGAAGCTGATGCAGCGCGAGGCATGGGATTTCGCCCTCGTGAGCCTCGCCGCCCTTCGTCGCACCGACGGCGAGATACGGCTCGTCCTCGGCGGTGTCTCGCCGCGCCCCTATCGGGTGTACACGTCGGTCGAGGAGGAGGTCACCTCGGGCGGGCTCGACGAGGAGACGATCGCCGGGCTTGCCGAGCGTGCGCTGCTCGATGCAGAGCCGCTGGGGAAGAACGGATACAAGGTCGAGCTCGCGGCGGCGCTGCTGCGGGAGGCAATCCGGGGGCTCGCGGATCCTCGCTGATCGACGGCGGTCCGCGAGGATCTCCACCTGGTACGCCAAATGCCCACCGCTTCTCTGACACCCTCGAGGAGCTACGATGTCGAACGAGCGCGAGCGCAATGGAGAGCTGGACGAACACAAGGTCGAGCACATCGAAGGGCGCGACTTTGCCGGGACGTCGTACGCCGCCAATGAGAAAGAACAGACGCGCGATCTCCGCAACAAAGATCCCGTCGGCGAGGCCGACGTGAGCATGGGCGGCGTCAGCGCCGACCTCGAAAACAAGTTCGACGTCGATCCTTGACGCGCGCTACTTGAACGGGTGCTCGACGCTGAAGTAGAGAAACAGATCGCGATCGCCGCGGCTCGGTCCGACACCGATCGGTACGCCGATGCCGGGCACGATCTGCATCCCCGAGGGAAGATTGATCGCCGCTCGGACGCCAGGCGCGACGACGAGGCGGTGCGCCCCGCCGCGGACGCCGGCGTCGTCGAGCGGCTCGGCGTAGTCCCACGCCGTCTCGAGCATGAAGTTGAGCGTGGGCGCGGCGAGCCAAATGGCGCTCGCCGCGAGGCTGAGCCCGCGCGAGGTCTGGCGCGGCCCCGTCAGGGCGTGTGCTCGCGTGACCGACCCACCCACGTCCCAGTGTGTGACTAACGCATTCGTCACCGCGACGCTGATCGGAAGCATGAGCTGCGCGCCGACGCCGCCGTTTCCGCGCCCACTTCCCACGTCGCCCGTCGGCAGGATCACGCTCAGGCGCGGTGAGAACCACACACGATCCTCGTCCCTGCCGATCGCCTGATATCGATAGTTCACCGCGACGTCACCCAGTCCTGAGCCGGCGTCGCGCGCTCCGATGACGGGAATCGTGTAGCTGAGCTGATGGCGCTGCGACGGCGCGGGCCACTCCTGCGTAAACGTGAACAGCCAGCTCGCGTCGCGACCGCGGCGGAGATTGCTGATGTGCTGCACCACGCCGGGCTCCTGATTGTACGCTTCCTCGACGAGAAAGCTGTTGTCGGAGATCATCGGCGTCTGCTTCTCGGGCTCCCGTTCGCTCTGCGCGCGCGCCAGGAGCGGGATGGTGCCGAGCAGGAGCAGCGCTCTGCGGATATGTCCGATCATGGCAGGGAGAGCTCGTAGAACTGGGTGTCGATCAACTCGTCCGGGCGATAGCGGGCGATCGGAGTGAAGCCAAGCGTGCGATAGAGCGCCTGCGCGGCGGTCATATCCTGCAGCGTGCCGAGTCGCAGAGTGCGATAACCACGGCGTCGCGCGAGCACGAGGCGCCGGACCTCGGCCACATCGTGCTCGCTTTGCATTTCACGAACGCCGAACGTGAACGCCACGCGATGCGCGGCGTCGCTCATCGCGGCCGCGCGGCGTCGAGCGTCTGTCTGCCGCGCCATCGTCCGCCCGACGCGAGCGTGACCGGCGTCTGGACGGCCGCAGCCTCGACACAGAGCATCGCGCGCTCACCGTCGGGCTCCATGTCGGGCAACGCACGCGCCGCCTCGTGGCCGGGATTCCAGAGCACGACGTCGGGGAAATCCACGGTGTCGATGCCGAGCGCGCGGTCCCGCTCGCGGAGCACGAGCGAGCGCGGCACGTTCACATAGACCCGATCGAGCCCACTCCCCGCTCTCACCGCCGGGTTCCGATCCACGTGCAGCACGGTCGGCGCCGACGACTCGCGATAGCGCACGTTCTGGAGTCCGACTACCTCCGTCTGTGCGATGTCGTGAACTCGCAGGTAGGTGTGCAGAGCGCAGGTGAAGGTGATGGGCGAGGCTCCCGTGTTCTCCACCGTGAGCTCGAGCACCAGCCGCGCACCGCCGACGCGCACGGTGAGCGTGGCACGAAACTCGGCCGGCCATATCAGGCGCGTCGCCGGCGAATCGGTGAGCACGAAGCTTCCCGTTGCATCGCCCCCCTCCGTCTGCTGCACCGTGTCGAGCGTCCACAGACTGGTGCGCGCGAAGCCGTGGCGGGGCAGCGGGCCTTCGGTGGCGAACTGCGGAAAGATCACTGGTACGCCGCCGCGGATCGCCACGCCGTCGCGGAATTCCGAGCGCGCACTCAGGAAGAGTCGCTCCTCCTCGTCAGGGGCTGGCCGCCACGATGTGACGTGTGCCCCATGCAAGTAGACGTCGGCGGATGCGCCGTCCGCTGCGCACAGCGTAGTCATCGGGCGGCCGCCAATCCCCCCGCACACGACGCCGGCGGCTTCTGCTCCGTACTGGTGGGACATCACCTGAGATAGCGCTCGGCGAGCTGCTCGAGGCGCTCGTCGCCGTTCGCGCGCGCGCGGACGAGGATGCGCTGCACGTGCTCGCGCAGTCGCGGCTCACCCCAGTAGTAGCCGGTGGCAATCTCGGCGCTCTCGGTGTCGCCGGCGCGCGCTGCGTCCAGCAGCGCGTCCGCCGCGGCGGCGTCGAATCCCGGGTCGTCGCGTGGCGGCAGATCATAGCCGCGCCGCGGCCCGCTGTCCCCGGCGTCCTCGTTGACGAATGCGCGCGACACGGCCCCTCAGAAGTCGCGCTTCTTCATCTGAGCGAACAGATCCGCCGCATCGGCGGCGGCGGCTTCGGCTTCCTCGCTCTGCGGCGGGCGTGTGGCGTCGAGCGTCGCGTCGTAGGTGCGATTCTTCTTGGGCTTCGCCTTCGCAGCGGCAGCCTGGGTCTTCCGGAGCAGGGCCTTGAGCTGGGCTTCGTTCATCGAGGCATCTCGGAGAGGGTCCCCTCTAAGCTAAGACCATCCGGGTACGGAGTCACGCGTTGCCGACGACGCGGGGTGGGGTCGTACCCTTGCAAGCTCGGCAGCAGTGTCCAGCGAGTCACTGCACGTACTCGGCGTACAGTCGTTCCAGCTCGAGCTGCGGATCGTCGCACACCCCCTCGTGCACCGCAGAACTCTGGAGCACGTCCGATCGCGGCGCGGTGAGCCAGTGGAACCGCTCCGACGGCGGCGCAAGTGCCACGGCACCGGCCGATGCGTCGCCGGCACAGATTGCCTCGCACGAGCGGAGGTAGCGCGCGAGCAGCTCGGCGTCCACCCCGGGCAGACGCCGCGCGAGTGCGGCAGAATCAGTGAGCGCGCGCAGTGCGAGAAACTCCGCCGTGCGCGCATGCAGCACCACGCCGACGTTCACGAACGCGCCGAGGTGCACGCGTGGCACGACGCGCAGCACGGCGAAGTCGTAGTCGACGTGAAGTGCGCGTGTCATCGGCGCGCCTTGAGGTGGAGCGGCGGCTCGCTCCGCACCTGCTCCTGCGCCGCGATCGCCTCGGCAACGTACGCTCTCGGTGCGGCGAGGCGGGTCGTGAGGTAGCGCTCGTAGCGCGCCCGCGCCTCCGCGGCCGTAGGGAAGTCCGTCGCGCCGGCGGCCGCATCGACGAGGAGCGAGTCGGGGATCGCGGCCACGACGTCGTGAATCGCGTCGGGCGTGAGACGCTCGACGCTCTCCTGATCGACCGCGGCGATGTCGCCGCTCTGTCGCAGGAGCACGTGCGAGCGGATGAGCGGGAACGCGGTGCGTGTGCGCTCCTCGTCCACGGAAGCCCAGTCGTGATGCGCATAGAGCGCCGCACCGTGATCGATCAGGTAGGGATGACGCCCCCACACGAGGAGATTCGGGTTGCGTGCCGTGCGATCAGGATTCGTCGTGAAGGCATCGAGCCAGACGATGCGCGCCGCGAGGCCGGACGGAACGAGATCACCGGCCGCGGCGAGATCGAAGTTGAAGGCACCATCGAGGTAGCGCATGCCGACGTTGACGCCATGGCTGCGACGCAGCAGATCCTGAATTTCGGGATCGGGCTCACTGCGCCCGAAGCGATCGGATACGTCGACGAGCACCAACTCGGGCACTGGAAGCCCGAGTCGTTGGGCAAGCCCGCCGACGATCAGCTCGGCGACGAGCACCTTCGCCCCCTGGCCAGCGCCGCGAAATTTCACGACGAACAGTCCGCCGTCGGTGTCGACCACCGCGGGGAGCGAGCCGCCTTCGCGTAAGGGCTGAACGTACCGGGTGGCGGAGAAGCGCGGGAGCAGAGACAAATCGGGAGAACGAACGGGGATCACGGGCGACGGCGCACGCGCAATGTCGCCGCTGGCGTCTCGATGCGAAAGCGCCTCGCGCTACGCCACGAGGCTCGCGGCGTGCCGGTCGCCGTGGCTCGGCGGCTCGGAGATCACGAGGAACTCGACGTCGCTGCTCGAATCGTTGATCGCCTGGTGCGCCGTGCCCTGCGGTAGCTCGATCCCGGTCCGCGGCGGCAGTCGATGCGTCTCGCCCTCGACCTCCAACGTCAGCGTGCCGGTGAGCACGTAGAAGAACTGCCGTGCCCGTGCGTGCCAGTGGCGCTCCTCGCGCGCTCCCGGCGGCATGCGCTCCTCGATCACGCTGAGGTTCGCGGCGCGTACGAGGTGCCACCCTTCACATCCGTCTCCCCACCCGTACTGCTGCCCCGCGGCCCGCGATGTCGGCTTCGGAATCATCGGCGTACCCTCGCTGCGTTGCCGGGAAAGTGTGCGTCGGGCGGCAACGGGTCCAGAGCGGTTGCCGACGACGTCACCCATGGGTTGTCGGCCATCGTTCTGCTCGCCGCAGCGATCTACTCGCACAAGGCGTCGCTGCTCGCCCTCACGGCGTTCGGCCGGTACGACGGGTGCGATGCGGCCTTCTTCCTCATCGACGGTTTCATCAACCACAAGCCGCTGATGCGGACCGGCCGCCACGGAGCGCTTAAGTCTCAGCGGGAGCTGAATTTACGCCGACGGCAGTCGCGTTGACGCCGCCCCTAAAACCGACTACTTTGGTTTAGTATCGCAGCGTCCCGCGCGTGTCGTCGCCCGCGAGCAGGACCGCCCTGCCGCCACAAGGTGCGGCTGGAGATGCGAGCCCAATCCGGTCGGAGAATCCGCGGTCATGAGTTCGTCCATCGAGTCGCTCGTCAATCGAGAGTATCCGTACGGCTTCGTCACCGACATCGAGACGGACACGATTCCGCCCGGACTGAGCGAGGAAGTCATTCGACTGATCTCGGCCAAGAAGGGCGAGCCCCAGTGGCTCCTCGAGTGGCGTCTCCGCGCCTATCGGCGCTGGCTCACCATGAAGGAGCCGCACTGGCCCAACGTCGAGTATCACCCGATCGATTATCAGGCGCAGTCGTACTACTCCGCGCCCAGGTCGGTCACCCCGCTGCAATCGCTCGACGAGGTGGACCCGGAACTCCTGCGCACCTACGCGAAGCTCGGCATTCCGCTCAACGAGCAGAAGATGCTCGCCGGTGTCGCCGTCGACGCCATCTTCGACTCGGTGAGCGTGGGCACGACGATGAAGGAGGAGCTCAAGCAGCTCGGCATCATCTTCTGCTCGCTTGGCGAGGCGGTGAAGGAGCATCCCGATCTGGTGAAGAAGTACCTGGGCTCGGTGGTGCCGCACTCCGACAACTTCTTCGCTGCGCTCAACGCTGCGGTGTTCAGCGACGGCTCATTCGTCTACGTCCCCAAGGGCGTGCGCTGCCCGATGGAGCTCTCGACTTACTTCCGCATCAACGCGGAGGGGACGGGACAGTTCGAGCGCACGCTCATCGTTGCGGACGAGGGCGCGTACGTCAGCTACCTTGAGGGGTGCACGGCACCCAAACGGTCGACGAACCAGCTCCATGCTGCCGTCGTCGAGCTCGTCGCGCTCAAGGATGCAACGATCAAGTACTCGACCGTGCAGAACTGGTACGCTGGCGACAAGGAAGGTCGAGGAGGCGTCTACAACTTCGTGACGAAGCGCGGCAAGTGTGTCGGCGCGAACTCGAAGATCTCGTGGACGCAGGTCGAAACCGGGAGCGCCATCACCTGGAAGTACCCCAGCGTGATCCTCCAGGGCGACAACTCGACCGGCGAGTTCTACAGCGTGGCGGTGGTGAACAACCGCCAGCAGGCCGATACGGGCACGAAGATGATCCACATCGGCCGCAACACGAAGTCGAACATCGTGAGCAAGGGCATCTCGGCCGGGAAGGGGCAGAACAGCTACCGCGGCCGCGTGCAGGTGCTACCGAAGGCCGAGGGCGCGCGTAACTACACGCAGTGCGACTCGATGCTCGTCGGCAACGAATGCGGTGCGCACACCTTCCCGTACATCGAGGTGGGGAACAACAGTGCCCAGGTGGAGCACGAGGCCTCGACGAGCAAGATCGGCGAGGACCAGATCTTCTACCTGAAGCAGCGCGGGCTCAGCGCCGAGCAGGCGGTGAGCATGATCGTGAGCGGGTTCTGCAAGGAAGTGTTCAAGGAGCTGCCGATGGAGTTCGCGCTCGAAGCGCAGCAGTTGTTGGGCATCACGCTGGAGGGATCGGTCGGATAGGGGTGTCATCCCAGCACGAGCGCAGCCAACCAATTGTCATCCCGCACGAGCGCAGCACCAGCCTTGTCATCCCGCACGAGCGCAGCGAGTGTCGGGATCTACGGTCTGGGTCGAGATCTCGACAGGTACAATAGATCCCGACACTCGCTCGCTCCGCTCGCGGCGCGGGATGACAAGAGCTGACCGCCCGCCTTCGGCGGCGACCCAGCTCCTGCGGGATGACGAGGTGGGTGCACCGTTCAATTATAGAAATCGGAAATGCTAGAAATCAAAGGCCTCAGGGCCACTGCTGGTGACAAGGAAATCCTCAGGGGCATCGACCTCACGGTGCGTCGTGGGGAGGTGCATGCTGTCATGGGACCCAACGGCTCCGGCAAGAGCACGCTGGCGCAGGTGCTGGCCGGACACCCGGCGTACGAGGTCACCGGCGGCACGGTGCGGTACAACGGCAACGACCTCCTCGAGATGGAGGCGGAGGAGCGTGCTCAGGCGGGGCTGTTCCTCGCCTTCCAGTATCCCGTGGAGATCCCCGGCGTGAGCAACGCCTACTTCCTCCGCGCGGCATACAACGAAATCCGCAAGGCGCGCGGGGAGGAAGAGATCGACCCGATGAGCTTCGCCGAGCTGATGGACGACAAGATGAAGCTCGTCGAGATGGATCCCGACATGCTCACGCGGTCGGTGAACACCGGCTTCTCCGGTGGTGAGAAGAAGCGCAACGAGATCCTCCAGATGGCGGTGCTCGAGCCGCAGCTCGCGATCCTCGACGAGACCGACTCCGGGCTCGACATCGATGCGCTGCGGATCGTCGCGCACGGCGTGAACCGGCTCAAGCGGCCGGACAAGGCGACGATCGTCGTGACTCACTATCAGCGGCTGCTCAACTACATCATCCCCGACTACGTGCACGTGCTCGCCAACGGTCGGATCGTGCGCTCGGGGGGGAAGGATCTGGCGCTCGAGCTCGAGGCCAAGGGCTACGACTGGCTGTTGGAGGAGGCAGTGGCGTGATCGAGACGTACCTCGCGGGATTCGAGGCGTTCTCGCGGAATGGCGGACAGGAGGCGCCGCAGTGGGCGCGGTCGCTTCGCATGTCCGGCATCACGCGCTTTGCCGACCTCGGCTTCCCCGACAGCAGAAACGAGAACTGGCACTTCACCTCGGTCGCGCCGATCGTCGAGCGCGCGTTCACACCGCTCACGTCGCGCACGGGCAAGGTCACCGGGGCAGAGCTCGCGCCCTTCACCTTCGGCGCCGAGGACTGGCCCACGCTCGTGTTCGTCAACGGGCGCTTCGACACCGAGCTCTCGCGGACGAACGGACTGCCGGACGGCGTGCAGCTGCTCCCTCTGGCGCGGGCGTACGACGAGCTGCCGCTGCTGCTCGAGACGCACGTCGGTCGCATCGCGTCGATGGACGAGCACACCTTCACGGCCCTCAACACGGCGTTCATCAACGACGGCGCGGTCTTGCACGTAGCGGCCGACGTCGAGGTCGAGCGTCCGATCCATCTGCTCTTCGTGAGCGACGCGCAGGCGGTGAACGGTGTGGCCCAGCCGCGCAATCTGATCGTACTCGACCGCTTCTCCAAGGCGGCCGTCATCGAGAGCTACGTCGGCCTCGCCGGCGGCGATGCGTACTTCACGAACGCGGTGACGGAGGCGACGATCGGCGACGGTGCGACGCTCGCGCATCTCAAGCTCCAGCGTGAGTCGCCGTCGGCGTTTCACGTCGGCACGGTGGACGTCCGTCAGGGACGCGACTCGCATCTGATGTCGTTCAGCTTCGCCACGGGCGCCGCGCTGTCGCGGACGAACGTCTACACCGAGCTGCGCGGCGAAGGGGGCGGCGCCACGTTGAACGGGCTCTACCTCGGCGACGGCCATCAGCACATCGATCATCAGACGCGCATCGAGCACGTGGAGCCGAACTGCTATAGCCGCGAGCTCTACAAGGGGATTCTCGACGGCTCGGCACACGGCGTGTTCAACGGCAAGGTGTATGTCCATCCTGCGGCGCAGAAGACGGACGGCAAGCAGACCAACAAGACACTGCTGCTCTCCGAGAAGGCGCAGATCGACACCAAGCCGCAGCTCGAGATCTTCGCCGACGACGTGAAGTGCACGCACGGCGCGACCGTCGGCCGCCTGGACGAGACGTCGCTGTTCTACATGAAGAGCCGCGGGATCGCCGAGCGGACCGCGCGCGAGCTGCTCACGTATGCCTTCGCCGCCGACGTCCTCGAGACGATCGAGATCGCCGAAGTACGCGACGGACTCGAGGCGCTGGTGTTGAGGAGATATACCGACGCGTGAAAGGCGTTCATCGGTTCGTCGGTTTACGGTTTGCGGCCGGCCTCGGGATACCCCGGCCCGTCCGAGGCCGGCCGTAAACCGACGAACAAAGAAACCGAGGAACGGTTTTGTCTATGTCCGACCTTCAGGAGCTCTACCAGGCGATCATCCTCGACCACAACCGGCGCCCGAAGAATTACGGGCGGCTGGAGGGGGCGACGGCGCACAAGGAGGGACGCAATCCCACTTGCGGCGACGAGATCGTGCTCGAGCTCAAGGTCGAGAACGGCGCCATCGCCGACCTGCGCTTCACCAGCCAGGGGTGCGCCGTGTCGCGGGCGTCGGCGTCGATCATGACGCAAGCGGTGAAGGGAAAGACGCGCGCCGAGGCGGATCGCCTCTTCACGCAGTTCCACGACCTCGTGACGGGGAAGCTGAAGCTGTCGGCGCAGGAGGCGAGGTCGTTCGGCGAGATGGCGGCGTTCAGCGGCGTCGCGCGATTTCCCATTCGTGTGAAGTGCGCGAGCATGGCCTGGCACACGTTGCAGGCTGCGCTCCGCGACGCGGAGAGCGCGGCGTGACCCCATTCATCGATGTCGGCGGCACGGACGACGTGCCTGACGGCGAGCTGCTCAACGTGACGCTGCCCGACGGCACGCCGCTCTGCCTGTACAACTCGCACGGTGAGATCGGTGCGGTGGGCGGTCGGTGTACGCACGCCGAGTTCGACATGGCGGACGGCGTGCTGCGTGAGGACGGCACGATCGAATGCGTGTGGCACGGCGCGCGGTTCGACTGTCGCACCGGTGCCGTACGCCGGCATCCGGCGACCGAGCCCCTTCCCGTCTATTCCGTGCACGTCGAGCATGGCCGGATTCTCGTGGACGTCTCCGCGGGCACGCCGGCGGAGCGACGTCGATGAGCGCATCGCGCAAGGCGGACTTTCCCCTGCTCGCCGCCAATCCGGGACTGCACTACCTCGACTCGGCGGCGACTTCCCAGAAGCCGCGCGTCGTGCTCGACGCGATGCGCGACTATTACGAGCGGGACAACGCGAACCCGCATCGCGGCGCCTACGACCTCTCGGCGCGTGCGACCGAGCGCTATCACGCCGCGCGCGCGCGGGTCGCCCGCTTCCTCGGCGTCGCCGACGCGGATTGTCTGATCTTCACGCGCGGCACGACGGAAGCGTTGAACCTCGTCGCGACGGCGTGGGGGACGGCGAACGTGCGCTCCGGCGACGAGATCATCGTCACGGGGCTCGAGCATCACGCCAACTTCGTCCCGTGGCAGCAGCTCGCGATCGCGCGCGGTGCCCGGTTCCTCGTCTGCCCGCTCACGGCGGATCATCACGTCGATCTCGCGGCCCTGCGGAGGCTCGTGAGCGCGCGGACGAAGGTCGTGGCGTTCAGCCACGTGTCGAACGCCCTCGGCACGGTCAATCCGGTGCGCGAGATCGCGGCGATCGCGCACTCGGCCGGCGCGATCTCCGTGTGCGACGGTGCGCAGGCGGCGCCGCACATGCGCGTGGACTTCGACGCGCTCGGCTCCGACTTCTACGCATTCAGCGGCCACAAGATGTGCGGCCCGATGGGCATCGGCGGGCTGATCGGGCGCCGCACGATTCTGGAGTCGATGTCGCCCTACCAGTTCGGCGGCGACATGATCGAGTTCGTGCGCGATGATCATTCCACGTGGAACACGTTGCCGCACAAGTTCGAGGCGGGCACGCCGAACGTGGGTGACGCCGTCGGGCTCGCCGCGGCGTGCGAGTACCTGGACGCGATCGGGATGGATGACGTCCTGGCGCACGAGCGCGCACTCGTGCGGATCGCCACCGAGCGTCTGCAGGAGATCGAAGGGCTGCGCGTATACGGGCCGAAACCGGCCGAGCGCAGCGGCGTGGTGAGCTTCACCGTGGCCGGCATCCACCCGCACGACCTCGCGACGATCCTCGATCAGGATGGCGTGTGCATTCGTGCCGGTCATCACTGCGCGCAGCCGCTGATGCGGCGGCTCGGCTTGCCCGCCACGGCACGGGCGTCGTTCTATCTCTACAACGACGAGCACGACGTCGACGCGCTGGCGCGAGCGATCGTGAAGGCCAAGCAGATCTTCGGCGCCGAAGCAGTCAGGTAGCCACGTCCCCACCGCCGCGCGTCCTCATCGTCTCGCCCGAACAGTGGCCGCGTGCCCTGCTCCGCTCGGCGCTGCGCGAGGTCGGTTACGACGCGGTCGGCACGCGCAGCCTGGCGAGCGCGCTTCGCATCCCGCCGCTCGAGCCCGGACGTGCTCCGGTGCGCACCATCGTGGTTGAGCAGTCGGCGCTCGGCACCGACGATAGGGACGACGCGCGGCTCGCCGCGTTGCTGACACGCCACGAACAGCCGCCGACGCTCCTCCTGTCGCGCGCGAGCACTGCTCCGCCGGCAGGTACTTGGTCGAAGACGCTGCGCCGACCGTTCAGTGTGGACGACGTCGTGCGCGCCGTGCAGGCCCTCCTTCCTCTATCGCCCGTTCTGCGCCATCCGGTGGATTGAGATCAGGGTCAAGGCAGCACGCGCTCGATCAGCGCATCGATCGGCGCATCGGGTGGAAGCGTGCCGAACGCCGCGCCGTGCTTTCCCCCGAGTCGGCTCTCGCAGAAGCTGTCGGCAATGGCCACGTTCCCGCTGCGAATGAGCGCCGCCGCCTGAAGGGCGAGCGCCATTCGTTCCACCACGTAGCGCGAGCGTGGCTCCAATCCTTCCGGAGCGCCGCCGAGGAGCTTACGTAGCCTCGTGATCTCCGCGTCGAGCAGCGCATGACCGCCGCGCGCCGACGCCAGCTCGGCAAAGAGCGCGGCACCCGACTCCGGCTCACGCGACAGAGCGCGCAGTACGTCGAGACACTGAATGTTGCCGGTCCCTTCCCAGATCGAGTTGAGCGGCGCTTGCCGATACAGCCGCGGCAGGATCGACTCCTCCACGTATCCGTTTCCGCCGAGGCACTCCTGCGCTTCGTTCACGAACACCGGACAGCGCTTGCACACCCAGTACTTGCCGATCGCCGTGATGACTCGCGCCAGTGCCGCCTCCTCCCGGTCGCGCGGCCGCGCATCCACGGCGCGCGCAACGCGGAACGCCAGCGCCGTCGCCGCTTCGGACTCGAGCGCGAGATCGGCGAGTACCTCGCGCATGAGCGGCTGCCCGACGAGCGCCTTGCCGAACGCGCGCCGGTGTCGCGCGTGATGCACCGCCTGCACGAGCGCCTGGCGCATGATGCCCGCCGAGCCGGTGAGGCAATCCTGGCGGGTCAGCGACACCATCTCGATGATCGTCGCGACGCCACGTCCTTCCTCTCCGACCATCCAGGCGAGCGCGTCCTGGAATTCCACCTCCGAGCTCGCATTGCTCCAGTCGCCGAGCTTGTCCTTGAGTCGCTGGATGCGAATGGCGTTGCGCGTGCCGTCGGGGGTGAAACGCGGCAGCAGGAAGCACGACAGCCCACCGTCAGACTGTGCGAGCACCAGAAACGCATCGCACATCGGCGCGGAGAAGAACCATTTGTGACCGACCAGCTCGTAGAGACGGCCCGGTCCGGGCGCACCGACCGGGGTGGCCCGTGTCGAGTTGGCGCGTACGTCGGAGCCGCCCTGCTTCTCCGTCATCCCCATGCCGATCGTGTTGCCACGCTTCTCCCACGCCGGCACATGGCGCGCGTCGTAGTCGGGCGCGATGACGCGCGGCAGCCACTCGCGCGCCAGCTCGGGCTGACGCTCCAGCACCGGCACGCTCGCATATGTCATCGTGAGCGGGCAGCTCGTTCCCTGCTCGGCCTGATTGTGCAGGTACATCAGAGCGGCACGAGCGACGTGCGCACCTCGCTCGCTGCGATGTTGCCATGCAAAGCCAGCCACGCCATGCCCGACGCCGAGCTCCATGATTCGGTGGTATGCCGGATGAAACTCTACCTCGTCGATGCGATGGCCGAAGCGGTCGAAGGTGTGGAGCTTCGGCCTATTCTCGTTGGCAAGAACGCCGAGCGCCATGAGCTCGCCACCGGCGATCGGTCCGTAGGCCGCGACGCGATCTTCCGCCCAGTCTCCGCCCTCGCGTGACAACGCCTCTCGTAGCGCGAGGTCCGTCGCGTACGCGTCGTACGGTGCGAGTGGAGGTGGCTGGTTCTCCACCTCGTGCGTGCGGAAGCGCTCGGCGATGGTCATAGGAGGTCAATGAGACGGTGTGACGGTCGGACGGTCGGACGGTCGGACGGTCGGACGGTCGGACGGTCGGACGGTCTGACGGTCTGACGGTCTGACGGTCTGACGGCGAAGGGCACACCGAGCTCAGTTCGATGTGCCCCTCGTAGTTCACTGTCCGACTGTCCGACTGTCCGACTGTCCGACCGTCCGACCGTCCGACCGTCTCACTGTCCCACCGCCATGCGTGAGTCATCACCGTGCGGTCCGCACTCCGTCCGTGTACTGCTGACCTGTAGTTAGCACGATCACGTCACTCCGGTAAAGGTGGACGACGTTCCGGCTGCTACTCCACAGCGATCCCGCGGCAGGATGACTCGGACGACTTCGCGTCATGGCTCAGCTCACGCGGCGCGTCATGCGAACGACTGGAAAGACGACGCTGTCGGAGAGGGCGAGGTCGAGGCGCTCGTGTGACTGGAAGCCGAGATGCGCGTAGAACGGCTCACACGGTGCTGTGGCCGCGACCTCGAACTGCTTGAACCCTGCGGCCTCGGCCGCATTACGGCACGTAATGAACAGCCGGCGGCCGAGGCCGCGTCGTGCCCACGCGGGATGAACGAAGAAGCCGCGCAGCCGCGCCGGCGACGTGCGCGGATCCAGCATCGGTGCGCGATGATCGACGCCGCGCTTCCGGTCGCCGCTGAAGAGCGTGCCGCGCTTGCTCCAACCGCCGCACGCGACCAGTCCATCATCGCTGTCCACGAGATAATAGGTGCGATCCTCGATGAGCTGCGTGTCCACGGCAAACAGCTCGTGCAGTGCGGCGTCGATCTGCGCGTCGCTGTAGAATCCCGTATCCAGCCCGTGCATCGACTCGGCGACGAGTGCCTCGAGTCGCGGAACGTCCGCCAGCTTGGCGTGACGGAGGGGCAGCTCCAGCACCTCGAGGGCCATCACGGCGCCCCCGGAACCGTCCAGCCACCGTACCTGCCGGCGCGGAGACGCGCGCTGTTGATCTTCACGGGTAACGGCGCGCCTGTCACGTTCTGTCCTACCGACGCGAGCTGGCGGCGCGGCGTCTGCGCGCAAGCGGGCGCGGCAGCGACGAGCGCCGCAACCATGAGCAGCGAATGACTCATGCGGGCCTCCATCGGCGGTGACGTCGAGTGCTGCGAGACCTCTCTGCTGTATGGCTTACGACCGAAATTGCGCGAGAGTTGACCGCTGCGACCTACGCCACCGCCAGCGCGTGTCGCGCCCCACCCCCGCCCCCACCCCCCGCCCCCTCGCGCACCCCGCGGAACCGCCCGATCAGCTCCTGCAGCGTCTCGGACTGCGCCGTCAGCTCCTGCGCCATCGCGCCGAGCTGCTGCGCCGCCGCCGCGTTGCGGTGCGTGACCTCGTCCACCTGCTGCATCGCCCTGCCGACGAGATCGAGGTTCTGCACCTGCTCCGCCGAGGAGGACGACACTGCCTTCACGATGTCCGCCGTCTGGCGAATGCGCGGCACGAGCCCGTCGATCAACTCTCCCGACTGCGTGACCGTCGCTTTGCTCCTCGCCGCCAGGTCGGTGATCTCGCCGGCCGTCCGGCGCGACACGTCCGCGAGGCGGCGCACTTCTTCGGCGACGACGGCGAAGCCACGACCCTGCTGGCCGGCGCGCGCCGCTTCGATCGCCGCGTTGAGGGCGAGCAGGTTCGTCTGATCGGCAATCTGATTGATCGCGATGACCTTGTCGGTGATCTTCATCATCGCCGCGACGGTCACGCTCATCGCCTCGCCGCTCCTCTCGGCGTCCGCAGCGCCGCGACGCGCGACTTCGTCCATTTCCTGGATGACCGTCACGGTGCGTGCGATCGAGTCATTGAGTGCGTCGAGGCTGCCGGTCGTCTGCGTCACGCTCGCCGCCTCCTCGGTCGCGCCCTCGGAGAGGCCCTGTGCCGATTCGGTGAGCTGCGCGGCAGCCACGGCGATCGCGTCGGCGCTCGACCGGATGTCGCCAATCAGCGTCGAGAGGCTGTGCGTCATCTGGACGAACGCCTTGCCAAAGCGGTCGGCATCGGAGCGCGGCTGGATCTGCGCGTCGAGGTGGCCGGCCGAGATCTCGTCGGCCACGCGCGCCATGTCGCCGAGGTACTGCGTCATCTGCCCGAGCGCGTTGCCGAACGCATCGCCCGTCGAACGCGGCGTGATCGCCACGTCCACCTCACCGCGGCCGATGCACTCGGTGAGCATTGCCGTTTCGCGGAGATAGTTCACCATCTCCTGCATGGAGCGCAACAGCCGGCCGAACTCGTCGTCGGAGTGGACGTCGATCGTCACACTGACGTCCCCGACGGCGAGCGCATTCGCGACGCGCACCGCCTCCTCCACCGGCGCGCTGAGTGAGCGCGAGGTGAGGCGGGAGAGCCACACCAGCACGCCGACGCACAGGATCGTCAGGAGCGCCGTAGCCACCCAGCCGGCGACCTGCAATGCCTTCAGCGTGCCGAACGCGTGATCGATCTGCGCCACGTTCGCCGCGCGATTCGCCTCGAGCGCTGCCTTGAGCTTGTTGTGCTGCTCCATCATCTGGCGCAGCGCGGCGAGCGCGCTCATGTCACGCTGGCCGGACATCGTGCGCTCCGTCGTCGCGCGCGCGAGATCGTAGTAGGTGGTATAGGCCGTGCCGAGGCTGTCGAGCGTTTTCTGCGTCATCACCGTGTTGCCGGCCGTGTTGCGCAGGGCACCCGTGAAGACGCTGCGGAGCGAGTCGGCGGCGGCGAGCCGCTCGGGATCACTTGCGGCGGCAGCGTCCTGAAGCGCGCGTTGCGTGGAGACGAGCAGCTCGGTGAGTTGGCCGCTCAGTTGCACGGCCGGATAATAGCCGTGCTGGATGCGTGTCTGCTGGCGCTGTACGGAGAGCCCGAGCAGCAGATTGGTGGCGAAGATCAGACCGAGTGCAATCGCCGCGACCGTCGGCGCAAGGCGAAGCTTCTGACGGAACTGGAGCCGGTCGATCGTGCGGACGAGCGAATCGAGCATCACTCGATGCTCACGATCTTGACGCCCGTGAGATCGGCGTTCGCCGACACGTAGGCAATGGCACCGATCATTGTGCGAACGTTCGTGAGGGCTTCGGTCTCGCTCTGCTCGGGCGGCGGGAAGCTGCGACCGGCGTAGATCTCCTGGCGCCAGTAGGACTCCGCCTCGCTCATCGAGCGGCGCAGGACGTTCTGCGTGAACGCCACGCGCAGCGGCGAATCGGGCTTCTGGTCCACGGCCACCACCGGCTCGATCTTGCCGTTGATGTCCCACCCTTGCAACTTGCCCAGGTAGATCTTCGATAGCTGCGCGGCAGTCAGCCGCCGAATCGGGTTCGCTGGATTGACGACGACGACGTACTTGCCACTCTGCGCCACGGCGGCGCGCGCAGGCGCGCCGAGGGTGGCGAAGGCGAGCAGCAGGGCGATCTTCTTCAAGGGCGCTATCCTCATAGCGTTCAGCGCCGGCGCGGGTGGGAGGGGGAGGGACCTGCGGCACCGGCGAGTGATGGTGCGGGCTGATACCGAGTATCGGCTGCGCTAGCTAGACGCGTGAGGGGCGCTCAATGTCACCCGACCGCGTGATCGAGATCACAATTGTGCGGCCGCTCCCGCCCTTTCAGTCGCGAGTGCGCTCGTACTGACCTTCCACCGTGTGACGGGACCGCTACAACCGGTCGAGGTCCTCGCGTCCCGTGTTCACCGCCCACAGAATCAGCTCGTACTGCGCCATTCCCTCGACCACGTACGGATCGCCGTCGCGGATGGCGTCGAGCGAGCGCTGTACGTCGTCATCGGGGACGCGTACGAGCAGCGCGCCCCCTGATCGTGGGTCCATCGGCCCCGAAGCGATGAGCGCGCCTGACTCCTTGAGCTGGCGCAGGTACGCGCGATGCCGGTCCGTGACGGTAAGCACGTCCTCGAGCGGGCGGCGGTAGCGGATGATGCAGATGGCGTACACGGCGAATCGTGACGAGAAAATGAAAAGTTCCGGATGAGCGAAGCGCCTGACAAGCGCAGCGCCCGCTGTATTACTTCAGCCCCGCGAGGGACAGCACCACCAACGTCGCCCATTGCGGGCCCTTCCATCCTTGCGGACCGTCGTCGTACCACTCGTCGAGACCATGCGCGCCGCCGCCGGTGCCACCCCCGTCGATCGTGATCCCGGGCGTGCCGAGGCTGATCGGGACGTTCGCGTCGGTGCTCGACGCATGTAACGTCGGCGTCCAGCCGAGCGTGCTTGCCGCCTCGCGCGCGACGCGCACGATGCGCACCGTGTCCGCCTGCGAGCCGGCGGGACGGATGCCGATGGTATCGATGACGAGCGTGAGCTTGTCCTTCGCATTCGGCCAGCGCTTGTTCTCCGCGTCGAGCGCGCGGTGCAGGGCGCGCTGCAGCACGGCGTCCTCCGCCGCGAGCGCCTTTGCCGATTCCGAGCGGAGATCGACGTCCATCGACGCCTCGAACGGAATCGAGTTGACCGACGTGCCACCCTTGATCACGCCGACGTTGAACGTCGTCTTCGGCGTCTTCGGCACCTGCATGTCGGCGATCGCGGCGATGGCACGGCCGAGGGCGTGCGCCGGATTCGGATTGCCGAACGCGCCGTAGCTGTGGCCGCCGCGCCCCTTGTAGCGGACGCGATAGCGATTGCTGCCGACGGCGCGCGAGGTGATGTCCCCTCCTATCCCGTCGACGGAGATGAAGTAGTCGATCCTCCCGGCGAGCTCACGATTGAAGAGGTGCCGTGTGCCGCGCAGGTTTCCCGGCCCTTCCTCGCCCACGTTGCCGACGAAGATGATCGTGCCCGGCGTTCGGAGCGTCGACTCCTGGAGCGCGCGCGCCGTCGAGAGCACGACGGTGAGCCCGCGGCAGTCGTCGCCGATGCCCGGACCGGCGAGGCGCGTGCCCTCGCGCTTCACATGGACGTCGGTGCCCTCGGGGAACACGGTGTCGAGGTGTCCGGCGAGGACGACGGTCGGGCCGCCGCCCGTGCCCGGCCGCTCGCCGATCACGTTGCCCACCGAATCGATGCGCACGTTGCGCAGGCCGAGCTGCTCGAAGGCGCGCTGGTAGGCCTCGCCGCGCGCGGTCTCCTTGAACGGCGGCGCGGGGATCTCGCACAGCGCGATCTGGCGATCGATCGTCCAGTCGTTGTGAGCGCGGATGGCCTCGAGGACGGTGCGCACGTCGGGACGTGCGGCGAGCCGGGCGGGATCCTGCGCGCCGAGCGCGATGGGAAAGACGAGGCCGAGCATCGTAACAGCCAAGCCGGTGGGTCTGTGGGATCGTCGCATATGGTCCGCGGATGGTACTGTTGGGGATGGCCGGCAAGACTATAGCGCCGTGGCCGAAGAATGAAGGGCCGGCGCCCCGATTGCGTCGCGGGCGCTTGCTCGTCCTCCTGACATGGCTCATCACGTTGGTGCACTCGAGACTCCGCGGTCCGGAGCGATCACGTCTGTCCCTCCGTCGCGTCCGAGCTGGCTTCCCGCGCCGCACGAGCTGCGGAACTTCTACGGTAAGACGTCGGCATATCCATATTATCGCCTTCAGGTCACCGACTACATCGCCCGGTTCCTGCCATCGGGTCCGCTGAAGATCGTCGACGTCGGCAGCGGCGACGGCTATCTCGGTGCCGTGCTGCAAGCGTATCGACCGAACACGGCGGTGATCGGTGTCGAGACGCAGCGACGCGAGCTCACGAGGCCGGGATTCGAGCCTGTGATCTACGACGGCCTCCACCTCCCGTTTCCAGATCGGTCGTTCGATGTCGCCATCGTGACGAATGTGCTCCACCACGCCGACGATCAGCTTGCGGTGCTCGCGGAAGCTTGTCGCGTCACGCGCCGGCGTGTCATCGTTAAAGACCATCTCGCGAATGGCATGCTCGATCGGTTGAAGATTGGGTTCCTCGACATCCTCGGAAATCGCCGGTTCGGCGCCGACACACAAGGCGACTACCTCGATCGCGCGCAGTGGACGGCGATGTTCGCTCGGCTCCCCGGCGCACGCGTGACCTGGTACGAAGGGCTGTCCTTTCGCACCGGCGGTCTCGCGCTCGTGTTTCCGAACCGACTCGAGATCATGTTCACGCTTGACTTTGCATGAGCTCCGCCGGCACGCGGTCCGCGCCTCGTCCCCTTGAAGGCCCCATGCAGGGTGCGCACACGGCTTCCCCGGACGATATGACCGCGCGACCGCCGCGTTCCCCTGGCGAGAGTGATCGCCGTGTGGTCGGAGTGGCGGTCGCGTTCACGCTGCTGGTCGCGTTCTTCGGGCTCGTCGCGCGCCTTCAGATGCTGCTTGGCGGCCTCGCGCGCCCGCTGGCGACAAACATGTTCACGCGCCTCTACGCGCTGCACGAGAAGCCCTTCCTCGTGATCCTGCTACTGTCGGTTCTCGTGACGGCGCTGGTGCTCTCGCGGGCGCGTACGGCGGCCGATTCGCGGCTGCGTGACAACGACTCGGCGCTGCCGCGCCCGGACAATCGTGCACTCGCGGGGGTGGCAGCATTCGTATTCGTGGCGCTGCTTGCGGCGACCGTTCTCGTCATGCATCGGCTGCTCTTCTCGATGGACGAGTTCAGCGCCGACTTCCAGGCGCGCATCTTCGCTGCGGGCCGAGTGGTTGCTCCGGTTCCGGCCGCGTGGCGGGCATTCCAGCAGGCCATCACACCGATCTTCGTGACCTATCATCCGGAGCGCAGTGGATGGATGTCCGCATATCTCCCCGGATACGCATTGCTGAAGGCACCCTTCGTCGCCGTCCATGCGGGCATCGTGTTGAATCCGCTGCTCGCGGCGCTCAGCGTCGTGGCGATCGGTGCGTGTGCGCGCCGTCTCTGGCCGAACGAGGGGTTGCGTCCCTGGCTCGCCGTCGCGTTTCTCATCACGTCGAGCCAGTTCGTGATGACCTCGGCGACCGGCTACTCGATGCCGGCGCATCTCTGTCTCAATCTCGTCTGGCTCTATCTCTACCTCCGCGGCGACGAACGGTCATGGGTTGCCGCGCTCGTCGTCGGCGTGTGTGCCCTCGGGCTACACAACCCGTTTCCGCACGCGCTGTTCGTCGCGCCGTTCCTCGTCCGACTGCTTTATGAGCGCCGGTGGCGCCGGCTCGCGCAGGCGGCGCTCGTCTATGGCGTCGGCGCCGCCCTGCTCCTTGCGTGGCTGCGTTTCTCGTATCCGGCGGCGCAGTCGCGAGGCGGCTTCCTCGCCATGTTCGCCGCGCCGTCGGCGATCGCCTTCTGGGTGAACGGCGTGAGCCTCTCGCTGCTATTCACCTGGCAGGCACCACTCGTCGGGTTGCTCGCTCTGGCGGCGATCATGCGTGTGCGGCGCCTGGCGGCGCCGCTGGTCGATCTTGCGGTCGGCGTGCTCCTTACCTTGGGCTTCTTCCTCTTCTTCCCGTCCACGCAGGGACATGGCTGGGGACATCGCTATGCGTACCAGGTGCTCGGCAGTCTGGCGCTCCTGGGGGCTGCAGGCCTCGAACCGTTGATCGGTGCTGTGGGCGAGCGACTCGCGCAGCGACTCGTCGTTGCTTCGCTCGTCATCGCGCTGCTCATCCAGCTGCCGCTTCGCACCATCCAAACGGAGCGTTTCGTGCGCCCCTTCGCCGCGGGATACGATTACGTCGCCGCCCGGCCGGCGGACGTCGTCGTCGTGCACGCGGATTCCGTCTGGTACGGTCGTGACGCACTACGCAATGATCCCTTCCTCCGCAATCGACCCGTCCTCGTGCGTGCAAGCTCCCTGACGCCCGATGGACGCGCCGCCATCGAGCGTGCGTTTCCGGGGCGCGTCGTGGACGTGACGGATGCCGATCTGCTGCGCCTGGGGATGACTCGCTGGCTCTACCCGGCGCGCTGAGCGACCCTCGCCGGATCTCGCGCGGGAGTCGCGCTTACGTGCGCCGCGCCAGGCAGGCGAAGTTGTGACAGAAGAGCTCGTTCGGGGCGAGGCGGTCGGCCACGCTTCCGGCGACGTTCGAGAGCGCATAGAGCGGTGCACCGGCACGTCCCAGGACGCCGTAAGCCAGGAAGTTCAGGACCTGACACAGCGTCAGGATGCTACCTCCCTGCGCTAGCAGTGTCACCGGCGTGAGACGCGCTTCTTCAAGCAAGTGTGCCATCCCTTCCTGGGTGAAGCGCCAGTGATCGGTCGGGTGCGGGTGGAAGAACCACACATGGGGTGCCGATACGATGAGATGGCCGCCCGGGCGAAGGATGCGGTGAACCTCCCGGACCGCGACCCATGGGTTCATGCAATGCTCGATGACCTGCGTGCAGAGTACGAGATCGAAGCTCGCATCTGGGAGTCCTGTCGCTTCGGCGGTGCCTGCGTAGTCGGCACCTCCATCGCGGGTGATGTCGAGCGTGCACACCTCGAAGCCACGCCGTTGCAGCGCGTCACGGTACGGGCTTTTGTCCGCACCGAGATCCAGGGCCCGCGCACCCGCGGGCGGCGCCGGGACCTCGTTGATGAGTGCGTGGACGTCGTGCGACAGCCGGCTCAACGAGAGATAGTCGTACTGGAAGCGCGACGGCGTGATGCGGTCGACGACGGCATGCCGCGAGCGCTTTCCGGTCTGCGCAGCGAGAAATCCGTCGCGCATGTGCTGAAGATCGATACGCACGTTATCGGCGAATGAGGAGGAGGGCCGCCAGCTCCTGCGAGCGGCGATTGACCGACGATAGCAGCAACCCGCCGATGAGCGCGATCGCACCAAGCAGGCCGAGTCCGACGGACAGGATGGCGGTCGGAATGCGCAGGATCTGCCCGGTGCGGAGGTACTCGCCAATGACCACGCTGCCCGAGAGACCCGAGAGCAGGAAGAGAACCGCCGCGATGCTCCCGAAGCAGGTGAGCGGACGGTAGTCGCGGAAGAAGGCGAGGAGCGCGACTAGAATGCGATATCCATCGCGAATCGTGTTCAACTTGCTCACACTCCCTTCGCCGCGGGCGCGGTAGTGGACCGGCACCTCCGTCACGACGAATCCGCCGGCCAGCGCCTGCATGGAAAGCTCGGCCTCGATCTCGAATCCTTGCGCGATGAGCGGTGAGAGATGGAGAAAGCGCTGCGTGAAGGCACGATATCCGGAGAAGAGATCCTGTGTCCGGACACCGAAGAGCAGACGCACGAGGCTGATGAAGAGGCGATTTCCGAACGTGTGACCCGCACGGTATGCGCCGTCATCGTAGCTGCGCAGTCGCGTGCCGATCGCCATGTCGGCGCCGGCACGCAGTCCGTCGAGCAGCGCATGCACCGACTCCGCAGGGTACGTGTCGTCGCCGTCCACGATGACGACGAAGTCCGCCTCGCGCGTGGCGCGGAAGCCGCGCACCACGGCGAAGCCCTTGCCGCGTCGGCTTTCGCGCAGCACGGTCGCTCCGGCGCCGAGGGCGCGGCTGCCCGTGTCGTCGGTGGAGGCATTGTCCACGACGACGATGAGCGCAGCCGGGAGCGCGCGCCGGAAATCGGCCACGACGCGCTCGATGCTCGCCGCCTCGTTCCGGCAGGGAATGACGACGGCAACCTTCTCGCTCCCGATTGGCAGCATGTAGGCAGCGCTTTCAGCTCTTGTGTGCACGCTCGATGACGTCACTGTAGATCTCCTCATAAGCTGCTGCGGCCGCGTCCCAGCTCCAGTGCCGCTCGGCCCACCTTCGACCCTCGATTGCCAGCCCGTGCCGGGTGGGCTCGTCGGCAATGAGCGCCGCGACCTGCCGCCCAATCTCGCTCGGGTCGTCGCACGCAATCACGTAGCGTCGGGGCAATACCGGCGCATACCCCTCGTCCCAGAGTAGGACGACAGGGATCCCCGACGCAACGGCCTCCAGAACCGCGAGCGGGAATCCTTCGCCCGATGCCGGGTGCGCGACCACGTCCACGCAACCGAACAGCTCGGGCATGCGTTGGTAGGGGACGATGCCGAGATCGATGATGCGCTCGCCGGCGAGCGACCGGTTTCCACCGCACACGACCAGCGTGTGATTCGCACGCCGCCCACGCAGCACGACCTCGAGATTCTTCTTCGCGCTTTCGCGTCCGACGAATAGCACGAGGGGCTCATGCTCTGGGAGGTTGAACGAGCGGCGGCCCGCGGCACGCTCGGCGGTCGCTCGTGGCCGAAAGCGCTCGAGATCAACCGCGTTGGGGACGTATCGGATGTCGTGCCCCGAGCGATCAGCGAGCCAGCGCTGCACGCGCCCGCTGCACGCGACTACTGCGTCCGCTCGGCGCACCACACGATCGCCGATGAGCCGCCAGGCAAGGCCCTGAACCGCGTTCAGAAGCGCGCGCCTGTACTCAACGAAGCCGACGTGTTCCGTGAGCACCATCGGGGCCCGGGAGCGCGCGGCGATGTGCCGACCCATCTGGGTCTGGAGGTAGAGTGCGCCGTGCGCGTGGACCACGGATGCGCCATCGGCGGCGGCGAGCGCGGCACGCAGACCACGTCCCGTTGGCACGGGGTACGGGACGCTCAGTGATTCGCTCCCGTGTAGCGCCGGAAGGCGGTGCACCTCCATTCCGTCCTCGTGCGATACCCCGGAGCGGCCAGCGTAGGCGGAGGTCACCAGGACGACATCGTGCCGCATGGCGAGCCGGCGAGCGATACTCCAGACCATCACTTCGAGGCCGCCGGGATGTGGCAGATAGTTGTGCGAGAACATCGCGATTCGCAGACGCGGTCGCGATACAGGAGCGGTTTGAACCACTGAGCCGTTTGTGGCGAGGGAGAGGCTGTGTCTCACGTGCCCGTCTGCCAGACTGTTGGTGGCTCGTGGAGTCACGGTTCGAGGATCGATGGGCGTCACAGCGACGAGAAGCCAACGTGCGCGGCGACGGCGGCGGTTGTGAGCAGCATATGTTCAGGGAACGCAAAGGGTGGTGGTCCCGCAGTGCGTCCCGCGGGGGGCCCTTATCCCGAAAGGCACCTCGTGTTCCTCAACAATCCCGATTTTCTGACAAAAACCCCTGGACTTTGTGTCACCGATGCGTCTTTGAGACATCTTGCCTCACATTCTCGTCGCCACGATGCCAGGATCCGACCACACGGCCGGATCGAGACGTGAGATCGAGGAACCGATCGCTCGCCTGATCGTACAGGTACGCCGCCCGCTCCGGCGCCAGCGCCCGCAACCGCACATTCGCCGCTCCGCGATCGTACACGATCCACGCATGCGCCGTCGGCCAGTCGGGACGGTTGACGACGAGACTCCGGTGCGGCGAGTGCTGCGGGCCGTAGCGCACGAACACGATCGCCTCCTTCGCCGGAAGATTCGCCACGCGCCACTCGAACCGCCGACGCTCCATCGTGGAACCGGCGAGCCACAGCTTCACGTTCGACGCGGCCATCACCATCGGCGCGAGCAGGAGCACACAACCAACGAGGCCCGCGATTGCGGCGCGCGGCGCGATGATGCGTGCGTGCCGCTCGCGCAGCTTCAGCTCACCCGTGATCAGTCGCAGCACGCTCGTGAAGCCAAGCGCGCCGACGAGGATCAGCACGGGCATGACCTCGAAGTAATAGACGGTCCACTGCGCCCAGGTCGGGTGCGCGAGGTACGCGACGAACAGCGCCAGCACCGTCGCCACGCCAAGCCACGCGGCCGGCGGGAGGACGAGCAGCCCGAGCACGGTGAACGCGGCAAAGACAACAGGTTCCGTCCACGTTGCGGTCCACATCGCCTTCGCACGCTCCACCGCCTCTTGCGGCAGATTCGCCAAGGTGTGCTGCCGCTCGGCCTCGCGCAGGCCGACGTTGATCGCCGCCACATCCGGCGGCGGCGTCAACCGGGGCGCGACGTTCACCGCCCCGAAGTGCGGGAAGTCGAAGGGCATGTAGT
This sequence comes from uncultured Gemmatimonadaceae bacterium, assembly GCA_964438255.1. Taxonomy (GTDB): domain Bacteria; phylum Gemmatimonadota; class Gemmatimonadetes; order Gemmatimonadales; family Gemmatimonadaceae; genus AG11. Next base: position 38,227 of record CAYTKA010000007.1, on the reverse strand, counting down.
CGCGCGCGTACTCCGTCAGCGGCGCGCGGCGCCAATCGCCGAGTGTGCCCCGCGCCCATAGGGGCAGGATGGCGACGACGCACGCGCCAGCCGCCGTCGCGAGGGCGAGATCGCGCCAACGACCGGAGCGACGTACGTCTCGCAGCACCACGACGGCGATCGGCACCGCGAACGCGACGGCGCTCCAGGGACGTGTGATCGCACACCACCCGAGCGCCGCAGCCGTGCCGAGCAGCCAGCCCCGTCGCGTACCGTCGTGCCAGCGCCACAGACAGTACCACGCCACCATGAGCAGCGCGCCGCTCGTCGTCTGCGAGTAGTAGCTCGCGGAGAAGCGGCAGAGGGTATCGCCAAGGAACATGAAGGCGCAGGTGAGCAGCGCCGTGACCGGATCGGCGAGGCGGCGGGCGAGTGCGAAGACGAGCCCCACGCGCACCGCGTTGAGTGCGAACACGGCGAGCGCGGGCACGCCCACGAGCGCGCCGAGCGCGAGGAGCAACGAGTGCCCGGGCGGATACTTCGATGCGAGCACCGGCGTGACGAGTACGTGTGCCTGCCCGAAGAAGTCGGGAAGCGGCGGCGCGGGGGACGCCCAGCGCCCGTGCGCGAAAATCTCCGCCTGCATGAGGTAGGCAACCTCATCGTGGTCCAGCGGCATGGGATGCCACGAGCCCCACGTGACCCACGACAGAGCAGCCCATGCGATGCCGACGACGACGGGAACGTATCGAGTCTCGAGGACGCCGCGATGGGCGAGGGAGGGGCGTGCGCGAAGGCCGAGGGCGATGAGACAGGGCAGCGCCAGCGCAAGAATGAGAAACATGTCAGGGGCGCGCCGCGTGCGCGACGCCGAGTGACGACTGTCTGTCCCGCGTGTCCGGGACGGTCGGCATCTGCACGAAGCGATCGGTGGTCTCGTCGTACAGGTACGACCGCCTCTCGGGCGCGACTGCCTGCAGACGCAGATTGTCGACGCCACGATCGTGCACGATCCACGCGGGCGCGGTCGCCCAGTCGGCGCGATTCACCACCAGGCCGCGCAACGGCGAGTGCTGTGGACCGGGACGCACGAACACGATGGAGGACGACGTCGGCAGACGCGCGACCTGCGCCTCGAACCGCTCCCGCGGCGCGACCGAGGCCGCGATCCAGCGGTGCAAATGCACCGACCGGCCCGGCAGCGCGGGCAGCAGCAGCACGCACGCGGTCAGTCCCGCCAGAGCCGCTCGCGGTGTCCGCCTGCGTGCACGGCCGTTCCCTTCACGCAGCTCGCCGGCGAGGGCGCGAAACACGGTCATGATCCCGAGCGCACCGAGGAAGGTGAGCACGGGCGTCACCTCGAAATAGTACACCGTCCACTGGGGCCACGTCGGGTGCGCGAGATAGACAACGAAGAGTGCGGCCGCCGTGCCGACGGCTGTCCACGCCGCGGCGGGCAGCACGGCGAGCGCGATGAGGGCGAGGCCGGCGAACCAGATCGTCGGTGGCGGCCAGACCACGTCCCAGAGAAAGCGCGCGCGCGCGACGGCTTCAGGAATCAGGTTGCCGAGGGTATGCGAGCGCTCGACCTCGAGCAGTTGCGCGTTGACGCGCGCCACGTCCGGAGGCGGGGTCAGCCTCGGCGTCGCGCGCGTCACGCCGAAGTGCGGATGATCGTACGGCATGTAATCCCGCGCGTATTCCAGGAGCGGCAGACGACGCCAGTCGCCGAGTGTCCGCCACGACCAGAGCGGGAGGATCGCCAGGATGGACACACCTGCCGCGAGGGGGAGCGCCAGATCCCGCCAGCGACGCGAGCGCACGGTGTCGCGCAGCACGACGACGGCGATCGGCACGGCAAACGCGATCGCGCTCCACGGCCGCGTGATCGCACACCAACCGAGCGCCAGCGCGATACCGATCAGCCACGTACGCCGCCCGCCCCCGCCCCCGCCCCCGTGCCAGCGCAACAGGCAATACCAGGCCACCACGAGAAGCGCGCCGGTCGTCGTCTCCGAGTAGAAGCTCGACGAGAAACGCACCTGGATCGAGCTCACGTAGAGCAACACCGTGGTGAGGAGCGCCGTCTCGCCGTCACACACGCGGCGCACCAGCGCGACGGTGAGCCCGATCCGGATGGCGTTGAGGAGAAAGACGATCAGCGCCGGCATCCCCACGAGTGCGCCGAGGGCGATCAGAAGCGAGTGTCCCGGCGGATACTTGGACGCGAGCACCGGCGTGACGAGCACGTCCGGTTGGCCGAAGAAGTCGGGCAGCGGAGGCGCGAGTGCGGCCCATCGGCCGCTGGCAAAGATGCCCGCCTGCAACACGTACGCGATCTCGTCGTTCTCGGCGGGGGTGGGGCGCAGCGCACCCCACGTCGTCCAGGCGAGCGCGGCCCAGAGCAATCCGATGGCGACGGGTGCGTACCGGGATTCGAGTATTGAGCCGACGCCCGCTGCCGGCACGCGCCGAGCGCGGAGACCGAGCGCGAGGAGACCGGGGAGCAGAAGCAGGAGCGTCGGAATCATGACGCTCTAGTGGCGCTTCTCCTCGTGATAGACCATGTCCAGGTTCACGTCCCAGAGATTCGAGTGGTCGGTTCGACCCTCGAGGATGTTGTCCACCGCCATCATCGCCGTCAGCATGCTGTGGTCCTGATTGTTGTAGCGATGCATGCCGTTGCGGCCGATGAGGAAGAGGTTCGGGATCGTGGACGTCCATTTCTGGACGACACCGAGCCGCTCGTAGCTGCCGAAGTAGGCCGGATATGCCTTCGGCATGCGCAGCACGCAGCCGTCGACCACGTCCTCGCCCTTGATGAAGCCGATGCGCTCGAGCTCCATCGTGCCGAGCTTGATCAGGTTCGCGTCCGGCGTCTGCCAGAGCACGTCCCCCTGATCGACGAAGTACTCGAGTCCGATCCACACCGTGCTCTTGCGGTCGGCGACCATGTACGGGCTCCAGTTGTTGAAGATCTGGATGCGCCCGACCTGCACACCGCCGTCCTGGACGTAGATCCAGTTGTCGGCGACCTTCGCCGCCGGCTTCTCGCCCTTCACCTGCACGTGGAGCTTCTTCAGCAGCAGCCCGACGGTGAGGAAGTCGCGGTACTGGAGTCCCTCCGCCACCTCGCGCACCTCGGCGGGCGGCGCGGGATGCGTCTGCCGCACGAGCTCCTTCACCGGCATCGTCGAGAAGAAATAGTCGCACGCGACCTTGCTGCGGCAGCCGCGCTCGTCCTCGACCTCGATCTCGGTGACACGGCCGGCGTCGGTGTAGACGCCGATCACGCGGTGGCCGAAGCGAATGTCGCCGCCCCCCTTCGTGATCTCACCGGCCACCGTCTCCCACATCTGGCCGGGTCCGTATTTCGGGTAGAAGAAGCGCGTGATGAGCGACGTCTCGCGCTCTTCCTGCGCCTTCTGAAAATCGCTCGACAGCAGATCCTTCACCGCGTGTACGATGGCGCGCTTGAGCGAGAGCCCCTTCACCCGCTGGGCGCCCCAGTCGGCGCGGATGTCGCTGCATTGCACTCCCCACACCTTCTCCGTGTAGTCCTTGAAGAAGGTCTCGTACAGGCGGCGGCCGAAGCGATTGATGAAGAAGGCGTCGAGATACGTCTCGTCGCGGCGCGGGAAGAGCTGCGCCTTGCAGTAGCTCACGCCGATCATCGCCGTGTTGAGCAGCCCGAGCCGCCGCGCCACGGTGAAGGTGATGCCGATCGGATAGGGGAAGAAGTGGCGTTTGTAGTAGATGCGTGAGAGACGGGGACGGTGCAGCATGACCTCGTCCTCGCGCTCGGGGTCGGGGGCGACGCGGCGCTCTTCACGCACGCGAACCCCCGCGGCGACGGCGACGGCGCTGTCGTCGTCGCGATAGGGCGACGTCGCGAGATCGATCCCGTCGTCGTCACGTGCGTCCGGGATGAACCGGCGCACGACCGACTCGGCGACGTAATCGATCTCGTGATCGGACTCGACCGTGTCGGCGGCGGGCGTGCCCTGCCGCGGCAGGAAGGAGAACCACCAGCTCATCACGCGCTCGCTCTTCGAGAAGAAGCGATGCCCGCCGATGTCGATGCGGTTTCCCTTGTAGTTGTAGGTCTGGGCGATCCCGCCAATGGCGTGCGTGCGCTCGAAGATCAGCGGTCGCACGTCGGTCCGGGCGAGCAGCTCGTAAGCGGCGGTCAGACCGGCCGGACCGGCGCCGGCGATCACCGCGATTGGGCGGCGGGACATGGTACCTGCGAGTTGAGGGAACTCTCTCGCTGGTAAGACGGCTCAGCGGCAAGCCGAGCAACAATCGCCGGACCGATCAGCACAGATGGACTGCGGTCGCCTTCACGCTCGCAAATACCGTGACTCCTGGCACGAGCTGAAGCTCTTCCGCGGCCCGATTCGTGAGCGTCGCGACGAGCAGCATCCCCTTCACGTCGACCGTGACGCTGGCGAGCGCGCCCTCACGCACGACCTCGAGCACGCGCCCCTCGAGAACGTTGCGTGCCGAGCTCGGTCCAGGTCGCATGCGGGCGAGCACGACGTCCTCGCCGCGGATGACTGCGTGGCGCGGATCGCCCTGATGCTCACCGACCGCGATCAATTCGATCGAGCCCGTGACGAACCGCAGCGTGTCCAGGCCCATCTCCCCGCCCTCCTCGAGTGGATACGCGAGTCCGACGTACACGTTCTCGGCGCCGAGAAACTCCGCCGCCGCTGGCGTGGCGGGGCGACGGAAGAGCTGCTCGGGTGGCGCAGCCTGCACGAGCCGTCCTCCGTCGATCAGCATCGCCAGATCACCGAGCGTCCCTGCCTCGGCAAAATCGTGCGTTACCTGGAGCACGGTGAGCCCGACCTCCCGCTGCATCGCGTGCAGCGTGCGACGCACGCGTGTGCGGCGCCGCGGATCGAGTGCGGCGAAGGGCTCGTCGAGCAACAGGATGTCAGGAGCTGGCGCGAGGGCGCGTGCCAGCGCGACGATCTGCCGCTCACCTCCACTCAGCGAGTGCACGGGACGATCATACAGTGCCGTGACGCCCAGGCGGTCGGCGACGTGCATTGCATGCGCGCGATCGCGTGCTCCGTACTCGACGTTCTCGCGCACCCCGAGGTGCGGAAAGAGATAGGCATGCTGATAGACGATGCCGAGTCCGCGTCGCTCGGGCGGTTGGGCGGTGACGTCGGCGCCTCGCAACAGCACGCGTCCCGCGCTCGCATCGCGAACGCCGGCGATCGCCTCGAGCAGTGTCGTCTTCCCGGCACCGGCAGGGCCGAGCACGATTCCCCATGCGCCTGCCGGGAGCACGAAGCTCACGCCACGGAGCGCAAAGCCGCCGGCGTTCGTGCCGAGCTCCTGCGTCTCGATCACCGCGCCGGCTCGCCGAGCGCGACACCGGCGCGAAGAGAACGCAGGACGACGAGTGGCACGAGCGCGAGCAGCAGGAGCACCGCGGCCACCGGGAGCGCGGCATCGAGTCCGAAGGAGCTGAAGCGGTCGTAGCTCAACACACTGGCGACCTTCGGATTGTACGTGAGGATGACGATCGCGCCGAACTCGCTCACCGCACGCGCCCACATCACGACGGCCGCCGCGATGAGTCCACGCGCGGCGAGCGGCATGGTGACGCGCCAGCTCACGCGCCAGGGCGAGTCGCCCAACGTGCGCGCCACCGACTCGTAGCGGACGTCGACGCGAGCAAACGCTTCGCGCGCCGCGCTCACATAGAGTGGCGCGGCGACGAAGAGCATGGCGAGCCCGATGCCGAGCGTGGAGCCAGTGATGGCGACACCGAGTCGCGCCAGCGCCGCACCGACCTGGCTGCCGCGACCGAAGGCGAGCAGCAGTGCAATGCCGGCGACGGGATGGGGGATGAGGAGCGGCAGATCGAGGAGCGCGCTGACGACAGTCGCCGCAGGCATGCGGCCGCGGGCGAGCAGGTAGGCGAGCGGCGTGCCGAGTAGTACTGTTGCGAGCGTCGCGGCAGTGGCGGTGAGCGCCGTGAGCACGAGCGAGCCGCGAAGCTCGGCGTCGCCGCCGAGGTGACGCACTCCATCGCTTCCGCTGCGCAGCAACAGCACGGCGACCGGCACGATCAGGAGCACGAGAAGCACGAACGAACCGAGGACGGCGCCCGCGGTGGCGAGGCGGTGGACGGCAGGGCGCGGCAGTGGAGGGCTCGGCACGGGGCGAATCTCGCCGATTGGTGTCCGTGATGGCAAGGTGGTTATACGCTACTCGCTACTGGTCGCCGGTAACTCGACACTTTTCCGCACCGGGGTCGTATATTCGCTGTCCCCATCTGAAACTCATGGAAGAATTCGCGATCGACATCCGCAACGTCGAGAAGCGGTACGCCGAGCATGTCGCGGTGCGCGACCTCTCCCTCCAGGTGCCGCGCGGGGCCGTGTACGGCCTCCTCGGCCCGAACGGCGCCGGCAAGACGACCACCATTCGCATGATCCTGAACATCATCGTGCCGGACCAGGGCACGATCGCCTTGTTCGGGCAATCGCATCTCACCGACGGCGTGACCGATCGCATCGGCTACCTCCCGGAGGAGCGCGGGCTGTACAAGAAGATGCAGGTGCGGCGCGTGCTCAAGTTCCTGGCCGAGCTCAAGGGAGTGGAGGCGTCCGTCGCGGAGCGGCGCATCGGCGAATGGATGGAGCGCTTCGAGCTCCGCACGTCGGAGAGGGACTGGGGACTCGCCAAGATCGACGAGCTGTCGCGCGGCATGCAGCAGAAGGTGCAATTCATCGGCACGTTGCTGCACGATCCCGATCTCGTGATCCTCGACGAGCCATTCTCGGGACTCGATCCGATCAATGCACAGGCGCTCAAGGACACCGTGCTCGAGCTCAAGGCACGGGGCAAGACGGTGATCTTCAGCACGCATCTCATGGACAACGCCGAACGCCTGTGCGACGCGGTGTGCATCATCGCGCGCGGTGAGAAGGTGCTCGACGGCGCGGTCGGCACGGTGAAGGCCACGCATGGTGGCCGCATGGTCGCGCTCAGCGTCGGCGGCGACGCGCGTTCCGCCCTGGTGCCCATTCTCGCCGACCGCTCTCTCGTAGCACGCGCCGACGACCAGAATCGGTTTTACGAGATCGAGCTCGCGGCCGGTGCCGACCCGCAGCGGCTGCTGCACCGCGTGATCGAGGCGGGGGCGACGATCGAGCGGTTCGAGCTGGTGCAGCCGTCACTGCATCGGATCTTCCTGGACAGAGTCGGCGCCGAGGGCGTCGAGGAGGGGATGAGTGGCCAAGGTTGATCCGCGCAAGCTGCTCGTGGTGTTCAAGCGCGAGTATCTCGAGCGCATCCGCTCCAAGTGGTTCCTCATCGGTACGCTGCTCGGACCGGTGTTCTTCGGCGCGATCACGGTGGTGCCGATTCTCATCGCCAGCAAGACGGGAACATCCGCCGATCTGGCGAACGTGATCGTGCTCGATGCGACGGGAACCGGTATGGGCGATCGCGTCGCAACCGCGCTTGGACGGCGTTTTCCGACTTCACCGCCGCCGGTCGTGCGGACGGTGCCGCCGGAGTCGCTGCCGCGGGAGGAAGATCGCGCGATGTTGGCGGTGGAGAACCGCGAGGTGCGCGGCTATCTCGTGCTCGATTCAGCGACGGTCGCGGGTCGAGTGGCGCGCTATGCGGGACGCAACGCAAGCTCGCTCGGCGACGTCCAACAGCTGTCGACGCTCGTGCGTCAACAGGTGCTCGCGCAGCGACTGACGTCGGCGGGGATCGACGCGGCTCGCGTCGCCGCGCTGACCGGTGTCCCGCTGGAAGTCCGCGCCGAGAAGGTCGGCGATCGGGGTCGTGAGAAGGGAAGTGGGATCGGAAATGTGTTGTTCGGTCAGGTCGTAGCGCTGCTGCTGTACATGATGATCGTGCTCTACGGGCAGACGATCCTGCGCGGCGTGCTCGATGAGAAGACGACGCGCGTTGCCGAGGTCGTCGTGTCGAGCGTGAGCACCGACACGCTTCTCGCCGGGAAGATCCTGGGTGTGGGCTTGGTGGCGATCACCCAGGTCGTCGCGTGGGTCGCGGTGTCGGTGTCGCTCTCACTCTACGGCGCGCCGCTGCTGGAGAGAAAGCTCGGCGTCGGCGCGATGGCGGCCGGCGGCGCAGGGGCGGCCGCTCGGGGAAGTGGACCGGCGTTGTCGGCCGGCGCGATCGTGGACGCCCTGCCGACGATCTCGACGCCGACGCTCGTGGCGCTGCTCGCCTTCTTCGTGCTCGGCTTCATCCTGTATGCGTCACTGTTCGCGGCGGTTGGTGCGATGGTGAGCAGTCAGGAGGACGTGCAGCAGGCCTCGATGCCCGTGATGCTGCTGCTCGTCTCGTCGATCGTCTTCATGACGCCGATCATGACGAATCCCGGGAGCGGCCTGGCGCGCACGATGTCGCTCCTGCCCTTCTCGGCCCCGATCCTGATGCCGCTGCGGATGACGTTGATCTCTGTGCCGTGGTACGAGGTCGCACTCTCGCTCGGCGGCGTCGCGGCCGCGTGTCTCGCGGCGATCTGGGTGTCGGCGCGGATCTATCGCGTCGGGCTGCTGATGTACGGGAAGCGGCCGAGCTTCGCGGAGCTCGCGCGGTGGGTCCGATACTCCGGCTAGTCAGGGCGCTCGCGTGGAACGCGAGCCGCCCTGAGCGCGAAGGCCAGCAGCACGTGATTAATCCGCTCGAGGTGCCGTAGCGGAGCCGTCCGGCACCATGGCACCAAACGACGTCGTCGTCGGCTGCGTGATGCGCGGAACGGCGGAGCCGTTTGGACCGCCGACCGGAGCGCCGATCGCCCGCTTCACGTCGTTGGCGAGCTCTTCGATCTTCGCCTCGATCGCACCGTGGAACGCACCGACGACCTGTGCCACGATGTCGTCGAGCACCGTGCCGACGCGACTACTGGCGCCCTGCGTCGCGATGACGGTTGCCGCCGCTGCCTTCACGTCGGCCTTCGTGCCGCTCAGCAAAACGCCGGCGCCGAAGGCCACGGCGAGCGCGGGCCACGGATTGTCGCGCACGACCTGCGCGACGTTCATCTTGCTCTCCAGCTCCTGCAGCGTGTCCGAGATCCGGTGCCGCGTCAGCTCGATGTCGCGCCGGACGTCAGCCGTCGTTTCAGCCATTCCTTGTCCTCCTTGAGCGTCGCGACCGTCTCGTGTGGTGCGAGCGCAGCCGGCGAGAGCGCAGCGCGCCCCCGCATTGCCAGCCAGGCGGCGATGCCGCCGGTGATGAGGGTGAGGAGCAGCGCAGCGACCCAGTACAGGTCGCGCGGCAGCCACTGATCGCCGATCAGCAGAACCACTCCGGTGAACAGCGCCAGCGTTCCGAGCAGGAGCAGCACACCGCCCACGACGACGAGCGCCGTACCGCGCGCGGCGCCGCGGACCATCGTGCTGAGCTCGAGGCGTGCGAGACGCGCCTCCCCGCGCACGAGCTCGGCACCCCCCTCCGCGAGATCACGGAGGAGAGCCGCCACGCTGCGACGGCCGTCGATACTTTGGTCGACCGCCACGGGAGCCTCTTACTTGCTGCGGAACGCCTTGCCGAGCAGGTAGCCGAGGCCGACGGCCACGGCCAGCGAGCGGCCCGGGTGCTCTTTCACCTGACGCTCGATGCCCGACTTGATGCCATCGAGATCGGCGTTGCGAAGCCAATCCGCGGAGGCCTGGAGGCCGCCGGCAAGCTGGTTCGTCGCCTGTGCGACCCGGTTGTCGCCGGTGACCATGTCGGCCGCGCCGCCGGTCGCCGCCGCGCCGGCGATCTGCCCGCCCCCCGCGCCGCGGTTGCGCAGCTTCTCGGCGCCCGACTCGAGGGCGTCGGCGAGACTGTTCTTCAGACTGCCCGCCTTGTCACGTACCTGCGAGCCCACGTCGGTAAGCTTGTCGCCGGCGATGCCGGCGACGTTCTTCGCCCGATCGCCGAGGCTGCCGGCCTCGCTCGACGCGCCGCGCGAGAAGCTCGCATCGTCCGCGGTCGTCGTGCTGATGCTGCTCGTCTCGCTGCCGGTGCCGAAGCCCGAGCCCGAGCTGCTGCCGGCCGGGGAGCCGGCTCCGGAGCCAAAGCTGCCAGACGTCGACTCGCCCGAGGTGGTGCTACCGAATGTGTCGTTCGCGTTGCGCTCCATATGCATCTCCGCCGTGTGAGTCCCACTGCTTGGGGCACACAGCCTGTGCAGAGCGCGTGCCGTCCAACGCGAGCCACAGTCCGGGCGCAGCCACGGCCCTCAACCGCCGCTCGGGCTGGCCCCACAGACGAAGGTTCATCCGAACAGCCGCTCGGGCCGGCTCCTCACCGGCTCCTCAGACGAAGGTTCATCCCGATGCGGCGGAAACGCGGATGAGGCGGAATGCGCTGCGACGGTCAAGACGCGCCAGGGCCGGGACCTTTGATGGCTGCGGGGAGAGCGTACGGCACCGGGACTGGCCGCCTCGTGATGCTGGATCCCGAGCAGGAGCACTATTCGGCGCAACCCCAAGCAAATATCCGTGTGATCCGCCTCTCCGCCGTATCCGGATGAACCTTCGTCTGAGGAGCTAGCCCGAGCGGCTGTTGAGAGGCGGATGAGCGGATTGAGCGGATGAACCGTGGTCTGAGGAGCTAGCAGTAGCGGTCGAACGCTTCCGTGAGATCGTGCGCGATGTCGTCCGCCGACCGGCCCTCGATCTGATAGCGCTCCATCATGTAGACCAGCTTCCCATCCTTGAGCAGCCCGATCTGCGGCGAGCTCGGGGGATAGCCGGTGAAGTAGCTCCGCGCCCGCGCCGTCGCCTCGGTGTCCTGGCCGGCGAACACCGTGGTGAGATGCTGCGGCTTCACCGCGTGCTTGAGCGCCGACGCGACGGCGGGACGGGCGTTGCGTGCCGCGCACCCACACACCGAGTTGACCACGACAAGGGTGGTTCCCTTCGCATCCTTCAGCTTCGCGTCCACCTCGGCGGGGGTGCGCATCTCCTCCACGCCGAGCCGCGTGAGCTCCTGACGCATCGGAGCCACGAACCGTTCATCGTACATCTGAAACCTCTGAGGAAAGATTTTGCTCATTGAAGCGGTCTGACGGTAGACTGTCCGACTGCCCGACCGTCCGACCATCCGACCATCCGACCGTCCTACTCCCGCACCAGGGCGAGAATTGCTGCCTGCGGGACCACCAGGTATCGCTCGTTCTCAAAGGTGATCTCGACGGCCGCCTTGCGGAAAAAGAGCGCGTAGTCGCCGCGGCGCGCCTGCATGGGGACGAAGCGCATCTCGCGCGCGGGTTCCTTCCAGGGCTCGTCGCCGGATGCCGACTCGAAGCTCGGCATCGGCTGGCCCGGCCCCGTGGCGACGATCGTGCCTCCCTGAACTGCCTGACTGTCGAGCGCAGTGGAGGGGAGATACAACCCGACTTTCGTGCGCTCCTCACCCTCCTCGACCTTCACGAGGACGCGGTCGCCCACGACGATCAGCTCTTTGTCGTTACGAATCATGCTCAAGTATACAGCCAAGCCGGTACTCGGTAGTCGAGTACGAAGTACTGGACCCGTTCGGAGGTTCCAGGGGATGCCCCGGGCGATTGGCTCAGCCCTTCCGCGGCGCCGGCAGTTCGGGGTCCAGCGGATCGGAGTCGAGCCGTCGCGCCAGCCCGAAGTTGCGCACCAGCACGATCACTCCCGCCAGCAGCAGCGCCCAGAGACAGATCGTGAGCTCGCTTTGCAGTAGTGCACGCGCGCCCATGGACGGCCAGTCCTGCAGCTCCGCGCGCGCCGTGCCGTTCGGCTCGCGATGCAGCACGATGAGCACGAGACTCGTGAGCATCTCGCCCAGGGTCTCGGCGAGCCCGAACAACGGCGCACGCCACGCCCACCGCCGCAGCGGAAAGTTCGCCAGGTGCGCCGTCGTCATGCCGATCAACACCACGGCCCATATCGCCACGGCGCCGATCGACACCAACACGCTCGCGCGACCGTGCGTGAACGCGAATGCCCGCAGCAGCCGCAGCACGACCCCGGTGATCAGCGCCATCTCCACCAGCGACATTGACAGCCGGCGGAACGCCGGCGGCTCCTCGAGCCGCCATTCGATCGTCTGTCGCGGGAAAAATGTGGCCATGGAAAGCCGGGTGGGCGAAGCGGTCTATTCGTCTGACGAGCGAATCCTTCTCGCGGCACGAGGAAACGCGAGGGTCCCCCGTCCGGGCGACGGACTCAGGCCGATGGCTCGGCCAGCCCCGCGGGGCGAGATGTCTCACTCGCGCCGGCGTACGGCGCGCCACGCATGACGGCGATCAGCGCTTCCTCGATCCGGTCGAACGCGAACGGCTTGGTGAGCACCGGCTGCCGTGCGACCGTGCCACGTGTCGCCGCGGACACCACGTCGCCGGTGATGAAGATGGTGCGTGCGGCGAGCCCTGGCTGCTCCTGACGCAACCGCTCGTGAAAGGCGAAGCCGTCCATCCCGGGCATGCGGAGATCGCAGACGACGGCGTCAACGCTCGTCGCACGCGTCGTCTCCAGCGCCGCCATGCCGTCGGACGCCGTAAGCACGGAGAAGCCGCGCAGCTTCCCGAACGCCTCCATCCCGCTGCGCAGCGCCGGCTCGTCGTCGACGAAGAGGAGCTTGATCCCGGCGAGTGGCGAGCGCAGGGTGCGCGGCGCGGCGTCGCGCGTGACTTCTTGCGCGCCCGGCTTTGCCGATCCCGCCGGCAGCGACACACGAAACGTCGTGCCTTTCGCTCCCGTCTCCACCACCTCGATCGAGCCGCCGTGTGCGGTGACGATCCCATAGCTCACGCTCAGGCCGAGCCCTGTCCCTTCGCCCTCCCTCTTCGTCGTGAAGAAGGGCTCGAAGATGCGCTCGCGCACGTCGGCCGAGATCCCCGGTCCCGTATCGGCAACGTCGAGATGCACGTCACCATCGGCGACGTAGCTGCGGACGCGGAGCACACCGCCGCCCGTCACGGCCATCGCCTGCACGGCATTGGTGAGGAGATTGAGACACACTTGCTGGAGCTGCCGTGCGTCGCCGAGCACCGCGGGAAGATCGCTGGAGAGCTCCGGCTCCACGCGCACGGCCGCCTCGGAGAACTGGTACTGTCGCATGCGCAGCGAACGCGAGATCACGGCGTTGAGGTCGAGTGGCGCGCGCTGCGGCTCGCTCCGTCGGGCGAAGGCGAGGAGATCCTTCACCACCTGGCTCGCGCGCAGCGTCTCGGTGCGGATCACCTCGACGGACTCCCGCTGCGCTGACGTCAGGCCCCCGTCGCGCAAGAGGAGCTGCGCGAACGCGCTGATGCTCGAGAGCGGATTGTTGACCTCGTGCGCGACGCCGGCCACGAGCTCGCCGACGGCGGCCAGGCGGTCCGACTCCATGAGCCGCAACCGCATCTCGCGCTCGTGCGTCATGTCGCGTCCCACGAACAGCACGCTCGGCGGATCAGCCTCGGGGAGGCGGCTGGCCGCGAGCGCGACGAGGCGCGTTCCACCTTCCGGCGCCAGGACCTGGACCTCGGCTCGCGCAGCGGTACCGTGAAACGCTTTCACGAGCGCGTCTTCGAGCGCGGGGCGGTCGGCTGGCACCACCAGCTCGAGCAGCGTGCGGCCGACGACCTGGTGCGGATCGAGACCGAACACGTCGCGCACCGCATCGTTTGCCTCACGCACGCGACCGGTGGTGTGCAGCACGGTGAGCACCGCATCCGGCGCGGCACGGAAGAGCGTGCGGAAGCGCCACTCCGCCTGCCGCATCGTCTCGAACAGTTCGGCGTTGGCGAGCGCCACGGAGAGCAGGTCGGCCATCGCCTCCACGCGCTCGAGCTCGACAGGCGAGAAGGTGTGGACGCGCTCCGACGCGATCGTCACGGCGCCGATCCGCTCGCCGCGCCGCTGCACCGGCACTACAGCCATACCGCGCAGCGGGCGTTCGACCCGCTCGAACCATGATGGGGGCACCTGCACGCGATGCTCGGTGGCGTCCGCCACGCTCCAGACGCCGCCGCCGCGGATCACGCGACCGAGCGCCGATCCGCCGACGGGCACATGCTGGCCGGCAAAAGCGGCGAGCGATCCGCTCGCCGCGGCAATCTCGATCATACCGTCGGTGGCGAGCAGCCCGAGCGCTGCACCGTCAGCCTGCGCGACGTCCGCCGCCGCCTCGAGGAACCGGTCGAGAACACGACGTGGGTTCAGCTCCAGCGTGATCTGTTGCCCGAGCCACCACATGCGATGCAGCACGCGTTGCGCATCGTCGAGCTCCAGGGTGCGCTGGGTGACACGCTGCTCGAGCGTCTCCTTGATCGCCTCTTGCTCCGCCGTCAGGCGATAGTGCAGCCGCTCGGCGGTGCGGCGCTCGACGGTGAGCGCATAGTTGCCGTAGAGCATGAGCAGGCCGTTCAGCGCGGCGATGACGATCGCGAGTCCGAGGCTGGTGGCGTCGCGCAGCCCATGCAGCCACGTCGTGGCGGGCGAGACGATCAACCATAGCTCGCCGGCGGCGAGGCTCAGCGCGAGCCCCGCGAAGGTGGCGAGCACGATGCGCTCGATGCGCCGCGTCGACCGCGCGATCGCCAGCGCGGCTGCGGCGAAGGCGAGGCACGCGACGACGAAGGTGACGGCGAGCGCAGTTGCGGTGGCCTGCCAGGGACGCAGCAGCAGGACACCGAACAGCACCGCGCAGGCGAGGTGCGAGAGGGCGATGAGCCGCGACATCATCGCGGCCGGGAGCGCGGCATTGGCCGCGTCGCTCGCACGGGTACTCACGCGCGCCACGGAAGCGTCACTTGATGCGCGTCCCCAAGCGGCCCCACCGAATGTCCGTGATGAACGACAGCGGACGATCGGTCTCGTCCCCGCTGCGGTACGAGTAGTACACGAAGAGCGGCTGCCCGCGCACGTTCTCGCGCGGGACGAGTCCCCAGTACCGGCTGTCCTTCGACTCGTACCGATTGTCGCCCATCATGAAGTACCGACCCGGCGGGACGAGAAGGGGGCCCCAGTTGTCGTGCGTCGGCTGTGCGGGGGCCGGCCCGAAACGCGACTGCTTCAGCTCGACGCTGTGCTGCCAGTCGAATAGAGGACTCACCTCGTCACGCTGTGCTTTCGTCACGGGCGGGGGCGCAGCCGTCCCGAAGCCCCGACGCTGCGCGATGCCATTCACGTAGAGCTGCCCTTGCCGCATGTAGAGCGTGTCGCCCGGTATGCCGACGAGTCGCTTGACCAGCGTGGGCGTGGGATCCGCGCCCTGGGCCGCCTCGTCCGCCTGATAGGGCGACACGAACACCACCACGTCACCACGCTGCGGTTCGCGGATCGACGGCAGATGCGTGTTCGTGAATGGGATGTGCGGGCCGTAGATGGCGCGATTCACGAACAGCCAGTCGCCGACGAGCAACGTGGGGATCATCGATCCCGACGGGATGCGATACGCGGCGATGAGGAAGGTGTTGATGACGAGATAGATCAGCACCGCGCCGGCGAGGGACTTGACGAGCTCCCACGCGGCACGGGTGCGTGAGGCGCCGGTGGCTTTCGTTCCGCGCGCCTGCGAGACGACGTTTGCGGCCATGGAAACGGAGAGGGAAGGGAGAGACGAACAGGTGAAATCTCCCTACGAACCGTACGCAGGCAAGGGTTTCCCAGCGGGAACGACACGGGGGCGTGCCGTAACCGGCACGCCCCCGTCGCCCTCGCGGACGAGCACGTCGTCCTACTTGAGGTGCTTGTTGACCAGCTTCGTCATTTCGAACATCGAGACCTGGCTCTTGCCACCGAAGATCGGCTTCAGGTTCTCGTCGGCATTGATCTGGCGACGGTTCTTGCTGTCCTGCAGACCCTTCCGCTTGATGTAGCTCCACAGCTTCTTGGTCACTTCCGTGCGCGGGAGCGGATTGGAGCCGACCACGGTGGCCAGCTGCGCGCTCGGAGTCATCGCCTTCATGAACGCAGCGTTCGGCGTGCGCTTGGCCCCGGAACGCTTAGCCTTCTTCCTTCTCGCGCCGGACTTCGCCGCCTTCTTGGCGCCGCCCCGCTTCGCGCCCTTCTTCGCGGAGGACTTCTTCGCGGCGCCTCGCTTCGCGCCCTTCTTCGCAGTCTTCTTCGCGGCCATGCTCGTCTCCTGGGAATGTGAACAGGTTCTCGCACTGGAGAGAAACGCTGTACGACGCGGCGCAAGATACAACCCCGCGTGGCACGCGCAATAGGGAAGTTGTGACTATTTCCCTCTGAGAACGCGATTTTCCCCTCTTGGCAACGCCGTTCGTTTCCTCGGGAAGTGACGTACGCCACGTCGGGTCGCGGTCGCTACTCGCCCGCCAAGCGCTCGAGCAGCTCGATCATCTGCACGTCGTACGGGTCTGGAGACTCGTCGTCCTCCGCGATCTCGCAGTTGAGCTGTGGCGTCTCGAGGATCAATGGCACACCGTGTGTGCGTGGATCGGCGAGCAACCAGCGGAACGGCTCCACGCCGATCGCGCCGTCGCCGATGAGTGTGTGGCGGTCTCTGTTCGACCCGAGCGCGCCCTCGCTGTCGTTCAGGTGGAAGAAGCCCGGCGCCTCGCCGGTCTGCTCCTCGAAGGCATCGAGGACGCGGCACAGCGTCGCCGGCGACTCGCGCAGGTCGTAGCCGCTCGCATGCAGGTGACAGGTGTCGAGCCCGTACCCGGTCCGAGGACGGAGCCGGCGCGGTACGTGTCCGAGGATCGCTCCCACCTCGTCCGCGGTGCGAGCCATCGTGGTTCCGGCGCCGGCGGTGTTCTCCACGAGCAGCCGCGTCGTACCACCAGGCACGCTCTCCAGCGCGTGCACGATCGCCGTCGCGATGCGCTCGGCCGCCGCCTCGCGATCGCCGTCGGTGGCAGCACCGGGATGGAAGCACACGGCACCGGCGCCGAGCACCGTGGAGCGCTCGAGCTCCTTGGCGAGGCCGTCGCGGGCACGCGTCCACTTGGCTTCGTCCGGCGTGGCGACGTTGAGCACGTAGGCCGCGTGCACGACGATCCGCTCGGGCGCGATCCTCGTTCGGGCGATCGTCTCGCGGAATCGCTCGGCGCGCTCGGGGCGCACGGAGACCTTGTCGTTGTAGTATTTCGGGATGGCAGAGAAGACCTGGAGCGCACGCATCCCCGCGTTCGCCGCGCGCGTCGCTGCCATGTGAATGCCGCCGGCGTCGACCGTGTGTGCGCCGAAGTAGTGTTCTCCCGTAGCCATGCTCATCTCGTCACGAGCCGCCGCGCACGCCGAGGTCGAGCATGCGCGAACCGGCGAGGTACTCCACGGACTGCGGGTTCTTGAGCTTCGCCAGCCGACGCACGACCTCGGCGATCCGTACCGCCTGCTCCTGGATGATGCGGAGCTGCTCGAGGTGATCGGCGCTCAGCGCGCCCTCCATCAGCAGCAGCTCGGCGTGACCGAGCAGCGCGGAGAGCGGGTTGTTGATCTCATGCTCGATCGCGATCGTCGTCTCGCCGATGCCGGCGAGCCAGCGCGATTTCGCCAGCTCCGCCTCGGCGGCGCGGCGGGCCGCGTTCTGGAGGATGCGCTGACCGGCGATCTCGAGCCGGGCGCGCAGGTTCTCCGGAGAGCTGGGCTTGGTGACGTAATCGTCCGCCCCCGCGGCGAGCACTGACGTGAGGTCGTCGCGTCCATCGCGCGCGGTCACGACGAGCACGAAGGTCTCGCGCCCGGCCTCGTGCTCGCGAATGAGTCGGCACACCGTGAGGCCGTCGAGCTTGGGCATGCTGATGTCGAGCACCACGAGGGGCACCGGTGACTGCTGGTACAGCAGCCATGCATGCTCGCCGTCCTCCGCCGCGATGCTCTCGTGTCCCAGATCAGCGAGGACGGACGCGAGCAGTGTTCGGGCGAGGACGTCGTCGTCGGCGTAGAGGACGCGCATGGTGTGAAGTCGCAGCGCGAGGGGGGCGGGGGGCGGGGGGCGGTCAGCGCAGCGCGCCGGCACGCACGGCGAGCGCCGGCGGGGCGTTCTCGGCAGCGCGCTGCTCCCACGCCACCGCGAGCTGCTTGCGACGAATCGCGACGCGCGGGTCACTCGCCTGTCCATTGTCGTCCGACACGGGCACGATCCGATCTTCGAAGATGTGTCCCATGGTGTGCGAGAGAGCAAGTCCGATGCGCGGCGTCGTGCTGTTCGGATCCTCGAACGCAACGACGACCAGATCGCCGTCGGCGGCGACACTGGTGCGGCCGAGCCGTTCCCCGTAAAGGACCGGCACAGGCGAATGAAAGCTGACGCCTTCGTCCATGGAATGCGAGAAGAAGAGTCCCGGCCCTTCCGGCGCCTGGAGGGCGTAGGCGACGTGCACGTAGCCACTGGCCGAGTCGGCGGCAATGGCCGGCGGCTGGCGGCGGCAGCCATTCACGCCGCGGTCGGTCGTATCGACGGGCGTCGGCGCGCTCCACGTGTGGCCCCCGTCGGCGGACCGCGCCGCGAGCAGCCGTGCCCCGCTGTCGGCCCGCGGGGCCCACCATACGGCGTAGAGAGTGTGGCCCGCCCGCGCGAGCCGAGGGGAGCCAGGGCAGACGGGTGCCGCAGGCATGCTCACGCGCCCCGCGAGGTCGCCGAGGGAGTCGAGGGTGAAGGTGCCGTCGGGCTGCAGTACGCCCCCCGCGCCGCGGTGAGCCACGGTACGTTGCGGGGTCCAGTCGATGGGAGACGGTGCACACGCCGTGAGCAGGAGCAGGGCAGTGGCGTGGAAGAGGAAGCGTGGCATGTCGGAGAATACTCAACTGACGGAGCGCCGTGCGTGGCCGGCACGCCCGTCAGCGGAGCCCTGGAGCACGGCGATGGGTCAAATGCCCCGGAGGGCGCGTCTCATGCGGGCCGACGCGTTAGCTTTCGGAGAGTCCACCCGTCGAAGCGAGTTTCCAATGGCTGCTCCCGTCGCTACCGAAGATCGCACCGCGCCCGCCCTCGCCGCGGCCGAATCGCGTCAGGCCCGCGAGGCAATCGCGCCGCCCGACGCGCCGCTCGCCGGATTTTCCGGCACCCGCCGCGTCCCGCCGCCCGTGAACGAGCCGGTCAAGACATACGCACCCGGCTCGCTGGAGAAGCTTGCCCTCAAGGCGCGCCTCGCCAGCATGGCGACGGAGCGCGTCGACATCCCGGTCATCATCGGCGGAAAGGAGATTCGCACCGGCGACCTCGCGCAGACCGTGATGCCGCACGATCACCGTCACGTCCTCGCCGACTGGCACAAGGCGACGCCGGAGCACGTGCGCCAGGCGATCGATACGGCGAAGCGCGCCGGCGCCGACTGGGCGAACTGGGCGTGGGAGGATCGCGCCGCGGTGTTCCTGCGCGCCGCCGAGCTCCTCACCACGACATGGCGTCAGACGCTGAACGCCGCGACCATGCTCGGCCAATCCAAGACCGCCCTCCAGGCGGAGATCGACTCCGCCTGCGAGCTGATCGACTTCTGGCGCTTCAATCCGCACTACGCGCAGGAGCTGTACGACGAGCAGCCGATCAGCAGCAACACGATGTGGAATCAGCTCGACTACCGCGCGCTCGAGGGATTCGTCTACGCGGTGACGCCGTTCAACTTCACGTCGATCGCCGGCAACCTGCCCACCGCCCCGGCTCTCATGGGCAACGCGGTCGTGTGGAAGCCGGCGGCGTCGGCCATGCTGTCGGCGTACTACATCATGCGACTGCTCGAGGAAGCCGGACTGCCGCCCGGCGTGATCAATCTCGTACCGGGCGATGCAGTGCAGATCTCCAACGTCGCCCTCGCGCACCGCGATCTCGCCGGCGTGCACTTCACGGGCAGCACGGCCGTGTTCAACAGCATGTGGCAGACGATCGGCGCCGACATGTCTCGCTACGCGAACTATCCGCGCATCGTCGGCGAGACGGGCGGCAAGGATTTCATCGTCGCCCATGCGTCGGCCGACCCGCAGGCGCTCGCCGTGGCCATCGCGCGTGGCGGGTTCGAGTATCAGGGTCAGAAGTGCTCGGCGGCGAGCCGCGTGTATGTGCCACGCTCGCTCTGGAAGGAGGTCAAGGAGCGCACCGTCGGGATGATCGACGAGATGAAGGTCGGCGACGTGACTGACTTCCGGAACTTCATGGGCGCCGTGATCGATCAGCGGGCGTTCGCGAAGATCGCGTCGTACGTCGAGGATGCACGGCGCAACGCGTCGATCGTCGCCGGCGGCACGGTGGATGGAACGAACGGCTATTTCATCCATCCCACGCTCGTCGAGACGAGGGATCCGGGCTATCGCCTCCTGTGCGAGGAGATCTTCGGCCCCGTCGTCACCGTCCACGTGTACGACGACGCGCGCTGGACGCAGATGCTGGACATCGTGGATCGGACGTCACCCTACGCGCTCACCGGCGCCGTGTTCGCCAACGACCGCCGCGCGGTGCGCGAGGCGGCGATGGCGTTGCGCAATGCAGCGGGAAACTTCTACGTGAACGACAAGCCGACCGGCGCCGTCGTCGGCCAGCAGCCCTTCGGCGGCGCCCGCGGCTCGGGCACGAACGACAAGGCTGGCTCCAAGCTCAATCTCGTACGCTGGGTCAGCGCGCGCGCCGTGAAGGAAACCTTTTCGCCGCCGATGGACTATCGCTATCCGTTCATGGAGGAGCGATAAGCCGTGACCCGTTTTCGATACCTGACTGCCGACGTGTTCACCGATGCCGCCTTTGGGGGCAATCAGCTTGCGATCTTCCCCGACGCGCGCGCCATCCCGGAACACCGTCTGCTCGACGTCGCGCGCGAGTTCAATTACTCGGAGACGACGTTCGTCTATCCGCCGACCGATCCGTCGCACACGCGGTGCGTGCGCATCTTCACCCCCGGGGGTGAGGTGCCCTTCGCCGGCCATCCGACCGTCGGGACGGCGCACGCGCTCGCCGCCATCGGCGAGATCCACCTGCGTGATGACACCACGCACATCACCTTCGAGGAGAAAGTCGGGATCGTGCCGGTGGCGATTCGTGCGCGCGACCGCCAACCGGCGTTCGCGCAGCTCACCGTCGCGAAGCTCCCCGAGACAGGGCCCACGCCGCCCTCGCGCGAGACGCTCGCGCGCGTGCTCGACCTCGGCCCCCACGATCTCCTCAACAGCGACTGGTCTCCGCGGGCGCTCTCGTGCGGCCTGCCGTTTCTCTACGTCCCCGTGCGCGATCGTGCCGCTGTCGCGCGCGCGCGCATTCGCGTGGACGAGTGGGAGCGCGCGCTCGGCCCCGACGCGTGGACGAGGGAGATCTTCGTCTTCGCGCCCGGCGGAGAGCGTGAAGGCAGCGACTATCATGCGCGTATGTTCGCACCGGGTCTCAATGTCCCGGAGGACCCGGCCACCGGCAGCGCCTGCGCGGCCCTGGCTGGCTATCTCGGCACGCGCGACACGCGCGGTGTGCGAGACGGCACGCTGCGCTGGGTTGTCGAGCAGGGCTTCGAGATGGGACGTCCGAGCATCATCGAGGTCGAGGCAGACGTGACCGGCGGCGCGCTCACCGCGGTGCGCGTCGGGGGCACGTCGGTGCTCGTCTGCGACGGAACGATGGAGATCAGGTGACCGGACGGCGGCGCGCGTGCCGGACGGCGCTGAAGATCCCGACGGCGCACCCGATCACGCTGAGCGCGACCCCGCCGTTGGACTCGTACCGCGCACGGTCGGCGGCGGCGAGCGCCGACTGGCCGCGCGGGCCGGGGTGCCGGTAGGAGTATGCCGAGATCGCGCCCAGCCGTGACGTGCCGTCGAGGTAGAGCGCGATTCCTGCAAGGATGAGTACGAGCGCGACGAGGTCGGTGAGTCGGTCGCGGCGAGAAACGGACGTCATGTCCCCGAATATGCTCTGATCACGTGCCGTACAGAATCCTCGTCAGCGACGACATCGACGCCGACGGCGTCGCCCTCCTCACCGCCGAGCCCTCGTTCATCGTGGACGAGGTGCCGACGTTGCCCGCCGCCGAGCTGCTCGAGCGCATCGGGGACTACGATGCGTTCGTCGGACGCAGCGCGACCCGCATCACGAAGGACCTCCTCCAGCGTGCGAAGCGGCTACGCGTCGTGGGCCGTGCCGGCGTCGGGGTCGACAACATCGACATCGACACCGCGACCTCGCTCGGCGTGGCGATCATCAACGCGCCCGCGGGGAACACCATCGCCGTGGCCGAGCTGTTCTTCGGCTCCGTGATCGGTCTGCTGCGACACATCCCGCATGCGGCGACGTCGATGCGCGACGGCAAATGGGACCGCGCGAAGCTCCTCGGCACGGAGCTCAAGGGGAAGACACTCGTCATCGTCGGCGTCGGCCGCATCGGCGGCGAGGTGGCGACCCGCGCGCTTGCGTTCGGGATGGATGTCGCCGGCTATGACCCCTATGTCGGTGACGAGCGGTTCCGCGCCCTGCGCATCCGGCGGCTTGCCACCCTCGAGGAAGGACTCGACGTGGCCGACTTTCTCACCGTGCACACGCCGCTGACCGAAGAGACGAACGGCATGATCGGCCGCCGCGAGCTCGCACGGCTCAAGAGCGGCGCGATCGTGGCGAATCTCGCCCGCGGCAACATCGTCGAGGAAGCGGCGCTCGTGCAGGCACTCGAGAATGGCCAGCTCCGCGGCGCCCTCGTCGACGCGTACTCGAAGGAACCCCTCGCGCCGGATCATCCGCTGCGGCGCGCGCCGAACGTGCTGCTCACGCCGCACATCGGCGCATCGAGTGAGGAAGCGCAGCGCAACGTGGCGGTCGACGCCTGCGCTGCCGTGCGCGACGCATTGCTGCACGGCGAGCTCTCGCGATCGATCAACGTGGCCGGCGCGGGCACGGGCGACTTCCGCGGCCTGCAGCCCGCCCTGTTCGTGGCGCGTCGCGCCGCGTCGGTGGCGCGCGCGCTCCTCGCCGATCGCGGCGTGCGCACGATCCAGCGCTTGTCGCTGCGCGTGGGACCGGAGCTCACCGGCGCCTCCGCCGCCCTGCTCGCATCCGCCGCCGCCGGTGTGCTCGAGGGAACGATCGACGTCGAGCGGTTGAATCTCATCAACGCCCGCGCGCTCGCTGAAGCGCGCGGCATCGAGCTGTCATGCTCCGAGTCCGGCTCCCTCGGTCACGAGCAGGCGCTGCAGGTGAGCCTCGCCGGCGGGATGCAGGAGCTGGCCGTGCAGGGCGTCTCGCCCGACGGCGCGCCCCCGCGGCTCACGCGCATCGGGGGCTTCCACGTCGACGTCGCGCCGCGCGAGACGCTCATCATCCTCACGAACAACGACGTTCCCGGCGTGATCGGCCGTGTCGGCACGCTGCTCGGCGACAGCCGCGTGAACATCGCCGAATATCACCAGGCGCGCCTCGCCCAGGGCGGCGAAGCCCTCGCGGCGATCAGCGTGGACGGTACGGTGGCGCCGGGCGTACGTGAAGCGTTGCTCAAGCTGCCGGACGTCAGCTCGGCCACAGTGATTCAGTTTCACCGCGCGTAGGCAGCGTGGGTGCCCCCGATCTGACCCGTGACGACGAGATCCGTCGGGCATATGCCGCCGACGCGTCGGGGCTCGTCCTGATCCCCGACGCCGTCGCACGGCCCACGAGCGCCGACGAGGTGGCGGCAATTCTCGCCGACGCGTCGTCGTCGCGCACCAGCGTGACCCCGGCAGGCGGGCAGACCAGCACCACGGCCGCGTCGATCAGCGACAAGGGGATCCTGCTGTCGCTCCGCGCGATGTCGCGCATCATCGACATCGATCCGATCGCACGCATCGCACGCGCGGAGCCGGGGGTGTTGGTGGGAGAGCTCAAGCGTGCCTGCGCAGCAGCGGGCCTGCTGCTTGCCCCCGATCCCACGAGTGAGGAGGAGTGCACCGTTGGGGGCGCCGTGGCGTGCAACGCCTCCGGGGCGCGCAGTCTCCGGTACGGCGCCACGCGTCCGCACGTGCGCGCGCTCAAGGTGGCGCTCGCCGACGGATCGATCGTCGAGGTGCGCCGCACCGAGCTGGAGAAGAACACGGTCGGCTACGCACTCGCCCACGATCCCGTGGATTGGTTCGTCGGCAGCGAGGGCACGCTCGGTGTCGTCGTCGAAGTGGAGCTTGGACTGCTCCCCTTGCCCGAACAGGTCGTGGGGCTGGCGATCCCATTCGCGGGCGAGACGCACGCGCTGCGCTTTGTCGTCGCTGCGCGCGAGAGCGGTGTCGTGCATCCGCGCTGTCTCGAGTACTTCGACGCGCTGGCACTCGAGATCGCGCGCGAAGCGGAAGGCTCGCGCGACTGGGCCGCGGGGGCGGAGGGGTTCGTGTACGTGGAGGAAGTGCCCCCACCCGGCGTCGACGTCGCGCTCGACGAGTGGTTGGCGCTCGCCGAGTCGTACGGCGCGTTGGTGGACGACGTTCGCGTGTACGAGGGCGAGACGGCGCTGCGCGAAGCACGCCGCGTACGACATGCCGTTCCCGCGCGCATGAACGAGCGCGGCGCGGCGCGGCGGGCACACGGGGGACGCAAGGTCTCCACCGATTGGGCCGTTCCCTACCGTCGGCTTGCCGAGGCGATCGCGCTCGCGCGCAGCTTCGCCGACGAATCCGGCGTGCCGCAGGCCGTCACGTACGGCCACGCCGGCAACGGTCACCCGCACCAGAACTTCATCGCACACGACGCCGACGAGCTACGGCGCATCGAGCGTGTCGTCGAAGCCACGCTGCGCGAGGTCATCTCGCTGGGAGGCACCGTGGCTGCCGAGCACGGGATCGGCAAGATCAAGCGCAAATGGCTGCCCCTTCAGATGACTCCGCTCCAGGTGCGCGCCATGAGCGCCGTGAAACGCGAGCTCGATCCGGTCGGTATTCTCGCCCCGGGCAACGTGTTGTGAGCCGGCCGAAGCCGAGCTTCGCCAGCCTCGTGCTCGACGTCGATTCCACGCTGTGTGGCGTGGAAGGGATCGATTGGCTCTCGACGCGGTGCGGCGCGGACGTGGGGGCGCGCGTGAGCGAGCTCACCGACCGCGCCATGCGCGGCGAGATCGCGCTCGATGCGGTGTACGGCGAGCGGCTCGCCCTCGTGCGTCCGTCGCGCGGTGACGTCATGGAGCTGGCGGCACACTACATCGACGCCCTCGCGCCGGGCGCGCAGGACGCCGTCGCCCGCATGCATGGTGCAGGGGTGCGCGTCGTGCTCGTGAGCGGCGGTCTGCGCGAGGCCATCCTTCCCGTCGCCGACCAGCTTGGCATCGCGGACCGCGACGTGCACGCCGTTCCGGTGCAGTTCGACGCCGACGGGGGCTATGCCGGCTTCGACGCTTCGTCGCCGCTCGCAACGTCCCCGGGCAAGCGTGCCGTCGTCGAGACGCTCGGTCTGCCGCGCCGGGTCCTTGCCGCCGGGGACGGCGCCACCGACCTTGCGATGCGCCCCGCCGTCGACGCGTTTGCCGCTTTCACCGGGTTCGTGCGCCGCGAGCCCGTCGTCGCCGCGGCGGACTACTTCATCGAGTCCTTCGCACAGCTCCTCGAGCTCGTCCTGAGATCACCGTGACGCTGCTGACCAACGGAACGTTCTTCTTTCCTGGCCCCACCGAGGTGCGTGCGCCGGTGCTCGCCGCGATGACCCAGCCGATGATCCCGCATCGGGGCGCCGCGTTCGAGTCGCTGTTCATGCGACTGCAGGACGCGCTCCGCGTGATCTTCGGCACGACGCGGCCCGTGTACGTCAGCAGCTCGTCGGCGACCGGATTGATGGAGGCCGGCGTGCGCTGCGCCCCGGTCGGTCGCGTCCTGTCCGTGGTGAACGGCGCATTCTCGGCACGCTTCGCCGCGATCGCACAGGCGTGCGGCCGCGAGACCGACCTCCTCGAGGTGCCCTGGGGGGAGACGGTCGACTTCGACGAGCTCGCAGCGCGGTTGCGGGCGACCCGCTATGCAGCGGTCACGATCGTGCATTCCGAGACCTCTACCGGTGCGCGCACCGACGTGCGTACGGCGAACGATTTGGCCAAGGCGGTGGGTGCCGTCTGTCTCGTCGATTCCGTCACGGGCATCGGCGGCGCGGAACTTCTGTTCGATGAGTGGGAGCTCGACTACGCGCTCACCGGCTCCCAGAAAGCGTTGGCGTTGCCTCCAGGGCTCGCGTTCGCCGCCGCATCGCCCGCATTCATCGCGTCGGCGCGGAAGACACCGGGGCGCGGGCTCTACTTCGACCTCGTGGAGTTCGACACGTACGCGCAGAAAGGGCAGACGCCCAACACGCCCGCGATCCCGCTCTTCTTCGCTGCGGACGTGCAGCTCGCGTCGATCGTGCAGGAGGGAATGCCGGCACGCTGGGCTCGCCATACGGCGATGGCGCAGCGAACGCACCAATGGGTGGACGCGCTCGCGGCGCGCCACGGCGACGCCTATCGCGTGCTCGCGCGGCCCGGGCATCGCTCACCAACTGTCACGAGCATCACCCTGCCCCCGTCGCTCCCCGGTTCCACGGTACGCAAGGCCGTGGCCGAGCGGGGGTTCACGATCGGCAGCGGCTACGGCAAGAACAAGGAGACGACCATCCGCATCGGCCACATGGGCGATCACACGCTCGAAGGGCTCGACCGCTGCCTGGCCGCCTGCGACGCCGCCTTCGACGCCCTGCACGATTAGTCCTCGGCGCAGAGTCGGCGGCGACCATGCGTCAACTCGAGCGCTCACGACGATGGGGGACCCGGTGGGTCCGGAGGTCGTTGCGAACTTGCCGCGTGAACGTCAACCCATCGATTCCCGAAGGTCGACGTCGGCCAGGATCAATGCGGGTCCCCCTTCTTCCAGCGCGCGCGGCTCGGGCGCCGTGCGGTTGGTGGGATGCCGGGGCACGCATTCAAGAGGGGCGCAGCATTGTTACCGCGGCATGACAGGAGCATGACGATTCCGTCATCGCAGGACGGCACCCGCTGATGCGCGTGCTCGTCATCGAGGACGACCGGCAGACGGCCAAGCTGGTGAAAGGCGTCCTCACCGAGGGCGGGGATGCGGTGGACCTGGCATACAGCGCCGCCGAGGCGCGTCCCCTCGCCCGCATCAACGACTATGATGTGATCATTCTCGATCTGTCGCTGCCCGACGGCAGCGGGATCGAGATCCTCCAGGAATTGCGTCGCGAGGGCAAGACGATGCCCGTCCTCGTGCTCACTGGACGCAGTGGAGAATCGGACGTCGTGCGGCTGCTCGATGCGGGGGCCGACGACTACGTCGTGAAGCCCGTGCCGAACGAGGTGCTCAAGGCGCGCGTGCGGGCGATCCTCCGCCGCGGCGGCGCGGCCCCCACCTCGGAGACGCTCACGGTGGGATCGCTCGTGCTCAATCGCGTGACGCACCGCGTATTCGACGCGACGCGAGAGATCCTGCTCACTCCTCGGGAGTTCAGTCTGCTGCAGCATTTCATGCTGCGCGCCGGCGACGTGGTGAGCCGCACCGAGCTGCTGGAGAAGGTGTGGGACATGCACTTCGACCCGGGCTCCAACGTGGTGGACGCGAACGTCGCGCGGCTGCGCAAGAAGATCGACGGGAGCCCGACGGCGCCGGTGATCAGCACGGTGCGCGGGGTCGGCTTCAGGCTCGGCCCCCGCGAGTGATCGGGCGGCGCGTCCGCTCTCGGAGCGCGTCAGGGGTGTCGCGCGCCCTCGGCTTCGAGTTGCCGGATGACGCGCAACAGCGTCTGCCCGCACTCGAGCACGTCGGCGGCGAGCTCGCGCTGCCGGTCGGTGAGCGGGCCCGCTTTGCCGTCGTGCAGCAGCTTGGCGAAACCGAGCACGCCGTTCAGCGGCGCGCGGAGATCGTGCGTCAGGCGGGACAGATCCACCACACCGTTGCCGGCGACGTAGCGCGGCGACCCCGGTACGTCGCCATCCGGCGGCGGAGAGGCCGTGGGCTCGCTCATCGTATCGGCCGGCGTAGCGCGGTACCGAGGTCGTCGATCGGGCGATCGTCGTCGCTCTCGTCGAGGTCCACGCTCCACATCCGCACGCGATCCCGGCCCGAGCGCTTCGCCGCGTACAGCGCCGCATCGGCGCGCGAGGTGAGCACCGCGGCGAACTTCCCATCCGGCTCCGGTGCCCCGGCGGCGACGCCGATGCTCGTCGTGATGTGAATCGGCGTCGCGCCCTTTGCCGTCGGGGTGAATGCATGCGCGCGCACCACCTCGCACAGGCGCGACGCGAACTGGAAGGCACCGATCGCGCCGGTGTCGGGCAGCAGGACGGTGAACTCCTCGCCGCCGGTACGGGCCACCACGTCGCTGGCCCGCGCGGCCTGGTTCAGCAGGGCACCGGCGGCTCGCAGCACCTCGTCGCCCACGAGGTGCCCATAGGTGTCGTTGATCATCTTGAAATGGTCGAGATCGAGCGCCAGGAGCGCAAGCTCACTGCCGGCGCGGAGCGAGCGCGCGATCTCCCGCGCCAGCGCCTGATCGAAGCCTCGGCGGTTGAGGCACCCGGTCAGCGGATCCGTGAGCACCATGCTGGCGAGCTGGAGACGCACGCGGTTGTACGCCAGCCCCACGCGTGTGATCGCGTCGGGGCGGCGGTCCGCCGCCTCGTCGTACTCGCCGCTGAAATCACCTTCTTCGGCGCGCTCGAACAGCGCCACGATCGTCCGGAGCCGCCGCCGCACGTGCCCCGAATGGA
The DNA here is from genome assembly GCA_964438255.1 of uncultured Gemmatimonadaceae bacterium. GTDB lineage: Bacteria > Gemmatimonadota > Gemmatimonadetes > Gemmatimonadales > Gemmatimonadaceae > AG11. The sequence continues at coordinate 9,663 of CAYTKA010000007.1, read as the reverse complement.
AGATGATCAGCGCCGTGCCGCCCGCGCCGATTGCCAGCGTCCAGAGCTCCTCCATTCGGTCGATCGCGAGGCCACGTCGGGTCGCGGCGACGATCAGCACGACGTATCCGAGGACCGCGAGGGCCACCATGCGCCACGCCAGCCGGCGGCCGAAGTAGAAGTTCGCGAGGTGAATGACGATCATCGCGCCGAACAGTGCGCGCTCGTAATGCGCCGGCGTCGTGCCGGCGATCGTCATGGCGAAGATGAACGCCATGTCGCCTGCCAGTGCGAGCGTGACGACGGCGGGCGACGCGCGCCGCCACCTGTCCACGGCGACCGCCATGACGCCGACGAACGCGGCGTAGCCGAACGTCGCGGCAAGCAGAAGCGTCGGACTGCCGGTGCCGCTCAGCCAGTCGATGATCGCGAGCTGCACGACCGTGGCGACGAGTGCGGCACCGATGCGCGCGCGTGCCTGCGCGGCGAGCACCGCGCCGGCGGCGGCGTCGCGCTCCGCGTCGCGCGGCCCGAATGCGGACACCCATCCCACCGAGCGGACCGCGTGGAGATGGGACAGGGTGACCGGTCGCCTGTCGACGAAGGGAAGAGCGTTCATCGCCCATTGTATGGGCGATCCATGTGCCAGGCGCGCGTGGTTCGCGGACCGCGCGATGCCAACCGGTTACGCGACGCGGGGCACGCTATGATCGCAGGAGCGGATGGCGTGATGCGTCAGCTCACTCATTCTGCCACAGGAGCGTCGGTGATCGCCATCACCTTCGCGCTGTGTGCAGCGCAGCGCGGCGCCGGCGACAGAATCGGCAGTGGACGAAATGACCCACGCGTCGTGGGTCATTTTCGGTCGAAACGGCTTCCGTGTACGAGCACCCGGAGGGCCAGCGTCCGCAGTGGGATCGAGTCTTTATACGCCTGCGAGGGCGCGCGAGGTACGCGCTTCCGCGAGCTCGGCACGCCGCTCGCCCACCTGCTGCCGCCACATCGCGTAGTACAGCCCCGTGCGCGCCAGGAGCTCCTCGTGTCGCCCTTCCTCGACCACGCGTCCACGCTCCAGCACGTAGATGCGGTCGGCGTGCAGCACGGTGCTCAGCCGGTGCGCGATCAACACCGTGATCACGTCGGCACTCTCCGCCACGTCGCGCATCGTCCGGCTGATCTCCTCCTCCGTCAGCGAGTCGAGCGAGCTCGTGGCCTCGTCGAACACGAGGAGCTGTGGATTGCGGAGCAGCGCCCGCGCGATCGACAGACGCTGCTTCTCGCCTCCGGAGATCTTCATCCCGCCCTCACCGATCACCGTATCGAGCCCGCTGTCCGCCCGAGTGAGCAGGGACGTCGCCGCCGCGCGCCGTAGAACGGCCAGACACTCGGCGTCCGTCGCATCCGGTCGCACGAACAGCAGGTTCTCGCGGATCGTGCCGCTGAACAGCTGCGCGTCCTGGGTCACGAAGCCGATGCGCTCGCGGAACTTGTCCAGGTCCACGCGATCGCTCGGCACGCCGTTGTAGAAGATCCCGCCGGCACCCGGGCGATACAGTCCCACGAGCAGCTTCACGAGGGTGGTCTTCCCCGCCCCGGACGGACCGACGAAAGCGACCGTGTGCCCGCGCGACACCTGAAACGACACGTCGGCCAGTGCGGGGGCCGCGGCGGTGGCGTGCGTGAAGCTCACGTTGCGGAAGGCGAGCGTGCGCAGGTCGTCGACGGCAACCGGATTCTCCGGCTTCGGATCGATCGGGATGCGGAAGATCGCGTCGAAGCTGGCGAGCGACGCCTCCGTCTCCCGATAGATGTTGATCACGTTCCCCAGCTCCTGGAGGGGACCGAAGATGAAGAACGAGTAGATGAGCAGCGAGAAGAATTGCCCGACCGTGATCTGCCGCTCGAAGATCAGATAGAGCATGAGGAACAGAATGCAGGTGCGGAGGAAGTTCACCGCGGTTCCCTGGATGAAGCTCAGGGACCGGAGGTATCGCACCTTCTTGAGCTCGAGCTTGAGGATCTTCTCCGTCGTCGCGTTGAGGCGCAGCTCCTCCTGCTTCGCCAGGCCGAGCGACTTCACGAGCTCGATGTTGCGCAGCGACTCCGTCGTCGCACCGGCGAGCGCGGTCGTCTCGGCGACGATCACCTTCTGGATCTGCTTGATGCGACGGCTCAGCACCGAGCTCAGGATGCCGAGCAGGGGAACGGTGAGCAGGAACGCCGGGGCGATCGCCCAGTGCGCCTCGAAGGCGTAGATCATCACGAAGATCACGCCGACGAGCGTCGTGAACAGGATGTTGACGAACGCCGCGATGAACCGCTCGGTGTCGGAGCGAACCTTCTGGAGCTTGCCGAGCGTCTCGCCGCTCCGCTGGTCCTCGAATGTCTGGAAGGGAAGCGCAAGCGAGTGCCGGATGCCGTCGGAGTACAGGTCGGCACCGACGCGCTGGACGACGACGTTGACGAAGTAGTCCTGGAAGTTCTTCGCCACGCGCGACACGAACGCCACCCCAACCGCCATGGCGAGCAACACCGCCACGCCCTTGAAGAACTCGAGCCGCGTATACCTGTCGTACTGCGTGGCGTACCGATCGATGACGTGGCGGAAGATCAGCGGATCCAGCAGGGAGAACACCTGGTTGATCGTCGCCAGAGCGAGAGCAAGAAGGACGAACCGCCAGTACGGGCGGAGGTAGCGAAGGAGCGTCTGCATGGTCGTACAATAACCCACGAACCGGCACTCTGAGTTCCGCAGCGCGATACCGAATCAGGAGGCCGCCCGGTATCTCCCGCTGCTTCGTCCGAGGAACGTCGGCTGCCATCGCGCTCGGGTGAGCCGTGGTGCCGTCGGCGCGGGTGCCGACGGCCGCAGCAGGTCGACGTGAATGACCAGCCAGAGCACCAGGTACGGCACCGTCGGCACGCCGATCAGCGCGAGGGCGAGGAGCACGCTCCGCGCCAGCGTGGCCGGTTTGGTCACGAACCAGATCACGCTCCCCGACGCGGCGATGATGAACGACTGACGCTCCGCCTGATGATTGAACAGCACCACGTAGATCAGGAGCGAGCACAGATACTCGATCCGGAACGACGGAGACGTCCAGCGCTCGCGACGCAGCGCGAGCGGAAGAAGGAAGATCGCCGTCCCCGCCAGCTGGATCGTCCAGTTGGGCCAGTCGATGTCCCACCAGTCGCGGAGCTGGCGCATGAGCGACAGCCCGAACAGCAGATCGCGCGCATCGCCCGCCTCCACCCCCAGCCACCACTCGTACTGCTGCAGCAGCTCGCGTGGTGAGATCACGAGCAGCGGCAGCGCGAGGATGACGATCAACGCCACGAACGCCGCAACAGCTGCCCGGGCCTTTCGCGCCTGGATCGCGGCGAAGACGAAACCTGCGAGCGGGAAGATCTTGATCGCCGCGCCGACGATGAGTGCATACGCACCTTGCATCACGCGACCCTCCTCGTACGCGAACGCGGCGAGCAGGATGAGCGCCGTCACGAGGGCGTTGCTCGACGAGCTCTGGATCGCGACGAACACCTCGGGCGCGAGCAGCAACAGCGCGAGGTTGGCGCGCGCCGGTGGAAGCAGCCGCGTCACCGCGTACATGAGCAGCCCGGCGTTGACCAGGTTCCACAGCAGCAGCGCGGCGGGGAACGGGATCAGCGTGAGCGGCGCGAAGAGCACCGCTGCCGACGGGCTGTACTTGAAGAGGTCCGCCGCCGCGGCGCCCTGCTCCGCCGGATAGGCGGCGTACAGATTCTGATGTCGCGCGAGATGGAGGAACGACTGCCGGAAAATCGAGAACGTCGTATGCTCTCGACTCCAGACGCCGCGCTGCATCGTCGCAACGACGACTCCGCCTGCATAGAGCGCAAGCAGCCAGAGTCGCTGGCGCGCACATTTGTTCGACATCGTCCGGGGACGGGTGGGCGTCGACGGTGATGGTCCGGGATTTCAGTCGGGGCGCCAAGTATCGCGTGCGCCCCCGCTGGCCGGAAGGCCCTGACGTGAAATTCTCCTAACCGTTGCCACACCGACCAGTCGGGCGCCAGAGGCGCCATCCGGCCGCCATCCGCCGCACCCCGTTCGGTACCGCCGGGTCGGACGTCTGCCACACGACGCCGTCCACACGCGTGCCACGCGCGCAGCTCTCCGCAACGAGCCGCTCCAACGCGTCGAGGGCCAGCGGATGCTCGGCGTCCGGAAGCGCGACGACGACGGCGATGCGCAGTCCGGCGAGGTGCACCCAGTAATGCCCGAATGGTGAGCCGATCACGGCGATCGTCTCGCCCGGCCGCAGGCCATTCGCCGCCGCGGACTGCGCCACGTCGCCCTGCCCCTGCGTGGGGCCACCGCGATGCGCGAACGCCTGCGCGTTGAACGTGCGCAGCAGCGCGCTCACGGTCAGCCCGACAAGCGCGGCCAGTTGCAGACGGCGCACCACCGTGCGGGCCGCGGGGCGCGCGGCATACGCCAGTACGACGACGAGCGTCACGATCGCCGGACCGCACAACCGCCCCTCGACGTGCGTCAGAAAGTAGAGTCCGAGCAGTGCGAGCGACGGAACGGTCGGCAGCGCGAGATCGACGCGCGGAGTGATTCGGTCGAGTGCGGCGAGCACGATCGGCAGGAGCGCGAACAGTGTGAGCGAGCCGCCCACCACCCAGAACCAGTAGAGGTTCTGGCGGAGCACCCGCGCCTGCGACGCGACGTTCGTCGTCGCGCCGTCGCGCCGCTCGGAGCGCGACGGGTCGAAGCCGTGCGGGAACGAGCCGCGCTGCTCGCCGGCATAGAGCACCGCACCGTGCACGGCGTCGAGTGAGACGGCCGCCGGATTGGCTTCGCCGCGACGCGCCGTCACCGCCACGGGCTCCGCGATCGATCGCGGCTCGCCGACGTGACTCACGTACCACCGGTAGTTGAGCCGCCCCGTCTCGCCGAAGGAGAGGCGCCCCTGTGCACGCGTCTGTGCCGCGACGAGGGGGGTGACCACGACGAGAAATGCGAGCGCAGTTGGCACCACCGCCCGCGTCATCACGCCGTCGGGACGCCGCCACGCCATCGCGGCGTACACCGCGAGGGCCACCAGCCCAACGGGAAAGAGCACCGCCTTGGCCAGATAGCCCGCCCCCAACACGGCACCGAACACGACAGCCTCGCCCGTGGTGAGCGGGCGCGACTGCCGTCGCAGGAGGAATCCTGTCGTGCACGACAACGTCGCCCACACCAGCAAGTCGGGCGTGACCGTGGCCGCGTGCTGAAGGCGAAGCACACCCCAGAGGAAGAGCGCATACGCGCTCCCCCGGCGCATCGCGGCGAATCCGGCGCCGCCATCGCTCCCGCGGGATGCGCTCGATCGCTCGAGCGCAGCGAGGAGCCACTCGAACGCCAGCGCGCAGAGCACGATCACCGCGACGTTGACGCCGCGCGCCACGACGAGCGCATCGAGGTGCAGCGGCCGGGCGATCGCGAGCGCGGCGGCGATGAGCGCCGGGTACAGGGGGCTCCAGTATCCGTTCGACGCGAAGTCGAGCTGCCCGCTCGCCGCGCGCTGCGCGAGCTCGATGTAATGGATGCCGTCTGCGTTCACCGTGTCGCCGGTGTCGCGAAGCTGCACGACGACCCCCGCGAGCAGCACGAGCCAGAAGACGAGGCGCAGCAGGAAAAGCGACCGGGACGCCGCGCGAGTCCGGCCGCGCGGCGTCCCGGTGTCGTTCATGGAGAGAGAGGTGGAGGCGTGCACGCCATCATGCTACCAGCGGCATCACCTCCTCCGCAAACCGCTCCATCTCCTCGAGCTGTGGACTGCATTGGAGCAACAGGAGGCCGACGCCGGCGTTCTGGTACTCGCGCACGCGCTCCGCCACCTGCTCCGCCGTTCCCACGAGCCCCGCGCGCAAGCCGCGGTTCGACACCGAGTAGTCCTCGAGCGACACGCGCGACTCGAGCTGTGTGTTCGCCAGCCAGTCCTGGTAGTTGTGATAGCCGGGCGACCCTTCTGCGACGTTCGTGATGCGCTCCCGCTCGCGCGCAGCGGCCGCCTCGCTCTCGCGCACGATTACGTATGCCGCCATTCCGAACTCCATCTCCGGCAGTCCCGCCCGCTCGCGCCGCCCGCGCATGTCGGCCACCTTGGGCGCGATGTGCGACGCGGGATCGCCGTGCATGACGTACGCGTCGCACTTGGCCGCGATGAGGTTCTTCGCCGCCTCGGACTCGCCGCCGGCGTAGATCGTCGGCCGCGGCCGGCGCGCCGGCTTGGGCTCCACGATCAGATCGCTCACGCTGTAGTACCGCCCGCTGTGCGTGAGCCGCGACTCCTTCCACGCCCCGCTCACCACGTCGAGCCATTCGGCCGTGCGCGCGTAGCGGTCGTCGTGCTGGTCGAAGTGCACGCCGTAGCGGCGTGCCTCGTCCGCCCACCAGGCACTGACGACGTTGAGCGCGAGACGCCCACCGGAGATCTGATCGATGTTCGCCGCCTGCTTGGCGAGGAGCGCCGGCGGATGGAACTGCGGACGCACGGCGACCATGAGCTCGAGCTGCTCCGTCACCGCGGCGAGCGCCGCCGCCGTACTCCACGCGTCGAGCGCCGGCGCGTCCGCGCCCTTGATGTCGTTGAGAAAGAGCTCGGCGATCAGCGTCAGATCGAACCCGATCTCCTCGCTGCGCTGCGCAAGCCGCCGGGTATACGCCCAGCTCGCGTCCATCCGCTCGTCGTCGACGTTGCGCAGCCAGCCGCCGAAGACGGGAAGCCAGTAGCCGAAGCGCATGCGCTTCACCGGCTCGCGGCCGTCCGTCGCCGCCGGGCACGGCTCGGGGGCGATCGCCGTGCTCATGCCGCCACCTCCGCGGGCGCTTCGGCGATCCGCGCCTCGAGATAGTCCACGAGATTCGACCAGGGATCGAAGCCGATCACGTTCGGCGCGTCGGCCACGAAGTTGGAGAGCGCGTTGACGTCGTAGTAGTAGTGCTTGCCGTCGCGGTCGTCGATCAGGTACTCGATCCCGCCGACGTCGAGCCCCGTGTACCGCGCGACGTGCTCGACCTGCGCGATGATCTCCGGCGGCGGCGTGTAGCCCTCCACACGCAAGCCGCTCTTCACCGCGTCGAGCGCGCACGCGGCGCCCACGAGCTCGACGCCGCTCGTCGTCTGACAGGCGTCGGCCGGACAGAGGTCGAACGAGCCCTGGGACGGATAGACGTTGATCCCGTAGAGGAACCTGCCGCCGAGTGTCTCGATGCGCGTGATGTGCCCGTCGCGCAGCGGCGCCGCCTCCTGCACGAGCGCCACGCCGTCCACGCCGAGGCTCACCTGCCCATTCCGCACCGCATTCTCGAGCGCCGCCGCGGTCTCGTACTTCGTGATCCCCGCGCCGCTGCCGCCGACGTTCGCCTTCACCAGCACCGGATAGCGCAGGTCCGTCGCCGCCGCGACCGCCTGCGACGCGTCGTTGATCACCACCGAGCGCGGATACGAGAAGCCGAGATCGGCGAGCGCGTCGAGCTGCGTCGCCTTGGAGAGCTCATAGCAGTACGTCTTGCTGCCGTTCACCACCGGCACGCCGATGCGCTCGAGATGTCTCAGCCAGTGCAGCGTGTGGAAGGTGGACTGGCCGTGTCCGCGCAGATACGCCGACGGGCTCGCGCGGTTGAACACGAGCGAGTACGGAGCCGCGCGCTCCGACGGATCGTAGCGGTGCGACGCGGCGTCGAGCCGCACGTACGGAAGCCCGCGGCGCTCCAGCTCGGTGAAGAGGGGACGGAACCAGTCGGGATGCTCGTGATAGACGGCGATTGGGCGCATGGTTCAGGAATCGGGATGGAGGGCGGAGCGTTCCGGCCGGAGCGGGCGCCTCGTCCTGTCGCGACTCGGGGCCCTGAATGCCAAGCGCCCCGATCCGCGGAGGGATCGGGGCGCCTCGTCGACGTCGGTCACGTCGAGCGGTTACCGGTGCGCGCTACCCGTCCCCTGCGGCTGATGCCGCATGAGGTGACAGAGACAGAGGTGACGGGTGGACGCGAAGGGCATGTTCGGAGAGTGCGCCGCGAGCAAGAGGTTGTCAAGGGAGTACGCGCCGGTCGACGGACGCGTCAGGGTGATGACGATCGCTCCCCGCTCGAAGTCAGGCCCGAGGCACGTCGTGCTCGGCCTTGAACACCTCGATCTTCTCACCAACGCCACATGCACATCGGTGATGCCCTGTGGCGGCATGCCCGGCACCTGCGGCGTCGCGGCACGTTCGACTCTCGTAAGTGCTCTTCGACCACCTAGATCGCGGCAGTGTCGTGCGCTCTCGGCCTTCAGGCTGCGAAGTCGGCTATCCAATTCATCGTCGCATCGAATACGGCCGCGACGCGGTGACCCGCACTCGTGCGGCGCTTGTCGAAGACGACATAGTGAGTGGTGCCGAGAGCGATCACCCAGACCGGCCGCACAACTCCATCGGAGCTAGGCAGCGACGCCAAAGCGTGAGCGGCAGCGTCACAGACGGAGTCGACGCTCACGAGGGTGACTGACGACGCGGGAAACACAGGCACCTTGGCGGCCGCGCGCCAGCTATGTGCCCCATCATCCGAACTGGAAGCAAGGGCAGTGACACCTGACAGCATGGCGGCGGCGTAGGTATCAGCCAGTGGTGCACAAGAGACAGACTGTGCAATGGCATTACGCCCGCAGACGCACAGGAGTCCCATGAGGGCCAGCGCTACTTTGATGGACATACTCTAGTCACCTCCTCTCCCTGAAATGGCTTCGCTGAAGTGCTCGGACATGATTCGTCGACTCGCCTGCGCGCGCGCCGCAAATACGCTGAGAGGAACAGGCACAACTCTACGAGAGCCTAACGCGACCGCGTAGTTTGAGGCGACTACGAGATAGGGATCATTTCGCGCTGCCATGTATGTGCATTGTGGCGTACGTTGATATGTTCTCTGCACGTTCGGCCAGTTGCTCGCGGTAAAATCCAGCGTATCACCACTAGTGTCGAGCATGACGGCGTCCGTCGAGTCGCGGAGCGGTTGCACGTTACCGCTGTCACCAACGATGCGAATGATTCGCTTGAAATCTACGATGTAGCTGGGGAGATGAACTCTTCGAGATACGGCCCAGTCATACCCGCTACCCCAGCCGGTTAGCGCCGTCGACGCGTACATCAGGTAATTACCATTCGCGTCCTTGGGACAGTTGCCGGCGAATTGCGTGCTGTCCTTCCACGGATGACTATGGACATACGTCACCAACCGCGAGTTTATCGGCAGCGCAAACGTTCCTGGTTTGACCGAACAAGGTCCGTTCTTCGTCGGATCAGAGTTGAGCGGCAGCAACATGTTGCTGTACTTATGAGTGACAGTATCGTAGAGCAGCACTCCCATCCGCTCCAGACGGTTTGCACCGTTCGACTCCTCCGTCTTTGATGAATCCCAGACTATCTTGATCAGATCGCGCATCTTTGGATTATCGAGGAGCGTGTCACCGGTTGGGCACGGAATGACCCTGACGTGCTTGCTCGGATACCGCCACGAGCCGTTCAGGGACACCTCGGCGACCACCTTGCCCGACACGGGAATGTTGTACCCGCAGGGTCCGGCCGTGGTGCCGAAGGAGCCCCATGGACACCAGGTCAACTGCCGCGAATACCCGCCCGTATCTGCATAGAACCACCCACTGTTGATGTACA